>CAYTAH010000051.1:0-27275 GCA_964435785.1 uncultured Phycisphaeraceae bacterium | reverse complement strand
CTCGCGGCCGCGCACTTCTTCTACCACGCCGGCTGGGCCGACAAGCTCCGCTTCGCCTTCCCCTGGTGGCACGGCTCTCCGAGCCGTGACTCTGCAAGCACGGCTGGGACAGCCGTGCCACCACAGCCCAGGCCCGTCGGCGTCTGCGCCCAGATCATCCCCTGGAACTTCCCGCTGCTGATGGCCGCGTGGAAGCTCGCCCCCGCCCTCGCCTGCGGCAACACGTGCGTGCTCAAGCCCGCGGAGACCACGCCGCTCACCGCCCTCCGCCTCGCCGAGATCTGCCAGGAGGTCGGCCTGCCCCCGGGCGTTGTCAACATCGTCACCGGCGACGGACGGACCGGCGCGGCCCTCGTGAACCACCCCGATGTCAACAAGATCGCCTTCACCGGCTCGACCGAGGTCGGCAAGAAGATCGCGACCGTGTGCGCAGGCACGGGCAAGCGCCTCACCCTCGAGCTCGGCGGCAAGAGCCCCAACATCATCTTCGAGGACGCGAGCATCGACCAGGCCGTCGAGGGCATCATCGAGGGCATCTACTTCAACCAGGGCCACGTCTGCTGCGCCGGCTCGCGCCTCTTCGTTCAGGAGTCAGTCCTCGACCAAGTCATCACCAAGCTCGGGATCCGCATGGCGAGCCTCCGCGTCGGCGACCCGCTCGACAAGAACACCGATGTCGGCGCCATCAACTCCCGCCAGCAGCTCGACACCATCGAGCGCTATCTGGAGGCTGGGCGCAGCGAGGGGGCCGCGCTGCACGAGGTGAACGGGCACCCGCTCCCCGACAAGGGCTACTGGTGCCGCCCGAGCTTCTTCACCGGCGTGCAGCCGAGCCACACCATCGCACGCGAGGAGATCTTCGGCCCCGTCCTCGCCGTCATGAGCTTCCGCACGCCGGAGGAAGCGATCACGCGCGCGAACAACACGCCCTACGGGCTGGCCGCGGGCGTCTGGACCGACAAGGGCTCCAAGATCTTCGAGATCGCGAGCAAGCTCAAGGCCGGCGTCGTCTGGCTCAACACCTACAACAAGTTCGACCCGAGCTCGCCCTTCGGCGGCTATAAGGAGTCCGGCTTCGGACGCGAGGGAGGATTGCACGGCCTAAGGGCATACGTTAGTCTCTGAACCCGGATATCACCACAGAGGCACGGAGGGCACAGAGGGGGGCAAGACATGGAGACGGAGTTCAGGGGGGATGATCCGCTGACGCGCGAGATCATCGGCGCGGCCATCGAGGTGCACAAAGCCCTGGGGCCTGGGTTGCTGGAATCCGCGTACGAGTCATGTCTCGCGAGAGAGCTTATGCTCAGAGGCCTGCGCATCGCACGGCAGGTCGAGATCCCGGTCGAGTACAAGGGTGAGATGCTCGACTGTGTGTACCGGGCAGATCTGATCGTCGAGGCGGTCGTACTGCTCGAGATCAAAGCCGTGGAGAAGCTGCTCCCCATTCACGACGCCCAAGTGCTCACATACTTGCGCCTGACCGGCCTCAGGACCGCGCTCCTTCTCAATTTCAACACGCCATACCTCCGAGACGGCATCAAACGTATTTCCCTCTGAGACCCCTCTGTGCCCTCTGGGCCTCTGTGGTGAAATGTGAGTCGAACTTCAGGGGCTAGAATTCGGATTGCTCTCCACCGCCCCCCGCCGCTGCAGCCAGCGCGACACCAGCCAGCACAGGATCGCCCAGGACAGCCCAGCGCTCCACCCCGCCAGCACGTCCGTCGGGTAGTGCACGCCGAGGAAGACCCGCGTCACCCCAACCAGGAACGTGATCGCGAGCGCGACCGACAGGATGTAGATCTTCAGGCGCCGGCTCTCCTCCAGGCTCGCCAAGAGCGCCCCCAGCGTGATCCACACCACCGCCGAGAGCATCGCGTGCCCGCTCGGGAAGCTCGCCGTCCGGATCGGCGTCAGGTGCGGCACGAGGTCAGGCCGCGGGCGATCGAAGCCGAGCTTGAGCAGCGTGCTCACGATCGCCCCGCCCGCGACCGACGCCAGCACCAGCCACATCGCGTGCCGCTTCCGGCGCAGCCACAAGTAGCCGACCACCGCGAGCGTCGCCAGCGCGAGCACCGCGTTGCTCCCCAGCGCGGTGATCTCGAGCGCCACCTCGGCGAGCAGGTCGGGGCCGATCGTCTTCGACGGATCTCCCGGCTCGCGCAGGCGCTCGACGACCCACGTGTCGAGCCGCTGGGAGTCGCCCTCCATCACCTCGTCGGCGAGCTCGAGGAAGAACCACACGCTCATCGCCGCGACGAGCAAACCCCCCATGACCCACAGCTCGCGCCGGCCGACGCCCAGCAGCCAGGCCAGCCCCCGCTCCGCGAGGCGTCCGACGCGCCGTTTGACCGCCCGCGCATCCATGGCGAAGGGTAGCGTTCGGCGTGCCCGTCGCCCGCCGCGGGCCGTACACTGCGCGACGGATGTGAGAACTTTCACGGGAGGCCACGCATGGCCGAGCGGCTCAGGATCGACAAGACCTACAAGCTCTTCATCGGCGGCCAGTTCCCCCGCACCGAGTCGGGGCGATCGATCAAGATCGCCGACGCGGCCGGGAACACCGTCGCGCACACGTGTCGCGCCTCGCGCAAGGACCTACGCAACGCCGTCGAGACCGCCGCGGCCGCACAGCCGAAGTGGGCTGGAGCGACCGCGTACCTTCGTGCCCAGATTCTCTATCGGCTCGCCGAGATGATGGAAGGCAAGGTGCAAGAATTGCAGGCCGCGATCTCGACGGAGCGGGCGCACGGCCCGGACAGACCTGACACCGAGGAGGTCGCCGCCGCGATCGACCGCGTCATCCACTACGCCGGCTGGGCCGACAAATACCAGCAGATCCTCGGCTGCGCCAACCCCGTCGCCGGCCCCTACCACAACTTCACCATCCCCGAGCCAGTCGGCGTCGTCGGCGTCGTCTGCCCCAACGAATACCCCCTCCTCGCGCTCGTGTCGCTCGTCGCCCCCGTCGTCTGCGCCGGCAACGCCTGCGTCGTCCTCGCCAGCGAGACCAACCCGATCCCCGCCTGCATCCTCGCCGAAGCCATCGCCACCAGCGACATGCCCGGCGGCGTCATCAACATCCTCACCGGCGACCGCGACGAGCTCGTCCCCCACTTCGCCTCGCACCGCGAGATCGCCGCCATCCACGCCGCGGGCGTTACGCCCGAGCACCGCAAGGCCCTCGAGCTCGGCGCCGCCGAGAATCTCAAGCGCGTCACGATTCGAGATCTCCCACCCGGCACGGGCGCACGCGCCGGCGGCTGGTTCGACGACGAGACCTGCGAGGGCCCGCACTGGATCGAGCCCTTCGTCGAGTTCAAGACGGTCTGGCACCCCTCGAGCGTGTGAGGCGCCCCGGGCGGCGCGCTACGCGCCCTTCCCCGAGGCCGCGCCCGGTCTCCCGCCCCGCTCCGCCTCGTCGGGCCAGGGCGGGAGCCGGCTCTCGAACGCGGTGATCACCGAGTGCACCGCCACCGACGCGAGAATCGCCAGCGCCACGCCTCCGAGCACCGAGACGACGATCCGCACGATCCCGCCGAACGACTCCGCCGGCGCCAGCAGCCAGTTCAGGCCCGACCCGAGGAGCAGCCACCCCGTCACGGCCACGACCGGGATCGCCATCGCCACGCCGAGGAGCAGACGCCGCCACGCCCGCCGGTCGGCGCCGAGCGCGAAGACGACCGCGATCGCCCCGATCGCCCCCGCCGCGAGCAGCCTCCCGTCGAACACCGGGTCGCGCAGCAGCCTTCCCACCGCCTGCGACTCCGAAAGCGTCCCTTCCGCCCGCGTCACGATCGCGCTGAACCGCCCCAGCGTCGCCGCCGCAAAGAACGTCGCCCCCACGCACGCCGCCCCGAGCGCGGGCGCCTCCCTCGGCCTGCCAAGCCCCACGAAGACCCCCAGGGCCGCGGCGATCAGCGTCACAACCTCGAAACCAAACAAACCCCAGACTCGCGGCTCGCGTGCAACGGCGTCCACCGCCCCCCACACCGCCGACAGACCCACCAGCGCCGACAGCGCCAGCACGCCCAGGCGCAGCCGCCGATCGTCGAGCATCTCAGGTGCAGCCGTGGTCTCGCCCATCGCCGCCGATCCTACGCCTTTCCGGCAGATGCGTTCGCTCCAAGCATCGGCCATCTCGCCTCGCCGTTGGAGCCATTCGGGCGGGCCCCGCCCAAGGTCCCCGATCTGCCGCTTGCGTGCGAGCGCCACCGCCCCCCAAGCCGATGAAACCGGACGTCCGACATGGCCCGGCGCTTGCGAAGCCGGGGAGCGGACGTCCGGAGCGACCATGCCCAGGGTGCAGAACGAACCCGCGGAAGCCATCGCCGAGGCTCGCCGGATGTTTCGCGCAGTTCTTGCGCCGTGGGCGTCGGATCTGCTCGAGCTTCGCCGGCGCGGTCTGGACCACCCGTGCTTCCGGCGCACCCTGAGACCGGTGCTGCGGGCCCCCGGAGCCGGGACCTGCGGGCCCTCCGGCGCCGGGGAGACGCTCGCCCTCCCCGCCCCTGCGCCCCGGGCGCGGGCGGCCTGAGACCCAGGAGTCAGAGATGAGCGGGATCACGACCGGGATCGGCCTCTTCAGCGGCATCGACAGCGCCTCGCTCATCCAGCAGCTGCTGGCCATCGAGGCCCGACCCCGCGACCTCGCCCAGCAGCGGATCCTGCAGCTGCAGATGCAGCAGTCGGCCTACCTCGACATCAACTCCAAGCTCGACGCCCTGCGCTCCGCCGTGAAATCGTTCCGGCTCGATCACATCTTCGACTCGATGCGCGCCGCCAGCAGCGACGAGTCCGTGCTCGGCGCGACGGCCTCACGCGCGGCCGCGCCGGGCTCCTACTCCTTCATCGTGGACCGTCTCGTCTCCTCGCAGCAGCTCCTCTCGAGAGGCTTCGTGGACAAGGACTCGACGGCGATCGGCGCCACCTCCTTCACGTTCGAGTCCGCGCTCGGGAGGCTCGACCGCGACATCGCCCTGGCCGACCTCAACGACGGCGAGGGCGTCGAGCGCGGCAAGCTCGTCATCACCCAGGGCTCCTCGTCCGTCACCGTGGACCTGTCCAAGGCCGCGACCGTGAGCGAGGTGCTCGAGGCCATCAACAGCGCTGGACTGGACGTGAGCGCGAGCGTCTCCGGCGGCGCGTTCGTGCTCACCGGGGGGAGCGAATTCACCGTCGCCGACGCGAGCGGCTACACCACCGCGACGAGCCTGGGGATCGCCGGCTCCTCGGCCGCCGGCACGCTCACCGGCTCGACCGTCTACGAGATGACCGAGAGCACGACGCTCACCCAGCTCAACGACGGCAACGGCGTGCTCATCGGCGCCGACGTCGGCGAGAGCCGCTACGACTTCAAGCTCACCGTGACCGACGGCATCACCCCCGTCACCGTCAACGTCAACATCGGCTCGGTCTGGGAGACCGTGGACGAGGAGCTCGAGGAGACGCAGGGCGCCGTCTCGACCGTCGGCGGCGTCATCGACCGCATCAACGCCGCGCTCGCCGACGCCGGGCTCGACGCCGAGGTCTCCGCCTCGGTCTCCGGCGGGCGCATCGTCATCACGGACACGCTCGGCCGCGACATCACCGTCGAGGAGCGCGACGGAACCAGCACCACGGCGGCGCACCTCGGCATCGCCGGCACCGCGCCCGGGACGCTCACCGGCGAGCGGGTCCTGGCGGGCCTCAACACGACGCTGGTCTCGAACCTCAACGGCGGCGGCGGCATCGCCGGCGACGGCCTGATCCAGTTCACGGCCAGGGACGGGGCCGCCTTCTCGATCGATGTCTCCGGGGCGGTCACCGTGGACGAGCTGATCGAGCTCATCAACAGCGACGCCGGCAACGCCGGGAGGGTCGCCGCCTCGCTGAACTCCACCGGCAACGGCCTCCTGATCACCGACGCCACCGGCGGCGCATCGAACCTGATCATCACCGGGGAGACCGCCGAATCGCTCGGGATCTCGACCGACCCCGCCGGCGTCGCCGACGACGCGGTCAGCGGCTCCAGCCTCCAGCACAAGTACATGTCCATGGCGACGCGCGTCGCCGCCCTCAACGGCGGCGCCGGCATCGGCACCGGCAAGTTCCGCATGATCGACGGCGACGGCGTGGTCGTGAACGTGGACATCGGCTCCGACACGGTCACGGTCTACGACCTCGTTCGCGAGATGAACGCCCAGGCCAACGCCCAGGGCGCCAACCTCGAGGTCCGCATCAACGACAACGGCGACGGCATCGTGGTCGCCGAGAAGTCGGGCGAGCCCGCGGGGGCCTCGCCCATCCGCATCGAGGACGTCACCGGCACGGTCGCCGCGAGCCTCAGGCTCGAGGGCGAGGCGCCGGGAGTGGATGGCGAGAACTCCATCGACGGCTCAGCCGAGGTCCTCGTCGAGTTCGAGGCGACCGACACGCTCCAGGACATCGCCGACGCGATCAACGACGCCGGCGGCCCCGCCCGGGCCACGATCATCAACGACGGGACGGGCAGCAACCCCTTCCGTCTCAGCCTCTCCGCGGCCTCGAGCGGCACCGCGGGGCGGTTCATCCTCGACGACAACGGGCTCGGGCTCGACCTGCGCACGCTCGACGAGGGCCAGGACTCCCGCGTGTTCTACGGCTCGACCGACCCGGCGGAGGCCGTCCTGCTCACGAGCTCCTCCAACACGCTCGACAGCGTGATCCCCGGCGTGACCATCGACATCAAGACCGCCTCCGAGGACCCCGTGACGGTGACCGTCACCCGCGACACCGAGAAGATGGTCACGTCCGTCAACGCCTTCATCACCGCCTACAACACCCTCGTCGACCGCATCGGATTCATGACCCGCTACGACGCCGAGACGGAGACCAAGGGGCCCTTGCTCGGCGACAGCACCCTCACCAACCTCCGCTCCGCCCTCGCGCGGACCGCGCTCGACGAGCCCCTCGGCGTCGACGACGCCTTCGCGCGCATGACCGAGGTGGGCATCGAGGTCGGCGAGGGCGGCAAGCTCTCGCTCGACCAGGACAAGTTCCGCCAGGCCCTCGAGACCGACTACCAGGCCGTCGCCGACCTCCTCGCCGCCCGCGACGTGATCCCGCCCGAGACCGAGACCGCGATCGACGACGGCATCACCGTCCGGAACACCTCCCCCGAGGAGCAGTTCAGCCGGCTCGGCGTCCTCTTCATGTTCGAAGAGCTCGCCGACGACTACCTCGACACGGTGGACGGCATCTTCACGACCAAGGACAAGACCTTCACCTCCAAGATCGAGATGCAGGAGAAGCGCATCGAGGGATTCAACAAGCTCCTCGAGGCCAAGCGCGAGCGCCTCGCCGCGCAGTTCCTCGCCATGGAGCAGGCCCTCGCCGCCCTCCAGACCCAGCAGAGCTCCCTGCTCGCGCTCACCCAGAATCTGGGATAGCCGATCTCTCGCGGACGCCGCCCCGGCCTCAAGACGCACACCCGCCGGGCCGATAAGCCAGCCGATGACGACCACCACCACCACCGAGACCAACCCCTACCTGCGCACCCAGGTCCTCACCGCCTCACCCGAGCAGCTGCGGCTGATGCTCCTCGACGGGGCCCTGCGCTTCGCACGCCAGGCCGCGGACGGCATCGCCCGCAAGGACTACGAGGCCACCTACAACGGCATCACCCAGGCGAGGGCCATCGTGCTCGAGCTGGCGACCTCGATCCGTGCCGACGTGGACCCCGAGCTCGCCCAGCGCGTCCGCTCGGTCTATCTCTACATCTACCGCGAGATGGTCGACGCCAGCCTCAACCGCGACGCCGACCGACTCGAGAAGGCGATCGAGCTGCTGCAGTACGAGCGCGAGACCTGGGCGCTCCTCATCGAGAAGGTCGCCGCCGAGCGCGCGGCCGGGCGCCCGGCGCCCGGCGCCGCCCAGCCCGAAACCCCGACCGGCTTCTCGGCGCAGGCATAGCCCCGCCCGCGACCGCCGCCCGCCGAACCCGCCCTACTCCGCCGGAGTCGCCACGCACTGCGCGGCGAGGTTCTCGAACAGCAGCGCCAACGCCACGTTCGAGTCCAGCTGCCGCTCGGCCTGCTCGACCAGCCCGATGCACCCGGCCGCCCACTCGGCCTCGGCCCGCCGACCCACCGCCGCGGCCCGACGCATCTCCGCCCGGAACGCCTCTCCCAGCAGCCGGAACATCCGTCGCGCGGCGACGCGATTGGCCACGTCCTTGCTCGCCCTCGCATCCCCCTCGACCGCCGCCGCGGCCGCGTCGTCGACGAGCTTGGCCAGCATCCCGCCCAGGTCGAGCACGCCGCTCCCCTGCTTCAGGGGGCCGATCGCCGGCGCCACCGCCTCGTGCCACCGCTCGAGCCCCGTCTGGACGATCGCCCGGAGCACACCCGGCGAGCCGCCGGCGAAGGCGAGCGCCCAGGGCACGTCGACCCGCTCGAGATCGATGCCGCTGCGCGCGATCCATGCACCCATCTCCGCGTCGCTGAGCGGCCCGAAGGGGACGCGCTGGCACCGGCTGCGGATCGTGGGGAGCAGGCGGTCCTCGCTCGGCGTCACCAGGATGATCACCGTCCCCTCGGGGGGCTCCTCGATCGTCTTGAGCATCGTGTTCTGCGCGTCGACGCCGAGCATGTGCGCCTCGTCGACGATGAACACCTTCCCCGCCAGCGAGTCCGACGCGAGCACGCGCGTCCGCTCGGCCGGCTCGACGAGAAACTCGAGCACCACCTCGAGCGCGAGCGTCGTCTGCTTGCTCGCGCGCACGCGCTCCTCGCGGCTCACCTCCGCGAGCTCCTTGCGCACGACGTGCAGGTCCGGGTGCGCGCCCGCGCGCAGCATCCGCTGCACGGCGCTCCGCGGGTCCGCGCGCACGCTCCCAGAGCCGTCCGGCGCCGCGCTCGGATCCAGCAGCGCAGCCCCGAACGCCAGCGCCGTCGTGAACTTCCCAACGCCCTCCGGCCCGTGGAAGATCCACGCGTGGTGCACGCGCCCGGAGCGCAGCGCGCTGCCCAGCACCGACAGCGCCCGCTCCTGCCCCACGATCTCGTCAAGCCCCAGCGGAACGGCCTCGGCGCGGGCGGCCGGGCGCGCCGCCTCGGCAGGCCCCGCGGGCACGCCACGACCCGCGCCCCGTCCCGCGGGCGCCTTCTTCGCCGACTTCTTCGCCGCCTTCTTGGCCATGGGCACAGAATAGTCGGCCCCGCGGAGCCCTGGCCGTCCGCGGCGCCGCCCTCGCTCCTTTAGACGCTCCGCAGCTTGTTCAGGCCGTTGAGCGAGGCCACCTTGTAGCACTCGGCCAGCGTGGGGTAGTTGAACACCGCGTTCACGAAGTACTCGACCGTCGCGTTGAACGCCATGGCGCACTGGCCGATGTGGATCAGCTCCGTCGCCCCGGTCCCGATCGCGTGCACCCCCAGAATCGCGTGCGACTCCTGGTGGATCAGCAGCTTGAGCATGCCGATGTCGTCGCCCAGGAGCTGCCCCCTCGCGATCTCCCGGTACTGCGCCACCCCCGTCTCGAAGGGGATCCCCTCCGCGGTCAGCCGTTCCTCGGTCCAGCCCACCATGGAGATCTCCGGGATTGAGTAGATCCCGTAGGGAAGCAGCTTCGAGACCTGCTCCACCGGCTCCCCGAACATGTGGCACGCCGCCGAACGACCCTGCTCCATGCTCGTGGAGGCCAGCGCCGGGAAGCCGATCACGTCCCCGGCCGCGTAGATGTGCGGCACGCTGGTCTGGAAGTTGCCGTTCACCGTGAGGCGTCCCCGCTCGTCCGCCTCGATCCCCGCCTTGTCCAGCGAGAGCTCGTCCGTCGCCCCGTGCCGGCCGATCGCGTAGAGCAGGCAGTCAGCCCGGATCGTCTTGCCGCTCTCGAGCACCGCCTCCGCCATCGCGTCGTCGCTCGTGCGGGCGCCGGGTGTCGGCTCGATCCTGCAGATGCGGACCACCTTCTCGCCGAGGCGCAGCGTCATCCCCGACTGACGCAGGTGGTACTGCAGAGCCTCCCCGACCTCACCGTCCACGAAGTCGAGGATCCGCGACCTCCCCTCGACGAGCGTCACCTTCACCCCCAACGCGCTGAGCATCGACGCGTACTCCGTCCCGATCACCCCGCCCCCGACGATGATCATGGAGTGCGGGAGCGTCGGCAGCCCGAGGACCTCGTCCGACGTGATAACGGTCCGCTCGTCGAACAGAATGTTGTCGGGCTTGGCCGGCTCGGTCCCGGTCGCGATGAGCACGTGCCCCGCCTGGATCCGCTCCGTCGAGTACGTCCCCTCGACGACGATCGTGTTCGCATCCTCGAACCGACCCACGCCGTGCACCACCGCGATACCGTTCGCGCGCATGTGACGCTGGACGATGTCGATCTCCGCGTCCACCACCCGGTCGGCGCTGGAGACCAGCTCCCGGAAGCTGTGGTCCCTCGCCCGCCGGAAATCCATCACCTGCGGCATCGCCGACGGGCGCTCCACCATCACCAGGATCGCTTCGCGCAGGGCCTTGGACGGGATCGTCCCCGTGTTCACCGCCACCCCCCCGATGACGTCGCGGCGCTCCACCAGAACGACCGACTTGCCCAGCTTCGCGGCCTGGATCGCCCCCCGCTGCCCCGCCGGACCGCTCCCGATCACGCAGAGGTCGCACTGGCGCATCGTCGCAATCTCCCATCAGCCGGCGCGACCGCACGCCGCAGGCGATTCCGCCGTCCCCGGTCCGGTTCGCATCCTACTACCATCTCCCCTCGCCGACGCGACCCGCGCCGGCCGCCAACACTTAGGGTTGACCGTTTTCCGCCCCCGGACCCCAATCGATGCCCAAACCCACGACCGCCGAGATCCGCCAGACCTTCATCGACTTCTTCGTCGAGCGGCACGGCCACCGCTTCGTCGCATCCTCCCCCACCATCCCGCACGACGACCCAACCCTGCTCTTCGCCAACGCCGGCATGAACCAGTTCAAGCCGGCCTTCCTCGGGCACGTGGCCCCGGGATCCCACCTGGAAGGGCTCCGAAGGGCGGTCAACAGCCAGAAGTGCATCCGTGCCGGCGGCAAGCACAACGACCTCGAGGACGTCGGCAAGGACACCTACCACCACACCTTCTTCGAGATGCTCGGCAACTGGTCCTTCGGCGACTACTTCAAGGCCGAGGCCATCGAGTGGGCCTGGGACCTGCTCACCCGCGTCTACCAGCTCCCCGCCGACCGGCTCTACACCACCTACTTCGGCGGCGACCGAGCCGCCGGCCTCGAGCCCGATCACGAGGCCCGCGACCTCTGGCTCCGTTTCCTCCCCTCGGAGCGCGTCCTGCCCGGCACGATGAAGGACAACTTCTGGGAGATGGGCGAGACCGGGCCCTGCGGCCCCTGCTCCGAGATCCACTTCGACCGCATCGGCGAGCGCGACGCCGCCCACCTCATCAACATCGGCGACCCCAGCGTCATCGAGTTCTGGAACCTCGTCTTCATCCAATTCGACCGCCAGCCCGACGGCGGCCTCAGCCCCCTCCCGGCCAGGCACGTGGACACGGGGATGGGCCTCGAGCGCCTCGCCAGCATCATCCAGGGCGTCTCCAGCAACTACGACATCGATCTCTTCGCCCCTCTCTTCGCCGCCATCGAGCGCATCACCGGCGACGCGCGCGGCTACCACGGCAAGCTCGGCAAGGACGACCCCGACGGGCACGACACCGCCTACCGCGTCGTCGCCGACCACATCCGGACGCTCACGTTCGCCATCACCGACGGCGCCGTGCCGAGCAACGAGGGACGCGGCTACGTCCTCAGGCGCATCCTCCGCCGCGCCGTCCGCTTCGGTCATCAGAAGCTCAACGCCCGCACGGGGTTCTTCAGCGAGCTCGTGCCCGTCGTCGTCGAGACG
This sequence comes from uncultured Phycisphaeraceae bacterium, assembly GCA_964435785.1. Lineage (GTDB taxonomy): Bacteria > Planctomycetota > Phycisphaerae > Phycisphaerales > UBA1924 > PNC22. The sequence goes on along the minus strand of CAYTAH010000051.1, from coordinate 15,415 downwards.
ATGGGCGACGCCTTCCCCGAGCTCAGGAAGCGCCCCCAGCACGTCATCGACGTCCTCCGCGAGGAGGAGGAGAGCTTCGGACGCACCCTCGATCGCGGTATCAAGCGGTTCGAGGACGCCGCCTCGTCGGGCTCGATCACGGGCGAGGCCGCCTTCCAGCTCTACGACACCTACGGCTTCCCGCTCGACCTCACCGTGCTCATGGCCCAGGAGCGCGGCATCGCGGTGGACACCGACGGCTTCGACCGCTGCATGGCCGAGCAGAAGGAGCGCTCACGCGCAGCCGGCGCCGGCGGCGCGAACGGCGCCCTTGCGCTCCCCGGCGAGGCCATCGCCCGCCTCAAGCACCAGAACGTCCAGCCCACCGACGACTCCCACAAGTTCCACGGACGCGACATCCTCGGCACGGTCCGCGCCATCTGGAACGGGACCGACTTCGACGAGCACGCCACCCCGCTGGCCAACGTCAACAAGCGGGTCGCCGTCATCCTCGACAAGACCAACTTCTACGCCGAGATGGGCGGCCAGGTCGCCGACCACGGACGCATGCTCGTCAGCCGCGAGCACCGCGTCGGGAGCGACCACCGCGGCGGCGAGTTCAAGGTCGAGGAGGTCCGCTCCTTCGGCGGCTACGTCCTCCACATCGGGCGGGTCGTGCGCGGCGAGATCCGTCTCAACGACGACGTCCAGCTCCACATCGACAACATGCGCCGTGCCCAGGTCGCGGCCAACCACACCGCGACGCACCTGCTCAACCTCGCCCTCCGGCGCGTCCTCGGCGACCACGTCGAGCAGAAGGGCTCCCTCGTGGACACCGACCGCCTGCGGTTCGACCTCTCGCACGGCAAACCCGTCACCCCCGACGAGCTCGGCCTCGTCGAGCAGATCGTCTCCGAGCGCATCGAGCAGAACCTCCCCGTCTACGCGGACCTCGCCCCCCAGTACGTCGCCCGCGGCCTCAGGGGACTCCGCGCCGTCTTCGGCGAGGCCTACCCCGACCCCGTCCGCGTCGTCTCGATCGGCGTCCCTATCGGCGACCTCCTCGCACGGCCCGACGACGAGCGCTGGCTCGAGTACTCCGTCGAGTTCTGCGGCGGGACGCACCTGGGCTCCACCGGCGAGGCCAAGGCCTTCGCCCTCGTCAGCGAGACAGGCATCGCCAAGGGCGTCCGGCGCGTCGAGGCCCTCACCGGCGTCCCGGCGAGAGCGGCTCACACCGCGGCCGACGAGGCCTCCAACCGCCTGCGCGCCGCCGCGCAGCTCTCGGGCCCTGCCCTGCGCGACGAGGTCGCCGCGATCAGCGCCGACATCGACAGCCTCACCCTGCCCGCGGCACGCAAGGCCGAGCTGCGCGAGAGGCTCGGAGCCCTGCAGGAGCGCCTCAAGCAGGCCCAGAAGGAGGCCGCTCGCGCCAAAGCCGCCGAGGCCCAGAACCTCGCGCGGCGGATCGCCGCCGGCCACCAGGGCTCGACCGAGCCCGTGCTCGTCGCGGACATCGACACCGGCGGCGACCGGGGCGCGCTCCAGGCCGCCCTCAAGACCATCCAGGACCTCTGCCCCAAGTCGGCCGTCATGCTTGCGAGCGTGGACCCAGACGAGGAGAAGCCCAGCGTGGCGCTGATCGCCGCCGTACCGCCCGAGCTCGTCAAGCGCGGCCTCAAGGCGGGCGACTGGGTCCGCGACGTGGCCCAGACTCTCGGCGGCCGCGGCGGCGGGCGTCCCGAGCAGGCCCAGGGCGGGGGCCCCGAAATCCAGAAGATCAGCGAGGCCCTCCGGGACGCCCGGAGGCTCGCCATGCGGGCGATCGCGACGTGACCCCCTGGCCGACCAACGAGCCCCCCGAAATCCCCGAGCTGCTCAAACGCAAGCCGGGCGATGAGCCCTCGCACCCACCCCCGACCCCGACCCCGGCCCCCCGGGAGTCGCCCCTCGCCCCGCTCGTGCGCGTCAGCACGATCGGGACCGAGTTCGCGGCGGCAGTCGGGGGCATGGCCCTTCTGGGGTACCTGCTCGACCGCTGGTGGGGCACCGCGCCGCGGGCCCTGCTCACCTGCGCGATCATCGGCCTCCTGGTGGCGATGTTCAGGTTCATCCGGGACGCCCGCGCCCTCTCCTCAGGCAACACCTCCAAGCGGGGGAGACCTCCCAAGGGGCCGGCGGACAGCCCCCCGGCTCCATGAACATTCGCGCGCAGAACCCGCCTACCCTCTCGCCCTCACAAGCCCCGCCCGCTATTGTTCCCGTCCCGCGGCAAGAACTCCTGTACGGCACGAGCCGGCCGGCCGCATGAGACCCCTCCGAATCCGATGACCACGCCCAGCGCGAGCCATCTCACTCTCCGTCTCCCCCTGCTCAAGCTCGGGCTTGGCGTCGCGCTCGGGGCCACCGTTGGGGGCGCGATGGGAGCGGCCGCGGCGTGGGCCTTCCGGCTCGGCGACCCGCTCCACGCGGCCTTCGGGCTCGTGGCGACGATCCTGGGGATCCCGCTCGGCCTCGGGATTCTCTGGGCGGCCGGGGCTCGCCCCGTGCTCACGATCGCGGCCCTCGTGCTCGTCTCCTCCTCGGTCCGCTCGGCCGCGGCGATCGGCCTCGGCTTCGCCGCCGTCATGGTCGGCGGGATGGAGAAGACCCCGGTGATGATCGCGGCGCTGCTGGCCTGCCTCGGCGCGCTGGTCGCCGAGGTGCGCATCGTCAACGACCACATCCGCGCCGTCACCGGCGCCACCACCCCGCACACGGAGCCCGTCCACGGATGAGCGCCAAGCTGACACTCGCGGCGAACCCCGTCGGCCACGTGATCGACCACCCGTTCATCGTGCTCGACAGCGGCTGGGTGGTCTGGTCGTCCAACATGACCAACATGCTGGTCGCCACGCTCCTGGTGCTCGCGGGCGGTTTCTACGCCGCCTCGCGCGTCCGCACCGGCGCCGAGAGCGAGGGCAACGAGCGCTATCTCTCCAACAACCGGTTCGCCCAGCTGATCGAGGTCTTCTACCTTCACCTGCGCGAGAAGGTCATCCGCCCCCTGCTCCACGAGCGAACCGAGAAGTTCACCCCCTACCTGCTGACCCTGTTCTTCTGGATCCTCACCAGCAACCTGCTCGGCCTCGTCCCGCTGCTGGACCTGCACAACCTTACCTTCACGGAGCTCGCCGCGGCGCACCGCGCCTGGATCGGCGGCACGGCGACGCAGAACCTGTGGGTGACCGGGACGTTGGCGCTGATCGCCGGCATCGTCATCAACATCTCGGGCATCCGCGCTCTGGGGTTCAAGGAGTACATGAACCACATGACCGGCGGCGCCCCGATGATGGCCTGGCCGCTGCTCATCCCCATCGAGATGCTGGGCTTCCTGGTCATCAAGCCCGTCGCGCTGGCGATCCGACTCTTCGCCAACATGACCGCCGGGCACATCCTCCTCGCGGTGCTCCTGTCGTTCCCGGCGATGGCCCTCGGCGCGAGCTACCTCATCGGCGTCCCCGTGACCGTGATCTCCGTCGCCTTCGCCGTCGCGATCATGTTCCTCGAGCTGTTCGTCGCGCTGCTGCAGGCGTTCGTCTTCATGTTCCTCACCGCCGTCTTCCTCTCCCAGCTCGCCCCTCACGGCGACCACTCGCACGACCACGAGCACGCCGGCTCGCACGGCGGGCACGGACACGAGCACCGCGGCGCGCCCGCGGTGCATTGAGAGAGACTCGCCGCCCCCGCCGGGCGGATCAAGGAAAAGGGGCCGGCCACACCAGGGTGCCCGGCGCCGTACGAGGCCACCAGGACCTGAGCTTGCTACGAAAGGGTTTGGAGAACACCATGAAGATCACGCTCAAGAACATCGCACTCGCCTCCGCGGCCCTGGCCGCCTTCGCCCCGATGGCCATGGCGCAGGACGAGGCCGCCGTCGCCGCCGCGGCCGCGACGGGCAAGGGCCTCGCCGCCATCGGCGCCGGCCTGGCCGTGATCGGCGGCGGGCTCGGCATCGGCCTGATCGGCAAGGGCGCGGTCGAGTCGATCGCCCGCCAGCCCGAGGCCACCGGCCCCATCGGCACCAACATGATCCTCACCGCCGCCCTGGTCGAAGGCGCCACGCTCTTCGCCGTCGTGGTCGGCCTGCTCGCGGCCCTGTAACTCACGCCGAACGAACCGCGCCGGCGCCGAGAGGCGCCCGCGCGGCTTGGACGTCCCCCGGTTCCCGGCGAACGCGGAGAACACACGCATGAACCGCACCATCCGTTGGCTCAGCCTCTCACTCGCCCTCTTGGCCGCCCTGGCCTTCGCCCCGGGCGCCCTCGCCCCGCGCGCCGCCTTCGCTCAGGATCACGCCGAACTCGACACACACGCCGCCGACGACCACGGCGCGGGCGACCACGGCGCCGATGCGCACGGCGCATCGCCCTCGGTGATCCCGCCGCCCAAGGCGGGCATCCCCGCCGCGATCTTCGCCGTCATCAGCTTCGGCATCGCGTTCCTCGTTCTCGCCGCCAAGGTCTGGCCCAGGATCGCCCAGGGCCTCAAGGACCGCGAGGAGAAGATCCGCCAGGAGATCGCCTCCGCCGAGGAGGCCCGGCGGCAGGCGGCGGCGGCGCTGGAGTCCTACCAGCAGTCGCTCGCCGAGGCCCGCGCCGAGGCCCAGAAGATGCTCGAGGAGACGCGGGCGCAGCAGCAGGCCCTCGCCGCCGAGCTGAAGGCGAAGTCCGACGCCGACCTCAACGAGATGCGCGACAAGGCGCGGCGCGATATCGAGGCCGCCAAGCGCGCGGCCCTGAGCGAGATCTACGCCGACGCCGCGAACATCTCCACCCAGATTGCCGCCAAGATCCTCGCCCGCGAGGTCCGCCCGCAGGACCATCAGCGCCTGGTCGCGGAATCGCTGAACGAACTCCAGGCCGCGGGCGCCGTCTGAGTCGAGCCCACCGGAGCATCCCATGCCCCTGATCGAATCCAGGCCCGACGCGCTCGCCACCGTCTACGCCCGCAGCCTGCTCGAGCTCGCCGACGAGCAAGGCGGGCGCGAGCGTGTCGAGTCCGTCCTCGCCCAGCTCGAGGACATCCTCGAGGTCGCCCGGGCCGACAAGCGCTTCGGCGAGTTCCTCGCCTCCCGGACCCTCTCCCACGCGACGCGCGCCCAGTCGCTCCGCAGGATCTTCGAGGGCCGCTGCGACGACCTCGTCCTCCGCTTCATCCTCCTGCTCAACGAGAAGCACCGGCTCGCACACTATCCGGCCATCCTCGCCGCCTACGACGCGATGGTGCAGGAGCGATACGGGCGCATCGAGGTCGACGTCTTCACCGCCGCGCCCATCGATGTCGGCGAGCTCTCCGGCATCAAGGATCGGCTCTCCTCCATCCTCGGCAAGGACGTCGTCGTGCACCCGTACACCGACGAGTCCATGATCGGCGGCGTCAAGCTCCGGATCGGCGACATGCTCGTGGACGCCTCGCTCGCGTCCATGCTCCGGCGTATGCGCGACCGCCTCGCCACCGAGGGCGGCGCCGAGCTGCGCGCCCGCGCACAACGGATCATCGAGGGCTTCGGAGACTAGAATCCTGCACCGGCGCCCGGGCTTCCCCGCCGCCCCGCTCGGGCACGGGCTTCCCACGGGCGGCCAGGGAGCGGGAGCGGTCCATGTCCAAGAAGCTGATCAGCAACGTCGATGTCGCGGGCAAGCGCGTGCTCGTTCGCGTTGATTTCAACGTCCCCATCGAAGGCGGCGCCATCGCCGACGACCGACGCATCCGCGAGGCGCTCCCGACGATCAGGAGCGTCATCGACCGCGCGGGGCGCGCCATCCTCATGTCGCACCTCGGCCGCCCGGAGGGCACCGGCTTCGAGGACCAGTTCTCGCTTCGCCCCGTGGCCAGGAGGCTGTCCGAGATGCTCGGCAAGCCCATCGCCTTCCCCTCCCGCGACTGCACCGACGCCGAGGCCGCCCGGGCCGTCGGCGCGATGGCCGACGGGGATGTCCTCCTCCTCGAGAATCTCCGCTTCCACAAGGGGGAGAAGAAGGGCGACCCGGGCTTCGCCGCCAAGCTGGCGGCGTACGGCGACGTCTATGTCAACGACGCCTTCGGCACCTGCCACCGCACCGACGCCTCCATGGTCGCCGTGCCCATGGCGATGCAGGGCAAGCCCCGCGTCGTCGGGTTCCTGGTCGAGAAGGAGATCCGCTATCTCCAGAGCGCGATCGCCAAGCCTCGCAAGCCCTTCGTCGTCGTTCTCGGCGGGGCCAAGGTCTCCGATAAGATCGGCGCCATCGAGCACCTGCTCCCCAAGGCCGATCACATCATTGTCGGCGGGGCGATGGCCTACACCTTCCTCAAGGCGCTCGACCAGGAGGTCGGCGCCAGCCGCGTCGAGACCGAGCACCTGGCGACCGCCAAGCGCCTCATCGACAAGGCCGCGCACTCGGGATGCCATCTGCACCTCCCGATCGACCACGTCTGCTCCAGCCAGTTTGCCGAGAACACGGGCGACATCCACGTCTTCCCCGATCACATCAAGCGCGGCTACATGGGGCTCGATATCGGCCCCGAGACGCAGGGCAGGTTCACCGCGATCATCCGCTCCGGGAAGACGATCGTCTGGAACGGCCCGATGGGCGTCTTCGAGTGGACCCCCTTCCGCGTCGGCACCGAGCAGGTCGCCAAGGCCATGATCGAAGCGACCGCGCACGGCGCGACCACGATCGTCGGGGGCGGCGACACCGCCGCCGCGGTGGACAGGTTCGGCGTGGCCGACAAGCTGAGCCACGTCTCGACGGGCGGCGGCGCGAGCCTGGAGATGCTGGAGGGCAAGCCCTTCAAGGCCGTCGCACTGCTCGACAACGCTTGAACAGCCCCGGCGGCACTCGCTCCCCGCGGGCGCACGTATCATCGCCCGCGATGATGAGCGGCTGGCGCGAGCTTCCGGGGAGATGGTTTGCTCCGGCGGCGGTCTGCCTGCTGCTGCTCTCGCTGATCGGACTCATGCTCGCCGGGCCGAGCAACATCCACGAGAAGGAGCAGCCCGGCACGACCGCTTTCATGGCCGATGTCGCCGACAACGGCGCCTGGCTAGTGCAGGAGCGCCCCAACGGCGCCGTCGCCACCAAACCCCCGCTCCTCCACTGGGCCGGCGGCCTCTCGATCCGGATCCTGGGCGGGAGCGAGCTCGCCCTCAAGCTCCCCGGCGTGCTCTGCTTCCTCGGGCTGTGCCTCGTGGTGCACGCCCTCGCGCGAGACGACCTCGGCGCCGCGGGCGCGTGGGTCGCCGTCGCGTGCTTCGCCTCGGTCAACCCGGTCTTCAAGCTCGCGAACACGGCGCGGCCGGACATGCCCGTTGCACTCTGGCTCGGGCTGGCGCTGCTCGCCTCGATGAAGCAGCGGCGCGCCTGGGCCGAGGGCCGCCGCTCTTCGCCGGCGTGGGTCGCGATCTTCTGGGGCGCCACGGCCCTCGCGATGCTCACCAAGGGCCAACTCGCGCTGATCGCGATCCTCTGGCTGGCCCTGCTCGTGGCGGCGGCGAGGGCGATCTCGGGGGTTCCGCTCCCCCGCTCGCGGCCGCTGCTGCAGACTGCAGGGTTCATCGCCTCGCTCGCGCTCTTCGGCGCCTGGTTCTGGGCGGCCTGGCGGGCGAGCCCGGAGTTCTCGGCCATGCTCGAGCAGGAGGTCGTCAGCCGCACCACCCGCTCGGACGAGTTCCTTCAGGGACGCACACCCCAGCCGTGGAACGTCCCGTTCTACGTGCTCTCGCGGTTCGCGCCCTGGAGCGTCCTGCTCGTGGTCACCGCGGCGATGCTCGGCGTCGCGGCGATCCACCGACGCACCAAGGTCGCGCAGGATGAGCCGCAGGATCGGCGTCATCCCCCACCGCGCGTGGCGTGGGCGCTCGGATACGTGGGCCTGGTCGTCGGCGCGCTCATGACCCAGCCGACCCACCGGCCCGACCACCTGCTCCCGGCCTATCCCGCGGCCGCGGTGCTCGCGGCGGCGGCCGCCGTCCACGCCTCTCGATTCAGAGGACCCCACCGGGCCGTCACGGCCGTCGTCATCGGCGCGGTGGCGCTCGGCGGTGTCGCCGCGCCGGTCCTGCTCGCGTTCGCTCCCGAGCCGACGCTTCTCTCGCTCCGCTCCCCCGGCGACGCGCCGCCGGCGCGTGCCGCGGCTCTTGCGCTCGACGGCGCAACCCCCGCGGGCGCCGGGGCGCTGATCGCCGCGTGCGTTGTCGCGGTTGCGGGCGGCGTCGTGTCAGCGGTCTCGCTCCGGCGAGGGGCGTGGCTGCCCGCCTCGCTGGGGGCGGCCCTCGCGATGGGAGGCCTCGTCGGACTCAACAAGATGACCCTGAGCGAGGAGGCTCGCTCGCGGCTCGGGGATGCGCAGGTCGCCACGGTGCGCATGGCACGCGCAGCGGCCGCCGAGCTTGGCGAGCCGATCGAGTTCTTCGATACCGGCTACACCGGGCTGCAGCCGCTTTCCGGGCGGAATGACCCTGAGGACGCGGCGCACCTGGCCATGCTCGCAGAGCGCCCGGAGCCGACGGTGCTCGTCACCCGCGCCGAGCACGAAGCCCGCGTGCGTGCGGCCGCGCCGGAGCGGGCGGAGCTCCTCTACCGGATCGGCCCGGCGAGCGAGACTGCCGGGCCCGGGACGTTCCTGATCTTCCGGCTGACGCCGGGCCCGCCCTCGCCGTGAGCCTCACCGCCGCTCGAAGAGCCGCTCGAGCTGATCGATCGTCAGGCGCACCGAGGTCGGCCTGCCGTGCGGGCAGCTGCTGCTGCGCTCGACCTCACCCCGCAGGTCCAGCAGCGCCTGCAGCTCGTCGTCGCTCATGCGATCTCCGGCCTTGACTGCGGCCTTGCACGCCATCATGTCGAGCACCTCGCGGAGTGCGTCCTCGCTGTCGGGGGCGAAGTCGGCGCGGTCGGCCTTGTCGAGGAGCTCGCGCAGGAACTCGACCGGATCGACGCGGCGCTCGAAGAGGAACGTCGCGAACGCCTGGACGCCCACCGAGCGCGGGCCGAGGGGCTCGGCGACGATGCCGATCCGCGCGAGCAGCGGGGCCAGCTCGCCGAGGCGATCGACTCGCTCCGGATCGGCCTCCACGACGGCGGGCGTGAGCAGCCGCTGGCTCTCCAGGGCCCCGCGCGAGACGCGCTCGAGCAGCAGCTCGAACATCACCCGCTCGTGGAGTGCGTGCTGGTCCACGATCAGCACCCCGTGCTCGTCCTGCGTCACGAGGTAGCTGTTGTGCACCTGGAGCACGCGCCGGGCCGGGAGCGGGCGCGGGAGCAGCTCGCCGGGGGCGGAGGCGGGCACGCCGGCGCACTCGGCCTGCGGCTGTGCTCCCGCGGCACTCGGGTCCGCGCTCCACGAGCCCGGCGTCGTCGTCGCGCCGTCGGGGGGCTCCTCGCGCACGACGCCCGCGCGCTCGACGCGCTCGATCGCCTCGCGCACGGCCTCGTAGGAGAGCCGGTGCTGCGTCTGCGAGGGGACCTCGCGCCGGAGGAAGTCCACGAACCCCGGCATGCCCCCCCCGCCGGGGGCGCCGCCGGGCAGGATCTCGGTCCCCGAGCCGAACCTTGCTCGCGCCTGGAAGCCCGGCGTGAGGTCGGCGCGGGCGAGGGCCTCGCGCACCGCGCGTGTCACCACCGAGTGCACCATCGACTGGTCGCGGAAGCGCACCTCCGCCTTCTGCGGGTGCACGTTGACGTCCACGCCCTCGGGCGAGAGCTCGAGCATGAGGACGGCGGTGGGGTAGCGCCCCGGCTCGGTCAGGCCGCGGAACGCCTCGGCGAGGGCGTGCTGCACGGTGCGGTCGCGCACGGCGCGCCCGTTGACGAAGAGGTGCTGGGCCCTGGCGGTGGCGCGGGCGATCTGCGGCTTGCCGACCAGGCCCCAGAGCGAGAGGCCCCGCGCGTCGTCGAAGCGGTCGGCGAGGACCTCGAGCACCTGCGCCTCGAGCTCGTCGCCGAGGATCGCCAGGGCTCGCTCCCGCGGCCCCTGTCCGGGCGGGGTCTCGAGGACGGGCTTGCCATCGACGAGGGCCTCGAAGGCGACGGAGGGGTGGGCCATGGCGCAGTCGCGCACCACATCCATGCAGCGCGTGCGCTCGGTGCCGGCGGTGCGGAGGAACTTGCGCCTGGCCGGCGTGTTGAAGAAGAGGTTGCGCACCGTGACGGTCGTGCCCACCGCGCCGGACGCCGGGCGCAGCTCGCCGAGGACGTCGCCCTCGGCGTCGAGCTGCCACGCGCCCGGGTCCGCGCCCGTTCGCGAGCGGATCGAGAGGCGCGAGACCGACGCGATGGAGGCCAGGGCCTCGCCTCGGAAGCCGAAGGTGGCGATGCGGTCGAGGTCCTCGGCCGCCGCGATCTTGCTCGTGGCGTGGGGGGCGACGGCCAGGGGCAGATCGGCCGGTCCCATGCCGCACCCGTCGTCGGTCACGCGGACCAGCTCGATCCCGCCGGCCTCGAGCTCGATGCGGACGCGGGCGGCCCCGGCATCCAGGGCGTTCTCGAGCAGCTCCTTGACCACGCTCGCGGGCCGCTCGACGACCTCGCCCGCGGCGATCTGGTTCACGAGCAGCGCGGGCAGGCGGCGGATCCTGCCCGATCCGTCGGCGACGCGCTCGGCCTCCCTGCTCGCAAGCTCCATCGGCGGCATTGTACAACCGGCCGCCGAACCGCAGGGAGCCCGGCGAGCGCGGGCGATGCGCCCGGGAGTCTCCAGTCGGGGCGGCCCGGCTCCTCCATACACTCAGGGCATGAGCGAGACCATTTTCAGCAAGATCATCCGGGGCGAGGTCCCCTGCCACCGGGTCTACGAAGACCAGCACGTGATCGCTTTCCTCGACGTCAACCCGGTGGCCCCCGGGCACACGCTGGTCGTGCCCAAGGAGCCGGCGGAGACGCTGGCCGATCTTTCTGACGACGCGGCCGCGGGGGTCGGGCGGATTCTGCCGCGCATCTGCCGCGCCGTCATGAAGGCCACGGGGGCGACGGCGTACAACGTGCTCGCGAACAACGGGGCCGAGGCCGAGCAGCTGGTCAACCACGTCCACTTCCACGTGATCCCGAGGATCGGAGACCAGGGGCTGGGGATCGGGTGGAAGCCGAGGAAGCTCGACTCCGAGGCCGGGGCGGACATGGGGCGGAAGCTGGCGCGGCTCCTTTGAGGAGGAAGGATTGAGGGTTGAGGGTTGAGGGTATGCTCGGGCGGATGACGCCTGAGGATTTCCGCCGTCTTGCGTTGAGCATGCCTGAGGCCACCGAGGGGTCGCACATGGAGCACGCGGACTTCCGCGTGCGGGGGAAGATCTTCGCCAGCCTGTGGGACGACGACGAGCACGGGATGGTGAAGCTGACTCCAGAGCAGCAGGACGAGCATGTGGCCGCGCACCCGGACGTCTTCGCGCCGGTGAAGGGCGCGTGGGGACGGCGGGGCTGCACGCGGGTGCGGCTGGAATTGGCGGATGAGGCCTTGCTCGCGGGCGCGATGCGCTCGGCGTGGCGGAACGCCGCGCCGAAGGCGCTCGCTCGCGGCGGCTGACGGGGTCAGCTCGAATCGAAGGATGGCGGGGCGCCGGCGGCGAGGGCGACCGCGCGCGTGCGCGAAGGGCGCGGGGCGAGGGCGCGATCCAGGCGGTCGGCGGCGGCGGGGCGCACGCGGGCGGCGCGCGAGGGCGCCGGGGGCGTGGACGGCGTGGACGGTGTGGACGGCGTGGACGGCGTGGACGGGGGAGCCGCGCGTGCGGGCGGGGGGCTGCCGGCAGGGTTCGGAGATGGCCCGGCTTCGGGGCGCTCGCGTGCGCGTCGGGCTCCAACGGCGCCCCCTCCGGGCTCGAAGACTCGGCCACCTCCTCCACGAGGGGCGGCGGAGGAAGCGCGTCCGACTCCCGCTCGCGGGGGAAAGAGCAGGCGGATGGCGGCGGTGGCGGCGCGGCGCTTCTCGGCGGGGTCGTCCGCGGTGCGGGCGAGGTCGATCAAGAGGTCGGCGAGCTGGGCTACGCGGTGGTCGCGCTCGATCTGGGCGCGGGATGCGCGGTAGGTCTGAAGGGCTTCGAGGTGGGGCTGGACGTCGGGCCGGGCGAGGAAGTGGGCTTGGACGAGGCGGCTGGGCTCGGCCGGGGACTCGACGTCGGCGGTGAGGGCGAGGAGGAGGGCCTCGTCGGCGGGGGAGAGCGGGGGAATGAGATCTGGAGCGTGCATCGAGCAGCCTCTGTACGTGTTTTACACGGTTGGCGTGGGCCATTCAAGAGTTTTGTTCGGATATTGATCGATATATTTCGCCTCGTAAACAAGCGATCGTTGCACAGTGGCCTCGACTAAGAAACGATCGATTCATAGAGTCCGGCGTTGGGAAAGGAGCATTTCTCAGGGATGGCGCGGGTCACGGGTACATATCGCCGGTCGGTGACAGCGGGAGAAGCGGTCCGGGCGTTCGTGCCATACGCGCTCCCGCCCCGTGATCCCGAGCTGCACGTCAGCGGCGAGATCGAGCGCCTGCACGGCGAGGCGTTGACTGGTCTGGCCCGCCTCGAGGTGGCCGGGCGCATGGTCCCCAGCGCGGGCTGGTTCCTCTACGGGTTCGTCCGCAAGGAGGCGGTGATCTCGTCGCAGATCGAGGGGACGGAGGCGACGCTGCAGGAGGTCGTCACGTTCGAGGCGACCGATGAGGCCCGCCGGCCGCAGGACGTGGAGGAGGTCTGCAACTACGTCGATGCGATCAACTACGCGCGAGCGCAGCTTGCCGATCCCCAGGGGCTGCCCATCAGCGCGCGCCTGCTCCGCGAGGCGCACCGGCGCCTGATGAAGGGGGTGCGGGGCTCGGGCAGGGCGCCCGGCGAGTTCCGGCGGACGCAGAACTGGATCGGCGGCACGCGACCGGGCAACGCCAGGTTCGTCCCGCCGCCCGCCGAGGAGGTGCCGGAGGCCATGGCGCGCCTGGAGCAGTGGCTCCACGGCGATGACCCGCTTCCTCCCTTGATCAGGTCCGGGCTGGCGCACGTGCAGTTCGAGACCATTCACCCGTTCCTCGACGGCAACGGGCGCATCGGGCGGCTCCTCATCGCGCTGCTGCTGGAGCACTGGGCGCTGATGCCGGGACCGCTGCTGTACCTGAGCCTGGCCTTCAAGCGGCACCAGTCGGACTACTACGCGAGGCTCGGCGCGGTCCGGACGGAGGGGGATTGGGAGGGGTGGACGGCGTTCTACCTGCGGTGCGTCCGCGAGGCGGCCGATGACGGCGTCGATGTTGCCTGCGCCCTGCACGAGCTGCTCGGCGAGGATCGGCGGCGTCTGGCGGCGGCGGAGCGCTCGACGGTGGCAGCGCTGCGGCTGCTCGACCTGCTGCCGGAACATCCGGTGGTGACGGCCGCACTGGTGGCGGAGCTGCTGGGGGTCACGGCGCCTACAGCGCGCAAGGCGCTAGAGGTCGCGGCGGGTGCGGGGATCTTGCGCGAGGTGAGCGGAAGGCAGCGCGATCGGGTGTTCGCGTACGAGAAGTACCTCGAGGTCCTGACCGGGGGGGAGGCGTGAGGGCGGCGGCGGATGGTCCTCCCGCTGCGAACTCGCGCGCGAGTCTGCGGCGTTCGCCGGGATAGAGCTGCGTCAGCGCGTGTTCAAGTCGCACCGGCTGATCTTCAGCGTGCAGGGCTCCGAGGTGCACGTACTCTGCGTGCGGCACGTGGCACAGGACGATGTGGAGGCGCTATGACCTGGGCTGTCCCCGTCACCCGCGGGCGAACCGGGTCGAATCCAGCCTCTGCATCGCACCGCACTCGGGGCAAGGTCCGGTGATGCCGGTGAGGTCGTAGCCGCAGGAGGGGCAGTGGCCGTCTTGGACTCTGATGCGTTCGCGTCGGCTGATGAAGAATGCCGATCCGAGCACGATCGATGCGCCACCCGCGGGAATCCAAAGCGGAATCAGGATCGCCCAGAATCCAGCATAGCTGGGATCGGTCCAAATCTGCGGTCGCCAGCAGACGCGTCGATACCACGGGAGGCGCCTCAGCGAAGATGCTCCTGGCAAGCTGACCAGTTCTTTACCGGGGCTGAGGTCCGGCTGCCCGCCCCACACGCAACCACGGCTGACCCCTACCCACCAAGTCCCATCCTGCGGCGCCCGATATGCATTTGGCCGCGCGAGCCAGCAGGCCGCGGAAACCGCAAGCACCGCCGCCGCAGCGCACATGACGGTCCGCCGGATGAGAACTGCCCCCGGTGGCTTCATGCCTGATCTCTCCGCCCCCATCCGCACTCGGAGCATCCGTTGGAGTAGTCGGCCGTGAGATCGTACCGGCAGGCCGGGCAGAGGCCGCGACGGTAGCGGCTGCGTCGCTGGATAAATCCGATCGACTGGTGTGCAGCGAATGACGCTGCGGCGAAGAAGAGCGTGTCGGCGATGAGGCCGGACCAGATCGGGACCGCCGCGATTGTCCCGGCCGCGGGGACTCGCCAGCCACCTCGCAGCCCGGGCGGGCTCGGGGCGTCGAGCACGTACGCTCCGTTGCGCACCCATTGCTCGTAGCAATCTGTTCGAGAGGTGGCGCGCCAAGGCCACCCGAACCGGCACTCGCGCACCTGAAACGTGTCCTGTCCCGAGCGCGAGACCCACGGTCCACCGTTGGTGCGCGTGCTGATCGCATGCCCTGCCTCGCTTGTCCACGTGTACGTGCCGTCACTTCCGAGCCAGCGCCGGGTCACACGATGGCCGGCGCTGGCCGGCCAGTGCTCAGGCACGTCGATCGGCCAGGGCATTAATCCGAGCGCCGCAGGCGCTGAGTCGGGGAAGCGCGGAATACGCACGCCCACGAACTGGGGAGCCAGCGCGCAAGCCAGGGTCGCCACGATCCCGAGGAGGAGGTAGCAGCTGGCCAGCTTGAGTGCGCGGCCGGTCATTGGTTTCCGCACTCGGGGCATGGGCCGGTGATGCCGGTGAGGTCGTAGCCGCAGTGGCTGCACTTTCTCGCGTCAGGTTGTTGGCGACCCCCGAACCGAACCGCCACGAGGCCGAGTGCGAGGCCGCCGAGCAGGAGCACCGATCCCAGGGCGAGGAGGGAAATGACCAGCCTTCGATGCTCGTCAACGCCCACGTCGGCGATCGTCGTCACGAGGCCCATGAGCCCGAAGAGGAGATAGGGCAGCGACCACAGGACACACGCCGCGCCGATCAGCAGCAGCAGAAGCTTTGCGACGAGCACAACGCGGCGAGTCATCTGTCCGCTCCACACTCAGGGCACTTCCCGGCGATGCCGGTGAGGTCGTAAGCGCACGAAGGGCAGTTACCAGCCCGGATTCGCCTCCGTCGCGCTCTGGTGCTCGCCAGCCAGGACGCAGCAAGCACCGTCGACGCTGCGGCGGCCGGCATTGAGAGCGGCAGATGGACCCAGGTATCGCCCCATCGCGGTCTATCGAGGCTCCCCTGGTCCCGATACTCGAGACGGAGC
>CAYTAH010000050.1:0-27658 GCA_964435785.1 uncultured Phycisphaeraceae bacterium | reverse complement strand
ACTTCTACGACCGTCACTCGGTGGCGAACGCGCAGTTCTACGCCTACCCGGACGCGAAGACGAACCTGCTCTTCTTCGACGGCTCGGTGCGGTACCTGCAGACGGGCGACTCGAACCTGAGCTTCCGGCCGAACAACCCGGCGAACCAGACGCTCCACACGACGTTCAACTACAAGCCGAACCCGGTGTTCGAGCCGCCGACGCGGAGCGGCGGGCCGCAGGACGCGCAGCTGGAGTCGTACTTCCGCTGGACTCGTGAGGGGCTGCACGGGGTGGACTACGGCGGCTCGGAGGTCAACAACAGCGGGAATTGAGGCATCGGTCGAGCTGATCGCGAGCGGCCCGTCCAACCGGACGGGCCGCTTTGTTTGGGAGTTCTCAGAGCCGGCGCCTTCGAGTCGTCGCTGGCGAGTCCGGCAATGGGAAGTTCTCCGCGCGCAGGGGCGGTTCACCAACCGGGACTGAAGTCCCGGGCTCGGAGGGCGGGGGCTCGGGGGCGGCGTGAGATCGGTATCATCGCGCCCATGCGTGACAGGGTGATCGCGGCGCCGGTGGATGCGCGCGGTGAGGCGAGGGTGCGGGGGTTGGAGCGGCTGCTCGCGGCGGCGGTGTTCTCGCTGCTGACGTCGATCGGGGCCCACGCCGCGATCCCGATGCCGCCGGACGGGGTGCCGATGACGCTGCAGACGCTCGCGGTGCTCTGCGCGGCGCTCTGCCTGGGGGGCAGGCTGGGGACCGCGAGCATGCTGATCTATCTCGGCGCCGGCGTGGTGGGTGGCGCGGTGTTCGCGGAGGGGGGCAAGGGCGCGGCGGTGATCGCGGGGCAGACGGGGGGCTACCTGGCGGGGTTCGTCGCGTGCCAGCCGGTGGTGGCGGCGATCGCGCGCCGGCCCGACGGGCGGGTGCGCGGGTGGCTGGCGATGATCGCGGCGGTGCTCGCGGGCAACGGGGTGATCTTCGGCCTCGGCGTGCCCTGGCTGGCGATCGTCAACGGGTACGGGGCGGCGCGGGCGCTGGAAGGCGGGCTGTACCCGTTTCTTCCGGGCCTGGCGGTCAAGTCGGTCGCGGCGGTGCTGATTGGGCGGTGGGCGGCCCCGCTGGCCTCGCGCCGTGCGTGGTGAGCGCCGCGGCGGGACGGGCGGGCGCGGCGTCCCACCGATTGGTGGGGACGAACGCGGCGGCGGGCGTGGAATACTGGGGTGCGAGCGCGGCGTTGCGCAGGGGGAGCGCGGACGCCCCGCCCGAGATCAGCGGTCCTCTTCGTGCCCCGGCCGTCCACTGTCCCCCAGGCGGCCGGGGTGTTTTTTGGGGAAGGCATCGAGGCAGCAAGGCATCGAGGCATCGAGGGAACAAGGCACCGAGGCATCAAGGGGGCGCGGCGGCGTGCGTCACTTGGCACCTTAGGGTCTGGGTGCGTTGGCGACTGGCCTTCAGAGGCCGCGGGGCTCCTTGTAGACGACCTTGCCGTCCTTGAACTTGACGATGATGCCGGTGGTTTCGTCGCCCCAGAGGTAGGACTTGACGTCGTCGGCGCCGCTCTGGCCTTCGAGGAGCCCGGAGGCGCCGATGCCGACGCCGCCGGCCTGCTGGAGCTCTCCCGAGCCGCCGAGGATGTCCTCGACCTCGGTCATGTCCATGCCGACGGCGATGCGGTCGAAGTTGTCGCGGGTGACGGCGTCCTCGCACGCGGGGAGGAGGAGGAGGGCGAGGGCCGCGAGCGCGGCGAGGGCGTATCGGAGCGGTGAGGTCATCGGTGTCCTCCTTGGGTTGGTGTTCGTGCAGGGTACCACAGGTCCGGGAAAGTGAAGGCGCCGCGGCGAGGGGGCCGATGTGAGGGCAGCCGGGACGGGAGGGCCGCCCGGGGCCCGAGTTGCACCGACGGAGACGATCATGAGCGAGCACGAGCAGATCACGGTCATCGGGCCGGACACGCGGATCAAGGGCGAGATGAGCTTCGAGCGGACGGCGCGGATCCTGGGCCGGTTCGAGGGCAAGGTGACGACGGACGGGGAGCTGCAGGTGGGCGCGAGCGCGCAGTGCCAGGCGGCGCTCGAGGCGGGGACGGTGATCGTGGACGGGACGGTGGAGGGGGACATCGTCGCGCGGGAGCGGATCCAGCTCAACGGCTCGGCGCGGGTGACCGGGGACGTGGTGGCGGAGAAGCTGATCGTGGCGGAGGGCGCCTCGTTCAGCGGCCACTGCCGCGTGGGCCCGGAGGCGGTGCGGGAGGCTTCGCAGAAGCCCGCGGCCGAGGCGAGGCCGGCGCCGAGCAGGCCGGGGGGGCCGAAGTTCGACTGGGTGGGCCAGCCGGTGTCTGTCGAGGCGCAGGCGAAGCCGGCCTGGGGCCCGGCGGTGAGGCCGGTGACGGAGGGGGCGGCCTGAGAGTCTTGAGTCTTGAGGGGTGAGACTTGGGGCGCGGGGGGACGGGGGCTGCGGCCCTTGGACTGAGGGTCAGTTGGCGTGTGCGCGAGGAGTCAGCCGATCCAGCCGCCGAGCCCGACGCGGGTGGTGCGCTGCTACCACTGCCTGCGCGAGTGCCGCGTGAGCGCGAGGGCGATGAGCGGGTCGTGCCCGCACTGCCACAGGCAGCTTGCGATCGCGGACATCGTGGTGCGTGACCAGCACTGGGGGAGCCGGCTGCAGACGTGCGGGCGGATCGTGATCGAGCGTGCGGCGCGGGTGCGGGTGCAGTTCGTGCAGGCGTGCGAAGGGATCGAGGTGCAGGGCTCGCTCCAGGGGCGGGTCGTGAGCTACGGCCCGGTGACGCTGGGGGACGGGTCGAGCCTCGACGGGGACCTGGAGGCGCCGGCGGTGTACGTCGCGCCGGGGGCGCAGATCGTGGGGGGACGGTTCAGGATTGCGCCGGTGAGGGGGTGACAGGGGTGAGTGGGTGAGGAAGAGCGACGGAGCAACGGAGCGACGAAGCGACGAAGGGGAGGCGGGGAAGGCGGGTGTGTCCGTTCTTCGACGCGTGTCGCAGTAGTCGCGGCGTGCGTCCCGATCGTCGGGAGACGCGTCCCGGGCGTCGTGGCGGCTGTCCCGATCGCCGGGACATCCCCCCCGGTCGCCGGGACAGCGGTCCCGGACATCCCGCCGGCCGTCTCGGACACCCCGCCGACGGTCCCGGCTCTCGACAGCCCCATCTCCCTCGCCGCCCCCACGTCACCCCCTGCGCACTCACCCTCTCACCCCCTCACCCTCTCACCCCCGTGCGGTAGCATCGGCGGATGCTCGGGCTGTACGTGGCGGCGGTGTTTCTGGGGGCGGCGCTGCTCTTCGGCGTCGAGCCGTTCGCGGCGCGGCAGGCGCTGCCGCTGTTCGGGGGGACGCCGGCGGTCTGGAACGCGTGCGTGATGTTCTTCCAGATCGTGCTCCTGGCGGGATACGGCTACGCGCACCTGCTGACGAGGCTGCTGCCGGGGCGGGCGCAGCTGGCGGTGCACGCGTGCGTGCTGGCGGGCGCGGCGGCGATGCCGGTGGGCCTGCACGCCGGGGCGATGGGGGGCGGGGCGGGCGTGTGGACGCTGCTGTGGCTGCTGCTGCGCGGCGTGGGGCCGCAGTTCTTCGCGCTGGCGAGCGCCGGGCCGCTGCTGCAGCGGTGGTTCTCGCGGACGGGCCACCGCACGGCGGGTGACCCGTACTTTCTGTACGCGGCGAGCAACGCGGGGAGCCTCGCGGGGCTGGTGGCATACCCGTTCGTGGTGGAGCGGGTGTGGTCGCTGGGGGAGCAGGCGGCGTGGTGGCGGGGAGGGTTCGTCGGGTTCGCGGTTGCGACGGTCGCGGCGGGTGCGGTGATGCTGGTGCTCGGGGGGAAGGGGCGTGAGCGCGCGGCGGGGGCAGAGGAGGAGAGAAGCCCGAGCTTGCGCTCGGGCGTCGCGGGGGCGGGTGAAGGCAGCCCGAGCTTGCGCTCGGGGGGCGTAGAGGCGGGAAGCCCGAGCTTGCGCTCGGGGCTCGTCAAGTCAGTGTGGCGCGAGCGGGGGTGGTGGGTGTTTCTCGCGTTCGTGCCCTCGAGCCTGCTGCTGGGGGTGACGCAGTACATCTCGACGGACCTTGCGGCGGTGCCGCTGCTCTGGGTGGTGCCGCTGTCGGTGTACCTGCTGACGTTCATCGGGGCGTTCTCGCGGGCGGGCGGGTCGGTGACGCGGATCGCGGCCCGGCTGTGGCCGATCGTGGCGACGGCGGTGGTGGTGGCGTTCCTGATGGACGCGCGCCAGCCGCTGGTCGCGATCGTGACGCTGCACCTCCTGGTGCTGGCGTGCGCCGGGGCGCTGTGCCACGGGCGCGTGCGGGAGCTGCGGCCGCCGGTGGAGCGCCTGACGGAGTTCTACCTGTGCCTCGGCGTAGGCGGGGCGCTGGGGGGCGTGTTCAACACGCTGGTCGCGCCGGTCGTCTTCACGCGGCTGCACGAGTACCCGCTGGCGATCGGGCTGGCGGGGCTGGGGCTGGCGGCGGGGCGGTCGCTGAGGGGCGCGTGGCTCGCGGTGTGGCTCGCGCCGGCGGCGCTGGCGGGGTGGGTGTGGGCGAGCGGGCGGCTGGCGCCGGGGCAGGGGATCGGCTCTGGGGAGGGGCACCTGCTGCTGACGATCGGGCTGCCGGCGCTGGGGCTGTTCGTGCTCTCGCGGTGGCGGTGGGTGTTCACGGCGGCGACGCTGGCGGTCTTCGCGGGCGATGCGCTGGCGCCGGACCCCTCGACGGTGGAGTTCCGCGCGCGGACGTTCTACGGGGTGCACACGGTGGGTCTCGACCCGACGGGGCGGTTCCGCGTGCTGGCGCACGGGACGACGGTGCACGGGATCGAGTCGCTGGACCCGGCGGTGCGGGGCGAGCCGCTGGCGTACTACAGCCGCCTGGGGCCGGCGGGGTCGGTGTTCGCGACGCTGGGCGAGCGGCTGGGGCGCGTGGCGTTCGTGGGCCTGGGGGCGGGGTCGCTCGCGGCGTACGGGCGCGAGGGGCAGCGGCTCGACTTCTTCGAGATCGACCCGCTGGTCGTGGAGATCGCGTCGAGGCCGGAGTGGTTCACGTTCGTCGCCGGGAGCGCGGCGGAGGTCAGGTTCATCGTGGGGGACGGGCGGCTGATGCTCGCGCGCGAGGCGGACGGGGCGTACGACATGATCGTGCTCGACGCGTTCAGCTCGGACGCGATCCCCGTGCACCTGCTCACGCTCGAGGCGGTGGAGCTGTACGCGGACAAGCTCGCCCGGGGCGGGGTGCTCCTGATGCACCTCTCCAACAGGCACCTGGGGCTGGCCCCGCTGGCGGTGGCGGCGTGCGAGGCGGCGGGGCTCACGACGCAGGTCCGCAACGACCCGCAGATCGCCGAGGACCAGGAGACGTCGGGGCGGTTCGCGAGCGAGTGGCTGCTCGCGGCCCGTGACCGGGCGGACTTCGGGGTGCTCGGGCGGGACGTGCGATGGGAGCGGGTCGGGCCGGCGGCGCGGCCATGGACGGACGATCGCGCGGACCTGGTGGGGGCGATCCGCGGCCCCGGGGAGGACTGGTGAGGGGGCGCGAAACGCCGGGGTCGCGCGGCCCAGGAATGACCCGGCGGGCGGGGGCGCAGGGCGGGGGCGGGTGAACCGGCGCGGGGCGGGGCGTGTAGAGTCGGCGGCGGAGGACCGATGGAGCAGGGCACGGACAGCGGGACGCTCTCGGGGCTCGACGCGGCGGCGCTGGAGCGGATGCGCCGGCTCACGCCGCGGGCGGATCCGGTGGCGTACCTGCCCGACGTGCCGCCGTCGCGGATCCCACGTCACGTGGCGATCATCATGGACGGGAACGGGCGTTGGGCGCGTCGTCGGGGCCTGCCGCACGCGGCCGGGCACCGGCAGGGGGGCGAGACGGTGCGGCGGATCGTGGAGGAGTGCGGGCGGCTCGGCGTGGAGGCGCTGACGCTGTACTCGTTCTCGAGCGAGAACTGGAAGCGGCCGCGGGAGGAGATCGACGCGCTGATGGAGCTGTGCGTGGCCTATTGCCGGAGCGAGCGGGAGGGGCTGCTGCGCGAGGGGATCCGCGTGCGGGTGATCGGGCGGGTGCACGAGCTGCCGGCGCCGGTGCGATCGGCGCTGGGCGAGCTGGTCGAGGCGACGAGCAACGTGGTGGGGCCGACGCTGTGCCTGGCGATCAACTACGGCTCGCGCGCGGAGATGACCGACGCGGTGCGCAGGGTGGCCGGGCGGGTGGAGCGCGGGGAGCTGCGCGCGTCGGAGATCGACGAGGCGGCGATCGCGGCGGAGCTGGACACGGCGGGGCTTCCCGAGCCGGACCTGCTGATCCGAACGGCGGGCGAGATGCGCCTCTCGAACTTCCTTCTCTGGCAGATCAGCTACGCGGAGCTGTACGTCTCGGAGGTGCTCTGGCCCGACTTCGGGGTGGAGGAGTTCCGGGGGGCGATCCGTGCGTTCGCGTCGCGCGAGCGTCGGTTCGGCGGGCGTCAGGAGGCGGACGGGGGGGACGGCGCTCGTTAAAGTGTCCGCGTGCTGCGGAAACGCCTCGTCGTCGGGTCGGTGCTGATCCTCGGGCTGATCGTGGGGCTCGCGCTCGACGAGTGGCTGGACGGGGTGGCGCTCCCGGCGTCGCTGGCCGACCTCTTCGGTCGGGCGACCTTCCCCCCGGGAACGGTGATTTTCGCGGTGGTGGTGCCGATCAGCTTCCTCGCGGCGCTGGAGCTCTCGGACATGCTGCGGCGCAAGGGGATCGCTGCGTCACGGCGCGCCGCGTGCGCGGCGGCGCTCATCGGGCTGGCGGTCTCGTGCCTCGTGCCCGAGGACACCCCGGCGGTGGAGGCGGTCGCGGTGGTCGCGACTGCGGCGGCCGCGGTGCTGTTCGGGTCGATGGTCTTCCTCTCGCGCCACCAGAGCGTGGAGGGGATCATCGCGGCGACGGGGGGGACGCTGCTGGCGTTCGTCTATCTGGGGCTGATGTTCGGCTTCCTGCTCGCGATCCGGCGGGACCACTCGGCGTGGACGGTGCTGTGGGTGCTGATCGTGACCAAGTCGTGCGACATGGGCGCGTACTTCACGGGGCGGGCGATCGGGCGGCACAAGCTGATCCCGTGGCTGAGCCCGGGGAAGACACAGGAGGGGCTTGCGGGGGGCGTCGTGGCGGCGGCGGCGGTGGGCGCCCTGGGGGCGTGGCTGCTCGGGGACGCGGGGGTCGAGGACGGCCCGTCGGTGGCGGTGGGCGGGTTCGCGGGGGTTCTGTTCGCGCTGGTCGGGCAGTCCGGCGACCTGATGGCGAGCATGCTCAAGCGGGACGTGGGGGTGAAGGACTCAGGGTCGGCCCTTCCCGGGATGGGGGGGCTGATCGACGTGCTGGATTCGCCTCTGCTGGTGTTTCCGGCGGCGTACTGGGTGCTCACGCTCTCGGCGGCCGGGTGATCGGGGCGGGGAGGGGTGTCGATACCCAGGCCCGCGCACGGTCCGCCGGTGGGCGCGCTCGCGGCGTACACTTGCATCATTCAACCGTGCCTCGGAGTGCTCGATGGACGTGACCAACCGTTTGCTGCGGGTGTATCAGCTCGACCTTCAACTCGCAGGATTGCAGTCCAGGCTCCACGCGGCGGAGCGGTTCCTCGCCGAGCAGAGCAAGCAGCTCCAGGGCTTGGAGACCAAGCGGAACGCCCTCGCGGCGCAGGGCAAGCAGATCGCGGCGGCGGTGGCCAACCAGGAGCTCGACATCAAGGGGACCGACGAGCGGATCGAGCACCTGCGCGAGCAGATGAACCAGGCGCGGACGAACAAGGAATACAAGGCGTTCCTCACCGAGATCAACCTGCTCAAGGCCGACAAGGGCAAGGTCGAGGAGGAGGCGCTCGGCCAGATGACCAAGGCCGACGAGCTCAAGGCCCAGCTGGCCAGGCTCGAGGAGGCGAGGGCCGAGCGGGAGCGCATGCGAGAGGTCGCGGCGGCGGAGTGCGAGGCGCGGCGGTCGGAGATCGCCGAGCGGCTGGGCGAGCTGCAGGCCGAGCGGACGAGGGCCGCGGCGGAGGTGCCGGGGGACGTGCTGGCCCACTACGAGCGGCTGCGGGAGCTGCGTGAGGACGAGGCGATGGCGCCGGTGGAGATCACCGACCGGAGGCGGCACGAGTACAACTGCGGCGCGTGCATGATGAGCCTGCCGATGGAGGTCTCGATCTCGCTGCTGGGGGGCAAGCTGACGGTGTGCTCGAACTGCCAGTGCATCCTGTACCTGCCGAAGGACGCGGCGGATTCGCTGCAGCCGCAGAAGAAGTAGGGGGAGAAGGCATCGAGGCATCGAGGCATCGAGGCATCGAGGCATCGAGTGCGGGATGCGGGATCATTGAGGTCGTCGCACTGCGCGCGTGCCCGCACCTTCTCTTGATGCCTTGGTGCCTTGATGCCTTGGTGCCTCGGCGCCTTGACGCCTTCACTCGTCGAACAGCTCGAGGGCGGACTCCCCCGCTACAGCCTTGAAGGGCACGCCCAGGTGGGCGGCGCCTGCGCGTGTGAGCATGCGCCCGCGGCGGGTGCGGGCGAGAAAGCCGATCTGGAGGAGGTAGGGCTCGACGACGTCCTCGAGGGTGCCGGCGTCCTCGTTCATGGTGGCGGCGACGGTCTCGAGGCCGACGGGGCCGCCGTCGTAGACGGTGGCGATGGTGCGCAGGTAGGCGCGGTCGATCTCGTCGAGGCCGAGCTGGTCGACCCCTTCGAGGGCGAGGGCGGTCTCGACGAGCTCGCGGCTGACGACGCCGTTCGCACGCACCTGGGCGTAGTCGCGGACGCGCCGGAGGAGGCGGTTGGCGATGCGCGGCGTGCCGCGAGAGCGCGAGGCGATGGCGGCGAGGCACTCCTCCCCCACCGCCGCGAGGCCGAGCACGCGGCAGGAGCGGGCGAGGATGACGTGCAGCTCGGCCTCGTCGTAGTAGCGGAGGTGGTGGGTGATGCCGAAGCGGGAGCGGAGCGGCGCGCTGAGGAGGCCCGCACGGGTGGTGGCGCCGATGAGGGTGAAGGGCTTGCACCTGATCTGGACGGTGCGGGCGTGCATGCCGGTGTCGATGGTCACGTCGATCTTGAAGTCCTCCATGGCGGGGTAGATGAACTCCTCGACGGCGATGGGGAGGCGGTGGATCTCGTCGATGAAGAGCACGTCGCCCTGCTGGAGGCGGGTGAGTGCGGCGACAAGGTCGTTGCCCCGGGCGAGGGCCGGGCCGCTGGTGGTGGAGAGCTTGGTGCCCATCTCGCGGGCGATGACGTGGGCGAGGGTGGTCTTGCCCAGGCCGGGCGGGCCGTGGAGGAGGACGTGCTCCATGGGCTCGCAGCGGCGGGGCGCGTCGGCGGCGGCGGGTGCGAGGGCGCGGGCCTTCGCGGCCTCGATGGCGATCGAGAGCTTCTCGATGAGGTCGGCCTGGCCGACGTACTCCTCGATTGAGTCGGGGCGGAGGGAGGGGCCGGACCACTCCTGGTCGGCGGGCTGGGGCTGGGCGGAGATGAGCCTGTCCGTGGCCATGCGTGGAGAGTGTAAGGGCAGCCACTCCCGTCGTGCTACAGCCGCCAGGTCCAGTGGTATAGGTGCATTTCCCCCGGCAGTAGGATGGCTCCGGCGACCGCCCCGGAGAGCAAGCCGATCGTGCACATCGCGAGCCAGACTCGTTTGGGCTGGGGTAGTCGCAGGTAGTCGCACACGACCCATCGCCACGACACCACAGACCAAATCAAACCGATGGCCGTAAAGCACCATCCGTAGGCGAGCTCATCGCCAGAGCCATACACGTATGCGAGGCAGATCATGCCAAGAAGGAGAGCCAACCATGTCCCGACGAAGGTGTATGCCATCCCTCTCAGCAGGTGCACGCGTCGCACCCGGGTCCGGCCGAATGTCTGGGGCAGCAACAGGAATGCGATCGGCATGACGATTCCGCCGACGAAGAGCGTCGCAGCCCAAGCGCCGGCAGCCGGTCCCCGCCAGAGCCGGAATGGAGACGTCTCCACGTTTACAAACGGGGAGAAGAGCACATCCCGATACTGCGTCCAAATGGTCTCGAGCAATCCCGCTGGCTTGCCCGCCGGCGGCGTCATCACGCCGCCAATGACCCGCCAACCCCGCCAACGCAGATCGTCGGCCGCTACAGCCAGAGAGAACGACATCCCGGCCGTCATCCATAGTCCGACAAGCATGACCAGCATCGACGCCATGAGACGCCGCGGCATGACCCGATGCTCCAACCGCAGATTACGCCAACAGCGAGCCGGCCACAGCGCCGCGATCCAGGCGGCTCCAAGGCGCGTCGGCCATAAGGCGCTCGCGTGCTCGAACGACCAGCGCGGCGGGCGGAGCTGGTCGCTGACGACGTGGGCCCACTCGAAGTTAAGGCCGCATTCGGGGCAGCGGCCGGCGAGGGGGCACTTGCGCTCCCAGGTGGCGATATCGCCGGAGAGGTCGTAGCCGCAGCGGGGGCAGGAGGGGGCGGTGGGCACGGGGAGAATGTAGGAGAAATGAGCGAAGGGGCAAAGAGGCAGTGGGCAATGGGCAATGGGCAATGGGCGAGGCCCGAGGGGCAAGCGCGAAGGGGGAAGGGTCGTCCCGAGCTTGCGCTCGGGGCTCGTAAAGGCGGGCGCGAGCTACGATCGCGGGGGGAGGCGTTGATGGGCGAGGCGCTGAAGATCTTCTACGACGGGGAGTGCCCGCTGTGCCAGCGCGAGGCGCGGGTGCTGCGCCGGCTCGACAGGGGGCGGGGGCGGCTGGAACTCGTCGACTACCGCGAGCCGGGGTTCGACCCCGGGGCGTACGGGCTGACGCTGCGCGAGATCGACGCGAGGATCCACGGGGTGGCGCCGGACGGGCGGGTCCTGACGTCGATGGAGGTGTTTCGCGAGGCGTACCGGCGCGTCGGGAAGGGGTGGCTGATCGCGCCGACGGGGTGGCCGGTGCTGCGGCCGGTCTTTGATGCGCTGTATCGGTGGTTTGCGCGGAACCGGCACCGGCTGACGGGGCGGTGCGAGGAGGGGACGTGCCCAGTGAGAAGGTGAGGGTGAGAGGGTAAGAAGCTATTGGTGTGCTTGCTTTGGCGCGTGCGCCGCGCGAGGCGTGCTACGGCTCGATGATGCGCACGCGACGGAGGACGACGGGCTTGACGGGGATGTCCTGGAGGACGTCGTCGCCCTCGCCCTCCTGGTCGTAGGTTTCGACGGCGGCGATGGCATCCACGACGTCCATGCCCTCGACGACGCGCCCGAAGACGGCGTAGCCGGCGTTGCCGGAGATCTCGCGGGCGGTGTCGAGGCGCTCGTTGTCGGCGAGGTTGATGTACCACTGGCGTGTGGCGGAGTCGGGATCGGCCTCGCGGGCCATGCCGATCGAGCCGCGGACGTTCGTGAGGCCGTTCTGCCATTCGTTGGCGATGGGCGGGTCGGAGGGCAGCTCGGTGAGGTCGCGGTCGTGGCCGCCGCCCTGGATGACGAAGCCGGGGACGACGCGGTGGAAGATGGTGCCGTCGTAGTCGCCGCGGGTGGTGTAGGTGAGGAAGTTGGCGACGGAGATGGGGGCGTGCGCGGGGTCGAGCTCGAGGACGATGTCGCCCTTGGTGGTGTCGAGCTCGGCGTAGAGGCGGTCGGGCTGCATGTAGTCGCGATCGGGGGCGGAGGCGCAGGCGCCGAGGAGGAGCGAGAGCGAGGCGGCCGTGATCAGGCGGGTCATGTCTGTCTCCTTGGGTCCGCGGCCAGTCTACACGCCGGCGGACGCACGGGTAGGATGGGTCGCGATGGGCACGCCGGCCGGCCGCGATGATCCGCCGCTTGGGATTCTCGGGTATGGGCATTTCGGGCGCGCGCTCGCCGATCTGGCGGACGGCGCGCGGATGGGGTGGCTCGCGTTCGACCCCGGCGCCGCCCCGCCGGCGGGGGCGTCGAGCGCCGCGGCGCTCGCGGCGCGGTGCCGTGTGATCGCGCTGTGCGTGCCGGTGCCGGCGATGGAGGCGGCGCTGCGCGGGGTGCGTCCGGCGCTGGGGCCCGATCATCTGGTGCTCGATGTGGGGAGCGTCAAGCTGTGGCCCGGCGAGTTGATGGCGCTTGTGCTTGGGCGGGAGGTCCCCTGGTGCGCGACGCACCCGCTCTTCGGCCCGGTGAGCCTCGCTCGCGGCGAGCGCCCGCTGCGCGTGGTGGTGTGCCCGAACGACCAGCATCCGGACGCGGCGCGCCGGGCGCGGGGGCTCTACGAGCGGCTCGGGTGCGAGGTGACGGAGATGGACGCCGACGCGCACGACCGGCACATGGCCGAGACGCACGCGCTGGCGTTCTTCGTCGCCAGGGCGATGCTCGAGATCGGCGCGGGGGGCGGGAGCGACATCGTCACGCCGAGCTTCAGGGCGCTGGCGCAGACGGTCGAGACGGTGCGCGGCGACGCCGGGCACCTCTTCAGCCTGATCCAGCTGGGGAACCCGCACGCCGCGGCGGCGCGCCGCCGGCTGCTGGGCGCCATGGAGGCGATCGACCGGGAGCTGCTCGATGCGGGCCGGAGGGGGCCGGACGGCGGCGTGCGGGAGATCGAGCCCGGCTGAGGCCTCAGCCGGCGGACAGAATGAAGAGGGCGAGGGACGCGAGCACGATGCTCAGCATGAGGATGACGAAGGTGCTTGCCGCGATCCACGTCGCGTGCGGCAGGCGGAGGTAGCGCGCGATGAACGCGCGCCAGCGGAGCGTCTGGAGCAAGGGCCAGCCGAGGGCCAGGGCGATCCCGAGCGGCGCGAGCACGAGCGGCGTGGCGGCGAGTGTCGTCGTGCTGAGCCAGCCGAGCAGCACCCAGCCCGCGATGAGGCCGAGCGATGCGGGGGGGAGGCACGGCGCCATGTACGCGGCCCCGCGGAGCAGGTGCGCCTGGCGCACCCCGACGCGCGACATCGTCTCGACGAAGACGAGCAGCAGGAGGGGCGGGATGACCAGCGGCAGGTAGAGCTGGATCACGATCGGTGCGAGGGCGAGGTCCAGCGAGCGGCGCCCGCCGATGGGCCAGAGCAGGGTCTCGTCGTAGGGCCAGAGCCAGATCTCGGGCGAGAGCGCCGTAGAGGCGGCCCAGCCCCTGGTCACGCGGACGATCGCCAGGCCGGCGGCGAGGATGGCCGCGAGCAGCAGGTGGTTGGCCAGGAGCGAGCCGACGAGCAGGAGCACGAGCCTGGCGCGCCGTATCGAGTAGGCCAGCTCGAACTCCCGCCACAGGCCGGCTTGGCTCACTCCCCGGCGGATGGCCGCCGCCGCACGCGGCAGGGAGAGACGGGCGCCGTGCTCGATCGACCAGGGGGGACCGAGGACCTCGGGGCCGAGGACGAGGCGCCACTCGAAGTCGAGGCCGCACTCGCTGCACAGGCCGCGCAGAGGGCAGGCCGAGTGCCACGTGGCGATGATGCCGGACTGGTCGTAGCCGCAGCGGGGGCAGATCGCGGCAGGGGTCGGGCTGGGGAGATGTCCCATGGGAGCCGAGCATACCCCTGACTACTCGGGGGCGGACCCAGGTGGCGTGGCGGCGGGATGCGCTTCATTCTCTGAAGTTTCCTGGATACCATGGCAGTCGGCGATCCCTCGCGCCGCTGGAGGGGGCATGGGACGCCCAGGAGGACTCGGAATGATGACAGCTCTCGGCTTTCGGCTGGCCGCCGTCGCGGCTCTCGGCGCGGCGGTCGTCTCGGCGTCGGCGCAGGTTTCGCTCCCGGCTGCCCCGCGCGATGACACCTCGTTCCGGGTTCCCTTCCCGGGCAAGCGGCACTTCTCGGGCGACGGGGCGGTCGTCCACCTGACGCTGATTGGGCCGGTGGCGGACACACGGATCATCGGCACCGAGTTCGACATCAACTTCTACACCGATGGGCAGACCCCCGCCTCCGACCTGCGCGTCGAGGTGCAGGCGATGGTGGACGGCGAGCTGCGCCAGTTCGCGCTCCTCGGGTCGGACCTGGGCTTCGGCGCTGGGCCCGGCATGCACCGCGGCACATTCTCCACGGACAAACTCGACGGAGTTGTCTGGCAGCCGGACGGCTTCCCCCACTCTCTCGTCGAGATGGTGATCGAGACGCAGAGCGGAGGTCCGATCCAGGGCACGGCGTTCTTCGTCGGCTCGGCGATGACGTTCACCGTCATCCCCGCCGACGCGGAGATGGCGAGCGAGTCATTCGAGGACTTCACCAACGAGGCCGGCTGGATGTACGGCACCGGCAACGAGTTCATCGAGGCGGCCGGCGGCAACCCCGACGCCTTCCTCCACGATCCCTTCGTCGCCAGCGCGATCCCGGCCCTGAGCACGGGGCCGGGCGTCGCTTCGGAGTTCACGGGCGATTACGCGGCCGGGGGCGTGGTCGCCCTCGGCGTCGATCTCAAGTCGTTCGCCATCAGCGGCGGCACGCCGAGCGAGAAGCTCGCGGTCCTGCTCGTGAACGACAACGGCACGCCGTTCGACTTCACCGACGATTGGGGCGCGTACAAGGTGGGCGAGAAGCCCGTGCCGCCGGTGGTGGCCGCGCCGGGCAACGCCGGCTGGTTCGGCTACGACTTCATCGTCCCCTCGTGGAGCCGCAGCCTGCCCAAGGGCTGGGAACGATTCGGCAATCCCGGGGCCGGCGGGTGGAGCGACCTGATGCGAGACGTCTCGGGCGTGTACTTCTACTACGGTGACCCGGGGATGTACCACATGTTCCGCGAGTGGAACGTGGGCGCGGACAACCCCCGCGTCTTCCGCCGCTAGCGCCGGCCTCACCGGAGCGACCGCATGCCAGCGGGGCGGATGCCGCCCCGCTGGCGATTCGTTCACAGCATGACGGCGCACGGCCGGGGGTTTCTTCCTCGGCCACCCTCTCGCGCCTATTCGCCCTGCTCGAAGAGACGGGACGACATCGCCGCCCCCATTCGGCCGGCGGGGAGCGTGAACGCGCCGCGGGCGGCGGGAGGGATCACGCGCTTCACGGCGTCCTCCCACAGCGCGAGCCACCGCGCAAAGTGCGCCGGGGTCAGGCCGAGGCCCTCGTGCGCGTCGATCGGGCGCCCCGAGTAGCGGCCAGTGCGCAGCACCACCGCGGACCAGAAGGCATAGAGCTTCGGCATGTGCACCGACCAGTCCTCGACGTGCTCCTCGAACACCGGCCCCAGCAGATCGTCGCGGCGCGCCACCTCGTAGAAGGAGTTCACCAGGGCCCGGATCTGCGTCTCGGTGGGCAAGCGGCCGGCGGTGTCAGACTCCGCGGTCCACCCCGCCAGCGGCTCGGCTCCATCGGAGTTGCGGCGTGCGTCCATATCGGTGCTCGACGGGGCGGCGGCATCGGCCGCCGCGGATTCTCCATGCAGGGGGGGGCTCGCCCCGCCCAATGCTCCGACTCCAACACGCGCGGCCCCACGCTTACGCGGCCACCCGCGCCCCGCTCTGCTGGAGGTCGGTTCGGGTCCAACGGGCCGGTGGAGGGGCCGGACGCCCGGCAGTGTACGGTGCCCGTCCGATTCCGGTCAAGAACATCCTGGATCTCTGGGTCCGGGCTCGCGGCTGCCGGCCGGGTCAGAGCCTGGTCTCCAGACCCCGCTTCACCTGCGCCCACTCCGAGGCCAGCACCGAGTACATCGCCGTGCTCCGGCGGAACCCGTCGGACATGATCACGTTCTCGCGCAGGATGCCCTCGAACTTCGCCCCCAGCTTGAGGATGGCCGCGCGGCTGCGGGCATTGCGCTCGTCGGTCTTGAGGCAGACGCGGATCGCCCCGAGCGTCTCGAAGGCGTGCTGCATGAGGAGGCGCTTGCAGGCGGGGTTGGTGCGCGTGCCGCGGCGGTCGGG
Source organism: uncultured Phycisphaeraceae bacterium (assembly GCA_964435785.1). GTDB lineage: Bacteria > Planctomycetota > Phycisphaerae > Phycisphaerales > UBA1924 > PNC22. Next base: position 11,902 of record CAYTAH010000050.1, on the reverse strand, counting down.
GGCGTACCAGGTCCAGCCGATCTCGAGGGCGCGGTGGGCGGGGCGGATGTCGAGGTAGGTGGTGATGCCGACGGGGCGTTGGTCGGCGCGGTGGATGACGCAGAAGGGTTGGGTCTGCGCCGGTCCGAGGAGGAAGTCGATGAACTCGGCCATGCCTGCGGGCGAGATCTCGCGCGGGGCCCTGGAGAAGTAGCGGAAGGTCTCGGGCGTGGACGCGGCGTGGGCGAGGGGATCGGCGTGCTCGCGCGCGAGGGGGACAAGCCGGACGTTTGCGTCCTCAAGCGTGACGGGCGCGGTCCAGTCGTGGGGCATGGGAGTCGAGTGTAGCCGGCGGTACACTGGGCGGACCCTTCCAGGAGGACTCCCATGAAACCGATCCGGGTCGTGATCGCGGCGCTGGTTGGAGGCACGGTGATGTTCGCGTGGGGCGCGTTCTCGCACATGGTGCTGCCCGTCGGCGAGATGGGGATCAGCGAGCTGCCCGCTGAGGAGGCGTTCGTTCCGGTGATCCGGGAGCACGTGAGAGAGAGCGGGTTCTACATGTTCCCGGGAATGGGCGGTGAGGACTCCGAGGAGGCGATGGAGCGCTGGCAGCAGAGGTGGGAGACGGGACCGAGCGGCGTGCTGATCGTGGAGCCGGGGGCGCGGGAGCTCATGCCGCCGAGCCAGCTGGCGACCGAGTGGGGCGCGGACGTGCTGGGCGCGGGGATCGTTGCGCTTGTGCTGGGCTGGCTTCCGCTGGCGTTCGCGGGGCGCGCCGGGGTCGCGTGCGGGCTTGGCGTGTTCGCGTGGCTGACGTGCGACGTCTCGTACTGGAACTGGTACGGGTTCCCGGACGGGATGGTGATCGGGAGCCTGATCGACCAGGGCGTCGGGTGGCTCGCGGCGGGGGCGGCGATGGCGGCGATCGTGGGCGGGCGCGGGGGGAGGAAGCCGGCGGCCTGAACCGCAGCGTCGCGCACCGGGACCGACACACTGGCGGACAAGCCGCCAGTGGCACCGGTGCCACCAGCCGTGGCGGGCGCACGGGGTTGACCATCCGCCGGTAGGCTGCCGGGATGACGACGGTGGAGCAGAGCACGCCTCCCCCCGAACCGGCGCGGGTGCTGGGGGCGATCTCCGCCTCGTGCGTGGTGATCGGGGCGATCATCGGGGTGGGGATCTTCTTCGCGCCGTCGAGCGTCGTGAAGCTGACGCACACGGGGGCGCTCGCGCTCACCGCTTGGGCGGTTGCCGGCGGGATCGCCCTGTGCGGGGCGCTGACGTTCGGCGCACTGGGCGTCCGCTACCACGCGCAGGGCGCGCAGTACCAGATCCTCCGCGACGCCTACGGACCGCTCCCGGCGTTCCTCTTCGTCTTCTGCAACGCGACGGCGGTGCAGGCCGGGGCGATCGGGATCATCGCGGTGGTCTGCGCGCAGAACCTCGCCGCCGCGGCGGGGCTGCGGCCCGAGGCGCTCGGCCGGGGCGAGCTGCTCTCGATGGCGGGGCTGCTGGTGCTCGGCGTGACGGGCGCGAACATGCTCGGGGTGCGCTGGGGCGCGGCGATCCAGAACGTGACCGTTTTCAGCAAGGTGCTGACGCTGCTCGCGGTGGCGGCGCTCGCGATCTTCTGGGCGCCGGGCGCACCGCCGGCGCCCGTGGCGCCGGCGCCCGACGCCCCGCCGATCGACGCCGGCGTGGCGATCGCCGGCGTGATGGCGGCGCTCGTGCCCGCCTTCTTCGCCTACGGCGGCTGGCAGCACGCCCTCTGGATCTCGGGCGAGGTGCGCGAGCCCCGGAGGACGCTGCCCCGCGCGATCGTCGGCGGGGTCGTGCTCGTCGTTGTCGTGTACCTCCTCGTGAATTGGGCGTACCTGCGGCTGCTCGGCGACCACGGCGTGGCGGCCAGCGAGGCTCTCGCCGCGGACGCGACGGCGGTGGTGCTGCCGGGCGTCGGGCGCAGGCTCATCGCCGCGGCCGTGGCGGTCTCGGCGTTCGGTGTGCTCAACGCGCAGCTGCTCTCCGGCCCGCGGCTGGTGTACGGGATGGCGCGGGAGGGGCAGTTCTTCGGGGCCTTCGGTCGGCTCGGGCGGCGGTTCGGCACGCCCGTGGCCGCGATCGTGCTGCTCTCGGCGATGGCGGCGGTGCTGCTGCTCGCGGATCTGGCGTTCGAGCGGCTCACGGGGGCGGAGGAGACGCCGATCGACCGGCTGCTCACGGGCGTGGTCCTCATCGACGGGGTCTTCTTCGGCCTGACCGGGGCGGCGTTCTTCGTGCTGCGCCGGCGTTCGGGGCGGGACCCCGGGGCGAACGGTGCAACCCCGCTGCGTGTGCTCGGGTATCCCTTCGTGCCGGCGCTCTTCGTGCTGGGGGAGCTTGCGCTGGTGGCCGGGTCGTTCCTCGCGGAAGAGGTGCGGGTCGGCGCACTGGCCGGGGCGGCCTGGATCGGCGTGGCGTGCGTGCTCTACTGGGTGTCGTTCCGGAGGGGGCGGGGTGCGGCGTGAGCGGGCGACTCCGACACATTGGGAACGGGTCCGCTCTCAGGACGCTCGGCGCGCTGGCGATAATCGCGAGCGCAGCAGCGGCGTGGGGGCAGGCGCGGTGCGAATACACGGTTCGGTACGAGCCGGAAGGGTCTCCGCGCCTTGAAATCGCCGTGGTCGCTTCCGGGCTTTCGGCGCAGGCTCGCTGGGCGCTCGTGCTCGACGGCTGGGGCGGCTGGCCGGAGATGGGGGGAGCGTACGTGGGGGTGGTCCGCGCGGACCCGCCCCTGGGTCCGCGCGAAGGGACGGCGTTCCCGGTGCTCGCGCCGGCGGAGTGGGACGGCGCTCTGCGCGTCACGTACACCATCCCGCTGCTGGAGATCGGCAGCCCCGAGCAGCGGGAGCGGACGATTCTCCCTGCGGCGTCGGAGACCTACGCGGTCGGCGCGCTGGCGAACACCATCGCGCGCCTCTATGCGGACGGCCGTCCCGCGGAGACCTCCGCCGGCATCACGGTGGAGGGGCCCGAGGCGTGGACGGTCTTCACCGGCTGGGCGGGCGGCTCGGAGGGTCGCCAGACCTCGGCACTGCCGGGCGCGGGCGAGAACGCGCTCTTCGCGATCGGGCGCCCCGTCGACGTCCGGCTCGCCGAGGCGGGCGGCGTCGCGTGCGAGGTGTTCCAGTTCGCCGCGGGCGACGGGGGCGCCGAGAAGCTGCTGCGCGTGGCTGCGCCCTTCGTCGAGCACGTGACGCGCGCGCTCGGGCGCCCCCCGCCGGAGCCGGTGCGCGTGTGCATCACCGGGACGACCGGCGGCGGGTATCTCACCGATCACGGCCTCGTCGTCGGGCTTCCCGAGGGATCGCCGGCATGGCTGCTCGACTCCCCCTACTACCGCCACCTCGTCTGCCACGAGCTGTTCCACATCTGGCTCGGGCATGTGCTTCGCGAGGCCGAGAGCGAGCGGACGGTGTGGTTTAAGGAGGGTTTCACGGAGTATCTCTCGCTGTGGCACGGGGCCGCGTGCGGCGTGCTGCCCCGCGAGTGGCTGGCGACGCGGATGCTGGAGATCGAGACCGACGCTCGTGGCTCGGCGTTCGGCGCGGCCGCGTTCGCCGACCCCTCGATCGGGTGGCGCGACGGCGACGGCCCGTACGAGACGATGGCGTACAAGGGCGGGGCCGTGCTCGCCTTCGCACTGGACGCGGAGCTGCGGAGCGCAGGGCGTCCGGGATTGCCGGCGATGGTGCGGGCCATGATGGAATCGGGCGAGCAGCGCTACTCGACCGAGAGCATCGTCGAGCGCGTGCGCGCGATGGGGCTCGCGGAGTTCGAGCGCCGGCACATCTCCGGCTTGGAGGCGCCGAGCGTGCGCGAGGCGCTTCTGGCGTTGGGCTTCGAGGAGCGGGACACCCCCGCGCAACTGGCCTCCATCGGTCTGCGCACGGAGGAGGGCGCCGGCTTCGGGCGCGTCGTCGAGATCGACCCAGAGGGGCCGGCGGCGAGCGCGGGCTTCCGCATCGGCGACGTGATCGGCGGCCTGGCGCCCGCGCGCGGCGACGAGGTCTCCGTCGGTGCGTCGGTCGACACCCGCTTCGACTTCGGCCTCACCATGATCGAGCCGACCGACGAGCCGGTCTCGGTGTGGGTGCACCGGGACGGCGCCGAGCCGGTGGAGGTGCGGGTGCGCCCGCGCCTGATCCCGGGCGGCGTACGGCGCGAGATACGGCTCACCGCGAGGGCCGAGCAGGCTCTCTTCGGCGAGGGCGGTTCCCGCTGAGACGGCGGAAGCCGGCCGTGTCACTCGTCAAAGTACATCTCCTCACCCAGGGCGCGGAGGCTCTCGGCCTGGAGCTTGTAGCCGTCCCCCGCCGCGTCGACAGCCATGGCGGTGAACAGCTCGTCGAGGTAGGCGCCGCCGTCGAACCAGCTCCGGGAGCGCCGGCCGCCGATGTGGTAGTGCTTCTTGTACAGGGCTTCGTGGTGCGCGTCGAACCAGGAGTTGTAGAGCGAGGCGTGGGTGTCGTAGTCGGGCAGCTTCTCGATCGACTGCATGACCTGCAGGCGGATCTCCTCCCCGTAGTCCGAGCGTTGCGTGAACTTGTACCCCAGCACAAGACCGGCGACGATCAGCGCGACGACGATGCCCGCGAGACGACCCATGGGAGTCCCCCTTTGCACGATCCCCGATGCGGAGGGCACGAGCGCGCCCGCCGCCCCCTCCGCGGTCCCGGGCGGTGAGCAGGAGCGAGCATACCGTTCCGCGGCGCTGGGGTGAAGCTCGTTCCGGGAATTGGTTGGGACGCCGCGCACAAGCTCCCAAGTCTGGTGGGTTTCAGCGGCCGTTCGCCCAGATCTGGGGTGAGCGCTAGAGTCGGTCGGGGTCGAGGCTGGAGGTGCACCATGCGTCTGATCGCGCTGGTTACCGCGGTGATGGGCGCGGGAGTCTGCCCGCTCGGCGGGTGCAACGTGAACAATGATGCCCCCTCGGGCGGACGGAGCGAGGTTCCGCCGGCGTCGCGAGGGACGGTGCTCGGCACGTGGGAGCTCCGCTCGATCCGTGGCGAGGCCATGGATCTCGCGGCCACGCCGCGGGCGCCGACGATGCGGATCGAGGAGGGCGGGCGGGTCGGCGGCTTCGGCGGCGTGAACTCGTGGGGCGCCGAGATCGACGCTGATCGGCTCGACGCCGGCGAGTTCGTCATGAGCCCGCAGATGAGCACGCTCATGGCCGGGCCGCCGGAGGCGATGGACCTCGAGCAGCGGTTCTTTGGGGCTCTGGGCGGGGCGAGAGCATTCCGCATGGATACCGGGTCGCTCGTCCTGACGGACGCGGATGGCGGCGAGCTGCTCCGGTTCGAGCGCGCGGATTGAACGCTCGTCGCCCGGGGAGCGTCATCGTCCGAAGAAAGGCGGCATCCAGGGCCCGGCGCGTCAGGGAGCGGCGGGGAGCGCCGCGGTCGGGACGCGGACAAAGCGCGGCCGGTAGAGGGAGCTGTCCCGGAAGATCTGCCCGAAGTCGGTGGAGTTGATCGCGTAGCTCACGAGCAGCTCGCCCTCGCGAGACAGGTGGGCGTGGCCCTTGGCGGCGTAGGTCAGGAGCCGTTCGTCCGCCCCCGGCTCGGGCACCTCGTAGACGCGGGCCGGCTCCGACCAGGGCCCCTCGGGCGACGCGGCGGCGCGGGCGAGGACGTGTTGGCCGAGCATCGGCTCGCTCTGGATCAGGATCAGCTCGTCGCGTCCCTGGCGCCGGAGGGGCTGGATCGTGAACTCGTCGACGAGACCCGTCGCGATGGGGGTTGCATCGGCACGATCCGCGCTCCACGACCGGCCATCGAAGAACCGCCAGCGCGAGGGGGCCGCGAGATCCGCCTCGGTGCAGCGGGCGACCAGAAGGGAGTTGTCCCCCGGCGCGTCGGCGCGCACGCCGTACACATGGAGCGTGCGCGTCCCGGCGTCGGCGTCCGGCGGCCAGGCGACGATCGCCAGGCCCCAGTTCTCGCCCGGCCTCGCGGGTTCGCCGAACCGGGCCGACTCATCGACGATCGGGTTGACGCGCTGCTCGGCGCGCCAGCGGTCCGGCGCGTCGGCGGGGTTCTCGATCACGATGATCGCGCCGCCGATGCGCCGGAAGTTCCACATGCCCTCGGGGTTGCCGCTCGGGCCGATCGCCGTCGCGAAGAGGACGAAGCCACGCTCGCCGTCCGCGCCAACGACGGCCGCGCCGTCGCCCATCAGCCAGTACCACGCCCCCTCGGGCCAGAGCCCCGGCGTCGGGCGGGTCCAGTCGGCGACGGCGACGTCGTGCCCCGCGTCGGGGATAGCGAACTCGATGTGCTCGGGGAGCGCGCCCGCGTCGGGCGTCGCGTGCCACGCGATCGCGCTGCGCACCATCACCGAGCCACCGACGCGCGCGCCGTCCTCGACCGGTCCGATGATCGAATCGCCGAAGAGCCAGAGCGTGCGCCCGCCGGGCAGCGCGATCGCGTGCGCGATGTCGCCGCCGTTCCAGCCGGACGGGCGTGCGAAGACTGCCTCCCACGCCGCGTCGCGCTCGACGGGGCCTTGAGCGGCCGCCGCGGCACAGGCGGCGAGGAGCGCGGGGAGAGCCGTCCGCATGGCTGAGCCTACCTCCGGCCCGAGGGAGCGGCAACAGGGCCGCGCCGGGCCGGAGCGGCGGGCGATCGCGGCCCCCGCCGCCGGGCGGAGCCTCCGCTCCTCCGACCGCTACACTCGTGGCTCGGGAGGTGCGTGATGCGAAGAGCCCTGGCGTGCGTGGCGGTCGGCGTCGGTTTGTCGGCAATCTCACTCGAGTGCGCCGCGCAGCGCATCGATGAGCTGTGGGCGAACAACTGTGCGTCGTGTCACGGCGATCGCGGCCAGGGCGTCGGGGAGACCGCCACGCTGCTCGAGGGCGAGGTCGTCGGCCGCTCGCACCGCGCGTACTTCGACTCCATCAGAAACGGGCACGAGGCCGAGGGTCTCGAGGGCTTCGCCCAGCCGATGAAGGACGCGCAGATGTGGGCGCTGGTCGTCCACGTCCGCGAGCTGCAGGCCCGGGCACGGCGTGAGCGGGAGGGATCGCCGACGCCCGACGCCGGGGGCGTCTATCGCGCGCAGCACCACGACTTCCGCCTCGAGACCGTGCTCGCGGAGGGGCTCAGCACGCCGTGGTCGGTGGACTTCCTGCCCGACGGCGCGATGCTCGTCGCCAACCGGCCGGGCACGCTGCAGATGCGCATGCCCGACGGGCGGGTGATCGAGGTTCGCGGCACGCCGCAGGTCCGCCACCGGGGGCAGGGGGGGCTCATGGACGTTGCGCCGCACCCCCGCTACGAGGAGAACGGCTGGGTCTACCTCTCGTTCTCCGACAAGCTCGAGCGCGACGACCGCTCGCCGGGCATGACCAAGATCGTGCGCGGGCGCATCACCCGCGGGCGCTGGACCGATGAGCAGACCGTCTTCGAGGCGGATCACGACGACTACGTCCCGTCGGACATCCACTTCGGCTGCCGGCTCGTCTTCGTGCCCGCGGGCGAGGCCGGCCCCGGCGGGGCCACGCACTACCTCTTCTTCCCGATCGGGGAGCGGGGCATGGGGCCGCACGCCCAGGACCTCACGCGCCCCAACGGCAAGATCCACCGCCTCTGGGACTCGGGCACCGTCCCGACCGACAACCCATTCGTCGAGCGGGCGCAGGCCGAGCCCGGCGTCTACGGCTCGATCTGGTCGTACGGCCACCGCAACCCGCAGGGCCTCGCGATGGACGCCGACGGGAACCTCTGGGACAGCGAGCACGGGCCGCGCGGGGGAGACGAGATCAACCTCGTCGAGCCGGGGCGGAACTACGGCTGGCCGCGGGTCTCCTTCGGCATCAACTACAGCGGCGACCCGCTGGCGACGCCCTTCCCCGATGTCTCGGCGCCGGGCGCGGAGATCGCGATGCCGACGGCAATCTGGCTGCCCTCCGTGGGCGCGTGCGGGCTCGACGTCGTGCGCGGGGGCACGGGGGGCGAGGCCTTCCCCCGATGGCGCAACGACCTGGTCGCCGGCGGCCTGAGCGGGGCCAACCTCGACCGCTTCAGGCTCGAGCCGGACTCCTCAAGCCCCGGCGGGCACCGCGTGGTTGAGCGCGAGGAGCTGCTCCACGGCATGGGGCGCGTGCGCGACGTCGTCTGCGGCCCCGACGGCGCCGTCTACGTCGTCCTCAATGGCCCCGACAAGGTGATCAGGCTCGTGCCGGCGGGCGACTGAGCGCGCGCCGGGAGCGCTCTCAGCAGCCGTCGCTCCACAGGTTCAGGAAGCACAGCACATCGCGCGTGTCGATGACCCCGTTGCCGTCGCAGTCCGCGGCCGGGTCGCCGCCCGCCCAGGCGTTGAGGAAGGCGAGCACGTCCAGCGTGTTCACGTCGCCGTCGCCGTTGAAGTCGGCGCGGCAGATCGGGCCGAGCTGGTTGTAGTAGAGCTGCTCACCGTTCTCGGGGTCCCAGTTGGCGACCGCCATGTCCGGGCGCTGGCTGTAGGCGTAGGTGACGACAAGCTCCGCGACCGGCGGCGACGCGACCGAAAGCCAACCCTCCTGGTAGCCGAAGGTGTACTCGCCCGCGCCGAGCGCCACACCGTCGCACACGACCGAGAGCACGTGCTGCACCGGCTGGTGGCGCAGGTAACAGAGCCGGCGCGTCGGGTCCGTGAACGTCTCGGAGACGATCGTGAGACCGTCCTTGTCCACGTCGGCGAAGCAGATCTTCTCGACGACGGTCGTGCCATTGCTGCGCCACGCGTGGGCGGCGCCGAAGCCCGTGCCCGTGTTCTCGAAGAGGCGGGTGTAGTCCCACCAGCCGCCGGTGGCGAGGTCGAGGTCGCCGTCGGCGTCCACGTCGGCGAGCGCCACCGCCGAGCCGTAGCCCTCGTAGTAGCTCCACTGGTAGTTCTGCGTGAAGAAGCCCTGGGGGAGGCCGTCGTACTGCCGGAAGCGTCCCGACCCGCCGAGCTGCGTGTTGTCCGTGATGATCAGATCGCGCAGCCCGTCGCCCGTGACGTCGCCGACGGCGAGCATGATCGCGTCCTGCGCCGTGCTTTCGTTCGTCCAGCTCGGCGTGGTCTCGAGCACGCCGCCGGCGTTGCGGTAGACCAGCGAGCGTGTCGCCGAGGCCGCGAGGGCGAGGTCGAGCCAGCCGTCGTCGTCGGCGTCGACCCAGATCGCCCCCTGCGTGTCCCACGAATCGTCCGACTGCCAGCTCGCCGAGGGCGCGAGCTCCGAGCCGGTGTTGAGGTAGACGACATTGCGGAAGCGGTGCGGCGAGCCGTACGCCCAGCCGGTGGCCACCGCCAGGTCGGGCCTGCCGTCGCCGTTCATGTCGCCGAACGAGGCGCCGAATGCCGGCATCGTCTCCGACGAGATCCAGTCCGGGTTGCTCGAGAGCGTGCCGCCGTTGTTGAGATACAGCTTCGCGGCCGGGCCGAAGATGCTCCCGTTGCCCAGCACCGCCACCGCGACGTCGGGATACCCGTCGCCGTTCACATCCGCGACGTCGAGGTGTCCGTTGTACGCGGTGTCCGCCGACTGCCAGTCGCTCGTCGTGGGGAAGGTCCCGTCGCCGTTGTTGTAGTAGACCTCGACGCGCTCCTGGCGCATGTCGTTGCCGTTGGCGACGACGAGATCGACCCACCCGTCGAGGTCGAGGTCCACCAGCGCGAGCCCGGTGCCGTAGCGGGGCTCGGAGGAGACCCAGTCTGGGGTGGTGGGGTAGACCTGCGCGCCCGCCACGCCGCACGCGGCGAGGACGCCGAGAACGCTGATGACTCGGTATTCCATCGTTTGATCCCTCTCGGCCCCCGGACGAGCAGAGGCATTTGTACCGCGCGGGGGGCGTTAAATCAAGATATTATTGTCTTGAAATAGAGGGAAGCGCAAGAGCCCGCGAACATTTCCCATCCCCCGCCGAGGCGCGAGGGGCCCCGCGCGCTTGGCGACGCCGCCGACGTCGCGCGGGCGTCACTCGATGAACTTCAGCCCCTGCATCGCCCTGAGGTAGTTGATCTGGCCCATGTGGTAGCTGTCGTGCGGCAAGAAGTAGGTGAGGACGTCGTGCTTCGCGTCGGGGTTGCGCAGGCCCGCGCCGACGCGCGCCTGCGTGTCCGCGAGGCGCCGGCGCGCCTCGGCCCACGCACCCTCGGAGACGTCGGTGATCTCGGGGTAATTCAGGCGCTTGTACTCGTCCTCGGTGTGCTTCTCCCCGGTCTCGAGACGCTTGAGGTAGCTCTCGCGCCAGAACACCATGTGCAGGACGATCTGCCAGATCGAGTGTCTGCCGGGCGCCGGAGACCACGCGGCCTGGGGCGCGGTCAGGCCCTCGATGGACTTGGACCACGACGCGGCCCAGAGACCCTCGGACCATGCGGCGTCCCAGCGCTCGGCGACGAGGGCGCGGGCGGCGGGGTGGAGCGGGGCGGCTTCGGCCATGCCTGTGTCTCCTTCTCGCGGCGGGTGCGGGGCGGCACGCCCCGGATCCGGTCACGATACATCGCGAGGCGGTCCGGACCAAGCCCTTCCCGCGGCGCTTGGCCCGACGGCCGGAGGGCGCGTCAGCAGCCGGCGCTCCATGCGTTCAGGAAGCCGATCAGGTCGCGCGTGTCGATGACGCCGTTTGCGTCGAAGTCCGCAGAGCCGTCCCTCGCGGCCCAGGAGTTCAGGAAGGTGATCACGTCGCGCGTGTCGACCGCCCCGTTCCCGTCGAAGTCCGCGGGGCAGCGGCATCGCATCGTGAACGCGTACACGCAGCCCGAGACCGGTCCGTTGCTGTCGTCCAGCGGGGCGCCGACGAGCACGTCGCCGGAGCGATCGCCGTCGAGGTCGCCCGCCCCGGCCACCGAACGGCCGCACGCACCGGGGACGCCGATCCATCCGTGCAGCAGTGCGCCGGTGGCGCCGGAGAGCAGGTACACACTCCCTTCATGACCTCCGTTGTCGCCGTCCTGCTCGGCCCCGACGACGATGTCGCCGACCCCGTCGCCGTCCGCATCGCCCATTCCTCCGACCGAGCAGCCGAAGTGGCCCCAGTTCCAGCCGCCCCGCCAGGAGTGGATCGCGGCCCCCGTGGCCCCTGAGAAGACGTACGCGCTCCCCTCGTCGAACAGGCCGTCGTGCCTCGCCCCGACGATCACGTCGGCGCGCCCGTCGCCGTCCGCGTCACCCGCCGCGCCGACCGAGCAGCCGAAGTGGTCCCAGGCGCTGTCGCCTTCCCACGAGTGGAGGAGGGCGCCGGTCGCGCCGGAGAAAGCGAACGCGCCGCCCTGGAAGCGCGTGCCGTGGTGCACGGCCCCGACCGCCAGGTCGCCGACGCCGTCGCCGTCCATGTCTCCGGGCGCACAGACGGAGCAGCCGAACTGCCCGCTGTCGAACTGGCCGTGCCACGCCCGGAGGATCGTGCCGGTTCTGCCCGAGAACAGGAATGCGCCGCCGACGTCCTGGTCGAATCGCGCGCCGACGATCACGTCGTCAAACCCGTCGGCGTCGATATCGCCCGCCCCGCTGACCGCACTGCCGAAGTTCGCCCCGTTTCCGCTGCCGTACCACGAATGGAGGATCGCACCGGTCGCACCGGAGAACACGAACGCGCTGCCGCGCTCGCGGCCGTTGTGATCGTCGAGCGCGGCGCCGACGATGAGGTCGCCGAGACCGTCGCCGTCCACGTCGCCCGCGCCGGCGACAGCGCAGGGCGCCGCGTCCGCTCCACGGGTCCCCACGTGCCAGGAGTGGAGCAGAACGCCGGTAGCGCCGGAGAACACGTACGCGGCGCCGGCGCTCGCGCTGTCGCCGGCCCCGACGATCACGTCGGCCACGCCGTCGCCGTCCACATCGCCCGCCGATGCGACCGCATCGCCGAACGAGGTGGAAGCGTCGCCGTGCCAGGTGTGCAGCGGCGTGTCGCACTGC
>CAYTAH010000049.1:0-28153 GCA_964435785.1 uncultured Phycisphaeraceae bacterium | reverse complement strand
TGCCCGGCACGCACCGGCCCGCGTCGTTCTTGGCGCTGCGCGGGACGGAGCGGGAGCCGATCACGATCCGCGGCGTGGACGCCGAACACCCGGCGGAGATCGCGGCCGAGGGATCGGGCCTGCTGCTGCAGAGCCCGCGGCACCTGGTGCTCCAGGACATCGTCGTCACCGGCGCGCGGCAGAACGGGATCAACATCGACGACCAGGACGGCTCCGGCACGATCGGCGACCCTTGGGAGGCCGACCTCACGCTGCGCCGGGTCACGGTCCGTGCCACGGGCCCCGCCGGCAACACCGACGGCATCAAGCTGTCGGGCCTTCGGCGCGTGCGCCTGGAATCATGCGTGGTCGAGGGCTGGGGCGGGAGCGCGATCGACCTGGTCGGTTGCCACGACGTGGTGATCGAGGGGTGTACGCTCCGCGGCGTCGAGGGGCACGAGCAGTCGTCGGGCATCCAGGCCAAGGGGGGAAGCTCGGAGGTTGCGATCATCGGCTGCCGCTTCGAAGACGCCGGGTCTCGCGCCGTGAACCTGGGCGGCTCGACGGGGCTCGGATACTTCCGCCCGCCGGTGCCGGAGGACGCGGCGCCCGGATCACGGTTCGAGGCGGAGCGGGTCCGGGTCGAACGATGCGTCTTCCTCGGCGGCGAGTGCGCCGTCGCCATCGTCGGCGCTCGCGGGGCGGAGGTCGTCGCGTGCACCATCGTCGGCCCCCGCCGATGGCCATTCCGGCTGCTCCAGGAGACGACCGACCCCCGCTTCGGACGCTCCGAGGGGGCGTTGGTCGCGGGGTGCATCATCGTGGCCGACGTGCTTGGCACGCCGATCAACATCGGGCACGGGACCGATCCCGGCGCATTCCGGTTCGAGCAGAACGTCTGGTGGGCGCCGGGCATCACCGAGAGTGCTCTCGATGCGCTTCCCGGCGAGCGGCGCGGAGCCCAGCACATGCTGGACCCCCTCCTGGGTGACGACCTGCTGCCGGGCAATGAAGCCGCGGCCGGCTTCGGCGCCGTGCGGTGATCGCTTCCGCGCGGCGCTTCAATCGTCCGCGATCGTCTCTCGCTCGCTCGCCCTGAGCAGCGCTGCGCGCTCGTCCTCGATCTCTCGCCCCGTCCGAACGCCGAGCCTGCGAAACACCGGGAGCGGCGGGCACCAGCCCTGGAGCGCGTGCTGCAGCATGAAGCCGGAGGCAAGCCCTCCGAGGAGGAGCCAGCGCCGGTCAACGAGCGTGCCGAGGGCGACGCTCGCGAGCACGATCACCGCGAAGTTGGTCTGGAGCGTGCGCTCCGTGTCCCATTCCCGGTCGAGCTCGCGAAGGCGATCGTCGATCTGGTCGGGATGCGCCCGGTAGTGCCGGAGGATCCGCTCGGTCCGCTGCTCGATTCGCCGATTGATGTCGGGCTGCGTGTGCTCGGAAACGCGCGTGGCGGTTGGTACAAACATGCAATGCTCCTGAGTGTCAGATCCGATCACCGCTCGGCCGGGATACCGGGGCTCCGTGGCGGGCTCGCTCGGCCCGCAGGCGGAGGAGCGCACGCCGCTCGGCGTCGATCTCGGCGCGTGTGCGGAGGCCGGCGCGCCGGAACACGGGAAGCCACGGGTACCAGCCCTGCAGGCTGTGCACGAGCAGCATGGAGGCGGCGAAGGCGGGCAGCGCCAGCCAGCGACGGTCCATCGCCCCAAGACCCAGCCCGGCCAGGATCGCGAGCGGCGCCTCCACCTCGACCGCCCGCTCAAAGTCCCATTCACGATCGAGCGTGTCGAGCCGTCGATCGATCTCCCGAGGTCCCGCTGCGCGGTGGCTCCTGATGCTATCACTCGCGCGCTCGCGGATGCGCTCGTTGATCTCCCGCTGCGTGTTCTGCTCGACTCGGGTGGCCGTGGGGTTCAGTCCCACCATGTTCGCGCTCCTGCTTTTGAGGCCCCTCGCGGCACTCATCAGTGGAGTGTGGCGGCGCGGAATGAGCGCTCCCTGAAAGCGCGGTGATAGCCACGTCATGGGGCGCGAAGCATGAGCTCGCGCCCGCAGCGATGAGACCCGTTTCACGGGACGGTCACCGGAGGCTCACGGGCATGTGATATCAAGTCGTCGGGCGGAGAGACGCGTTTCCCCGCCCCGAACGACGACACTCCAGCAAAGGAACCAGGGCATGCATCGCAACACGTGGCAGGACCAGTCCCGGGGTTCACGCGATGGCGACTGGGGGCAGCAGGAGCCCGACTGGGGCCCCCGCTCCTATGACGAGCCCTATGGGTCGATCGAGCGCCATGCCGGCGGTGCCCGTCCATACTTCGGTCCCGACCGACACCCGGCGGAGTTCGGCGGGCGGCAACGCGATTGGGAGCGGGATCGCGCAGATCCGGCGTACGAGTCGGGGATCGGCGGGATGGGAGGGGGCGATCGCGCCTCCAGCGAGCATGACCCCCGTGGTTACGGCGGGCCGCGCAGCCAAGGCGACCTCCGGGCTTGGCCGGGCGCGCGACACTCGGGATACGGCGGCGGCCCAGGCGGGTACAGCGGCCAGGGCGGATGGGGCAGCTTCGGCTCCGGCTACGACGCCGAGCGCTCCGGTCGGTCCCGGCAGCGCTACGCACAGCACGACGGCGGCGGCGAAGAGAACTGGGGTGGACAGGGCGAGCGCGGGCAGCACGGGGGGCGTGACCGCTTCTCGGCCCCCTGGAGCCGCTCGGGCGGACCAGTCTCCTCCTTCGGCGGGGGCCCGAGCGGGGGCGCATACAGCGGAGGAGGCGGCGGGTACGAGCGGGCTGCGTCGCGCGGCGCCGGCGTCGGGAAGGGACCCAAGGGCTACAAGCGCTCCGACGAGCGCATCCGCGAGGAGGTCAGCGACATGCTCCTGGGCGCCTACGAGCTCGACGCCGAGGGCATCGAGGTCTCCGTCAGCAGCGGCGAGGTCACGCTCTCCGGCCATGTCGCGAGTCGGAATGACAAGTGGGAGGCCGAGCAGCTGGCCTCGGCGGTCCTGGGCGTGGACGAGGTGATCAACCAACTGCGGGTCAAGCGCTGGCGCGACGAGCCCTCACAATCCTCGGCCGATCGCCAGGCCCCCCCACGCTCCGACACCGAAGGAACGAGCGCGAAGGATCCCGGCTCCCGTGGGTAGGCATCGCACCGCCGCGCCCGCGCGTCCGGCAGAGCGCGCGGGGGTGCGGGATTCGGAGGTGCTCGGCATGCAGACGTCGGTCAGGATCGTGGTCGGTCACGCGGACGAGGCGGTACGTGAGGCGATCGTGCGTCTTCTCGGCCACAGGCACGAGATCGCGGCGCTGTGCGCAACGTGCAGGCATCTTGTCGAATCGGCACGCGCGCACGAGCCGAATCTCATCGTCTCCGGGGCGGAGTTCACCGATGGGGACGGCCTCGCCGCGCTGGTCGAGATCGGACGAGAGCAGCTGATCCCATCGGTCCTGGTGACGTCCGGGCACTCCGATCGCTTGGCCGAACCCGCGGTGGTGGACCACGTGATGGCCTTCCTCAACAACCCGCTTCGGGCCGTCGAGCTGGAGGCCGCGATCCTGCTCGCCAGCGCCAGACACGCCCAGCTCGTCGCGCTCCGGACGGAGATCGAGGCGCTCAGGAACGCGCTTGCGGACCGGAAGGTCATCGAGAAGGCCAAGGGCTCGCTCATGAGCGCCGAGAGACTGACGGAGGGCGAAGCCTTCGGCCGGCTCCGGCGCAGCGCACAGGACAACCGCCGCCGAATCATCGATGAAGCCCGGGAAGTGCTGCGGACGCTCGGGAAACCGCCGCTCGGCGCTCCTTCTCCGTGACACCCTCGGATTGGCGAAACCGCTCCCCGTCGGCGCCTCGCTGCAGCCGACAGAGACGTGCCGGCGGGGATCGGAGTCGTCCACGACGCGGCAGGACCGCTCCGCCGCGGGTCTCTCTCCCGCGGGTCGAGGCCCTTCCCCGGTCATCCGGTAGACTGCCCCGATGGACTTCGACTACGCCTACCCCTATGCCTCGCAACGGGCCCCGGTCTTCGCCCGGAATGTCGTGGCGACGAGCCACCCGCTCGCGGCCCAGGCCGGGCTCGAGATGATCCGGCGGGGGGGCAATGCGGCGGACGCCGCCGTGGCGACCGCGATGGCGCTCACCGTCCTCGAACCGACCTCCAACGGCATCGGCGCCGACAACTTCGCGCTGATCTGGACGGGCGGCGGGCTTCACGGGCTCAATGCGTCGGGGCGGGCTCCGCGAGGCCTGCGCCGGGAACGGTACGAGGGCATGGAGACGATCCCGGCCCGGGGCTGGGACGGCGTCACGACGCCCGGGGCGGTCTCGGGCTGGGTCGCGATGGCCACGCAGTTCGGCACGCTTCCGATGTCGACGCTCGCGGAGCCAGCCGTGCGATACGCTCGCGACGGCGCGGTGGCGCCCCCCGAGATCGCGCACTACTGGGGACTCGCCGCCCGCGCCTACGACCCCGATCGGTTCGGCGCGTGGTTCGAGACGTTTACGCGGGCCGGGCGCCCCCCGGGCGCGGGCGAGCCGATGAGCCTGCCGGACCACGCCGACACGCTCGAGCGCATCAGCGCGAGCGATGGGCGTGAGTTCTACGAGGGCGCGCTGGCCGAACGGATCGACGCCGCGGCACGAGAGGGCGGCGGCGATCTCCGCGCCGACGACCTCGCGTCCCACCGTGCCGACTGGGTGAGGCCGGTCAGCATCGATTACCGCGGCTGGCGATTGCACGAGATCCCGCCCAACGGGCAGGGCTTGGCCGCGCTCATGGCCCTCGGGATGCTGCGCACCCTCGGCCTGGAGTCGCTCGCGCCGGACGGCGCCGAGAGCCTCCACCTCTCGATCGAGGCGATGAAGCTCGCGTTCGCCGATGCGCACCGCTACATCGCCGACCCCCAATGGATGGACGTCGAGGTCGCTGATCTGCTCGATGAGGGATACCTGACGGAGCGGGCCTCGCTCATCGACCGGGCCAAGGCGCAGGACTTCGGGCACGGCGAGCCGAAGCGCGGGGGCACGGTGCTGCTGACCGCGGCCGACGCCGAGGGGAACATGGTCAGCTTCATCCAGTCCTGCTACACGGGTTTCGGCTCCGGGGTCGTCGTGCCCGGGACGGGGATCGCGCTCCACAACCGGGGCTGCTGCTTCACGCTCGAGAAGGGGCACCCCAACGAGGTCGGCCCGGGCAAGCGTCCCTACCACACGATCATCCCGGGCTTCGTGACCCGCGCGGGAAAGAACGGCAACGAGGAGCCGGTGATGGCTTTCGGCGTCATGGGCGGCTTCATGCAGCCGCAGGGCCACGTGCAGGTGCTGACCCGCATGGTCGATCATCGGCAGAATCCCCAGAGCGCACTCGACGCCCCGAGGTGGCAGGTTGATCGCGGCATGCGCGTGACGATCGAGCCCGGCTTTGCGCCGGGCGTCTACGAGACGCTCCGCGAGCTCGGGCACGAGGTGGAGCTGACCCCGAGGCGAGGCGCCTCGCACGGACGGGGTCAGGTGATCTGCAGGCTCGAGGACGGCTATTGCGCCGGCTCTGACCTGCGGAGCGACGGGCAGGCGGTCGGATTCTGACGAGACGGCCCGACGCCGTTCTGCTTCCCACCCAAGCACAACCGACGGCCACCGAGGGCGCACAGAAAAAGCCCCGGCGGGTGTCGCCGGGGCGTTCGGTGGCGGCGTCGAGTCTCTCTCCTCACGCGAAGCTCAACGCCACCTCCGCTGTAAGCAGCACGACCCCGACGCCGCCCGGCGGACGGAACAGGTGCGGCGGGCGCGACCTAACGCCTCTGTCGGGCGTCGTGCTGACAAGCAACGGGGCCCCGAGGGCCCCGAGACGCCTGGCCCGGAACGGATTTCCATCCCCCAGCGGCCGCCGAGCCCACGAACAGGAGCACTTGATCCGCAGCGGGCGCTTCCACCCGATTTCCTGCGGCTCATGCTCTCTCCCATCCTCCCGCGCGGTGCGGAACTCGACGGTCGTACCCCGGGCACAGTGAGCACATTGTGGGCATACGGGCAGGCCGCCGCTAGAGGGAAATTTCCCTCATCCGCACCACGGGGATGCCCGGGGAATCGTCCGTGCCGTCGGGATCAGCGCCGCCTGCGCGGCGCGAGGCCCGCGGCGACCGCCAGAAGTCCGGCGCTCGCCGGCGCGGGCACGGGGACCTTGTCCGAACCGCCGTCCGTGAGGCCCCTGAAGCGCACGACGAAGTTGAACTCGTTCGGTCCGCTCAGGAACGATGACGCGGACAGCGCGCCCGCGTCGGCCGCCGTCACGGCGAAGCCGAAGGCGCCCGATTGCCCGACGCCGAGGC
The DNA here is from genome assembly GCA_964435785.1 of uncultured Phycisphaeraceae bacterium. Taxonomy (GTDB): domain Bacteria; phylum Planctomycetota; class Phycisphaerae; order Phycisphaerales; family UBA1924; genus PNC22. Next base: position 21,848 of record CAYTAH010000049.1, on the reverse strand, counting down.
CGCCGCTCGGCGAGCCCCCGCCCTGCCAGTTGCCGCCCAGGGCCGCGCCCGCGAGGAAGTCCCCGAAGGGGGCCGCGTTCTCGGCGCCGGTATCGAAGAAGTTGGCGTTGCTGGCGGAGACGAGGACGGCGGCGGCGGCCGGGTCGGCCGAGTCGATGTTGAACACGAAGCCCGTCAGAAACCCTCCGACCTCGGGGGGCGTGTCGTTGTTCAGGGTGATGAGGAGAGAACCCGAGGAACCGCCCCCGAAGGTGTAGTCGATCGAGCCGCTGAAGGTCGCCCCGGTCTGGCCGGCGCTGTCGCCGATGGAGCCGCTGAAGCTGACCAGGTCGGCCCGCGCAGTCGATACGAGCGCACAGCCACAGATCGCGATCAACACACGGCTCATGCTCATCTCTCCCTCTCGCTTCCGGTGGGCGGCCGAGCCGCACACCCCTCCCGAGCCCCGCGCGCGTCGCGGCGGCAGAGTGGATTCTCTCTTGCAGAGGGTGTTCGGTCAATGGTTTTTGGCGGTCGGCGCCGTGGATCCGTCCGGCTCTGAGGCGCATTCCCGCGCGGGCTCGGTTACCGGCCCACATCGCTAAAGATCCGCTTAGCCGCGGCGCCGGTCCCCGCGGCGCTCTCAGCCGCGAGCGCTCGCCGAGCCGGGCTTGCGTACACTGGGCGCCGGTCCATCCCGGAGCCTCACGAGCCATGTTCACCGCGACCGCCGGCACTGTCCTCCCGAGCACCGTCACCGGCTCGTGGCCCCGCCCGCGCTGGTTCGACGTGTCCATGTGGGGTCGCCCGCTCGACACATGCATGCTCGACGTGCGCTTCCGCGAAAAGCTCCAGGACGCCTTGGCGGTGGTCCTCAGCGACCAGGAGCGAGCGGGCCTCGACATCGTCACCCACGGGGACTTCCACCTCGATGAGGACTTGGCGGGCAGGTCCTGGCACCACTACCCGCTCCAGCGCTGGGCGGGCCTGGAGGGGGACCGCCTGCAGTCGGAGCGGACGCGCTCGCCCTGGCTGCGATACCCCCCGGGGACCCTGCTCAACGAGATCTACACCGGGTGGCGGTGGCCCTTCGTAACCGGCAAGATCGAGCACCGCGACCTCTCCTACGCCAAGCTCTGGCGCATGGCGCAGGCGAAGACGGCACGCCCGCTCAAGTTCGGGACCTGCTGCTCGCAGGTAATGGGGCTGTTCCTGGACATCCACACCAGCGCGTACAAGGACCAGCGCGAGGTCTACTGGGACATGGCGGTTGCGATGAACAAGGAGCTGCTCTCGCTGCGCGACGCCGGCTGCAGGTGCATCCAGATCGAGGAGCCCTGCCTCCACTTCATGGCGAACACCTACGACGCCGGGGACGAGCGCGTGCAGTTCCTCGTCGAGTGCTACAACCGTGAGGTCGAGGGCCTCGACGACTGCGAGATCTGGATCCACACGTGCTGGGGCAACCCCAACATGCAGCGCGTGATCGAGGACACGAGCTACGAAGCCTCCTTCGAGATGTACATGGAGCGGTGCCGGGGCGACGTCTGGACCATCGAGACGAAGGACCGGGGCTTCCGCGATATCGAGCTCTTCGGGCGGTACAAGGGGAAGCTGCCCAAGAAAGTGTGCGTCGGCGTGTGCAGCCACCGGACGCTCCAGGCCGAGCGGGCCGAGGACGTCGCCGCGGACATCCGCCGCGTGATGGAGTTCATACCGCCCGAGTCGCTCATCGTCTCCACGGACTGCGGCTTCGGACGCCAGGGGTGCAACCGCGAGATCGCCTTCTTCAAGTCGGTGGCCATCGCGCAGGGCTGCAACATCGTGCGCGCCCAACTCGGCCTGCCCACGACCACCGTGCGGGCGGTCGACCCCTCGCTGCAGACCGATATCGTCCCCAGAGAGTGATCGCGGCGCGGAGAGGAGCCGGGTTTCCCTCGTGCCCACGCCTTGTGTCATCGCCGTTAGCCCTGCTGCTCCTCGGGCGGCATGTCGGGCGGCGGGAGCAGATCGCCGTCGGCGTCGACGAGCGCATCGAGATTGAGGCGCTTGAAGCTCGGCAGCGCGAGCGCCCGGATCGCCGTCTCGATCTCGTCGCGCAGGGCGCGACGGTCGCGCATCAGGCGGCGGATCTCCGGCTCGGTGAGGTAGAAGTCCCAGACCTCGGGTGGCTCGTTGAGCGCCAGGTTCGCCTCGGCGGCGCGCTTCTGGTGGGTCAGCGCCTCGCCGTAGCCGAGGGCGATCACCGTCATGTCCGTGAGCCGCTCGTAGGCTCGGATGGACCGCCTGGCCGGCCCCCTGGGGTTGGCGAGCATCTGGTCGTAGCGCAGCCCGAGCTCGACCAGATCCGCCTTGCTCAGGCGGGCGTAGTGCAGCGCGTGGGCGAGCTCGTGGGCCATGAGGCCGAGGAGGATCTCGTCGAGCTCCTCGTGCTCCTCGAGGAAGAGGCGTTTGTTGAGCAGGACCTTGGCGCCTCGGATCTCCGCGAGCCCGGCGATGGCCGGCGTGGTCTGGCCCAGGCCGCCGAGCGTGGTGATGACCACCTCGAGCGCGATGTCGTCGAGCTCGTAGGTCTCTCGCACGTCCGCGATCGCACGCTGCACCCGCCACAGCTGGCGGTGGATGCTGCGCTGCTCGTCGAGATCGTCGGCCCGCACACGGTACAGCGTGTCTCCCCGGCGGACGGTCGAGCACGCGGGGGAGAGCTGCACCAGCAGCGCGAGCGCCACGGCGACGAAGGCGGCTCGGGCGAGGATTCTGGCGGCTGGCTTGTGCCTCACTTTGCCCAGCATACGCCCCGAGGCCCGCCGCGGTTCGTCTCGACCGGGATCGGGCGCCCTCCCGCGTCCCTCTCTCGGCTCGCCCTCCTCGCGCCGCGATCCCTCTCGCCCTCCGCCCGATCTCCGTCACCCCCGGCCGCGTCCCGGACGTCCCGGGGCGCGGTATGCTCCGTGCCCCGGGAGGACGCCGCATGCCAGGAGACATCTCGACCAACACCCTGCTGCTCGTGATCATCGCGATCCTGCTCCCACCCTTGGCGGTCTACCTCAAGTCGGGCTCGCTCGGCCAGACGCTGCTGAACATCGTGCTGTGCATCATCTTCTGGCTGCCGGGGCTCCTGCACGCCCTCTGGGTTGTGCTGCGCTAGGGCCGGCCCGCCCTCTTGCGAGCGGATCGCCCTTGCGGGACGAGCCGCCGCCGGTATGCTGGCCCCATGCGAAGGGGTTTCACGCTGATCGAGCTGCTGGTGGTGATCGCGATCATCGCGCTGCTGATCGGCATCCTGCTCCCCTCGCTGGGGCGCGCCCGGGAGGCGGCCAGGCAGAGCGTGTGCCTCTCCAACCAGCGGCAGATCGGCGCGGCCCTGATGCTCTACGCCGACGACTTCGACGAATGGGTGCCGCGCGAGGCCGGGTGGAATCCGGAGATGACCTGGCCCAGAGCGACGCGACCCTACATGGACCCGGTCGCGAGCCTCGACGAGCCCGTCGATGACTGGTACCGACAGGCCGAGTACTTCCACGACCCCTCACGCCCGCGCGACGATCTGCACCAGATCCACTATGTCAACAACGGCCTCTGGTTCCGCAGGGACGGACGCTTCCGGGGCCACAAGAGCTGGAGCCGGCTCAGCGGCGTGCCGTTCCCCTTCGAGACGCTCTACCTCACCGCGTACGCCGTCGATCCCAACAACCACTACTACAACCAGGTCTACCGGCCCAACGCCGACGATTTCGAGATCGCGCTCTACTACGACGTCTGGATGCTCTCCCACGTCACCGGCAATGCCAACCAGCAGCGGATCGCCCCCAACCGCCACATCGACGGCGCCAACGTGACCTTCCTCGACGGGCACGCGAGCCTGCAGCCCGCCGCGTGGCTCCTCGACGTGAACAATTGGAACGATCGCGACTGGGTCAATCACGACCCGTAGCGATAGCATGCCGGGCATGCGACGCACGCTCACGCCCGAGCTGATGGACGAGCCGGGGCTGGATGCCGTCGAGCATCGGCGAGCGTTGCGGGGGCTCGCCCGTCTGAACCTCCTGGCAAGGAGCGACGCCATTCTCTGGCCCGAGGTGCGTGCAGCCGCGAGAGCCCGCGGCGGGCGCATCACCCTGCTCGACATCGCCACGGGGGCGGGAGACATCCCCATCGCGCTGGCTCGCCGGGCCGGACGTGAGGGGCTTCGCACCGAGCTCTCCGTGTGCGACGTCAGCCGCGTTGCGCTCGCCGAGGCGCAGCGGCGGGCGGCCGGACACGGCATCACGCTCGATGTCTGGCGGCAGGACGCCGTGTGGGCCCGATTCCCGCGGAGGTTCGACGTCGTCACCTGCAGCCTCTTCCTCCATCATCTCGACCGCGAGAATGCGATCACGCTGCTCCGGAACGCGGCGGACGCGGCGGGCGACCTGCTCCTCGTGAGCGACCTCCGGCGCAGCAGGATCGGGCTGGCGCTTGCCTGGGCCGCCTCGCGCCTGCTGGGACACTCGCGGATCGTGCGCGTGGACGCGGTGCGATCGGTCCGCGCGGCCTTCACCCTCGACGAGGTCGCTGAGATGGCCGGGCTCGCGGGCCTCGACGGAGCGCAGGTGCGCCGGCGATGGCCCTGGCGTATGCTGCTCCTGTGGCGACGCGTCTGAGCGGGCTCTGTGCACAGAGGTGGGACGCGCTGGTCATCGGCGCCGGCCCGGCCGGCGCCGTGGCGGGCGCGGTGCTCGCCGCGAGGGGCATGCGGACGCTCATCCTCGATCGGCGCGAATTCCCCCGGCGCAAGGTGTGCGGGGGATGCCTCGCCCCCGCCGGCGTAGCGGCGCTCGAGTCGATCGGGCTGGCGTCGGCGCTCCACGGCGCCGCGCCCGGCAGAGTGGACGCGTTGCGTGTGCTGGTCGGCGGCGCCTCGGCCCGCCTCCCCATCGAGCCGTACGCCACACTGGACCGATCCCGCCTCGACACCGCGCTCGTGCAGGCCGCCGTCGATCGGGGCGCGCTCTTCCAGAGCGGCATGCTCGCCCGTGTCCTGCCCGACGACTCGGTCGAGATCGAGAGCAGCGGCGATCACGCCCGGGCGAAACCCCGCGTCACCATCGTGGCCGACGGCCTGGGCGGCTCGGCGCTTGCATCGCGCCCGGACTTCCGGTGGCGCATCGACCACACCAGCCCCGTTGGCGTCGGCGCGATGCTCGAGACCCGCCCCGTCGACGCCGCGGAGGGAGAGATCACGATGGCCTGCGCCCGGCGCGGCTATGTCGGCGTTGCCCCCCTCGGCGGCGGGGGTTGGACCGTCGCCGCGGCCCTCTCGAGCCGTCTCGTGCGCGAGTCCGGCCCGTCGGACGCGCTCGCGGGCGTGCTGGCAGAGGCGGGCGCACGCCCGCTGGACATCCCGCGCGGGCGGCTTGCCGGCGTGGGGCAGCTGACGCGGCGGCGGACTCGCATCGCCGCGGGGCGCGTCCTCGTGCTGGGCGACGCGGCGGGCTATGTCCAGCCGCTGACCGGCGAGGGCATGAGCTGGGCGATCGCGTGCGCTGCGGGGATCGGTCCATGGGGCGAGCTCGCAGCCGCGGGGGTCGACGTCTCGCGACAGTGGACGCGGGAATGCGCGCACCTGCTCCGCCTGCGACGGCTCGTCTGCCGGGGTGTGTGCCTGCTCGCGGCGCACCCGGCGGCTCTCAGAGCGCTCGTGCACCTTGCCGCCGGCATTCCCGCGGGGTGGGCAAGCCGGCGGTTGTGCTGGAGGGGAGCGTGAGCACCACGGCCCGCCTGTTGGCGATCGGCACCGCGGCGCCCCCGGGCCGGGTGGACGTGGAGGCCTCGCTGCGTCTGGCCGAGGTGCTCTCCCCCGAAGCGGAGGCGGGCCGCCTGCGGGCGCTGTACGAGCACGCCGGCGTGTCGAGTCGCGGGAGCGTGCTGCTCGACGCGGGCGGAGCGCAGCGTCTGTACGACGGCGATGGGGCGCGCGGGCCCGGCACGGCGGCGCGTCTGGCCCACTACCGCGAGGCCGCCTCAGCGCTGGCCGCCGAGGCGGCGCTCCGTGCGCTCGCCCGGGCGGAGGTCGTGCCGCACCGCGTGACCCACCTCGTTACCGTCTCGTGCACGGGCGCGGGGTCCCCCGGCGTGGACCACTCGCTGATCGACCGCCTCGGCCTGCGCACCGATGTCTCTCGTACGCACATCGGCTTCATGGGCTGCCACGGCGCCGTCAACGGCCTGGCCGTGGCGCGGGCGTTCGCGCAGGCCGACCCGGACGCCATGGTCATGGTCGCCTGCGTGGAGCTGTGCAGCCTCCACTACCACGTCCGGGGAGGCTGGGACCAGCAGATTGCGAACGCTCTCTTCGCCGACGGCGCCGCGTGCGCGCTCGTCGCGTCGGGCGCGAGCGGGCCCGCGTTTCGAGGGTTCGCCGGTCGCGTGTTCCCGGGAACCGCCGCGCTCATGCGCTGGGAGATCGGTGACCACGGGTTCGAGATGACGCTCTCGGCAAGGGTGCCGAGCGTGCTCCGGCGCAGTGTCGGGAGTTGGATGGACGAGTGGCTCGCCCGACACGGGCTGTCGCGCACGGAGGTGACCGGCTGGGCGGTGCACCCCGGAGGTCGGGACATCCTCGAGGGGGTCCGCCAGGGGCTGCGGCTCGGCGAGCAGGCGCTGGCCGCGTCGCACGCCGTGCTCGAGTCACGGGGGAACATGTCGTCGGGCACGGTCCTCTGGGTGCTCGACGCGCTCCTCGACGCCGGTGTGCGCGGACCTGTCGTCGGGATGTCCTTCGGCCCCGGGCTGTCCGGAGAGGCGTTCCTTCTCGAAGCGCGCTGAGCGAGGACAGGCCCGGACCCGGGCGGGACGGGGCGCCGCTACCGCTCGTCCGACCGCGCCGCGCCGGCCGCGGCGAGCGGAGGCGCCGAAACCGGCCCGTCGTTCGACGCCGCCGGGAGCGAGACGGAGAAGGTCGAGCCGGAGCCCCGCTCGCTCACGACGTCGATGCGTCCGCCGAGCTCGGCGACGAGGCTGGCGCTGATCGGGAGTCCCAGCCCTGTGCCTGCGCCGACGGGCTTGGTGGTGTAGAAGGGCTCGAAGATCCGGTCGAGACGGTCGGGGGCGATGCCGCACCCGTTGTCGCCGACATCGATGACGCACCACGCCCCTTGCCTGCGTGTGGCGAGGCGGAGCACGGGCTGGGGCGTGTCGGCCATGGCGTCGAGCGCGTTAAGCACGAGGTTCATCAGGATCTGTTGCACGGTGCGCGTCGCGATCATCGCCCGCCCCGCCGCCTCGTCGAGCCGGGTCTCGACGCTGACTCGCCGCAGCCGGTGGTCGAACTTGAGCATGTGCAGCGCATCGGTGACCACCTGATTGATCGCCGCGGGCTCGGCGCGTCCCCGGTCCGGATGGGCGAAGGCCGTCAGCTCCCGGACCGTGCCGTGGATCCGCCGAACCTGCTCGCGGAGCGCCTTGATCGTCGCCAGGCGAGGGCTCTCGGGGTTCCGCTCCATGAGCTGCAGTGCGCTGTCGATGCTCGAGAGCGGGTTGTTGATCTCGTGAGCGACCCCCGCGGCGAGGCGCCCCATGGCCGCCATCTTCTCGTGCTGGATCATCGCCGCCTGCTGGGTCCGGAGCAGCGAGGCCATCTCGCGCAAACGCCGGTTCTTCCGCAGTCTCGCGCGCTCGCGCCGGTACAGCGTCCCCGCGATGCGCTCGGACAGATAGGCCGTCAGCACGATCGTTGCCGCCCACCCCAGCACGCGCGCCAGCCACGGCGGCTCCCAGCTCCAGTGACCGCCCAGCGCCAGCCCGGCAAGCAGCACCGCGATCGCAACCGCCGCCGTGGCGTACGCCCGCGCCCGAGGCAGGAGCAGCCCCGCGAACACCATGTGCACCGCGTACAGACCCAGCACCGGGCTGTCGATGCCGCCCGTGAACGCGACGAGCACGGTCACGAAGGCCAGGTCGAGGTTGATCTGCGCGGCCGCGAACCGGAGCAGCGGGAGATAGCTCCGACGCAGCGCCGGCGCGCGCCGCGCCGCGAGCATGAACGCGGCGTTGCAGACAAGCACCCCCCCACCCACGCCCCCCATGGCGAGGGCGGCCGTCCCGAAGCCCTCGACCAGCCCACGGACCAGCCCCACCACCAGGAACACCGCACCCGCCACCCAGCGCAGGCGCATCAGCCATCGGAGCTCGGACGCCAGCAGCGACCTGCGGCCGAGGTCCGGGGTGGGGGCGGCGCCGCTCACGACGGGGTCACTCCGGCGTTCCCGGGAACGTTTGGCCCGGGCGCGCCCGGCTCGTCGCCCTCGGCGGAGCGCTCGAGGTCGAGCATCATCTGCCCCGGCATGTACTCGGTCAGCACGATACGGCGGACGTGGGCGAGCTTCCGCATCGCGTGCGCGACCCGGTTGAGACTCTGCTGCATCCGCGCAAACCGCTCGGCCAGGCGCGGATTCCCCCCGGCCTGCCGGTCCACGAGCCGCAGCTCCAGCTCGATCGCCGCCAGCGTGTTGTTGAGATCATGGTTCAGCGCGACGGCCACCTGGCGCAGGGTCTCCATCTTGCGCTCCTCGTTGGCCGCGAGCTGCTCGGCGAGGCGGTTGTAGGCGTGGGCCAGCTCCGCGAACTCGTCCGCCGAGTCGATCTCGACACGGTGCCCGAAGTTCTCCTTCGCCAGCTCGCGGCTGGCATCAACGAGCTGATCTACCGGCCGGAGGATCATGTGCACGGTGTGGAGGAGCACGATGACGGAGCTGTTGACCATGAGGATGGCAGCAAGTGTAAGCCCCAGCACGAGCAGGCGGAAGTGCCGGGCGATCGCCGTGTGCTGCTCCGCCCCGTACTCGGAGACGCGCGCCCCGACCTCACGCACGGCCGTCCGAAGGGCGACGGAGACCTGGAAGGCGTCGGGATCCGGGGCGGCGGAGACCGGATCCACGATGGGGGCGTCGAGATACGCGGGCAGCAGGCTCTTGATGCGTTCGAAGGGTTCCCCGGCCGCCCCGCCCTCCTGCATGAGCGGGTGGGAGGCGAAGTGCTCCATCGCCCCCTCGATCGCGAGGAGCTCCTCGGCGTGGGCATCGGGGGGCAGCGGCTCCCCCGAGAGGCGGTCCGCCTCGATCGCGGTGATGGCGCTGATCAGCCCGGAGACGCCGTCGGAGAGCCCGGCCGTCTCGCCGTTGATGCGGTCGACCTCCCGCACGAGGTCCTGGAGGAGCACGATCGCGACCACGGCCCCGGCGACGAACCCGAGGATGAGCAGGCCGATGCGCGAGAGCAGCTTGCGTCGGAGCATGACTCCTCCCCGCCGGCGCGGGGTCCGGGCCGGGCTAGGCGGGCGTCTCCGCGCCGGCCTCGAGGTCCTTGGGGATCTTCAGCTCGTCGAGCTTGCGGTAGAGGCTGGAGAGCCCGATGCCCAGGTGCTTGGCGGTCTCGGCCTTGTCGTAGTCGTGCCGCTTGAGGCTGTAGAGGATGTGCTGGCGCTCGAACTGCCGGACCGCCTCCTTGAGGTCCTCGCCCACGTCGTCGGTGAGCCCCGGAGTCTGGAAGGGGAGGTCCTCCACACCGATCTCGCGCCCCTCGGCGAAGATCACCGCGCGCTCGATCACGTTCTCGAGCTCGCGCACGTTGCCCCGCCACTGATGGTTGAGCATCGCGCGCATGGCACCGTTCGAGATGCCGACAACCCGCTTGTTCATCTCGCGCGTGTACTTCTCGAGAAAGTGGTGCGCCAGGCGCGGGATGTCCTGCCGGCGCTCGCGCAGGGGCGGGATCTCCAGACGCACGACGTCGAGCCGGTAGAGCAGGTCCTCGCGGAACCCCCCACCCCGCACCAGCGTGTGCAGGTCCTGGTTGGACGCCGCGATGATCCGCACGTCCACCGGCCGGGGACGGGTGTCGCCGACCGGGATCACCACCCGCTCCTCCAGCACCCGAAGGAGCGAGCTCTGCACCGCCAGCGGCAGCGTGGAGATCTCGTCGAGGAAGAGCGTGCCGCCGTTGGCCGCCTCGAAGTAGCCGATGCGGTCGCTCACCGCGCCCGTAAAGGCGCCCCTCCGGTGGCCGAAAAGCTCCGACTCGATGAGCGAATCGGGGATCGCGCCGCAGTTGACGGCGACGAAGGGCTTGTCGCGCGAGATGCCGTTGTAATGGATCGCACGCGCGAAGAGCTCCTTGCCCGTCCCCGACTCCCCCACGATCAGCACGCTGCTCCGCACCGCCGAGAGCTTGCGGGCGAGATCGAAGAGGCGATGCATCGCCGGAGAGTCACCGATCAGGTTCTGGAACGCGCTCTGCCTGGCGAGCTGCTCGGTCAGGATGCACCGGTCGCGTCGCATCTCGCCGAACTCCATCGCCCGGCGCACGCGCATCAGCACCTCGTCGAACTGCATCGGCTTGAGCAGGTAGTCCGCCGCCCCCGTGCGCATCGCCGACACCGCGCTCTCGACCGTGCCGAACGCGGTGATCACGATCACGGGCGTCTGCGGAGCGATCTCCTGCAGGTGATGCAGGAGCGTCATCCCGTCCATCTCCGGCATCCTGATGTCCGTGATCACCAGGTCGAAGGGCTGGCGCAGGATGTGCTCGTGCGCCTCCCGCCCGTTGGCCGCCTGCGTGACGTGATAGCCCTCCTGGTCCAGCAGCTCGGCGAGCGATTCGCGCAGCAGGGTCTCGTCCTCGGCGAGCAGGATCGTCTTGCGCGCGTGGCTGTTCGAGTTGCCGGTCTCCGACGAGGTCACTGGCTCACTCCTCTGGCGACTCCAGGTACTTGTCCGGGAGCGGGCTCTCCGGCCGCTCATGGTCCCAGAGCACGCTCAGGATCCACCAGCGGTCGCCGTCCTTGAGCAGCTGGAGGCTGTAGATGCCACGTGCGTACGGCTCCGGCGCGTCCTGCACACGGCGCGACTCGAACGTGCTCCACACCTGCGCGATGTTCCCGAATGTCTCCACCCGCCGCGCCGCCTCGGTCTCGAAGAAGCCCCCCTTCTCGAAGTATCGGCGGTTGTGCATGATGTAGTCCTCGACCGTCAGCGAGAAGATGACCGAGCGGCCCTCGGCCCCGGGCCTCGCCGCCAGGAATCGCGTCTCGGAGCCGCAGATCGAGCGGAGCCGGTCCCAGTCGCGAGCCTGCCCGGCCGGACCCGCCGTCGACTCGTAGAAGGCCTTCATGATCCCGTCGATGCTGGACACGTCCTCCAGGCGCGGGGGGGGCGGCTCGGGCAGGGCGTCGGGCTGGTCCGGCTGCACCGTCGGCTGGGCCGGGATCCCCGATATCCCGCCCGCGCCCACGACCAGGCTCAGCGCGGCGACACGGGCGAAGGGGATGAGTGCGGCGATCATTTCAGACTCCTCCTGCCTGGGTCTTTCGGCGACCCCCTCGGGCAGATGTTCGGTCTTTTGTCGAATCTTGATTCCGAGATCCGAGATGCAAGAGCCGTGCCGGGGAGGTTTATGCCGTGCACCCCCCCGGCTCTATCAAGTCTAAGCCATCCTGATTCTTGAAATCGAGAGGAATCGTACTATTATCATCTCAATCTCCAGAATGTTTTGGCGGGATGGCCCCGGTTTTCCGAGTCTCATGCCCTGGCACCGATTATGCAACGCCTCCCCGAGATGACCGCGCCCTGCCATCGTCCAGAGCGCCTTCTCCGCCGCCCGGGCGGCGGGGCGTCCGAAGAGTTGGGAGCCCGCGCGACCATCGGTTCGGGCGCGTGGTCGGCGGCCCGGGAGTAGGAAGGACGGAGCGATGCGTCGTCGGGCAAAGACCGCCGAGAACAACAAGAAGCGCCGCTGGGGGCGGCGGATCGCGCTGGGCGTCGCGGGTTTCGTCGTGCTCAGCGTGGTGTCCGTCGAGCTCACGTCGCAGAGCTGGTTCTGCAACAGCTGCCACATCATGGGGCCCTTCTACGACAGCTGGAAGGTGAGCAGCCACAAGGACGTGCACTGCGTCGAGTGCCACATCCCTCCGGGCGTGAACAACTTCGTTGCCGCGAAGCTCAACGGGCTGGGCCAGGTGGTGGACGACGCCCTCAACCGCACTTCGACCAAGCCGTCGGCCTCGGTGAGCGCCATGGCTTGCTCCCGGGCGGGGTGCCACGCCGTCGAGCGTCTGGCCGAGTCGAAGATCCAGACGGAGACATTCCGCTTCGACCACGGCTCCCACTTCGGCAAGGAGTACTTCGGGATCAAGATCGACTGCACCACGTGCCACTCGCACGTGATGGGGGACGAGCATTTCGCGGTGAACACCAACACGTGCATCCTCTGCCACCTGACCGAGAGCGCCGACGAGTCGGTGCTCGCGTCCGCCGGTGGACACGGGGGCGGCGCGGGCCCGATCGGCGTCAGCGTGAGCACGGCCTCGATGGGCGTGGGCGCCGCCGCGATCCCGGGGACCGCCCCTGAGGGCACGGGATCGGGATCGGACGACCCGGCCGGACGGCGCTCGATCCGCATGGCGGTGCGCCGTGCATCGACCGACCCCGCGCCGGCGGGCACGACCCCTTCCGCCGATTGCCGCGTGTGCCACAACCCCCCGCTCGAGGAGTTCGAGTACCGGGGCCTGAGGGTTAATCACGAGGAGTTCCTGGCCTACGGCGCCTCGTGCGACTCCTGCCACCACGGGGTGACGAGAACGCCCCCGGCGATCACCGACGCGGCCTGCCTCAGCTGCCACACGTTCGGCATCGAGCAGGCGGCGTCCGCCGAGGAGATCCACCGCGTGCACGCCGAGGGCGAGCACAAGGTCGAGTGCTTCAGCTGCCACGGCATGCCCGAGCACGGGCCCGAGGCGCAGATGGTCAACCTTGAGGAGTTCGACTGCCTGGAATGCCACCTCGACCAGCACACCATCCAGCGGCAGACGTACCTCTGGGCGGGCGCGCCGGCCGTGCAGCCGGAGGGAACGCTCCCCGCCAGCCCCATGTTCATGGCGCACGTGGACTGCACGGGCTGCCATGTCTCGTCCAGCCCGCTCGAGGGTGAGCTGCACAACGGCGCGCGGGTGGTGCGGGCGTCGGCGGAGGGGTGCGATTCGTGCCATCAGCCCGGCCTGGGCGAGCAGATGATCCCGCTCTGGCAGAGCACCACGCGCGCCCTGCACGAGCAGGTGATGCGCGAGATCGAGCGAGTCGCAGGCGAAAAGCCCGACGAGCCTGGCGCCGCGCTCCTCCAGGAAGCCCGCTCGCTCGCGGAGCTGGTGCGGATGGACGGCAGCTGGGGCGTGCACAACCCGCGCTACACACAGCAGCTGCTGGAGCAGGCACGCGACAAGGTCCGCGCCGCACGCGCGGGCACACAAGCGCGGGAGGAGGCCGGCGGCTCATGAGGCCGGGGCCGACCAAGCCGGGCTCGCACCCGCGGCCGCTCTCCGCGCTGGCCGCTGCCTGCCTGCTGCTGAGCGCAAGCGGCGCGGCGCTGGGGCAGGACAGGCAATGGGATCCGACCGTCAGGCCGACGACGCGCGCCCCCACCTGCACGATCTCGGGCTGCCACGCCGAAGAGCTCAGCCACGAGTTCCTCCACGGGCCGACCGCCGTCTCCGCGTGCGACATGTGCCACGATGTGGAGGATGTGCAGGCGCACACGTTCGTGCTCCGATCACAGGCGCCCGAGCTCTGTAGCTTCTGCCACATCGACAAGATGGGGACCGAGGGCCCCGTCGTGCACGACCCGGTCGCCAAGGGGCACTGCCTCTCCTGCCACGACCCCCACGGGTCCAACTCCCGGAAGCTCCTGCGCCGAAAGACCATGAAGGACCTCTGCATCCAGTGCCACGAGCAGACGCTCCACGGGTCGATGGTCCACGAGCCGGCCGGCGAGGGCGACTGCACCGTCTGCCACGGCGCCCACACGGCCGAGCACGCCAAGCTGCTGGTCAAGGAGCCGCGGGATCTCTGCCTCTCGTGCCACGAGGCCCTGGGCGAGGCGATGGCCTCGGACCTGCACGTCCACAAGCCCGCCACCGGCGACTGCCTCGAGTGCCACGCACCGCACGCCTCCGACTTCGCGGGCCACCTCAAGATGGCCGCCGTCGACATGTGCGGCTCGTGCCACGTGGAGCAGGTCGAGCACGCCAAGTCCGCCCCGTACGCCCACTCGGCGGTCCTGGACGACCGCGCCTGCCTGAACTGCCACCTCGCGCACAGCTCGTCCCAGCAGGCCCTGCAGCACAGCGACCCGGTCGGCGCGTGCCTCGAGTGCCACGGCGCCGCGGCGGTGACCCAGTCGCTCGAGCGTGACGCGCCCGCCAACCCCGGAGCGCCGGTCTTCTCCTCGCAGAACTCCAGCGCCGCCGACCCCCAGAGGAAGCTCGCGGCCCCGGTGCCCGAGCTGATCGCCAAGCTCCCGATCGCCCATGGCCCCGTCAAGGACGGCGACTGCGCCGCCTGCCACGACGTGCACGGAGCGCAGCACTCGCGCCTCCTGCTGCACGCCTACCCCGAGAGCTTCTACCAGCCCTTCACCGAGGACGCCTACGCGCTGTGCTTCAACTGCCACGACCGCCGCCTCGTGCTCGAGCGCGAGACCACCTCGTCCACGCGCTTCCGCGATGGGGAGCGAAACCTGCACGCGGTCCACGTCAACTCGGAGCAGGGACGCACGTGCCGGGCCTGCCACAACACGCACGCGAGCAAGTCCCACGCCCTCATCGGCGAGGCCCCCGCGTACGGGCAGTGGCAGATCCCGCTCAACTTCGAGCCCACCGAGAGCGGCGGCTCGTGCGGGCCCGGATGCCACAAGCCCGCGAGCTACGACCGCATGAACCCCGTGGCGCCCCTCCCGCCGCCCGCGTCGGCCGGCCCCGCGCAGGAGCCGGGCTCCTGAAGCGGAGCGATCGCCGCCCGCCGGAGCAAGGCCAGGCCGCGCCGGGGCTCCGCCCGCCCTACTGCCCGTACGTGTGCGGCGAGTGCGACACGCCGTGGCAGCTCAGGAAGCACTCCCCGCTGAAGCGTCCGGTGTCGCGGAACTCGAGCCGGCCCGTGCCGGCATCGGGCAGGACCACGAGCGTGTCGAAGTTCATCAGGTGCGTGTTGCCGGTCGAGGTGCCCTGGCCCGAGGCGATGCCGTGCGCCGTGTGGCACGCCGAGCACGACGCGCGGTAGTCGACAACGTGCGACTTGTGGCCCGGGAACGACTCGTTGTTGAGCACGCTGGCGCGGTCGTGGCAGCTGTAGCAGAGGGCGTACGCCTGGGCGCTCTCGGTCGTGTAGTCCGCCGTGTCGTAGCGGGCGACGAGCAGGGGAAACTCGCCCGAGCCGTGGACGCCGTGGGGGCCCGAGATCCCCGAGTCCGACGCGTGGCAGTCCGAGCACGCCACGATGCTCGCGGTGGTCCACCCCGCGCGGAGGCTGGGAACGTCGCTGTTCTTCCCGGGCGCCTCGATCGGGTGGTAGGAGACGGCC
The DNA here is from genome assembly GCA_964435785.1 of uncultured Phycisphaeraceae bacterium. Lineage (GTDB taxonomy): Bacteria > Planctomycetota > Phycisphaerae > Phycisphaerales > UBA1924 > PNC22. The sequence goes on along the minus strand of CAYTAH010000049.1, from coordinate 6,486 downwards.
GTCGGGTCGAAGAGCCGGCGGAGGTTGTTGTCCGGAACGACGCGGGGCACGACCGGGCCGATGGCGTTGCGGTCCGCGTGGCACTTGAAGCACACCTCGTACTCGTAGGCGGCCTGGGCGACCGGCGAGCCCGAGGCGTTGACCCCGTCGATCAGCCCGAGGCTCGGCTGGATATTGGGCGCGCTCGCGGAGCCCCGCTCCATCGTGTGCGGCTCGTGGCAGGACACGCACGAGGCGTGCTCCTCGTGCGGGTCGGGCGGATCAACCGGGCTGGCCGTGTCGTGCACGGAGAACTTGCCCATGTCCCGGGAGATGTCCGCGGCCCCCGCGAACGAGCCGTCGTGACAGCTCAGGCACGTGTCGGTCGCGTTCACCTCTCGGAGGAGATAGGGCCCGCTCGGCGCGGTGTGGGGCTGATGGCACGAGTTGCAGTCGTCGTGCCCTACGAGCGTCGACGTCCCGACCTGGTGGCACGCCAGGCACAGCTGCGAGTTCTCGTTGTGCATGGCGAGGAACATCCCGAGCGAATTGTCATGGGCGTCGTGGCACGTGGTGCACTGGAGCTCGCCGTTTGGATCGAGGTGGAGCTCTTCCGGGATCAGCGCCGGATCCTTCAGGCGCGAGTCCCTCGCCACCAGCGAGGCGTCGTACCGGAACGAGATGGGGTGGTCGTCGGACAGATCGGTGCCCAGGTTGGACGGCCCCGCGGGCAGGACCGAGACGCCGCCCGACATCATGATCGGCGCGTCCCGCGAGACGATTGCCCCGAGCGCGATCGTGCCGTCGTGGCACGAGAGGCACATCTTGGACGTCCCGGTCGGCTGCCCCGGCGTCGCGTCCAGGGCGCGGCTCGCGTAGATCCGGTACGCGTCCACCGGCATGCTGCGGTTCCAGAGGGGGCGGATCGGCGCGGCGTTGTGCGGCGTGTGGCAGAAGATGCAGACCTGCTCCTCGGAGACGGCCCGGATCGGCCCAGGCCCCGAGGTCGAGAGGTTGTGCGGGCTGTTGACGACCGAGCTCTGCTGCGCATGCGCGGCGGCGCCCAGGATGCACGCGAGACCGGCGATACGCTGCGCTCGCCTCATGGTGACGCCTCCTCCGCGGCGATAAGCTCGAACACCTGAACGCGGTGATTGTACGAATCGGCGATCCAGACCCACCCTCTTTCGTCGATGTGCAGGCCGACCGGCAGCCAGAACTCACCGGGGCCACGCCCTTCCTCGCCGAAGGCCATAAGCAGGGTCCCCGCGTCATCGAAGATCTGCACCGCCTCGAAGTTCGCGTCGACGACGAAGAGCCTCCCCCCGACGTCCACGCCGATCCCCTTCGGCTGCGAGAAGTACCCGGGGAGGTCGCCCTTCTCACCGATCGTGCGGACGACGCTCCCGTCGCGCTCGAGCACCTGAACCCGGAAGTTCAGCGAGTCGCTCACGTACACCCGCCCGGCGGGGTCGAGGGCGACGAACGTGGGGAAGTTGAACTGGCCGGGACGCGTGCCGCGCTCCCCGATCGTCGCCAGCACCACGTCGTCCGGCGAGAGCACGACGAGGCGGTGCTCGCCCGTGTCGGCGACGAGGATCTCCCGGCTGTCCCGGTCCACGGCCAGGCCGACGGGCCTCTGCAGGTCACCGTCGCCCAGCGTGCCGAGACACCGGCCGCGCGCATCGAAGACGTAGATCGCCGCGATGCCCGGGTCGGTGACGAGCAGCCGCCCGACGGGGTCCCACGCCAGCGCGGTCGGCTGGAAGAGCAGATCGGCGGGCTTGGGCGGCTTCCACGCCGCGTAGCGCCGCGACTCGAGATCGAAGACGTGGACGACTCTCGCCCCGCGGTCGGCGACGAAGACGCGGTCGCCCCCGTCGGTGGCCACGTCCGTCGGCGTCGTGAGCGTGCCCGCGGGCGGCTCGGCGCCGAAGATCGCGCGGCCGAGCTGCTGGAGGGGCCCGCGAGCCGCCCTGAGGTCCTCGGAGGACTTCAGCTCGCCCACGTAGCGGATGCGCGCCGCATCGGGAGGCGGGGGCCAGGTGATCCGCCCATCGGAGCGCTGGAACAGCACGCCCTGCGGCTTGGCGCACCCGGCGAAGGCGGCGCCCAGCAGCAGCACCGCGCCGGCCGACAGCGTCCGCCGCAGCGCACGACGTCCGCGGGGCGGCCGGGGGCATCGGGCGGGCTGGCGCGGTTCTCGGGGCACCCGGTGCTCCTGTCGCTGGCCTCAGAAGGTGCGTCGCAGGGCGACGCCGATCTCCTGGGAGAGGGTATCGGTGTTGTCGGAGTCGAGCATGGAGTTGCGGAGCGTCCCGTTGATGGTCGTCTTCCCCTTGCGCCACGTGAGCTGGAGGAGCTGCTCGAACCCCGTGGAGTCGATCGAGAGGCGGGAACGCTCGTCTCGGTACGTCAGGTCGAGGTTGAAGTCCAGATCCGGCCCGATGCGCCCGTACCAGCGGAGGTTCGCGCGGTCCACGTCGAGCGTGTCGCCGTCGTCGTGGTACTCGGTCGACTCATGCGTGGCGCTGGCGCTGAGCGCCGAGGCCGGGGAGAGGCGGATCGCGTAGCGGGCCTCGAACCGGTTGGTATCGTAGGGGAAGATGTTGCTGTCGTGCTCCTGCCGCTCGGCGAGCAGCGTCAGCCCCCCGATGCGGTAGTCGACGCCGTAGCGGAGATCGTGCAGCTCCTCGAGCACGAAGAGCGTGGGATCGACCGTGTCGATCGATTGATCGACCCACTGGTAGATCACGTACACGCCGAGGCCGGAGAGAAGTCCCTCGTCGAGCGAGTATCTCGTGGAGAAGCTCGCGTTCGTCGTGTCGATGGTGCTCGCCGGCTCGGGGCCGATGACGTAATCGACGAGCACGACCTCGCCGTCGGCGATGGCGCCGCCGATGATCCGCCGGATCTCGACGTGGCTCGGGAAGACCTCCACGGTGTAGTCGATGCCCTCGACGTAGATCCGGATGCCGGCCGAGTCCGTGACGAGGATCGTGTCGCCGACGATGTTCCGCCTGCTGATGAGGGCCGGCTGCGTGTCGGTGAGCGTGACGCGGTCGTCGTTCACCGTGATCGGCTCTCCACGCTCGCTGTTATCCTGCGTGTTGTACCCGGCGCCGACGGAGGCGTCGAACCTGCCGTAGGGCACGCGCTTGGTGTAGTCGAGCACAACGTCCGTGAACAGCTCGTCGCTCTGGAAGCCGTCGATCTCAAGCCTGCTCGCCCCCACCGAGCCCGTCGCGATCAGGCTCTCGAAGAGGCGGTAGGTCGCCTGGGCCTGACCGCGGTAGAACCGCTGGTCCTCGTCGCGCCTGGTCACGTCCTCGGCGACGAGGTCGTACCGCGTCTCGAACACGTCGGTGTGCTCGAGGCGCAGCGTCTCGTCGAGGCGCAGCCGGCGGAGGTCCGCGAGGCCCGACTCGTCGTAGTACCGCAGCATCGAGCGCAGGTTGTTTCGCTCCTCCGAGCCGAAGTTCACCGAATGCGTCAGCCTCGCGTCGTGCCGGTCGAAGCTGTTCTCCCTGAAGGTGCTGATCCTCTCCTCCACCGAGTCGTAGGTGTACTCCAGCGAGAGATCCTGCTGGTCCGTCAGAACGACGTCGCTCCGCATCGAGAACGTGTCCTGCACGGAGAAGAAATCGGATTCGCCGAGGGGATCGGTCTGGTCGGTCTCCCGGTGGAAGTAGTGGAACCAGGTTGGCGCCACGTCAGAGCGGATCCGCAGCATCGCCCCGTACTCGGAGTTCTGCGCGTCGATGGTGGGGGCGAACTCGCGATCAAGCCTCGACTCGTCCTGGCGCGCATAGACCGTCAGCGGTGCCGGCCCCTCGCCGAGGATGAGGCCGCTGATGTCGTAGAGCGTCCTGAAGTCGCTGTCCAGCCCGGTCTCGCCCGCGAAGTCGCTGTCGGTGTCGGTCTGGTCGTATCCCAGGCTGACCCGCCCGACCAGGTCCAGCAGGTTGCGGTGCCCCACGTACGCCTCGCCGCCAAGCTCGATCTCCCCGAGCAGGTACCGCTCGGTCTCGGTGAGGTCCGGCTGGCCGTCGGTTTTCTGCTCGGACCGGCGCCAGCGGGCCTCTCCCCCCACCGCCGCGTGGAAGCTGTGGAGCTCGAAGGCCTTCCACTCGTCGCGCTCGCCCACGACGATCGGCCCCCCCTCGTCCGCCGGCTGGGCCCGTGCCATCGCGCCGCCCGCCAGACCGACGACCGCCGCCAGGAGCGGGACGCGGGATGGCCCCTCGCTCACGGCGTGGACTCCCCTTCGTCTCGCGACCCGGTGGCGCGCTGCGCGTCGGCCGTCGCCGCCGGGTGCAGGAAGTGGCGGACCGTGCCGCCGTGCCCGGAGTGGCAGTCCAGGCAGCTCGCCGTCGACTCGGGCGCGTGCTCGGGCACCCGCGCGGCGCTGAGCAGGGCCTCGTCGTGGCAGGTCGTGCACACGTCGCGCGGGGGGCCCTTGAGAAGCGCCTGGTAGGGAGACTCATGGGCCGTGTGGCACCACAGGCACGCGACGGCGGCGACCGGCCCGTGCATGAGCGGCTGCTCGTTCGGCACGTCGGCGTGGCACTTGAGACAGATCTCCGAGTCGGCGGGACCCAGGTTGAAGCGCCGCTCGTGGCACTCGGCGCAGCGGTCCTCCTCGAACGGGGCGTGGCTCGAGTACGTCGGGCTCTGGCGGATCTGGGCCGCGCTCGCCCCGGGGAGCATCGGCGCGTTGGGATCGGGAACGCCGTCGAAGAAGAAGCTCAGCAGCTCGTAGTTCTCCGTCGTGACGCTGCATCCGGCCCATGCGAGCGCGAGCGCTCCCGCAACGACCAGCGGCGGCGTCCACCCACCGCCCCCCCGCTTTGCACTCGCGCGTCCGCTCACGCAGCCTCCGCCGGGAGTCAGTTACCGGGCTGCTCCTCGCCCCCCGTCGGCTCCTCGCCGAGAGGCTCCTCGGCGTCGTCGGGGATCTGGATCCTCGCGGCCTCGGGGTTCCCGCCCGCGCCTGTCTCGACGTCCATGGCGTTGGCCGTCAGATCGGCGACGGACCAGCCGGCGCGGCGCTCGCCCAGCGCGTAGGCGGAGATCTTCGCGGGACCGAACTGGTTGGTGACCAGAACGACGCGCTCGGCGCCGAAGCCGGGGTGCAGCCTGTCGGCGAAGTACTCGATCGCGTCCTCGGACACGCAGATCCCCGCTGGCAGGTTCATGGCTCCCGAGAAGTCGCCCGCGGCGCCGAAGTGCATGAGCAGCCTGAACTGGCTGTCGAACATCTGCACGTTGTTGAACGCGGCGTCCACGACGTACACGATGCCGTCGCGGTCCACCGCCACCTGCTTGGGCCGCGCGAAGCCGCCGGCGAAGTCGCCCATGGCGCCCACCGCCCCGAGGAACTGCCCGTCGGGCGAGAACTTCTGGAGGCGGCAGCGCATCATGTCCACGACGTAGACGTTCCCCTCGGCGTCCGTGTCGATGCCCAGCGGGACGCGGAACTGGCCGTCCTCCTCCCCGACCTCCCCGATCGTGCCGGTCTGCTCGCCCGTGTGGCGGTCGTAGACCTCGACGAGCTGCGCGTCGAGATTGCAGACATAGAGCCGGTCGCCATGCACCGCGAGGCCCACCGGGCGGAAGGCGTCGTGACCGTACACGCGCGAGAAGCGCTCCGTCTGGTCGAACACGAGCACGGCGTCGCGCTCGTTGTCGGCGACGTAGATCATCCCGTCGTCCGCGACCGCCACGTCCACGGGGTTGGCCAGGGCGTTGAAGCCCGTGACCCCGACCAGGCGCATCTGCTTGTTCGCCAGGTCGAGCACCACGACGCCGTTGCGGCGGATGTCGCAGACGTAAATCCGGCCCTCGCGCATGTCCAGCCCGTAGGGCTTGTTGATGGCCGACTGGGAGATGTCGTCCTCGCCGAAGACCAGCGAGCTCAGCGCGCTGCGCTGCTCGGCCCGCAGATCGTCCGCGGAGGCGAAGGACTGGAGGAACTGGATGTGGGGATCCTCCGGCGGTACGGGCCAGAAGGCGTACTGCCCGGCCACCGACCTCTCACGCGTCGAGCCCCCGCCGCCCGAGGCGCAGCCCGCCCCGAGCAAGCACCCGCCGAGCAGGACCGCCCCCGCACACCGGATCACTTCTTGTCTGGCGCATTTCATGCGTGTGCACCTTTCCGTGCTGATACCGATCGGATTCTACTGGCGGGCGGCCGACCCTGCCGCGGGAAAAAAAGCACGCGCCGGAGGCCCCGAGCCACCGGCGCGTCACGCAACCGTTCGTGGTTGTCACGCACCGTGCTGCCGGGATGGAGAGCTACCCGGCCTCACGCGTTCGGCTCGGCCCCGCAGCCCGGATGCTCTCACACACGAACGGGAGCATCCAGGGACGCGGGAAGCCGATGCTGGGGCGAGCAGACCCGTCCAGGCCTCGCCCGCCGGAAGCGGGCGGGCCTGGACGGAAATCGGGGACTCACTTGATATGGCAAGTGAGGCACAGGGCGCTGCCGGAGTTGTCGAGGACGAG
>CAYTAH010000048.1:9591-29219 GCA_964435785.1 uncultured Phycisphaeraceae bacterium | reverse complement strand
GATCAGCGGCTGCGCGACCGCAAGGCCCGGGCGCTCTCGAGCGTGTGATCGGCTAGGCGGCACGAGCCCGGATCGGCGCGCCCGCGCGTGCCTCCGCGGCGGTGTCGAGCCGCCGCAGCGCGAAGGCGGTCAGGTCGTCGCGCTGGTGGAGGGAGCCCGCCTCCTCATCGATCTCCGAGGCGAGTTCGCGGAGCGCTTCGTGGATGCCCCCGGCCGAGCGGTCGGCGCCCGCCACCATGTGCGAGAAGCGTCCGACGTACGCCAGACTCGCCTTCACGGGCCCCGACCGCTCCGGGAAGGCGGTCTCGAAGCCGTCGGTGAAGAGCAAGAGCGTCTCACCGGCCCGCAGATCCAGGGAGGTCTCGGGGAACTCGGCCTGCTGGAACACTCCCAGCAGGGGACCCTGCCCGCCGCCTACGTCCTGCGTCCGCCCGGCTCGAGAGAGCAGGATGGGCGCCGGGTGCCCCGCGCTGGCAAGCGTCAGGCGGTGGGTCTCCGTGTTCAGCACGCCGCAGATCGCGGTGGCGAATCGGTCTCCCGCCTCGTTCTCGAGGCACAGCTCAGCGTTGAGCCGTGAGAGCGTCCGCGCGGGCGACCCCAGGGGGCAGTCGCCGTTGGCGTGACTCTCGCCCTGGCGGAGTGCGCGCCCGAGCACGAGCGTGAGGAGGGCGGCCGGGACGCCGTGACCGACGGCATCGGCGATCATGAAGGCCAGGCGGCGGTCATCGAGCCTGACGACATCGTAGAAATCTCCGCTGACGTACCCGCAGGGGCGGTAGAGGACGCCGAAGTCGTAGCCGGAGACCTCTGGGAGGGTCTTGGGCAGGAACCGACGCTGCACGGTGCCGGCGAGCTGAAGCTCGTCGTGCAGCCGGCTGATCTCGCCAGTGAGCCCGCCCTGCGACGCCCGCGCCACGCGCAGCTCGGTGGAGAGCATGTCCACCGCCGCCTGGCGGGCGGCCAGCGCGTGGAGCACCCGGGCGACGTGGGCGCGATCGGCGCCGATGGGCTCGACCAGGAGCCCATGGGGCTCGAGCTCGTCGCGCAAAGTCTCGGGCGCCTGCGTCAGGAAGAGCCCCGGCGTGCGGCTGCCGAGGAGTCGGTCGGCGATCTGCATCACGAGGGCTCGGGGGCCTTCCTCGTGCAGGACGAGGACGACCGCGGGTCGTGGCCCGGCGAGGGCCCGCTCCGCGCCGGCGAGCTCCGCCGCCAGTTCCGCAAGAGCCATGCACCGGCACGGGGACGGGGCGGTCGATCGCGGCCAGCACCGCGGAAGCTCCGACGCCCACCACGCGGCCCTCTCGGAGTCCGGACGGTCCGACGCGATGATGATCCGCCGGTTGGGCACGGACACTCCCCCGGCCGCCGCGCCGTGCGGCAGCGTCCGGGAAGTCATCGGTCTACTTGGCCCGCGCCTTCAGCCCGTCCGTGTCGAGCTTGATGAGATCGCCCTCTTTGAGCCCGAACCGGTCCAGGGTTCCCCCGGTCAGCTCGATGACGAACTGTGCCGGGAACCTGCTCGGGTAGCGCACGAGCCGCTGCTCGTAGGGGTCGGTCACGGGGTTCCCCGTGTCGGGCTCGTCCTCGCGGCGCGGCTCCTCGACCTTCATCTGGTGCATGGCGACGATGCGTCCGGCCGCGTCGAGGAAGATGATGTCAATCGGGACCGGGCAGTCGCGCATCACGAACGCCTGCTGGCTCGCCCTGGGGAAGACGAAGAGCATGCCGCCGTCCTCCTCGATGTGCGTCCTCCCGCTGAGGCCCTGGAAGCGCGTCTTGGGGTCGAGGGCCAGCTCGAGATGGAACCACTCGTCCTCGATCTTGACGCTCTCGACGTTCGACGCGGCGGAGGAGCTCTGCTGGCCGCAGGCCGTCATGAGGACCGCGATCAGCGCAATCGTGAGGCCGATGAGTGTCAGCCGTTCCGGAGCCATCGATCATCCTCCTCGGTGAAGACCACGGGCCGAGTGGGCATGGTAGAGGCATCGAAGGCCGAGCAGAAGACCCGGGCGGCCAGTTCGCGGCGCTCGGCCACGACGCCGCACCAGCGGGCGAGCAGGCCGATGACCCGCTCGGCGCCCGCCCCGGCCCGGCGGTACGCCTCCAGTCGTGTGTCCCCGTGGCGCTTGGCCAGGCGCCGCCCGTCGGGCCCGACGACCAGCGGCAGATGCGTGTGGGTGGGCTCGGGGGCGAAGCCCAGCGCGCGATACAGCAGCAGCTGACGGGCCGCGGAGTCGAGCAGATCGTCACCCCGCACGACCTGCGTGACGCCCTGGCGGTGGTCGTCCACGACGACGGCGAGCTGGTAGGCGGGCTGGGCGCGGCGGGTCCAGACGACGAAGTCGCCGATGGTCTGCGCGGGGGTGAGGCGCTGGGGGCCGGCGAAGGCGTCGTGGAACTCGACGGCGGTGTCGGGCGTGGCGAACCGCCAGTTGGCGCCGATGTCGAGGAACTCACGCGGGCCGACGCCCGGCGGTCGCAGCCCGGCGGGGAAGCGAGTCTCGCCGGCGGGCTCGCCGGGATCCGGCGCGTGCGGGGCGCTCGCGGCCTCCTCGATCTGCGATCGCGTCAGCTCGCAGGGGTACGCCGAGCCGCGCGCGGCGAGCGCGCGCATGGCGCGCACGTAGGGCTCGATGTCGCGCGACTGGATGAGCGGCCCGTCGTCCCAGTCGATGCCGAGCCAGCGGAGCGTGTCCACGCAGCTCTCGACGGCGCCGGGCTTGATGCGCGGTCCGTCGAGGTCCTCGATGCGCAGGATGATCCGCCACCCGCGTTGCCGCGCGATCGCCCAGTTCACCAGGAATGTGCGCGCGTTGCCCAGGTGCAGCGCGCCGGTGGGTGAGGGGGCGAGCCGGGTGACTTCCGGGGGTCGCGGGTGGTGGCGTCCGGGTTCGCTGGGCATGTCGCGGGTGCGATGATACACTCGGGTTCAGGGCCGCCGGCCCGCGGAGGACCCCATGGCGGAGAAGATGACCGAGGCGCAGATCGAGTCGGAGCTCGCGAACACGCCGGAATGGGGCGAGACCAGCGGGGAAATCCAGCGGACGTACCAATTCCCGGATTTCAAGACCGCGATGTCGTTCGTCGATGGGCTGGCGGAATATGCGGAGCGCGTGCAGCACCACCCCGACATCCTCATCCGCTACAACAAGGTCACGATCAGCGTGAGCACGCACGACGCCGGGGGGATCACGGCGAAGGACTTTGCGCTGGCGCAGGAGTCCGACAGGATCGCCGGACAGGTGTGCCAGTCCTGAGGCTTGAGGGTTGAGGCTTGAGATTCGAGGCTTCCGGCCTGGGGGCAGGCGTCCGGATGCGGACGCGGTCGTCCGCGCCCGGCTTTGGGGGCGAAAGCCACGCGGCGCGCAGGCGACGTGGCCTTCGCTCGTCCGCCTAGGTCGGACTCGCTCAGACCCCGCCGTCCAGACTCAGATCGCCAAGCCTCACAACCCTTCTCACCGCAGTTCGACCGACCAGTACGCCTCGTCCAGGAAGGCCTTCCACGACCGGTACTTCTCGCTGCCGAGCTTGAGCGTGATGAGCGGGTTGCGCTTGGGCTTGACGGGCTTGCGTATCAGCGACATGCGGGCCTGATCCGGCGTGCGTCCGCCCTTGCGCGCATTGCAGGGCACGCAGGCGCAGACGAGGTTTTCCCACGTGTCCCCTCCCCCTTGCGTGCGCGGCGTGACGTGGTCGAGCGTGAGGTCGCTCGTCGGGAAGTGATGGCCGCAGTACTGGCACTGGTTGCGGTCGCGGGCGAAGAGGTTGCGCCGGTTGAGCTTCACCCGCTGCGCAGGGAGCCGGTCATAGCCGAAGAGGCGGATGATTCGCGGCACGGCGATCTCGTAGCGCACGGTGCGCACCCAGTCGTGCTGGTCGCGCTCGTACTGCCGCCGGAACTCGGAGACCTCGGTCCAGGTCTGGAAGTCGTAGTTGACGTACTGGCCGTCCTCCACGTGGATGATCTCGGCCAGGCCCCTGCAGAGCATGGCGAAGGCTCGCCTCGCCGAGATCACGCGAACCGCGACGTACAGGCGGTTAAGGACGAGGACACGCGCGTCGAGACCCTCGTTGACGAGGACCGCGGCCCCCGCGGCCCGCGCGAGGACACCTGCTGGCCCATCCTCCGGGCCCGATTCCGGCCTGAAGACGTCTGCTCGGCGGTCCATCGTTCGAACTCCCACGGGATCGATCCTCCCGTGTGGCTGCTGCATACATACCGACTGTAGTCGCGGGATTCAACGCCGGAAAAGACCGGCGCGGCGCGTTATCGCCCTCTCGGCGGGGGGTTTATGCCCGCGGCCGGGCGGGCGAATCGTCCACACGTCGGTGGCGGATTCGCCGCTCTCAGTGCCGGAAGCGGCGGACGCCGGTCGTGAGGCAGGTCACGCCCCGCTGCTCGCACAGGGCGAACGTCTCCGAGTCGCGCTTGGAGCCTCCCGGGTGGACGATCATGGCCACGCCGGCGTCGATCAGGATCAGCGGCCCGTCGGGGAACGGAAAGAACGCGTCGGAGACGGCCACGGCCCCGCGGGCTCGATCGGCCGCCTTGGCGACGGCCAGGCGGCACGAGGCCACCCGGTCCATCTGGCCCGCGCCGCCCCCGAAGAGGGCGACACCGGTCTGGCCGACCCGGCCGCCGATGGCGATCGCGTTGGACGAGAGGGCTTTGGCGGCGGCCTCGACGACGGCGGCGGCTCGGAGCAGGCCGGCGTCGGGGGCCGGGCCGGCGGCGTGGGTCCAGGAGGCCGGGGCCGGGGGAGCGTCGTCGTGGGCCTGGACGAGATAGCCGCCGGGGATGGAGCGGATGTCGCGCCGGGGGGTGCCCGCCGGGCCCCGCCGGGCGAGAGGGGTCCGGAGCAGGCGGACGTTCTTCCAGCGGTCTCGCAGCATGGCGAGGGCGTCGGGCGTGAATTCCGGGGCGATCACCACCTCGAAGAAGCGGTCGGGCGCACAGATGCGCTCGGCCGCGTCGGCGTCGAGGGTGGCGCTGCACGCGGCGATGCCCCCGTAGGCCGCGAGGGGGTCGCCGGCGATCGCGAGGTCCAAGGCCTCCACGGTCGTCGGCGCGAGGGCGGCGCCGCAGGGGTTCGTGTGCTTGATGACGCAGGCGCCCGCGGCACCGGCCTCGAGCCCCGCGAGCGAGATGGCCAGCTCGAGGGCGGCGGCGGCGTCGAGCAGGTTGTTGTAGCTCAGCTCCTTGCCGTGGAGCTGCTCGGCCCCGGCGATCACGGGCCCCGTGGCGGCCGGGTCGATGTAGAGCGCGGCCGGCTGGTGGGGGTTCTCCCCGTAGCGCAGCTCCCCGGCCCGCCGGCCCTGGAGGGTGAGCACGCGCGGGAACTGCTCGCCCTGCTGCGCGCGGAGGTAGGCGCTGATCGCCGCGTCAAAGGCGCACGTTCGCTCGTAGGCGGCGGCGGCGAGGTTCATGCGCGTGGCCAGCGTCGTGCCGCCGTGCTCGCGCAGCTCGGCGAGGACGGCGGCATACTGGGTGGGGTCGGAGACGACGGTGACATCGTGGAAGTTCTTGGCGGCGGAGCGGAGCATCGAGGGGCCGCCGATATCGATCTGCTCGACGGCCTCCCCGAGCGTGACGCCCTCGCGGGCGACCGTGTCCTCGAACTTGTAGAGGTCGATGCAGACCAGGTCGATCGGCTCGATGCCGTGCGCGGCCATCTTGGCGAGGTGCTCGGGGTTGGAGCGCACGCCGAGGATCCCTCCGTGGATCTTCGGGTGCAGCGTCTTCACGCGCCCGTCGAGCATCTCGGGGAAGCCCGTGTGATCCTCGACGAGCGTCACGGCGAGGCCGGCTTCGCGGAGCGTGCGCGCCGTCCCGCCCGTGGAGAGCAGGTGCACGCCCGCGTCGGCGAGGGCGCGGGCGAACTCGACCACGCCACGCTTGTCGCTCACGGAGAGCAGGGCGCGGCGGATGGGAGCGATGCTGTGCATGAGCGGGGATGAGCCGTGGGCAAGAGGCGATGGGGAAGCGGCGATGGATCCAGGGGCTCGGGCAAGCGGGCGCGCCCGCTTGCCCGGTCACCATCGCCCGTGCGGGTCAATTCCGCGGCTGGAACTTGGCGACGATCCCGCCCTTGCTCGCCGCGTAGAGGTTGCCGTCGACAAACTGATCGACCTTGAGGATCGCGACGTCGGTGAGACCGGTCGAGGAATAGACATCGCCGGTGGCCGGATCGAGCGACGCGGCGGTCCGGCCGTCCCACGTGACCAGACGTCCGTTGCGCACCGCCACGACGCGCCCGAGGACATCCGGCTGCGACCAGAGCGGCGTGCCCGTGCCGGCGTCGAGGGCGCGGAGGCCCTGATCGGCGGTGGGCACATAGAGCACGCCGTCGTGGTAGGTCGGGGTGATCCGCAGGGGGTGCTCCGTGCGCTGGCGCCACACCTGGCGTCCGCCGAGGTCGTAGCCGTAGATCGACTGATCGAGGCTGGCGAAGAAGACCATGCCGTCGCCGGCGACGGGGTCGGCCTCGCACCCGCCGTAGATGCTCGTCCTGGCCAGCAGCGTGCCGCTCGCTGCGTCGAGGATGGCGATGTCGCCGCGGCGCGAGACCGCGACGACGGCCGAGCCGACGAGCACCGGGTCGGCGTCGATCGGGCTGCCAAGGTCAAACGCCCACGCGTCCACGGGCGGGTGCATGTAATGCGAGTAGACGTGCCCGATGGACGTCCCGTAGATCTTCTGCCCGGCGAAGAAGACCGGGTGCGTGCTCACGACGCGGCTGAGGTGCTGCCGCTCGACGATGGAGCCCGTCTCGATATCAATGATGAACACCTCGTTGTCGCTGGAGGCGACGACGCTGTTGCCGTCACGGAAGTTTCCGACGAAGCGGGTGAGGCCGCTGGCGAGCTGGCTGGAGTTGCGCAGCGCCCCGGTGTTCGTCTCGAGGATGCTCACCGTCGCCCCCGACTCCTGGGCCACGACGATGTCCGGGTACACGTCGAGGAAGCTGATGTGCCTGTTCCGGGCGACGACCGGGAAGCCGCGCCAGTCGAGGCGGTAGCCGAGGCTCGCGTACGCCTCGTGATCGACCTGGAAGGCCTCCTGGCGCGCGGTGAGGATCGCCTCGGCGGACCCGCCCGAGGCGCCCGAGCCCGGTGCGGCGCTCGGCGCCGGCCCCGTCTCGAAGACGCACCCGGCCAGCGCGAGCGAGGCGACGCCGGAGACGACGACGGCCGGGCGGAATAGACACGCACGCCTCTGGTCTCGATCGACCTTGGTCATGAGAACATCACTCCTGGCGGCGGGATGGGCGTCACCGCCCGGCCCGGGATTTCTTGGGTCGCCTGCGTCGGCGGGCCGACGGCTGGGGAGTATCGATCCCGGCGGCGGTTCGGTCAAGCCGGGCCCGGGAGACCGTTCGGGGGCGGGCCGCCAAGGATCCTCCATGTTCAGCGGCATCGTGCAAGCGGTGGGGCGGGTTTCATCGATCGAGCCCACGCCCTCGGGCCGGAGGATCGCGATCGATCCCCAGGCCTGGGAGCACCGGCCCAAGCCGGGCGAGTCGGTCAGCGTCGCGGGCTGCTGCCTCACCCTCGCGGCCCCGATCGGGCCGGAGGGGCTCATGCGCTTCGACGCGGTGCCGGAGACGCTCGCGAAGACCACCCTCGGCGGGCTCGCGGTCGGCAGCCGGGTGAACCTCGAATCGTCCGTCACCGCGGCGACGACGATGGACGGGCACGTCGTGCAGGGGCATGTCGAGGGGGTGGGGGAGGTGACGGGGGTCGCGAGCCGCGGGGAGTGGCGGGTCCGCATCGCCCCGCCGCGAGGGCTGATGCCGTGCATCGTGCCCAAGGGCTCGGTCGCGGTGGAGGGAGTGTCGCTGACCGTGGCGGGCGTGGACCCCGCGGAGGGGTGGTTCGAGGTCGCGCTCATCCCCACGACGCTCGAGCGCACGACGCTCGGCTCGCTCGCCGTCGGGTCGAGGGTGAACGTCGAGACCGACATCCTGGCCAGAACCGTGGTGCACGTGATGAGGCACTACGGGCGCCTGCTCGGGCCGCCGGCCACGGACGCTGCCCCGGGGGCCTGAGCCGCCGAGCCGGCGAGCCGGCCCCGGGGGGCTCGTGCCGCGCCGGGCCGCCGCGTGCGTCGCAGGGAATCCGCCGAGCGCGTGTGAGTGCGGGCTCTGCCCGTCGCTCTCCCCGGACCGGAGGCGACAAGCCGCGTCCGGGTCGGACCACACGCGGTCCGCGGGAGCCCGGCGCGTCGCCGGGAGGGCCCGCGCCCGCGTGCGCCCGAAGCGCGGGCCCCGAGCCCGCGAGGGAGCATGACCATGATGTCGGCGATCCGTCTGGCGGCGAGTGTCGGGAGCGTGATCGGCGGTTCCGCGCTCGCGGACACGTGGCAGATCAACATGACCGTGGACAACCAGTTCGACGCCTACGTGGGCACGGCCGCGCAGACGACGAGCGTGGTGGGGAGCGGCAACAGCTGGTTCACGGCGTACTCGTTCACGGTCAACAACATGCAGGCGACCGACTACTTCTACGTGGCGACCGCCTCGGATTTCGGCGGCGCCCAGGGCTTCCTCGGCGACTTCACGAACGTCACCCAGAGCCTGAGCTTCAACACCGGCACGAACGCGTGGGAGGTTTTCCCCGTCGGGGCCTACCTCCAGCAGATCGACCCCACCTGGCCGAGCACCTGGCCCTGGCTCACCATGCCCACGCAGAACGAGGTCGATCAGGCCCTGCTCTGGGCGGCGAGCAACACCTCGGTGTGGATCACCCCCGCCGAGTTCCTCAACTGGGACAACCGCGTCAGCGGCAACATCACCACCTGGGGCCACAACCCCGGCATCGACCCGAGCGCCGAGTGGATCTGGAACAACGTCACGGGCGGCAACCCCTTCAACCCGGGGTACAACCACGACGAGTTCCTGATCTTCCGCGTCCGCGGCGTGCCGGCCCCGGGTTCCTTCGCCCTGCTCGGGCTCGGCGGGCTGGCGGCGATCCGGCGTGGCCGGCGCTGAACCCGCGTGCCCCTACCGTCGGCTCTCACGCTCTTCTGCTCCTCCTGCTTCTCTCCGACGGTAGTGCATCCCGACTCACGGGCGCGCCTGCCGCTCCGCACCACCGTCCTGCCCTCAGCGCTTTTCGAATGGACGGAGAAGCCCGGAGAGGCAGGACGGTGGTGGCACGCGTCATCGCTGCTTCGCCTCGATCGCCACGTCCAGCTCAACGGTCCTCGGCAGGAGGCACTCGGTCTGTGTGCACGCCTGGTACGTGATCGCGAGGCGCGGCCGGCCGAGGAGTTCGCCCGTCTGCTCGACCGCGACGCGCAGCTCGAAGTGCTCGGTATACGCGCGGAAGCTCGCGCCGGCGAAACCACGCTCCTCCCCCTCGGGGTAGTCGGCGTAGGCCACGATCCCCTCGCCGCCGATCACGCGCACGCAGAAGGGCACGAGGCCGATCTCCCCGCTCGGGCGCGGGTCCGCCGCCGTCACATGGTGCCCCTCGGCCACGCGCACGAGCAGCGTCAACTCGGCCGGCTCGTCGCGCGAGACCCTGACGCGGTCGGTCTCGGCGTAGATCTCGACGGGCATCGCCCCGGGCGCCGCGGCGGACGGCTCCTCCGAGGGTGCGTCGGCCGGGGCGAAGGTCGCGGCGTCGCGCTTGGAGCGGTCGGTGCGGAGCAGGCGGAGAAGGCCCCGGGTCGCGTTGACCGCCGCCACGGGATCGCGGGAGATGGCGCCGCTCAGCGTGCGCAGGAGCGAGACGGCGCGGTCGAGGTAGCTGGGCTCGGCGGTCGCCTCGGCGAGGTCGAGCAGGGCGTGGAGCATGACGCTCGATCCGCAGGGGACCGCCCCGTCGTAGGTGGTTCGGGAGCGGACGAACAGGTCCTCCTGGTCGGCGCGGGTGTCGTAATAGCCCATGTCCTCGGCGCGGAAGTCGCGCACGGCCTGCTCGTAGAGCCGGACGGCCGACCCGAGGTAGGGGGTCGGGCCGCGCGCCGCAGCGCGCGCGCCCGCTGCGCGGTGGAGCGCGAGGAAGCCGGCGATCATCGACGAGTAGTCCTCGAGCACCGCGGGGCTGGAGGCGACGCCCCCACGCCACGAGCGGAGCAGTCGCCCGTCGCGGTCGGTCATCCGCTCGAGCACGAAGGCCGCGCCGCGCTCGGCGGCGGCGAAGTACCGCTGGTCCTTGAAGAGCACGGCCGCCTCCGCGAACGCCGCGATCATCAGCCCGTTCCACTCGGCGATGACCTTGTCGTCCCTGCCCGGCTGTTCGCGGTTGAGCCGCGCGGCGTAGAGCCTGCGGTTGACGCCGGCGAGGCGCATGAGGAACTCGTCGCGGGAAAGGCTCATCCGCGGGGCGAGGGCCTCGGGGCGCGCGCTCAGGCGGAGCACGTTCGCCGGGGGCTCCTCCCCGTGGTGCGGGTCCCGGAAGTTGGGCCCCTTCTCGAGGCCGTAGACGCCCGCGGCGAACTCCGCGTCGCCGGGCTCGAGCGCCTCGGCGATCTGCGTCGGCGTCCACAGGTAGTTCTGTCCCTCGCGCCCGTCGACCTCGGCGTCCTGGGCGGAGTGGAAGCCGCCCTCCGGGCCGGTCATCTCGCGCAGCACGTACTCGAGCGTCTCGCGCACGACCCGCTTGTACTCCGCGTCGTCGTACACCCTCGCCGCCCGCGTGTAGAGCAGCGCGAGCAGCGCCTGGTCGTAGAGCATCTTCTCGAAGTGCGGCACGGTCCACGTGGCATCCACGGCGTAGCGGTGGAACCCGCCGCCGACGTGGTCGCGGATGCCGCCGATCGCCATCGCGTCGAGCGTGCTCTTCACGGCGCTGTCGATCGCGTCGCGCGTCGCCTTCTCCGCGGCGTGCTCGCGCGTCTCGAGCAGGAAGTCGGCGTACGACGTCTGGGGGAACTTGGGCGCGCCGCCGAAGCCGCCGTTGACCCGGTCGAGGGCGCGGAGGAGCCGGTCGGCGGCGCGCTCGACATCGCGGTGCCCCACGGGCACGGGCGCGCCCGCGCCGGCCAGGTGCTCGCGCACAGCGCCGGCGAGGCTCTCGGCCTGCTGCGCCACGCCTTCGCGCTGGCCGACCCACGCCCCGTGCAGCCCCTCGAGCACCTGGGGGAAGGTCGGCATGGTGAGGCCGGGCCTCGGCTCGGCCGGGAGGTAGGTGCCGCACCAGAAGGGGCGCAGGCTCGCCGGCTCGAGGAAGACGCTCATGGGCCAGCCGCCGCGGCCTGTGAAGATCTGCGTGGCGGTCATGTAGAGATTGTCGACGTCCGGGCGCTCCTCCCGGTCGACCTTGATGCAGACGAACCGCTCGTTCATGAGCCGGGCGATCTCCTCGCTCTCGAAGCTCTCCCGCTCCATCACGTGGCACCAGTAGCAGGTGGAGTAGCCGATGCTGAGGAAGATGGGGACATCCCGCCGGCGCGCCTCCTCGAAAGCGTCGCGCCCCCAAGGCCACCAGTCCACCGGGTTGTGCGCGTGCTGGAGCAGGTAGGGACTGGTCTGGTCGGCGAGGCGGTTGGTGAAGCGGTGCGCCCCCGCCGCCGTCCCCTCGCCCCGTTCCGCCGGTTGCTGCGTCTGCCGCGTGGTCATGCGTGGAGTCCTTCCGGCCGGCATGGTATCGGGGCGTCGCGTCGGGGGCCGGGCCCCGTGGGCGTAGCGTTGGTTCGCGCCGTGGCCGCCGGACCGGCCCGCCACGGGCCGGCTCGCCGAGGCAGGAGTCCCCGCCGGAGAGCGGCGCTGATCGTCTCAGAGGGGCTGGCGGCGCACGCCCAGCGGCTTGACGATCAGGCTGAAGACGCGCTGAGCGCCGAGCGTGTCGGCGAGCACCGGCATCGTCTCGAGGGCCGGCGCCGGCGAGCGTTTCCCGCGGGCGCCGTTGCTCCCCAGCGCCCGCATCGCGCTGACCGCCGAGCGGAGCACCGCGTCCACGGGCAGCGTCACCGCCGTGATGGAGGTCATTCGCTCGATCACGTGCAGTTCGTCGCGATCGCCGGCCATGATCGCCCCGCGCTCGCACTCGAAGGCGTGCGCGTACGCCCTGGCCGACTGCTCGACGCGTGCGACCAGCTCCGGATCGTCGCGCACGTCGATGTCGCGCGAGAGCGCGTCGGCGATGTCCCCGATCGCCGCGTCCAGCTCCTCGAGCTCGTCGGCGAGCAGATCCCGCACCGCGAGCAGCTTCTCGGCCGAGGCCTGCACGAGCACGGGGACAGCCACGGCGAAGACCCGCCTGCTCAGCACGCCCTCTGCCTTCTGCGAGACGCTCGTCGGCGCCGAACGCATCACCACCAACCCCCGCCGGGCGGCGAAGCGGTCGATACCCGCCGCCAGGGGGAGACTGATCCCGGGGTCCGGACCCCCTCTGAGCAGGTCGCGGCTGATGGCGTCGAGGTACTCGCGCTGGCTCTCGAAAAGACCCGTCCGCGCGAGCGGGCGGAGAGGGGCGTATCGCTCGTCGTCGGCCAGCTGCCGCCAGGCCGTCAGCATGTCCCCCAGCGCGCTGTCGCCGTCAAGGGCCGACCCCACAACCCCGCTCTCCCACAGCGGCATCGACCACGCCCACGTCTCCATGAAGCGGAGGTACTCGGGCGACGAGGCGGCCGCCTGCTCGATCGCCTCGCGCGTCCCCCTCGGGGCGGGCATGAACGTCACGGCGCGCTCGGCCAGCAGCAGCGCCGCCATGGCCGGCGGCTCGCGGGTCGTGAGGTGGTAGGGGCTCAGGGCGGCGAGCATCGGGGATCCTATGTATCGGCGGGGACACGGCCAACGCATGCCGGGTTCCGCGAGGTGCCCCGGGGTCTTGCCGGGTGCCCGGGGCGTGCGTAATGTCCCACCTGTCCGAGGGCGTGGGAGGGGAGCCCCGCTTCCTCCGGAGGCAGTACATGCGACGTCTCGATTCTCGTGGGCTCGTTCTGGGCGCCGGTGCGCTCGGGATGGGGATGCTGGTGTGTGGGGCCGGGTGTGGCAGCGAGTCGGGCGCGGCCCCGACGCACGGTGCGGCACAGTCGGCGGTGGAGCGCGGCAGGTATCTGGTCAACGCGCTCGACTGCACCGCGTGCCACACGCCGCACGACCAGACGGGCCAGCCCATCGCCGGGCGGGAGCTGACCGGCCACCCGGCCGGTGCACCGCTCCCCGAGTGGGACCCATCGATGCTCGAGAAGGGCATCCTCGCCACGATGAACCCGACGCTGACCGCCTACGCGGGCCCCTTCGGCGTGAGCATCGCGCCGAACCTCACGCCCGACAAGGCGACCGGCACCGGCAACCTCACCGCCGAGGCGCTCATCAAGAGCTGGCGCGAGGGCACGCACTGGCAGACCGGCCAGCCGATCAAGCCGCCGATGCCCTGGGCGAGCTACGGCCAGCTCACCGACGAGGACATCCGCGCCATCCACGCCTACTTGATGAGCCTCGAGCCCAAGACCCCCGAGCCGCTGCCCGGCTGAGTCGAAAGCCTGGATCTGGCTTTACGAGCCCCGAGCGCCAGCTCGGGAGTAACGGCATCGACGAGCCCCGAGCGCAAGCTCGGGGTTTCTGTTTTGTCCGCTGCCGCACGCACACTCGGCGCCGGTGGCACGGCTGTCCCAATTCTGGTGGCACGGCTGTCCCAGCCGTGCGCCTCCACGGCCCGTTGTGCCCGAGCTTGCGCTCGGGGCTCGTAAAGCCGACGCCAAACTCACGTCGGTCCAGCGCGGTCGATCAACCCCCCGACGATGTACGCCGAGATCGCCGCCGCCAGCGACGCCATGAACGGCGCCTCGAACTCGGTGAAGTTCGCGAGCGTGAAAGAGAATGCAACGGCGGTTACCAGCGCCGACGCCGCGGCCCACATCCCGCCCCACGGGATCCACATCGCCGCGACGCCCACGACGGCGATCCCCGCCGTGCCGAACCCGTCGGCCAAGAGCACCAGGTCGTAGATCCCCTCCGAGGCCAGCGCCATGGCGCACGCCGCCAGACCCGTCGCCACGACCACCACCCTCGCCGTGATCAGACGCCCTCGATCGCCCATCCGCGGCGCCACGCCCGGCACGATGTCGTGCGCCACCACGGCGCCGGCCGCGAGGAGCGAGGAGTCCACGGTCGAGAGGATGGCGGCGATGAGCGCCCCCATGAAGACGACGTACGCGGTGAAGGGCAGCAGGTCGGCCGCGAGCGCGGGGACGAACGCCTCGCCCTCGACCCCGTCGAGCGCCGCGTGCGCCCCGAGCAGCCCGATGAGCACCGGCACGGCCCCGAACACGGCGTAGAGACCGCCGCCAAACAGCGCCGCCCGCTTCGCGACGCGCTCGCTCCGGCACGCGAGCACGCGCGAGACGGTCTCCTGCACGATGAGCGCGCCGACCACCGGCACGAGCCAGGTGTCGAGCCTCGACCAGATCGACTCCCCCGCAGGGACGAGGCGGAGCTGCTCGGGCGTGATCGAGCCGATCGCCTCGCCCGGCCCGCCAAGCCTGCCCATGAGCAGCAC
Source organism: uncultured Phycisphaeraceae bacterium (assembly GCA_964435785.1). Classification (GTDB taxonomy): domain Bacteria; phylum Planctomycetota; class Phycisphaerae; order Phycisphaerales; family UBA1924; genus PNC22. The sequence goes on along the minus strand of CAYTAH010000048.1, from coordinate 14,768 downwards.
AAGCATCAGCGTCACGCCGACAAGGATGATCACGCCCTGGACGACATCGGTGTAGACGTCGCCGAGCAACCCGCCCATCGCCGTGTACGCGATCACCACGCCCGTCGCCACGAGGATCGCCGCATTGATCTCCAGCGGCGAGAGCGCCGCGAGGATCTCGCCGAAGCCGCGCACCTGCGCCGCCGCCCACAGCAGCGTCGAGGGGATCATGACCAGCGCCGCCAGCCGCTCGACGCCCACTCCGTAGCGGGAGCGGAGCACCTCCGGCAGCGTCGTCGCCCCCGTCCGGCGCAGCCTCGCCGCCATGAAGAGCCCGAGCAGCACAAGCGCGACGGCGTAGCCCATCGGGTCGGCCCGGCCGCCGGAGAGCCCCTCGTCGCGCACGGCGGCCGAGGCCCCGAGGATCGACTCGGCCGCGAACCACGTCGCGAAGATGCTCATCCCGGCGAAGACCACGCCCAGCCGCCTGCCGCCGACCAGGTAGTCCGCCTCGCTCTTCACGCGGCGCGACACCCAGAACCCGATCCCGAGCTGGACGGCGACGAACGCGGCGATGGCGGCGACGACGATGGGCGACATCGGACGGGAGCTTAATGGATCCGCCGGTGTGCCACCACCGTCGTGCCTCTCCTCGCACGGTCAAGCGTCCGCGCCGATCGGAGGCACGACGGTGGTGCGAACCGCGCCCGGTGTCCCGCTACACTCCCGCGCCCATGCCCGATTCGCTCCTGGCCACGAACCTCGCCGGAATCCCCCTCCGCTCCCCCGTGATGCTCGCCGCGGGCACGGCCGGCACGCTCGACGAGATGGCCGGCGTGCTCGACCTCTCCCGCGTCGGCGCCGTCGTCACCAAGTCGATCACCCGCCTCGCCCGCGAGGGCAACCCCACCTGGCGCATTCTCGAGTGCAAGGTCGGCATGCTCAACGCGATCGGCCTGGCCAACGTCGGGCTCGAGGAGTTCGAGGCCCACATCGCCCCGCGCGTCGCGAGCATGCCCACCACCGTCATCGGCTCCATCGCCGGATTCTCGATCGACGACTACGTCGCCGTCGCCGCGGCGATGGACGGCGTCGAGGCCATGCCGGCCGTCGAGCTCAACGTCTCATGCCCCAACGTGCACGGCGGGCTCGAGTTCGGCTCCGACCCCCGCCTGCTCCGCGAGCTCGTCGGTGCGGTGCGCCCCGCGCTGCCCAGCACGCGGCTCTTCGTCAAGCTCAGCCCCGTCGCCGTCGCCTCGCCGCATTCGATCGCCGACTTCGCCCGCGCCGCGATCGACGCCGGCGCCCGGCCCGCCGGCCCCAACCAGCGCCCCGGCGCCGATGCCCTGTGCATCGCCAACACCGTGCCCGCGATGGCGATCGACGTGAAGTCCCGCCGGCCGCGACTGGCCAACATCACCGGCGGCCTCTCCGGCCCGGCCGTCCACCCCATCGCCGTCAAGCTCGTCTACGACGCCTACCGCCTCGTGTGCCGCGACACCTCCACGCCCATCGTCGGCATCGGCGGCGTGCTGACGTGGGACGACGCCGCGGAGTTCATCCTTGCCGGCGCCACCGCCGTCGAGATCGGCACCGGGCTCTTCGCCGATCCGCGCATCCCGCTCAAGGTTGCGCGCGGACTGGAGCGGTGGTCGCAGAAGCAGGGGGCGGCGAATCTCTCGGAGTTGGTGGGCGCGGTGCGGGTCGAGTGAGGCCGGCGCTTCAATTCGCCTCGACCGGGTGATCCTCCCGCAGGGCCGCGAGCGCGCTCCTGAGCGACCGCTTGCCGGGCTTGTCCTCGGGGCCTCCGGCGCCGCCGGGCCCGTCGGCCTCCATAGATACTTCTGTGTCCTGAGGCGCCTCGCCCGAGCGTGCGCCCGCGGTCCGCGAGGGCGCCGCCTCGGTCTTCTCCAGCTTCACCGCGACGCGGGTCGAGACGCCGCGCTCCTGCATCGTGATGCCGTAGAGCCGGTCCATCGCCTGCATCGTCCGCTTGTTGTGCGTGATGACGATGAAGTGGGAGCGGTCGGTGTACTGGCGGACGACGTCCACGTAGCGTCCGACGTTCGCCTCGTCGAGCGCCGCGTCCACCTCGTCGAGGATGCAGAAGCAGCTCGGCTTGCTGCGGAAGATCGAGAGCAGCAGGGCCACGGCCGTGAGCGTCTTCTCGCCGCCGGAGAGCTGGCTGATCGAGCGGGGCTCCTTGCCCGGGGGCTTGGCGATGATCTCGATCCCCGACTCGAGCAGGTCGGTCTCGCCGGTCTCGACCTTCTGCGGCCCGTCCGGGCCCTCGACGGTCTTGACCAGCGACATCAGACGCACCTCGGCCCGGCCGCCGCCGAAGAGCTTGCGGAACATGCCCTGCGAGCCGCCGAACTCGGCCTGGATGCGCACGAACGCCTCGCCGAAGCGCTCGCGGCAGACGTGGTTGAGCCGCTCGATGAGGTGCGTGAGGTGCTCGCGGGCTTGGTCGATGTCGGCGACCTGCCGGATCAGCTCCTCGTTCCGCCCGGCGAGCGTCTGCTCCTCCTCGATCGAGTCGAGGTTGACGTTGCCGAGCTTCTTGATCTCGGCGCGGAGCAGGTCGATCTCGGCCGCGGCCTGATCGACGTCGATCCGCGCGACGCGGACGCCGTCCTCCTCGCACTCGACCATCGCCCGGTAGTCCGCGTAGAGGGATCCGAGGTCGATCGCGAGCTCTTCGGCCGTGCGTTCCTCGAGGTTCTCGCGCTTGACCTCGTTCTCGCGCCTCGCGACCTCGAGGCTGTGCCAGTCGCGCTCCACGTGCTGGGCGTGCGCCCGCGCCGCGAGCACACGCTCGCCGAGCCCCTGCACTCTCGTCTCGCACGCGCCCATGCGCTGCTCGACCTCGGTCAGCTCGGCCTCGAGACCGGCCGCACTCTCGCGACCCTCGGCCGCCTGGGCCACCGCTTCGGCGATCTCCCGCTCGTACTCCTCGGCCCGCTCGGCCGAGCGCTCGACCTGGTGCGTGAGGTCGCGGCGCTGCCGCTCGACCTCGTCGCGATCGATGTTCGCGCGGCTGAGCTCGCGCCTGGCGGCGGAGGCCTGCTCGTTGAGCCGGCCCACGTCCACGCGCGCCGCGGCGACCCTCTCGGACACGGCGTCCCGCTGCGCCTGGATCGTCTCGAGCTGGCGTGCCGACTCCATCGCCCGCGTCTCCTCGTCGGCGTGAAGGCGCTCGAGCCGATCGGCGCGCTCGCGCAGGGCGGCGCGGTCGGCCTCGATCTTGGCGATCCGCTGCCCCGTCTGCTCCATCTCGGCCTCGACCGAGCGCCGCTCGCGAGCGAGCCGCTCGGCCTCCGCCGCGAGCCGGTCGAGCTTTGCGCTCTCGCCCGCCAGCGCCCGCTGCTCGGAGGCGTGGGCGTGGCGCAGGGCGGTCATCGTCTCGTTGAGGGCCGCGGCCTGGGCGTCCACGCCCGCCAGCTCCTCTCGGGCCAAAGCGAGCCGCTCGCGCACCTGCGCGAGCTCGGCGTCGAGCCTGGCCATCTCGCCGCGCTGCTGGAGCACGCCGCCCGACTCGCCCGAGCCCGTGGGGCCCGCCACGATCCTGCCGTCGGCCTCGAGCACGCACCCGTCGCGCGTCACCAGTCGCCGTCCGGCGAGCGGGCCGCCCGCGAGAAGAAGGGCCGCGTCGAGATCGGGCACCAGGTACGTCTCGCCCAGCAGCCGGTCCAGCAGCGACTCGATGCGCTCAGGATTGAGCGATGCGATGACGAACCCCGAGCGCAAGCTCGGGTCTTGGTGCTCCTGCTCGTCGGATTCCGAGCCTGTGCCCCGGGCGCCCGGGATTGCCCCGTCGTCGGTGGGTCGCCGCGTCGCTCCATTGCTCACGCCCGAGCTCGCGCTCGGGGCTCGTTGAGACAGGGCGGCACGCACCAACGCCCGTACGGGCACGACGCGCTGCCCGAACATCGATACCGTGTCGAGCACCTGGCGCGCCGGCGTAGACCCCACGCGCGAGATGGGCACGAAGGTGACCCGCCCGGGCAGCGAGCCGATCTCGTCGTGGCTCGGGAGGTCGCTCACCGTCTCCACGACCAGCGCCTGCAGCGTCTGCCCCAGCGCGGCCTCGACCGCGGCCGCGCTCTCCTCGCGCGTGTCCACGAGGTCGGCCAGCGGGGCGATGACGCCCTCGAACCCCTCGCCCCGCTCCTTGCGCTCGAGCGCGGCCCGGACCGCGTCGCCCAGCCCGGCCCGCGCCTCGATCAGCTCCGCGAGCGTCTGCCGCCGGCTCTCCACGCGGACCGCGTGCTGCTCGAGCTCGGCCAGCGCGCCGGCGCGCTCGCGACGCTCTGTCGACATCTCGCCGGCCGAGGCCTCGCGGCCCGCCAGCTCGCGCTCCAGGCGAGCGAGCTCGGCCCGGCGCCGCTCGAGCTGGGCGGAGAGGGCCGCCCGCTCGGCCTCCTGCGAGCGGCCGTCGCCCTCGAGCGAGTCCCGCCGCGCCGCCAGCTTCTCGAGCTGCTCGCGCACCGCCTCGAGCCGGCGATCGTCGCCGTGGATCGAGGCCAGCAACGCCGCCCGCTCGCGGTCGATGTTCGTCACCGCCGCACGCCGCTCGGCCACGGCCGCCTGCTGGGCCGCGAGCTGCTCGAGGATCTGCCCGCGCTGCTCGCCCGCGGCGTCGAGCCGGCGCTGGGCGTCGGCGACCTGCTCGGCGAGGGCGGCGACCTGCTCGGAGAGCTCCTCGGCCGCCACCTCGAGCGAGGCGGCGCGCTGGCCGAGCTCTCCGAGCCGGGCCGAGTCCGTCTCCCGCTGGCGGCGGAGGTCGGCGATCGACCGCTCGGCCATCTGCCGGCGCTGCTCGGCGCGTTCGGCGCCGTGGCGGGCCTGGGCGAGGGCCTGCTCGGTCTGCCGCCGGGCCTCGATCGCGTCGCCCCGCTCCAGCTCGGCCTCCTGCTTGTCGTGCTCGGCCTCGGCGAGGATCCGCGAGGCCTCGGCGCGCGTGCGCTCGAGGTCGCGCATGCGCGAGGTCAGCCCATCGAGCCGCTGGCGAAGGTCGTCGTACTGCTCGAAGGCCAGGGCCGCGCGCCACGCCGAGAGCTCGCCGGCGAGCTCCTGGAACCGGCGCGCCTTGGCCGCCTGCCCCTTGACGATCCGGAGGCGCCGCTCGGTGTTCTCCAGTTGCTCGCGCGTGACCGCCAGGTTCGCGTTCGCCCGCTCGAGCTTCCGCTCGCTCT
>CAYTAH010000048.1:0-9491 GCA_964435785.1 uncultured Phycisphaeraceae bacterium | reverse complement strand
TGCTCGCGCGTGACCGCCAGGTTCGCGTTCGCCCGCTCGAGCTTCCGCTCGCTCTCGATCCGGCGCTGCTTGTAGCGGGCGATGCCCGCGGCCTCCTCGAAGATCGTCCGCCGCTCCTGGGGCGAAGCGAGGAGCATCGCGTCCACCTTGCCCTGCTCGATGATCGAGTAGGCGTCGGCCCCCACGCCCGTGTCCAGGAACAGCTCTCGGATGTCCTTGAGGCGAGCCCGGCGGGCGTTGATCAGGTACTGGCTGGTCCCGTCGCGGTACAGCCGCCGCTCCACCTCGACCACGTCCGCCTCGATCGGCAGCGCCCTCCGCCCCCGGATGTGAGCCTGGATGACCGAGGGCCCCGACTCCTCGTCCAGGTCCTCGTCGAGATCGGCCTCGGAAGAGGAGTGCTGCGCACTGCGTGCTGTGTGCTCGGCGGGCGCTTCGCGGCCCTCGTCCACGTCACTGGATGCCTCGATGCCTTGATGCCTCGACGCCTCTTCCCCCGTCTCGCTGTCTCGCTGGCCCGCGGACTCGCTCAGCACAGGGTTATCGAAGGTGAGCGTCACGCTCGCCATGCCCGCGGGCTTGCGCCCGGCCGAGCCGGCGAAAATGACGTCGATCATCTCCTTGCCGCGAAGGCTCTTGCTCGAGCGCTCGCCCAGCACCCACTTGATCGCGTCCACGACGTTGCTCTTGCCGCACCCGTTGGGGCCGACGATGCCCGTCATGGAGTCGTCGAAGGTGAACTCCGTGCGGTCCGCGAACGACTTGAACCCGTTGAGCGTCAGCTTCGCAAGCCGCATCCACAACCTCCGTGTCGTCGCGTCACGAGCCCCCCCGACGAGCGACGCTGGTCATCCTGACCCCGGCATGCCTCGCCGCGGGAACGCCTGCCGCGGCGGCGGGAGAGTACCGCCAAACCCGCGCGCCCGCACGCCGAGCGGCGGACCACCCCCCTCCAGCCCCGGCGGGTCGCACACCGACCCGCATCACTTTCTTTTCGGCTCCTTCGGGGCCAGCGGCACAACCTGCGGCTTGCGGGCCCGCTCCACCTTGAGATAGGACGCGTCCACGACGACCTCGCCCTCGTGCTCCGGGGGGTGCTCCTTCTCCGCGATCGTCTCCGGACGCTCCAGCACCACGCCCGACCGGGCCGCCTCGACCAGCTCGGCCATCAGGCGGTCGGTCTCGGTCGCGAAGGCCGCCCGCGTCGCCCCCGCGTCGTAGAGGGCGTAGAGGGCGCCCACCGTCTCGGAGTAGCTCATCCCCAGGCCGGGCTTGTCGTCCTCGGGGCGTGCGTCGGTGGCCATCAGGGCGACCAGCTCGGGCAGGCTCGCGCGCACCGTCTCCACCCGGACTCGCCCCGTGCGGTAGTCCTCGTACCGCAGGCGGGGGTCCTCGCTCGCCGAGTCGGCGACGATCATCAGCCGGTCGTCCCACGCCGAGGTCAGGAGCGGCCGCTCGATCTCGAGATTCTGGCCGAAGAGCACGATCCGGGGGGTCCCCTGCTGGGTGACGTACACCAGCGGGGCCCCGAAGGGCACCACGTCGAGGACGAACTTGCCGGGGATCGTCAGCCGCTGCACGCCCTGGAGCGTCCGCGCGGGGATCACCAGGCGGGAGATGAGGCGAAGCTCCTCGGGCGTCCGCGCCATCCCGCTCGAGGGCGGACGCTGCGCCTCGATCGCCAGCAGGCGGCCGTACTCCGCCCGCTCGGCCCGCTTGGCCAGGGCCTCGTACGCGGCGACGCGGGTCGTCAGCGTGGGGGATTCCAGCAGCTGGCGCAGGCCCAGATCGATCTGCGGCCCGCCCTCCAGCTCGCCGAGCAGGGCGATGGCCTCGCCCCGCTCCGTGGGGTCCCCGCTCGTGGCGATTTCCAGGAGCGCAGGCGCCGCGCGCACGTCGCCGAGGAGCGCGCCGGCCCGCAGCGCCGCCATGCGGACCCGGGCCTCCGGCTCCTCGTACAAGCCGCGCACGTGCGGGAGCGCCTGATCGCCCACGGCCACCAGGCACCACACCAGGTCCTCGGTGAGGTCGGGCTCGACGGCGAGGGCCCCCGCGGCAGAGAGCGCCTCCCGCTGCTGCACGCTGACCGGCAGCTCGCGCCGGACGCGGAGGTCGTCGGCGTAGCGCTGGGCCAGCGAGCCCGCGTACGTGGCGTCGACGGGAAGATGCTCGACGACGCGGAGGAACTCGTTGGGTCGGTCGCGGAAGGCCCAGGGAATCGTCAGCTCGATGATCGCATCGTCCCGGCCCCGGGCCGCGGGCTCGGCGTCGCGCGGGCCGGTCGGGAAGCGGGAGTTGATCGCGTGCACGATCGAACGGGCCCGGCCGTGGCTGGGGACATCCAGCACGAGGCGGATGCCCAGCGGCTCGGTGACCACGCCGCCGGCGAGCACGCGCCCGATCGTGCGGGACTGCGTGATCGAGGTCGCGGCGGGATCCTCGAAGGGGTTGATGAAGATCTCCCCGCGGGCCTGGGCCATTGCGCGGGTCTGGATCGCGCCGAACACACCCGGCGGGCCGAGGCGCAGTTCGGTCGTCCACAGGCGCCCACCCTCGAGGCTGGTGGCGTTCATGGCCTGCACGTAGACGTCGAAGGGGTAGTCCTCGGGGGCCCCGCGCGGCACCACAGCCTGCACGAGCACGACCGCGACGTTCGGATCGCGGAGCAGTTCGGAGGGCGTCTTGGGTCGGCGGAGCAACGGATCCTCGAGCAGTGTCCCCTCCACGCTCGAGGCCGCGCCGACGCCCTGGAGCGCCATCTGCCGCTCCATGGTCGACGCGACGCGCTCGTCGAGCAGCCCTCCGCCGGTGCCGTTGAGGCCCACCACGAGCCCGAAGCCCGAGATCAGGATGGGCTCGCCCGCGCTCGACTGGGCGAGGCTGCCGATGGTGCCGCGCAGGGGCTCGGGCACCGCGCGCGGCTGGACGGGCACCCGCTCGACCGTTCGCGTCTGCCCGCCGCCCCCGCACGAGACGAGCGCCAGGGCTATGCACAAGGCCGCAAGGCCCGGAAGCCTGCGATGGAGGGACAGGGGTGTCATCGTCGTCTGCTCCGGAAAGTCTACCTTGGGGGCACGCTCGCGCCCGCGGTCAGCGCGGCGGACGCTCCCCCTAAATGCTTGCCGGGTATGAACTTGAAGCAAACGACCCCCGGCTCGCCCGCGCCCCGGGCTCCGCCCGGCGGCGACGTTGTACCCGCATGTTCGCAGCCTCGGATGCCCGAGTGGGGTACCTCGCGAGGATTTTTTCAAGCCCGGCTCCGCTTGCGCAAACTTCGCTCTTCGGCGGGCTTGCGGCGGAAGCGACAGCCTCTCCACACGAGTGTCCACACCATTTTGGGCCTCAACCCGCTTGATGCCACGATGTGTAGTGGTATGCTCGCGGCTGGTACGGAAGTCTTCTCCGTTTCGGTGGATTCGACATCGCCGCGGCTCGCCGGGAACGCCCCAAGCCCCGAGATCTGGTGGATCTCGATCGGGTTTCGGGACGTACGGTATTCGTTCGCTTGTTCGGGCTGGTCCGGCGGGGCTCATGGGAGGTTCGGTGGCATGAGCGTTCTGTGCGACACCCAGATCCGCGGCCTGGTGCGGATCGAGCCCTTCGAGGCGGCCCAGAAGCGTCCGGGGCGGATCTCCTACGGCGTCTCGAGCTACGGCTACGACGTGCGCGTCGGGACTCGCTTCAAGGTGTTCACGCCGACGCCCACGCACGGCGACATCGCGGTGGTGGACCCCAAGCGCTTCAGCGACGACATGATGGTCGAGGTCGACGTCGCCACCCGCCCGGCGGACAGGCAGTACGTCATCATCCCGCCCAACAGCTTCGCGCTGTGCGAGACCGTCGAGTTCATCGAGGTGCCGCGGGACGTGCTGGTGATCTGCGTCGGCAAGAGCACCTACGCCCGTTGCGGCCTGATCGTGAACGTGACGCCGCTGGAGCCCGAGTGGCGGGGCAAGGTGACGCTCGAGATCAGCAACACCACGCCGCTGCCGGCGCGTGTGTACGCGAACGAGGGCATCGCGCAGCTCGTGTTTCTCAAGGCCGAGATGGTGTGCGAGCGGAGCTACGCGGACAAGGCAGGGAAGTACCAGGACCAGGACGGGCTGACGCTGCCCAAAGTGGACTAACCGATTTCACTCAAAGAGAGGCATCGAGGCACGAGGCATCAAGGCATGAGTCATGAGCGAGCCGATCAGGAGCTACCGAGACCTCATCGCCTGGCAGAAGGCGTTCAGGCTGGGGCTGAGTCTGCACCGGCTCGCGAGCGATATGCCGGAGCACGAGAAGTTCGGCCTCATGGCATACCTGCGCCGCGGCGCTATCGACGTGGCGACGAACATCGCCCCCGGCTATGGGAGCGGGAATATCCACGACTACGCCCGCTTTCTCAAGGCAGCGCGGGGGGATCTGTACAAGCTCGACACGCAGTTGCTCTTCGCGCTGGAGTTGAAGTACATCACGGACGAGACGTGCGAGGCCGTGAAGTCGGAGCTGGACGAGGCGGAAAGGGTCCTCGCCGGGCTGATCAGGAGCCTCGGTGGAGGGTGAGACTCGTGCCTTGATGCCTCGTGCCTCGATGCCTTTCTTCCGGTCGAAACCGCTTCTCTGCATGGATCTGCAATCATGAAGATTACTCGGAAGTTCACAGTCGCCGGCCAGGATCCATTCGCGACCACCGAGTGGACGACGCGATCCAGCAAGATCTCCAACCCCGACGGCTCGGTCGTCTTCGAGATGCCCGACGCGGAGGTGCCGGCGACGTGGAGCCAGCTTGCGACCGACATCATGGTCAGCAAGTACTTCCGCAAGGCGGGCGTGCCGCAGTTCGAGAAGCCCTACGCGCTGCCCAACACCGCGCAGGCGGTGGTCAAGCGCGACAGCCACGGGAATGCCATCACTGGCCCGGAGCGATCCGCGCGCCAGGTGATCCACCGCCTCGCCGGGTGCTGGCGCTTCTGGGGCGAGACGCACGGCTACTTCGACAGTCCCGAGGACGCCCAGGCGTTCTACGACGAACTCGTCTACATGATGGTGCACCAGATGTGCGCCCCCAACAGCCCGCAGTGGTTCAACACCGGGCTCAACTGGGCCTACGGCATCAACGGACCGGCCCAGGGTCACTTCGTGCCCGATCCGAAGACCGGCGAGGTCTTCATGGCGGCCGACGCCTACACCCACCCCCAGCCGCACGCGTGCTTCATCCAGTCGATCTCCGATGATCTGGTCAACCCCGGCGGGATCATGGACCTCTGGGTGCGCGAGGCGCGCCTGTTCAAGTACGGCTCGGGCACCGGCACCAACTTCTCCCGCCTCCGCGCCGAGGGCGAGCGGCTCAGTGGCGGCGGCAAGAGCAGCGGCCTCATGAGCTGGCTCAAGATCGGCGACCGGGCCGCGGCGGCCATTAAGAGCGGCGGCACCACCCGCCGGGCCGCGAAGATGGTCTGCCTCGATATGGACCACCCCGACATCGAGGACTTCATCAACTGGAAGGTCCGCGAGGAGATCAAGGTCGCGGCCATGGTCGAGGGCCTCAAGCTCCTCAAGAAGGAGGACGAGTCGGTCCGCGCCACGGCCGAGCGGCTCGGCCTCGAGCTCGACTACGACTTCAACGGCGAGGCGTACCTCACGGTCAGCGGCCAGAACTCCAACAACTCCGTGCGCATCCCCGACGAGTTCTTCGACGCCCTCGACGCCGACGGCTCCTGGCAGACGACCTGGCGCACGAGCGGCGAGGTGGCCCGCACCTACAAGGCCCGCAAGCTCTGGGACGACATCGGCTACGCCGCGTGGCGCTGCGCCGACCCCGGCGTCCAGTACGACGGCACGATCAACGCCTGGCACACCTGCCCCAGCGGCGGGCGGATCAACGCGAGCAACCCGTGCTCGGAGTACATGTTCCTCGACGACACGGCGTGCAACCTCGCCTCGCTCAACGTGATGAAGTTCTTCGACGCCGAGACGCGCATCTTCGACGTTGAGCGCTTCGAGCACGCGATCGATCTGTGGACGACCGTGCTCGAGATCAGCGTGCTCATGGCGGCTTACCCCAGCGAGCGGATCGCGGCCCTCTCGTACCGCTACCGCACCCTCGGCCTGGGCTACGCCAACCTCGGCGCCATGCTCATGCAGGCGGGCATCGCCTACGACTCCGACGAGGCCCGGGCGGTCTGTGGCTGCCTGACGGCGGTCCTGACCGGGCGGGCATACCGGCAGTCGGCGCTGCTGGCCGCCGAGCACGGCCCCTTCCCCGGCTTCGAGGCCGACCGCGACAGCATGCTGCGGGTGATCCGCAACCACCGGCGGGCGGCCGACGGCGTGGATCGCGACGCGAAGGAGTGGGAGGGCCTCCGGGTCCGGCCGGTGCCGATCGACCACGACCTCTGCCGCTCCGGGCGGATCGAGGTCTCGAACATCGACGTCCTCGCCGAGCACGCCACCCGCGCCTGGGACGATGCGCTCGCCTTCGGTCAGCAGCACGGGTTCCGCAACGCACAGGTGACGGTCATCGCCCCCACGGGCACGATCGGTCTGCTCATGGACTGCGACACCACCGGCGTCGAGCCCGACTTCGCGCTGGTCAAGTTCAAGAAGCTCGCCGGCGGTGGATACTTCAAGATCGTCAACGAGTCGGTGCGCCCGGCGCTCGAGAGCCTCGGCTACGAGCCCGACCAGATCAGGGGCATCCTGACGTACATCCTGGGCGCCCTGCATCTCGACGTGCCGATGCCCGACAAGGCCAAGGGCGCGCAGCCCGGCGAGACGTTCGCCCAGTGGCTGCGCGGCCGCGGCCTGACCGAGGATGACCTCGGGCGCGTCTCCCGCTCGCTCCGGGGCGTCTTCGAGCTCTCCTTCGCGTTCGCGCCCTGGGCCCTGGGCGACGAGGCGCTCAAGCGCCTCGGCATCGACCCGGAGAAGGCCAAGTCCGACCCCTCGTTCAACACGCTCAGGAAGCTCGGCCTGCGCGACAAGCAGATCGAGCAGCTCAACGAGGTCATCTGCGGCACGCAGACTGTCGAGGGGGCGCCCTACCTCAAGGACGAGCACCTGCCCGTCTTCGACTGCGCCAACAAGTGCGGCAAGAAGGGCCAGCGCTTCATCGCCCCCGAGGGCCACATCCGCATGATGGCCGCGGCCCAGCCGTTCATCTCGGGCGCCATCAGCAAGACGATCAACCTGCCCAACGAGGCGAAGGTCGAGGATATCGAGCGGTGCTACCGGATGAGCTGGGAGCTGGGGCTCAAGGCCAACGCCCTGTATCGCGACGGGTGCAAGCTCAGCCAGCCGCTCTCGACGAAGGTCGAGACCCCGGCCGAGACGCACGCCGACGAGGAGATCGCCCACGGGGAGGGGCACAAACTGGGGGAATCCGAAGCCCCGGCGGGGGCCGATTCGGGTGCATCTCTCCCGGGTGCGGCGACTGCGTCTGGGAAGGCTGAGTCGGAGATCGAGGCGGTGGCGCAGATCATCCACCGGCCGATGCGCCGTCGCCTGCCCGACACCCGCTCGTCGCTCACGCACAAGTTCAACGTCGCCGGGCACGAGGGGTATCTCACGGTCGGCCTCTACGACGACGGCAAGCCGGGCGAGCTCTTCATCACCATGGCCAAGGAGGGCTCGACGATCGGTGGCCTGATGGATTCGCTCGGCACCGCGACGAGCGTCGCCCTCCAGTACGGCGTGCCCGTCGAGAGCCTGGTCAACAAGTTCACGCACCAGCGCTTCGAGCCTGCGGGAATGACCACCAACCGGGACATCCCCTTCGCCAAGAGCCTGGTCGACTACATCTTCCGGTGGATGGGCATCCAGTTCATCCCCGGCTACCGCGAGGCGAACGCCCCGCAGCGCCCGGGAGAGCCGGCCCGTACCGGGTCCGACCGACTCGCCCCGGCCAAGGAGGCGCCGCGCCTGCCCAACGGCATCGCCGCCAGGCGGCCGAACGGCGCGGTGCTCGCGGCGACGACGGTGGTGAGCGAGCGCGTCGAGCAGGGCGGCCTGGCCCTCCAGACGACCCAGGCCGCAACGCTCTCGCTGGCGCTGGACAGTGTCAACGACGCGCCGCCCTGCGACGTGTGCGGCACGATCACGGTCCGCAGCGGCACGTGCTACAAGTGCCTGAACTGCGGCAACAGCATGGGGTGCAGCTGATCCCGGAGGAGGCACGTCAGGACCGGCCGGCGCCCGGCGTTCGGGAGGGTCGGCAGGACAACGGAGTGCAGCCGGGGTGGCGACGCAGGAGTGATTCGCCACCCACGAGCCCGCTCAACGCGGGGCCAGACGGCGAAAGCCAGGGAGGAACCGTCCGAGAGCAGACGAGCACGGGCCAGAGCCGGGAGACGCCGGCCGAGCCCGGATCAGCCAGCCCCCACCAGCCGGGGTTCGAGCGGCGGGCGTCATCGCCTGCCCCGGATCCCGGGCCTCCCAGCCCCCGGGCGACCCACCGACGCCCGGGGGCCTTCTTTTCTCCTGAGCCGACTCCTCAGATAAACGTGGGATTTATTAGGGTGTTTTTCCTGGGGCTTGGCCGACACTTGCTGTTGATCGGAAAGTCCCGATGTGGGAATATCTGACCAGAGAGAAGCCCGGGATTCTTGATCCCCGGGAAGCGGCTCCCTTGGACCACGTCCGGGGACAGCGGAACAGGCCCACTCCGCGTGGGCGGGAGGAGATGGTGATGACCGCTCATCGTGCGATCCTGAGTCAGCGCGCCGGCATTGGTCTGGCGCTCGTCGTTGGCCTCACGGCCTCGATCGCGAGCGCGGACCTGACCAACGAGGTGCTCACGGTGGAGGCATCCGTCGGCGGGCAGTCGGGAGTGTTCCAGGTCACGACGGACGACGGCATGTTCGACCAATTCGGCAACTTCTTCTGGTCGTATGACGGCGACATCGACATCATCAGCGACGGGGGGAACGTCATCGCGACGCTCTCCAACCCGTCGGTGACGATCATCGCCGACCCCGTGATCAACGTGAACTTCAGCGTGCAGGCCGGCAACTCCGACACGGTCTTCACGATCCACTCGGGGCTGCTGAGCTTCCCGCAGATCGACGGCGCCATCGGCGCGGCGTCCGCCGGCGTCACGGTGACGGACGTCAACGGCGACGGGGCCACGATCTCGCCCGACGGCTCGGACATGTACTTCGCCCACTACAACGGCAGCTACCCCGCCGGCACGCTCTTCGCCGCGCTGCTGCCCGACGCGCTCTCCGCGGGCGCGTTCCAGACCAACTCGACCTCGGACGAGTTCCCCGGCGGCGGCGGGTTCGCGAACATCGCCGATCCGGTCGTGAGCATGAGCGCCGCGTGGACGTTCACGGTCTCTGCGTTCGATATCGCCAGCGGCACGAGCACCTTCGTCATCGTGCCCGCCCCGGCCGGTCTGGCCGCGCTGGGCATCGCGGGCCTGTGCGTTTCGAGGCGCCGCCGCTGAAGGAGATGGAGAGCCGGAAGAGCACAGCTCCCGCCCCTGGCAGGGGGTGACGGGCGCCTAG
>CAYTAH010000047.1:0-29680 GCA_964435785.1 uncultured Phycisphaeraceae bacterium | reverse complement strand
TGGTAGACTCGGTTGCTCTCACTCAGCCTGGTACATGAAAGCCAGGCAGGTCACCAGAAGATGGCTCCAACAATCAGAATCACCGCGAGTTCCATCGGACGCACCTTTCCGGCCTCGAGCCCTCCGGTCCACGCTACCCGCCCATCTTGGTTCGGAGTCGTCCGCCGAAGCTTCCGGCTCCGCGCAGCGCGCTCTGCGCGGGTGGGCCGGGACATCCACACGCAAAGTGGCATAGGCAAGGCGAGTCTACCCATGGGGCACTCCCCGACTGTACCGACGGCCGCCGTCGGTCCATTCACGCTCGTCATCGGTCCACCTACGCTCCTTGTCGGCGGGTGGCTGGGACAACACAGCCAGGGTGGCATGGGCAAGGCGAGCCCGTCGGTCGCGCCCGAGCCGCCGGGCCCGTGCATGCTCGCCTTGCCCGTGGGGGTGTGTGGGCGCGCGCGGCGCGCTTCGCACGGGCAACGCCCGTTGCACGGCCTTGGATGCGCGGGCGCCGCGGGCCGGGGGCGTTGCCCATGCCACCCACGGCGGGCCGGGCGGCGGTTCCCGGGCCCCGATTGCCCCTCTCGGCCGCCCGATTGCTCCTCCCGGTCGCCCGATTGCTCCTCTCGGGCGTCCCTTTGGCGGGGTGGCACCGCGAATGTGCCACCGACTTTGGCGGCTTTGGGCCAAAGTCGGTGAGGGGACGCCCGTCGGCGGGCGATCGACCGTCACCGATGGGCCTCCGACGCCCATCGTCGCTTGACCGACGCTCGACGTAGGTTGACCGACGCCCCCCTTAGGTCCACCGACACCCGCCATCGGTCGACCCACGGTCGCCATCGATCGACCGGCGATCGTCGTCGATGGGCAGGTGGCCGGGACAACCTATTCAGGGTGGCATGGGCAAGGCGAGCCCACCGGTCGTGTCCGAATCGACGGGCCCGTCCACGCTCGCCTTGCCCGTGGTGCGTTGCTCGCACGGGCAACGCCTTGTCTGCCGCGTGATGATTGGTCGCACAAGGCAGCGTTGCCCATGCCACCCGGCGGGGTGGCATCAACCTCCTGCCACCGACGTCGGCAGATCTGGGCCGACGCCGGTGCTCGCGCCGCGGCCGCCTCCTCGCTCTCCGAAGCACCACGCCTCAATCCGACCCGACCCGCCTCACCGACCGCAACCGCGCCAGCGGAGCCGCTTCGTCCTCACCCGTGGGAGCGAGCGGAACCCAAGCCCGGCTCGACAGCCTCGCGATGCTCGCCGACAGCTTCCGCACCGCCTCGGTGAAGTCCGGCGCGAAGGGTCGGAAGAAGCCCGAGTTGCCGTAGGTCAGCACCCGCCCGGGCTGCTTCCTCCCGAGGTCAACGACGAGCGTCGAGCCCCCGAGGAGCCCGATCACGTGCGCCGTCGCCGGCGTCAGCCCCGCCTTCGCGAAGACGCGGGGGACTTGCTCCGGATCGTCCACATCCCGCGACTGCAGGTCGTATCGCAGGATCCGCCGCGCCCTCGCCTGATCGCGCAGCCCGACGATCTCCGCGTGCGCCGCCGCGGCGCCCTCTCCGTCCGGCTGGAAGAGCAGCGCGCCGTCGTGCACTCGATAGAACCGCACCAGGGGCGCCAGCGCTCTCGCCCCGCCGCACGCCGCCGCGAACCGCTCGACCCGCTCGGGCTCCGCCGGCCCCCGGAACCGATGACGGCCGTTGAGCGTCATGGTGGTGGGAGAGGCCGCCGGGCGGATGACCCCGACCACCCGCGTGCCATCGCGCATCTTCCGCGGCGCCACGTACTCGCGTTCGATGACGTACGCGAGCTCGAACGGCCCCGGCGCGAGCGCCTCGCGCAGCTCCCGCGGCAAGGCCGGGCTCGGCTTCCGGCCGCGACCGCCGCGCACATGCCATGCCGGCCGATCCTCCTGCCACATCCGCGCATCCCGCCGGCGCAGCTCTCGAAGCGTCGGGCGCCGCGCCGCCAGCCAGTGGGGTTCCCGTCCCGGCCAGAGCGGGCCGAGGTCGCGGGTGCGAGCCTTCGCGAGTGCGCCCACCGAGAGCGAGCGCAGGGCCCGCACGTCGGCAGCATGGGCCCGCTTCCAGAGATCCGCGTCCTTCCGCACCAGGTCACGCGGCATCCACCAGCAGTCGATGCTCGTGCTCACATGGAGCGACGACGCGGTGACTCGCTTCTCGGGCGCGGCCCGGCAGATCGATTCGGCGGAGACCGCCGCGTACCGCGGGAAGCCGCCGGGGAGTGGCTCATAGAGCGCGGCAAACTGCCTTCCCAGCCGGCGCAGATTCGCCGCGATCACCTCCTCGGCTTCGAGCTCCAGCACGAGCTGCTCGAAGAGCTCTGCGCCCGGCGCGCCCCGGTTCATCTTCCGATGCCACACCAGCGCCCGCTGCACCTCGCGTGCGGCGAGCACGTTGATCCCCCGCTGGGGGAGTTGCTGCACGTTGTATGGATCCGCTCTGTCGCCCACGGCCGCAGAGTACCGCTGCGCGGGTTTCCTATCCAACCGGCTGGAGCCTCGCTCTCAGCGTTCCTGGCCTTGTGGGCTCCGCCTCAACCGCCTGTCCCGCGTCGCGAGCCTGCCGCGCTGTGACCATTCCACCCGCCCCTGCCAAAGTATGTATGATGGAGGCGGGGAGCGTCCGCGTCCTGTCGCGGCCTCAGGAGCCGAGCATGATCCCGCTCATCGAGGAGAGACGCGAAGAGCTGGCCGCCCTGTGCCGGCGGTACCGCGTCCGGCGGCTGGACCTCTTCGGCTCGGCGGCGACGGACCGGTTCCGGCCGGAGGCCAGCGACATCGATTTCGTCGTCGAGTTCGAGCCCGAGAGCCCCATGGGCCCGTTCGGCCAGTACATGGGGTTCCTCGAGGATCTCAAGGCGCTCTTCGGGCGCGACGTGGACCTCGTCGAGGCCCACGCGATGAAGAACCCGTACCTGATCCGCGCCGTCAACGAGACGCGCGTCTCCCTCTATGCGGCCTGAGGCTCCCAAGTTGCTCGAAGACGCCCGCGCGTCGGCCGCGTTCATCCTCGCAAAGACGCGCGGCCTGACGCTCGACGCCTACCTTGCCGACGACGTGCTCCGTCCGGCCGTGGAGCGCCACTTCGAGATGATCGGCGAGGCGCTGAACCGGCTGGCCAAGCGCGATCCAGAGACGGCCGCGCGGATCACCGGCCACGCGCGGATCATCGCGTTCCGGAACGTGCTCATCCACGGCTACGACGCCATCGACCACCGCCGCGTCTGGGATGCGATCGCGAACCACCTGCCCCTCCTGCACGAGCAGACGGTCGAGCTGCTGCGCGGAGCGTGAGGGCCCGCGCGACCTGTGTCAGCAGTATCCTTCCACGGCCGGTCGAGCCTCGGCAGGAGGAGCGAAGATGGACGGAACGGCGAAGTCGTTGGGGTCCTCGGCGTCGTGGAGATTGCGCGGAGTCGCGAGCCTCTCCGCGGCGGTCGCGCTGTGCGTCGGCGGCACCGGCGGCTGCGCGACCGGAGAAGCCACCGCCGACCCGGGCACCGCAACGGCCGCGGAGGAGCACCCAGCCGAGGGCGGGGGTGTTCTCTCGCCAGGTGAGACGGAGCCCCGAGAGGCGGCGGTGGCGGCGGTGTCCGAGGTGACGCCGGGCTCGGCCGCGACGCTGTCGCGCGAGCTGAGCGCGGCGGCGGTGCGGGAGTGCGTGCGGCAGGGGCTCGACGCCCGCCGCGCCGCCTCGCTCCAGAGGGACGCCGAGCCCGTGGTCCGGGCGGTGCTCGCGTCCGACTTCACGGCGTATCACGCGCACATGACCTCGAAGGGGTTGTCGCTGACGGCGCGGGCGCGTGGCAAGGTTGAGACAGAACTGCAATCCAAACGCTACGACGAGGCGACGAAGGCCGCCTTGCGGCAGGCGTCGCTTGAGGAGCAGCTGGCCTATTTCTGGACGCATCCCTCGGCGCGCAACGCCGAGATCGTGAGGCTCGACGTGGGCGGGGTGTCGTGCGGCACCGGCTGGACCGTGACGGGGGATGCCTGGGCGGCAACGGGGCTGTCCGGCCAGGTGTGCATGTACCTGCCGGGCGAGAGCTACGAAGACCTGCTGCTCCGGGCCCAGTACGAGAAGGCGCCGGCGTGGTGGATGGAATGGCCGGTGGTGCTCAACAAGGGCGCGCGGGGGCTCATGCGGCTTACGTTCGCGTACGAGGAATCGCAGGACGCTTGGCTGCCCTTGCGACTCGACTTCCCGATGGCCGGTGTGGTGCCCATGCTCTGATGTGTCATGGGCGGCGCGGCCGCGGCCAAGGCGTCGTCGATACCACCATCTCCGCGGGCACCAGCGAGGCGACGTACTACCTCGTCACCCACCGCGACGAGCTCTCGAGCGACGACTCCGAGCCGATCACCGTGCGCTTCGGCGTCAGCGGCGGCGTGGTCCCCCCGGCCGAGAGCCCGGGCTGTCCCCTTTCGTTCAACACAGAGGCACAGAGACACAGCGAGAATGCCTGGGTCGAGCCAAGCCCCTATGCACACCTCTGCGCCTCTGTGTCTCTGTGTTGAACCCCGTCTTTCTGCCTTTCTCCGCGTCCTCCGCGTCCCCTCCGCGCCCTCCGCGTTCCTGCCTTCCTTCGCCGCGACCTACCGGTTCATCACCGCGAAGCCGATGCTCAGCGTGCACGCGTAGCTTACCCACAGCAGGTACGGCAGCAGCAGCGCCCCCGCCGCGCGATCGAGCCGGAAGAACAGCGCCACCAGGGCCACGATCACCGCCCAGAGCACCACGATCTCGACCGCCGCGGCCGTCAGCAGGTGCATGCCGAAGAAGATCCACGTCCACGCCGCGTTGAGCAGCAGGTGGGCCAGGAACAGCACCAGCGCCCGCCGCGCCCCGCGGTGCCCGAAGCCGTGCGCGGCCCAGACCCGCCACGCGGCGATCCCCATCAGCAGGTAGAGCAGCGTCCACACCGGCCCGAAGACCCACGAGGGCGGCGTCCACGCCGGGCGCTCGAGCGACTGGTACCACAACCCGCCGCCGCCGTCGCCCACGAACACCGCCGTCGCCGACGGCACGAACGCCACCGCGATCCACCCCGCCAACCCCAGCCACTTCCGCGCGCTGCTCCGCGGCTCCATGCCTCATCGTACGGCGGGCGCTCCCCATGCCCCCCACTCGTCGCTCAGCGATACCCTTCCACGGCCGGTCGAGCCCCGGCCCGTCAGGAGGAGCGATGAAGGACAGAGCGGCGAGCTTGTGGGGGTCGTGGGGGATCTTGAGCCTGTCTCGCCTCGCGAGCCTCTCCGCGGCGGTCGCGCTGTGCGTGGGGGGCGTGGGGGGCATCGCCGGCTGCGAGCGGGGCGAGGAGCCGTCGGCCCCGAGCGAGACGACGACGCCCGCCGTCGAGCAACCGCCCCCGGCCGACGCACCCCAGACCGCCGCCCCCGCGCCGGAGCCAGAGCAAGCGGCCGGGAGCCCCGCGTGGACCGTCCCCGAGCGCTGGACCGTCGTCCCCGGCGACCGGCCGATGCGCTTCGCGACCTTCGAGATCCCCGACGAGTCCGGGCCGATCGAGGTGGCGGTCACGCAGTTCCCCGGGCACGTCGGGGGCGAGCTGGCGAACGTCAACCGCTGGCGCGGCCAGATGGGCCTGCCCGCGGCCGCGGAGGCCGAGCTTGAGGAGTTGCTCGACCGCTTCGAGGCGCCGGGCTACTCCGGCTACGTCGCGCGCGTCGCCGGGGCCGAGTCGCACATGCTGGCGGTGGGGGTGTACGAGGAGGCGGCCGACCGGACGTGGTTCGTCCGCGCGACAGCGACCGCCGAGGCGATCGACCGCGTCGCGCCCGAGGTGATCGCCTTCGCCCGGTCGATCGCCGGGCTCGGCGCGGAGGAGGGTGGATAATCCGCGCTTTGCGGGGAATGGATCGACCGAGCCGGTGAGGAAACGGGCTGAGCAGCCCTGCTCACTTGAGCGTGTACAGCGCTTCCTCGCACTCCAGGAAGCGCTCATTCCCCGGCGCGTGGTGGTACCCCGTCAGCCGGAACCCGCACCGCTCCAGCACCCGGATCGACGCCACGTTCGTTCTCGCCACGTGCGCGTGCAGCGGGCGCGTCGTGACCTCCGCCAGCAGCAGCGCAAGTGCGCGCCCGGCGATGCCGCGGACCCAGTGCTCCCGCGCGATCCAGTAGCCCACGCAGTCCTCGCCGCCCGATTTGAAGCACGAGATCGAGCCCACGAGCACCCCGTCGGCGACGATGGCCCGCGCGACGAGCGTTGGGTCGCTCAGGATCTTCGCCCACAGCGCGTCGAACTCCTCGGCGCTGCGCGCGACGACGGCCGCCATTTGGCAGGCCTCCGGATCGAGTTGATACCGGAACAGCGTCGGCAGGTCCGCGGCCTCGACCGGCCTCAGGTGAACCGACTGTGCGGGGGAGCCCGGCATGCGCCGATCGTACCGAGAACGGCAGATCGGCGGCGACCGCCGCCTCGGCGACCAAAGAACAACCCCGCGATCTGCACCGCGGGGTTGCGTGGTTGCGACTGTTCACGCGGCCGTCACGCCCTGCGACGGCGTCCCGCGAGGCCGGCGATGCCCAGCAGCGCGGCCGCGCCCGGCGCGGGCACCGCGAAGTACTGCTCGCCCGCGAAGTCGTTCAGATTGATCTGGCCGACGGTCCCGTTGAACCCGCCGTTCCCGTCGCCGCCGAGATTGCCTTGCGGCGGGGTGAGCCCGCCGAGGAACTGGTTCGACAGGTAGTCGTGGTTGCTCCCGTTGATCATCGCCGAGATCCAGAACTCGCCGACGGGGTTGCCGATGGCCGAGAGCGGGATCGCCAGCTCGAGGCCGGTGGTGACGGCCTGCGCGGCGCTCTGGTCGGCGGCCTGGTCGCCGCCGGTGACGCCGCCGGTGTTGGAGTTGTCGAACGCGACGCCCGTGCCGTTCGGCAGGGCGTTGGGGTTCGAGCCGCTGAACGAGCCGCCGAACACATCGCCGGCGGACTCGTACGCGCCGGCGCCGCCGCCGATGATCGCGAAATCGATGTCGAAGCGGTCGCCGCCGAAGCTGCCGTTCCGCACGATCACCATGTAGTCGGCCTCGAAGCCCGTGTCGAAGGTGAAGCCGGCGTGCTTGCCCGCCCAGCCGTCGTTCTCGGGGTTGGTGCCGCCGTTGAACGCGTCGTTCTCCAGCACGTTCTGGCCGCCGGCCTTCGAGTCGATGAAGATGTTGAGCTTGTTGAAGTTGTTCTCGAGGTTGCCGGTGAGCATCAGGTACAGGAAGCCGCTCTCGATCCTGGCGTACGCCGCGTCGAGCTCGCTCCCGCCGTTGGGGTTGCCGTCGCCGAACCCGGTCTGCACGGTCTGCACGCTCCTCGCGGGGCCGTAGAGCGCGTCCCGGAAGCCGTCGAGCACAGGGTCGGCCATCGCCACAGACGCCGCCGCGCCGCACGCCGCGGCCACAAGAAATCCACGCATCGCAATCTCCTCGCTCCAGGGTTCTTCACTCGACCATCGCCCGTGCACCGAGTGCCCGGGCGCGATCGAGGGGTCGTGTTCAGTATACCAGGGAGTGCAGGCGGATCCACCAGGATCTGACGACGGTCGAGCGTCCGATAGGCGACGGGCGCCCCCGCGCGGGCAACGCCCGGGTAGGCCCCTCCACGCTCGGGCGACTGCGCCGGAGCGTTGCCCATCTTCCCGCGCCCGGGACGGCGCGCTGCCACGGCCGCCCTAGCGCGGCCACGGGTAGCTGTTGTCGCCCTCGCGCTCGCACCCCAGGCAGGGGGGCAGCGTCGCCTGCCAGGAGACGATCCGCGAGGAGAGCTGGCCCGCGAACCAGGGGAACTCCGACGCGCGGTTGTCCGTCTCCATCGGGTCGGACGCGAGGTTGTAGAGTTCGGTGCGACCGCCGTCGCGGTTGCGCAGGAGCTTCCACTCTCCTACCACGATCGAGGCCCCCGGCGAGCAGTTGATCCTCGCCTCGGCCCCGATGCGCGGGCCGAAGCGCCACTCGCTCAGCACCGGGCGGGTCCTCTTCCACGGACGCTCCAGCAGCGCGTCGGTCACGTCCTCGCCGTCGTGCTGCGCCAGCGCGCCCGCGAGCGAGGTGAACGTCGGCAGCCAATCCACGCTGGCGATGGCGGCGGGGGAGACCGAGCCCGCCGGGATGCGCGGCCCGCGCACGATGAGCGGGCTCCGCACGCCCCCCTCGTAGAGCGAGCCCTTGCGCCCCCGGAAGGGGCCCGCGTGCCCCTCGGCCGACTGCCCCGCCGAGGCGTTGAACATCGACTCCGGCCCGTTGTCCGAGCAGAAGACCACGATGGTGTTCCCGGCGATCGAGAGGTCGTCGATCGCCGAGAGCAGCCGGCCCACCGCCCCGTCCATCGCCGTGATCGCCCCGTAGAGGTTCTGCGCGGGGTTCGTCCACCCGTGCACGGCGTCCGCCGCGAGATGGTCGTAGGGCTCGGCCTGCTGGGGGGTCGAGTCCAGCGGCACGTGCGGGTGCGCGAGCCACACCTGGAGATAGAAGGGGCCCGCCCCCGCGTGCGCCGTCATGAACGCGATCGCGTCGTCCACGATCTGCTCGCTGCTGGTCCACGCCCAGGCGTCGTTGTGCCGGTACTTGGGGTTGCAGTCGGCCGAGAGCGTGCTGCGGTGCTCGTCGAAGCCATATTCGGTGAGGCTCGGGGCGCCGTGCTTGCCCAGGTGCCATTTGCCGAAGTGCCCGGTCACGTACCCCTCCGCCCGCAGCGCCTGGGGGAGCAGGTCGATCGGCGCGAGGTAGTGCGGCTGCCCGACCTCGTCGAGCTTGTCGAGCGGTCCGTACGCGAGGTGGATGCCCAGCGAGGCGGGGAACCGGCCGGTGAGGATCGAGGCCCGCGTCGGCGAGCAGATGGCCGCGGCGTTGCGGTAGTTGGTGAAGAGCACGCCCTCCTCGGCGAGCTGGTCGATCGACGGCGTGAGTGCTTTCTTGTTGCCGTAGCATGCCAGGTCGCCCCAGCCCAGGTCGTCGGCCAGGATGAACACGATGTTGGGCGGCGGGGGTCTCTCGGCAGGCGCCGCGGGAGCGGACCAGCACAAACACGCCCACGCCGCGAGGGCGGCCGCCAGAAAGCCCGATGTCATCGCTGTCCCTCCATCACCGTCACGTCAACGCCGTCCCTCGTCGCGATCGCGCCCAGCCGGGCACGACCTGTCCATCGAGACGGCCCGGTCCCCGCGCGTTATCGCTCGGTCCGTCGCCACCCCGACCACCGCGGCACGCCGCGGGCGTCGCGCAGCTCGAGCACCTCGCCCTCGCGCGCGAGCGTCCCGGCGATGAGCACGTCCTCGCCCTCGTAGCCGACGAGCGAGCCGCGCACCGTCACCCGGTCGCCCGGCTCGATCACCATCTCCTGGTTGTCGAGGTACCACTCGGGCCCCAGGTGCACCGTCATCGCCCCCGAGGCGGTGCCTACGCGCAGATGCACACCGCGCCCGATCGCCCCCGGGGCCGCGACAAACTCGACGCCGAGCACTTCGCCCTCGACCTCGATCACGCTCGCGGGGTTGTACATGCGCCCGAACTCCGAGTCGATCCCCCAGCCGCGCCCGCCCCCGCCCACGCCGAGCCCGGAGCCGCGCCCGGCGCGCGCCCCGCGCGCGGCCGCCCAGCGCGGCCACCCGGCGCCGTCGCGCAGCTCGAGCCGCTGCCCGTCGCGCCGCACCTCGGCCGCGATGACCACGTCGCGCCCCTCGTAGGGCACGCGCGAGCCGGTCACCGTCACGCTGTCCCCCTGCTCGAGCCGCATCTCCTGGCGGTCGAGGAACCACGCCGGCCCAAGGTGGATGGTCACGGACTCCTCCCCCGTCTCCAGCACCATCTCGCGTCCCCAGCCGAGCGAGTAGCGCGGCGAGTGGAACCCGAGGCGCTCGATGCGCCCGGCGAGCGTCTCGACCGTCGCCGGATCGAAGAGCGGCGTGAAATCCGAGTCCTGCCCCCAGCCGCCACGCCCCACACGCGGGGCCTGCCCCCGGGAGAGCGCCGACCAGCGCGGATAGCCCCACTCGTCGCGGAACTCGAGCACTTCGTCGCCGCGCTGGACGAGCGCGGCCACGATCGCCGGCCCGCCGGCGTAGGTGATCCGCGAACCGGTCACCGTGATCTGGTCCCCCGGCTCGATCGCCACGTCCTGCGCGGCGACGAACCACTCCGGCCCCAGGTGCACCGCGACCTCGCCCGCACCGGTCGCGAGGCGCAGGTGCACGCCGCGACCCGGCGCCACGCGAGACTCCTCGAAGAGCACCTCCGTCACCTCGCCCGAGACGGTCTCCACCGTCGCCGCGTCGTACAGCCGCGCGTACGCCGAGCCCGCCCCCCAGCCGCGCCGCGGCTGGAGGCCCTGCCCCTGGGCCGAGAGCGCCGCCGGGGCGGCGAGCACCGCGCAGACAGCCATAATGAGCGCGCCGTAGCTCCGTTGCATGCCGCACCTCCCGTCGTTTGCTTACCTACTGATAGAGACCGGACGCGCGGCGTGAAACAGGGAAATCTCCCCGTTTTCGGCGCGAGGCCGGGGGATGGCCGCGGCGAGCGCGTTCGGGGTGATGTGCTGGATGAGTTCCGGCAACCCCGCGACCCTCGCCGGGAGACGGGGCGTGGCTTCTCCGCGCTGGGCAAGGGGCCGGGATCTGCGAGCCTCTCTCGCGCCTCCGTTCCCCGCGCATCGCTGGACAGACCGCCGTCCTTCCCCGCCCCTCAGGAATCCTTCGCGCCCTCCAACGCCGGCCCGTGCCCCCGCCGAACCCGCGATCCCTCCGACCGTACCATGCCCCGGACACCAGCAGGGGAGCCGCGTGCCCAGCCCCGACCACCAGCACGACCCGGAGCGGGAGTCTCCCCGCCCCGATCACCTCGCGGTCCGGCGCAACCGGCGTCAACGCGTCCTCGACTGGGTGCTCGGCTTCCACGGCACGCCCCGCGAGGTCGCCCGCGGCCTGGCCATCGGCGTCTTCATCGCCTTCACGCCCCCGGTCGGCCTGCAGATGCTCGCCGCGCTCGTGATCGCAACGGCCGCCCGCGCAAACCGCGCCGCCGCCGTTGCCGCCGTCTGGATCACCAACCCCGCCACCGCGATCCCGATCTACGTCCTCTGCTACCGCGTCGGCGTCTGGATGCTCCCCGGCGAGAGCGTCATCGACATCCGCGCCCGGCTCCGCGCCGTGGTGCGCGACGAGGACGGCGAGTGGCTCCACCTCGCGCAGCAGTTCCGCGAGCTCGCCGGGCTCGGCGCCGCGGTCTTCCGCCCTATGACAGTGGGGGGGCTGGCGATCGGCCTGGTGGCGGGCGTGGCCGTGTACTTCGCCGCGCTCGCGGCGATCGCCCTGGGGAAGCGGGGCGTCAAGGCGGCCGAACACATGGTGCGGCACCACAAGGAGTGAGGCAAGCCGTCCCCGCCGTCACGATCCCTCAAGAACGGGGGCGGCCCGAGCCCGCCGGGCCTGTCCCCGAACCCCTCATCCGAGCGTGAACAGCGCCTCCTCGCACTCCAGGAAGCGGTCATCCCCCGGGGAGTGTTGGTGCCCCGTCAGCCGGAACCCGCACCGCTCCAGCACCCGGATCGACGCCACGTTCGTCCTGGCCACCCGCGCGTGCAGCGGGCGCGTCGTGACTTCCGCGAGCAGCAGCGCAAGGGCGCGCCCGGCGATGCCCCTGCCCCAGTGCTCCCGCGCGACCCAGTAGCCCACGCAGGCCTCGCCGTCCATCTTGAAGCACGAGATCGAGCCCACCAGGACGCCGTCGGCGATGATCGCCCGCGCGACGACCGTCGGGTCGGCCAGGATCTTCTCCCACTGCGCGTCGAACGCCTCGGCGCCGCGCGCGATGACGGCCGCCATACGGCAGGATTCCGGGTCCAGCTGATGCCGGAACAGCGTCGGCAGGTCCGCGGCCTCGACCGACCTCAGGTGAACCGATTGTGCCGCGGAGCCGGGCATGCCGCGATTGTACGAGAACGGCCCGTCCGCGCCGACCCTGGCGCGCAGCCGCGGAGTTGGACGTCGGCTCGCACAGGCGCGGAGATCTCCCGGCGCCTCCCGACGATTGCTGAAGTGATTTGCAGCCAGACAGGGACCCCCCGCCCCGCTCGCCGATTCTCCCACGCAGCCGGGTCCGTCGCACGTCAAGCAGCCTCGCTCGACCACATCGAGGATGCACGTGCCGCCGCTCCGGGCGGGCATGGTGAACCGTCCGCTCGCCCAGTGTACGGCCCACGCACCATGCCCACGCAGAGCCGAGGGCGGCCCTTCCCCTGTCTCGCTATCGACCAGGAGGCCCTCCCGCACGGAGACATCCGGCGCGGCTACCCAACCCCGACCATCCTCGTCAACGGACGCGATCTCTTCGGCCTGCCCGAGCCCGAGGGCCCCGCCATGCGCTGCCGCGTGTATCCCGGCGGGCTGCCGGACGTCGCCGAGATCGCGCGCATGCTTGACCAGGCCGGCGGCGCGTGATCGCGAGCCGAGGCCGCCCACGGGCGGGATCCGGCTCGATCAGCGTCCGATCAGGCCCGCCGCATTCCCCCGCGCCGTTCAGGGCCCGATCGCGCGCGGGAAGTGGTGCACGTACCGCCGGCAGTACAGGTTCTGCTCGCCCTCGTACGTCCCCGTGTAGATGATCCGGGTCGAGTCGTACGACCCGAGCACCGTGATGTACTCGCCGATCTTCTGGCTCTCGAGCGGGTGGCCCTCGTGCACGTCGAACTGCGGCGTCAGCCGATGCTCCAGCGACCACGTCACACCCCCGTCCTTGCTGAAGCGGTAGAAGATCTCCGCGAGGTTATTCTCCTCGCTGTTGCGGAAGTCGTACCAGGCGATGTCGATCCGCCCATCCGGCGCGACGTCCATCGCCGGCAGGTACTGGTTCCGCGCCGGCGGCATCGCGTGATCGGTATTGAGCCAGGTTGGCCCGATCCACGTGCACCCGCCGTCCACCGAGCGGGCGAAGGCGATGTCCGTGTCCGTGCCGCCCTGGTACTGGCCCGCCCAGGCGACGTACACGTTGTTGCGGTGGGGGCCGCCCGAGGTGTCGATCGCGATGACCGGCTGGTGGGCGCCGACCGCGGGGACGAAGCCGCCGTCCCGCGTCCCCTGCCCGATCAGCCCCGTGCACGACCCGCCCAGCGCGTCCCACGACATGAGCCGCCCGTTTTGCTTGGCGTTCACCGACTTCTTGACGCGGATCGTCTCGTCGTCGAATCGCATGTAGACGCAGTACAGGTCGCCGTCCGCGTCCACGGCGCACACGGGCAGCTCCGCGGGCTCGTCCACCACGGCGATGGGGCCCTCCCAGGTATCCCCCCGCGTCAGGCTCCGCTGCGACCATATCTCCAGCGGCCCGCTATTCGCGCAGTCGCCCCACACCACGTACACGACGTACAGGTTGTTGTGCCCGCTGCTCGTCGAGGTGTCCGTCGTCACCCACGGCTTGTCCAGCACCGCGTTGTGGTCCGGGATCTTCATGATCTCCCGGGGCTCCACCCACGTCTGCCCGAAGTCCGCGGAGTGCGACATGTAGATCGCATGGGGCGAGCCCGAGCAATCGCCCGTCCAGATCAGGTGCACGTAGTGCATCAGCCCGTCGTCGTCGATCGTCAGCACCGGGTCGCTCACCCACGCCGGGTCGTAGTCGTCCGGGAAGTGCGTGATCGTGCCCGGGAACGTCCACGTCTTGCCCCCGTCGAAGCTGAACGCGTACCCCGCCGCGGGGAGCGACGAATCCTTGTCTGCGAACTCCCGCCAGCCCGCGGCCATGAAGTTGAACCCCCGCGGGTACATCACCGCGGACACCTCGTTCGCGGCGTCCCCCGCGATGTCCTGACCGTTGTTTCCAACGTTGATCTGTGCTCCCCTCGACTGCGCCAGCACGACGCCGCAGACGCAAAGCACGACCGATCCGCACCCAATGAGATAGCTCCGGAACATGGCTTCCCTTTCCGTACGGTGTTGTGTGCGGCTCGGAAGTCACGGCCGCCGCGCGATCGGACGCTCCAGCCGATCGGGAGCGTCCGCGAGGACCGCTGATCACTCGAATCTACCCCGCCTGCCCCGGATTGCGCAGCACAATCCGCCGGATGCCGCACACGCATTGAGGGACAATCGAGTCCGGTTCCGCCTCACGCCCGCGGTCACGCTGTCTCCCGGCAAGCAGCGCAGGAGCATCCCGTCTCCCACCCGGTCTCAATCGCGCGCTCCACGAACCTCCCGAGTCGCCCGCGACTCCGCGAGTCGGTGCGTGACCATCGCGCTCCCTGCCGAGGCGGATGCGGTTCGGATGCGGCGCCCCAACGCTGCGCCCGTCTCGCCCGATCGACGGCCCACGCCCCCGCGCGGCCGAGGGTCACCCACCGCCCGCCCCGTGCGTCCGCCCCATCCCACTCTCATCTGCGCCCCCTGTCCCCGCCCGCCCCGCTCACGCCGTTCAACGCGGCGCGTCCGGCCATTCGCCCCTATCATCCCCATCCCACGCGCAACCGGAGGAGACCCCATGGCTTCCCACAACGTCACCAAGATCGGAATCATCGGCGCCGGCCAGATGGGCGGCGGCATCGCCCAGGTCGCGGCCGTCGCTGGCTTCACCACGCTCGTCTACGACGCCTTCCCCGGGGCCATCGAGAAGTGCCGCGCCCTCCACGACAAGCTCCTCGCCCGCGCGGTCGAGAAGCAGAAGATGACCCTGGCCGACGCCGACAAGGCCAAGGAGCGCCTGGTCTACACCCAGAGCCTCGACGACCTCTCCGGGTGCGACATCCTGATCGAGGCCATCGTCGAGGACGCCCAGGCCAAGAAGGACCTCTTCGCCAAGGCCGCGGGGCTCCTCGCCGACGGCGGCATCCTCGCCAGCAACACCAGCTCCATCAGCATCACCGAGCTGGCGACGTCGGTCGGCGGCGGCGCGAAGGGAGACCTCCAGTCCCGATTCATCGGCATGCACTTCTTCAACCCCGTGCCCGTCATGAAGCTCGTCGAGGTCATCAAGGGCCTGGCGACGAGTGAGGAGACGACCGCCCGCACCATCGCCCTCGCCGAGGCGATGGGCAAGACGCCCGTCCCCGCCAACGACCGCCCCGGCTTCGTCAGCAACCGCGTGCTCATGCCCCTCATCAACGAGGCCTTCTACGCCTGGATGGAGGGCGTCGCCGAGCCGCAGCACATCGACGAGATCATGAAGCTCGGCTGCGCCCACCCGATGGGCCCCCTGCGCCTCGCCGACTTCATCGGGCTCGACACCTGCGTCCACATCATGGACGTCCTCGCCGACGGCCTCAACAATCCCCGCTACCGCGCCTGCCCCCTCCTCAAGCAACTCGTTACCGCCGGGCGCCTCGGCGACAAGACCGGGCGCGGCGTGTACGACTACACGCAGAAGTAGGACTCTGAGATGCGCCTCGTGCTCGTGCTGGTCGCGGTGCTCCACTTCCTTGCCGCTCTGGTTGCCCCTGGATTCGGGTTGGGCTTCTTCGCCACCACGGCAGTCACCTGGACCCAGCAGCGGGACCGGTTACTGGAGGCGGGGGCACTGATCGAGAACCCTGGTGCGGTCGGTGGGAGATCCGATGATGGCTGGTGGCTCATGAATGAGCTTCTCCCGCAGTTCGAGCAGCGCACAGCTCGAGTGGCGTATTCGATTCAGGCTTGTCTTGCTGTGCAGGGAGTACTGTTTGTTGTGCTCGCCGTTGTTTGGCGGCCGCGCTGCAAGCGGCCATCCGACGGCGGGCCTTGCATCCAGCCGTAAGTGAGGCCTCGGTGTGCCCCAGCCCCCTCCTCAATTCATCCGCCCCAACTTCGCCGCCCCAGCCAGCGGGTGCTCGCCCCAATCCCCACGCCCGATCCAGTACGTGTGCTCCACCGCCCACCCCCCCTTGAAGGGCGCCCTCGCATCCCGCGCCGGATCGCGGACGAAGCCCAGTCGCCGCAGCAGGGCCCCCGCCGGTCCATTCTCCTCGTCCACGCACGCGCGCACCCGCTCGGCGCCGAACTCACCGAAGGCCAGATCCAGCACCCCCGCGAGCGCCTCGCTCGCGAGACCCCGTCCCTGCCAGCGCCGCGAGAGCGTGATCCCGACCTCCAGCGTCCTCTCCGGACCCTCGCAGAAGTGAATCCCGAGATCGCCGATCAGTTCGCCGTCCGCCCGACGCACGATCGCCAGCTGCGCCCACGACCCCGGCGCGCCGAACACCGTCCCCTCCTGCCCGCGGCACAGCGCCTCGGCGTCCGCCAGCGTGTAATCCTCCCACGACTGCAGCCTCGCCACGAGCGGATCCGAGCGGTACGAGGCGATCGCGCAAGCGTCCGCGAGCGTGACCCGCCGGAGCCGAAGCCGCGTCGTGTCGATGGTCCAGCCGCTCCTGGGCGGCTCGCTTGAGTGGTGGGGCGCGCCGGGCACGCCCCAAGATACCGCGCGAGCGCGGAAAGCCCCCGCACCATCGCCCCCAGCCGGGGCGGGACAGCCGGTGCCCGATGGTCCGCGAGAGCCCCGCGCCGGGCTCTTGGGCGCGCAGCGGGGGCCGAAGCGGTCAGGGAGACACCCAGGAGTACGCTCTCCTCAGCACGTTGGAGTGGTTGACCGGGGGCCGTGCGCGATGATCGGGTCCGCGCCATGAACGCCCAGGATCACGTACGGGCCAGGCTCGGGTTCCTCGCTCGCGAACGCGCCGGCCGCCGCGAGGGCGTCGCCCCACGCGTCGAGCAGGCAGTAGCGGTTCGCCGGGAACCGCGCGGCCTCCCCATTGCAAGAAAGCGGCGAGCAGTCGAACGCCGCGAGTCTGCCCGCCGAGCCCCGAACTTTCGGGACTGCAACGCTGCAGCTTGCCACGTGATACCCCAGGAAGCCGTACCGCTCGGGCAGCGAGGCTCGCGCGGGGAACGCGGGCGGATCCGCCGGATCGACCGCGAAGATCTCAGCGGTGGTCACGGGTCGTACGCCGTCGCCCTGGAAAAGGAGCGGGAACAGGTCCAGCGCGACCCGCGTGAACTCTCCCGCAAGCTGCGGGAGAACGGACGCCAGGGCCGGGTCGTCGCGATCGAAGCACCCCGCCCCGTTGAAACCCCATCGCTCGTACTTCGACTCTGGCTCCGGGCTCATGCACCCGCTCACGCTGCAGATCATCTCGACCGCCGGGGCGAGCAAACCGCTATCCTCATGCACGCACCAGCCGGGCGGCCGACGCACGATCCGCTTGAACAGAAAGCCGAGGAATACCGGCTCGGGACGCGGAATGGCCGACACGGGCGGCATCCCACGAGAATACATCGTGATTGTGGCAACCACAATCCGAAGAGGCTCTCGGCCCCGCACCATCGTGGCGACCGCCGCTTGTGCCCGCCACCCTCCGCGGCTCGACCACATCCAGGCCGGCCGCGCTCGATCGAGCCCTCGCTAGACTGCCACCGATGCGCCTCCCGCTCACCCAGATCTACCGAGCCTTCCCGGAGCTCGACCGGTTCACGGACGACCAGTGCCGGCGCTTTGTTCGCGCCGCCTGCCGGCGCGGCTGGCGGCGGCACGCGCACCGCGCCATGATCGCCTGCACGTACGTGAGCGTGGGGTTCATCCTCACGTTCATCGGCAGGTACGCCCTGGACCCCCTCGGCTCCCGGCTGTTCGGGCCACACTACCTGACGTCGTGGGGCTACGACGCGCTGCTCGGGGTCTGCCTCGCCCTCGCTCTGCTCCTCCCCGCGATCGTGGCGTTCGTCGCGCGGGATGCGCTGCTCCGCCGGCGCATCCGCTACGTCATCCGCGCCCGCGGCACCTGCCCGGGCTGCCGCTACTCCCTCCTTGGCATCGTGGTCTCGGACAGGAACACCGTCGTCTGCCCCGAGTGCGGCATGGGGGTCGAGGCGGATCCCTCGCTCAACGAGCTGACCACCGACGATCAGGGCCGCGCGCGGTTCACCCCCTCGGCGACCATCGACGGCAAGCGGTTCTGGACGCCCCGGCGTCTGCGCCTGCTCAAGCGATCCGGCATCGCGCTCGGCGTCATCCTCTTCGTCCTGCTCCCCTCCGGCTGGGGGCTCTACGAGCTGTTCCTGATGCGCCAGGCCGCCGCCGCCCGCGCGGACCGTCCGGGCATCGAGGCCGTCATGGCCTACGTCGAGGCCAACCAGCCGCCCGACGCTGCGTCCGACGGTCCCAACGCCTGGGATCTCTTCGACCGCGCCCAAGGGATCCGGGCGACCATCGAGGCGGAGATCGGTGATCTGCCCTCCTTCCGCGATGCCGGCGGCTACCGCGCCTACCCGGAGTACTCGTTCATCTACACGCCGATCGAGGAAGACCGCGACGAGGAGCGCATGCAGGACGATCGGCGCGCGAAGGCGATGGCCGAAGCGCTGCTCTCGGCCTTCCGTGAGCGAGGCTTCTACGAAGCCTTCGGCGCCGTGACTCCCTGCCGCAGAGCGGTGCAAGAACTCGATGTCGCACCCGATGATCCGCTCGCGGTCGCGCTCGCCCCAAATCTGAGTGATGTCCGCGCCTGCGCCCGCATCAACGCCGCCCGCATGCACCTGGCGTACGAAGAGGGTGACCTGTCGGGATTCATCGCGGCGTTCGAGTCCAACCTCGCGCTGGCCCGGATCTGCCGCCACCAAGTCTCCCTCATCAGCGTCCTTGTCGCGACCGCCGTCGAGAGCCTGACGCTCTCGCGGCTCCGGGTCTACCTCCTCCAGGACCCGCCCGAGGAGTGGCTCGACGCCGTGGAGGCCGCGATCGAGCGGCAGCGCGATACGCTGCCCCGCGATTACGCGATCCGCGCCGAGGAGATGATCTCGCTCGATCTCACCGCATGGCTCTTCGCCGAGCCGTCGCGGGTCCGGTTCGGTCGCCGCTCGAAAGCCATCGAGACCTACACGGGCGGCGTGATCGGCCTGGGAGAGGAACGCCTCGGCCGACTCGGGAGCTACCGGGCAAACCGGGACGTGATGCGCCGGTTCTTCGATGCAGCCGCCGCCATCGCAGTGCAAGAGCCCTTCGAGCGAGCCGCCGGCCCATTCGCCGACCTGCGAGGGCTGCTCATTCCCCAGTTCATCACCCCTGCGATCGAGCGATCCATCGAGACCCTGGACCGCCTGCACGCCGAACGGCGAGGCGCCGCCGTGATGCTCGCCCTGGAGCGATACTACCTCGACCATCACGCCTATCCCCGAGCGCTCAACGAGCTCGTCCCCGAGCATCTCGACGCGCTCCCCACGGACCCCTGGACCGGCGAGCCGCTGACCTACCTCGCGCTGAACGAAGCCCGCCTGCGATACCTGCTGCTCGCCACTGGCCCCGACGGCCTCGCCGACAGCATCGCGCCGGGGAGCGACCCGTGGCAGCCGAACTACCGATCCGATGTCGTGTTCAGCCCGCCCCGCTAAAGGCGGCGCCTCACTCCGGGCATGGACTGCCTGGCGGCAGCCCCGCCAGGCTGTACCCGCACCCGGCGCAGCGGCCCGCCGGCGTGCCCCTTCCGCGGAGCCAGCGCACCGCGGCCAGGATGGCGAGGGCCGCGTTCGGGATCCAGAGCGGCACCGGGCCACCCGCTGCGCCGATGGGCGCGGGGCCACCGTTCTCGCGGCGCCGCCCCCGTCGATCTGGATGGGGCCGGGTGCCGCGCTCGGCCCGGGGCTCGCCCAGTTGATCCGTGCGCTCCCGCCAACGACCGCCCCGGCTTCGTCAGTAACCGCGTGCTCATGCCTCTCATCAACGAGGCCTTCTACGCGTGGATGGAGGGCGTCGCCGAGCCCGCCCACATCGACGAGATCATGAAGCTCGGCTGCGCCCACCCCATGGGGCCGCTGCGCCTGGCCGATTTCATCGGGCTCGACACCTGCGTCCACATCATGGACGTCCTCGCCGACGGCCTCAACAACCCGAGGTATCGCGCCTGCCGGCTGCTCAAGCAACTCGTCACCGCCGGGCGCCTCGGCGACAAGACCGGGCGCGGGGTGTTCGACTACTCGCAGAAATAGGCCGGGGTGGCGCGCGCCCCACATGGGTTCTGCAGGCCGCGAAGCGCCCCGACCCCCTCTGCCACCGCCGTGTACACTGGCGCAATGCCGACCCGCTCCAGCCGTCGCGCCCGAGCCCACATCCGCATGCTCTGCGCCGCGTGCTCCGTGATCCTCCTTCCCGCCTGCTCGGACCCCACCCCGGCCCTCACCGCCGAGCAGTTTCATGAGCAGGCCGGCGCGATCCGCGAGCAGCACTTCGGGCGCGGCGAGAACGCGTGGCCCATGCTTCTTGATGCGCTCGAGGCCCACAGCAGCCTCATGGACGCCGTCGACGAGCCGTTCTCCGAGAGCATCGACCCGGCCGACTATCCCTCCATCCAGATCGACGAGATCCGCCTCGGGGCCTACCCGCGCCCCGGGCTGGAGAACGCCAAGCTCGCCATCGAGCGCGTGCGCCGGAGCGACATCCTCGAGCGCATCGACGCCGCGCTGGCCTCGCTCGTGCTCTATCGCCCCTGGGACGAGTCGCTGCCCGTCTACGAGGCTTTCGGTGAGGACCTCATGGACGGCGGGCGCATCCGCTCGCTCGCGCGCACCAACCTCGCCCTCCTCCGCGTCGCCGCGTGCGAGGACTCGGGCGAGGACGTCGCGGCCATCTTCGACCGCCACCTAGGCCTCGCTCGCGCCGTCGCGTCGCGCCTCCTCTACCTCGACTATCTCATGGGCGTCGCAAACGCCACCATGGCGCTCTCCGAGATCAAGTCGCTCGCGCTCGAGCACCGGCTCACCGCCGCGGAGTGCCGGGCCCTCGATGCCAGGCTCGAGCGCCCCATCCTCCCCCCCGTCGCGGCCGTCCTCGACACCGAGCGGCTCTTCAGCCTCGCGACCTTTGCCGACGCCGCGGCCGCGGAGGGCACGCGGATCGATCGCGAAGCCATGATCCGGGCCATCGACGCCGCCCACGCGGAGGCGAGCGCCTCCATCGAGGACCCCTACGGCGCCAGCTTCGGGGTGCTCTCGTTCGCCGACCACATCGCGGCCGCGACCGACGAGCAGTCGAGCCAGGCTGAGAGCATCGGGCTGATGCGCTCCGCGGCCGGTCAGGTCATCCGCAACGCGAAGATCCTTGAGCTGCAGGCCGCCGCGACGAGCGTCGTGCTCCGGCTCGAGCTGCACCGCCTCGAGCACGGCGACTACCCCGATTCGCTCGAGGCGATCGCCGCCCCGCTCGACCCCATCACGGAGGCTCCGTTCATCTACCGCCCCACGCCCGGCGGCGAGCTCCCGTACGCGCTCTACTCCACCGGCGTTGATGACGCGGACGACGGAGGGCGCGAGAAGCCCGCCACGGGGCTCGCCTATGCCGACCCCGGCGACATCGGCTACGACTTCCTGCTGGTCAAGCCACGCGCACCCGCGACTCGGGAGTAGCCCCCCTCACCACATCCGCCCCTCGATCTCCCTCGTCAGCACCTCCGGCCCCTCCTCGCGCACCAGCACGTTGTCCTCGATCCTGATCCCCTGCGCCTCGCGCCGCACGCCGTCCACCGCCGCCCAGTCCACCGCGTCCGCGAGCGTCTCGCGCCGCGAGGGATCGTCGATCAGCCCCTCCACGAAATACACCCCCGGCTCGACGGTCACCACATACCCCGCACGCAGCGGCAGGTCGAGCCGAACCCGCACGCCCCCGGGGCCGAGCCGGTCCGCCCGACCCGGCTCGCGCCCGCCCGCGTCGCGCACGCCCAGGCCGACCATGTGCCCGATCCCGTGCGGCATGAAGAGCGACGCGGCGCCGCGCTCGACCAGCTCCCGCGCCCCGCCCCGGACCAGCCCCATCGCCGCCATCCCCTCCATCATCCGCTCGTTCGCCAGCCGGTGCACGTCGTGCCACTCCGTGCCCACGCGGCACGCCTCGATCCCCACGCGCTTCATGTCCAGCACCAGCTCGAGCATCTCGCGCTGCACGGCGCTGGCGGGACCCTCGACCGGGAACGTCCGCGTCACGTCCGCGCAGTACCGCCCCGCCTCCGCTCCAGCGTCGATCAGCACCAACTCGCCCCGGCGCATCACCCCCTCCGCGCGGATGTAGTGCAGCACCGCCGCGTGCGCCCCCGAGCCGACGATCGTCTTGTACCCCGTCGTCGCCGCCCCCGCCCGGAAGAACGCCGCCTCGATCTCGATCTGCGCCTCACGCTCGCCCACGCCGTCGCGGATGAACTGACGCGCCCTCGCGAACCCGGCCGCCGTCATCCGAACGGCCGCGCGGATCCTGGCGAGCTCCGCCGCGTCCTTCAACCGGCGCGCGTGGATCAGCCGCTCGCCGAGCCCGACACTCAACGCCTCGTCGTGGCGCAGCCCCGGGATCGGCGACCCCAGGCTCGCGATGGGTCTCCCGCGTCTCGCCGCGAGCCACGCCGCCAGCTCCGCCAGCGGCCGGCCCTCCCACTGGGAATCTCCCTCCCAGAGCCGCTCCTGCGCCGTCACCTCCGGCGCGAACGCCTCCCACCCGCTGGCCGCGTCGTAGGCCATCACCGCGCCGGGGCACTCCTGCTCGGCGAGGTAGTAGTAATTCGCGTGGCTCCTGAAGGGGTATGTCTGGTCCGCCCCGCCGGGGATGCCGACAGGCTCGCCCGCGCCGACGAGCACCAGCGCATCGGCGCAGTCGAGGGCTCTCGCCACCGCGTCGCGTCGCGCTTGCAGGTGTGAATCGTCCTTCATGCCGCCATGGTAGTCCCCGCGTGTGGCCGCCCCTGGCACGGGCGCGGCCCGCACCACGGGCGTTCTCGCGCCCATTCGCGATATCACCCATCGACCCAACGGCGGTCCACGTCGTACGGTGCTTTGTGAGACGCGCCGCGAGCGCCGATCTGCTGAACGGCGCGCCGCACGATCAGGAGGGTAACGATGAAGCGCATCGAGGATATCATGAGCCGGGACATCCGGCACGTACAGTCCGATACGACGCTGCGCGAGGCCGCGAGGATCATGCGCGACCACGCCGTGGGCTGCCTCCCCGTGCTGGAGGACGAGAGGATCGTCGGACTTCTCACGGACCGCGATATCGTGCTGCGCGCCGTCGCGGAGGGCCGCGCCCCCGACACGGTCACCGCGGGAGAGGCCATGACCAACAAGCCCATCACGATCCGCGCCGACCAGACCGTCTCCGAGGCCGCGGACCTGATGCGACGCCGCGCCATCAGACGCCTCGTGGCGACCGACAGCCAGGGCCGCCCCGTCGGCATCGTCTCGGTCGGCGACCTCGCCGCCAGCCGCGACGACCGTGAGACCGAGGAGGCCGCCGAGCAGGTCTTCCACAGCCGCTGCTGCGCGGCCGAGTGACGCGCGCCGCCGCGACGCCATCGTGCCGCCAACCTTAAGGTCCCCCTCGCACCCGGTGGGCGAACGCGTCCCGCCGGGTGTTTTCGCCCCGCAAGCTCGAAGCACCGGCCGCCGCGCCCGGCTTCGGCCCCACGGCCCGGAGACGCACCTGCGCCTCCTCCGCGATCGACTCTACCCCCAGAGCGCGATCAGCGCGAGGCCCGTCCCGGCGATGGGCGCGAACCACGCCGCGGCCCGCAGCGCGAGCCGCCGCCCGCCCAGCGTCCAGATCAGACCGGTCTTGAACACCAGATTCGAGATCGAGGCCAGCACCACCGCGCGCCACACCGATTCGGGGTCGAGCCGGCCCCGCTCGGCGAGCCGCCCGCTCGAGAGCGTGATCGCGTCCATGTCCGTCAGCCCGCTCACGGCCGCGACGAGGTAGATCCCCGTTTCCCCAAGCCAGTGCTTCGCCGCCGCGACCAGCAGAAGCACGATCGCATACAGCCCTCCGAACATCAGCGCGCTCTTCAGCTCGGCCGGGTTCCCCTGCTGGGGCATCTCGCCCCCGTCCGCCCCCGCCCAGCGCAGGCTCAACGCCGCACACGCCATCGCCACCGCCCCGACGACCGCGATCGGCGCCCCGATCTCCCACGCGTGCGTCGGCGTCACGACGCGGATCTCCGCGAGCACGCGCCCGTACATCACCAGCGTCGCGAGCAGGAAGATCGCCGTCGCCGGCCCCTCGATCCCCGCCACCTCCCGCGCCCGGCGGGCATAGCTCACCGTCGTCGCCGTGCTCGAGATCAGCCCGCCGATCAACCCCGCCCCCAGCGTCGCGTGCGTCCGTCCGAACAGGCGGAAGACCACGTACCCCGCCAGGCTGATGCCCACGACAAGCACCACCATCAGCCAGATCCGGTAGGGATTGAGCACGTCGAACGGGCCGTACGCCCGGTCCGGCAGCATCGGCAGCACGATGAACGTGATCAGCGCGAATTGCAGCACCGCGACCATGTCCGCGTCGCCGACCTTCTTCGCCAGCGCGTGCAGCGGCTGCTTGAGCTGGAGCAGGACCGTCGTCCCCACGCCGATCGCCACCGCGGCGTCCCGCATCCTCATCGCGAGCATGACGCCCACCACGAACATCACCATCATCGCGATCTCGGTCGTCATCCCCGGCTCGGGATCCCCTCTCCGCATCCCGATCACGTTCCCCAGGACGCCCGCCGCGACCACGCCCAGAAACCCCGCCGCGACCAGCCACGGCCCCGTGCTGGTGGAGAGCATCCCGGCCGCGGCCCCGAGCACCGTCACGAGCGGGAAGGTGCGGATGCCCCCGATGTGCGTCGAGGTCGTCGCACGCTCGCGCTGCAGACCCACGAGCATCCCCAGCGCCAGCGCGATCCCCAGCACCGCGAACGGATGATCCAGCTCCATCGTGATAGTCTACCGGAACCCGACGATACGCCGCCGCCAAGGAGGCTCAGTGCGCCGACCCTTTCCCCACCGCCCCGGCCGCCTGCCGACATGGCTGGTCGTCGCGCTCGCGCTGCTCGCGTTGCTCGCCGTCGGCGCAGTGCTCGCGGCCCGGGCCGTCCTCTACTTTGGTCCCGACCCGGCGCCCCGCGACTACCTCGCCGAGCACCGGCGGCTCTCTCTTGAGCTGACCGGCCTGGACAAGTCGCCGGAGCGCAACGGCTGGCCCGCCCTGCAGGAAGCGCTCGCAGCGCTCTCCGCCGCCCTGGCCTCGACCGATCTCCCCGCGCAGACCGTCGCCGACGATCTCTTCTCGCGCATCCAAGCCGGCGATCCCGTCGAGGAGGCGGAGATCGAGGCGTTCCGGCGCCTCGTCGCCCGCGCCGCCGAGACCGGGCTGTCCGACGCGATGGACCGGCTGGCCCTCGCACAGGGAACGATCCGGCCCGAGCCCGCCGATCTCCTCAGCACCGATGCCCTGGAAGCCCGGGGCGACCTGCGCGGCCTCGCCCGCTTCCTCGCCGCCGCCGCGGAGGACGCGAGCAACCGCGGCTCCAGTCGGGAGACGCTTCCCCCGCTGCGCCACCTTCTCGCCCTCGCCCGCGCCGTCTCGGACGAGCCGAGCCTCATCGACTACCTGATCGCGATTGCGTTGCTCGACCTCGCCCTCTCGAAGACCGACCTCGCCCTCGCCCGCGTCGAGTTCTCGCAACAAGAGCGAGCGATCCTCCAGCGCGACCTCGCCGACGCGACGCCGCCCGCGCTCCACGAGGTCCTCCGCGGCGAGGAACTGCTCTCACTCGACATGATCGCCGGCGTGGGGGTCCCCGGCATCGCGCCCAAGCCCGTGAGCCTGGGATACCAGACGGCGCAGCTCGAGCGAGCCTACGACGAGATGATCGCCTTCGCCCGCCTCTCCCCGGTGGAGCGGGCCGCGCCGAACGCCCCGCGCCCCCAGCCCGCGCCCGGCCGCTTCGCGCCGAATCTCGCCGACCTTGCGATCCCCGCGATGGACAACTCGCTCGACGTCGAGCTCCTCATCTTCGCCCACCTCGCCGCGACGCGGATCAACGCCGCCATCTGCGCCCACCGCGCCGACCACGGCGCGCTCCCCGACTCCCTCACCGACCTGCTGCCAACCTACCTCGACCGGCTCCCGACCGATCCGCGCGACCCGGAGGGCATCATCTACACGCGCGTCGAGGATCCCGCGGCCCACGGAGGGCGCGCGTACCTCCTCTACGCCGTCGGCTTCGACGGCGTCGACAACGGCGGCGCCCACGTGCCAAGTGATAACCTTCGCGACGTCTACCTCGCGCCTGGCGATCCCGATCACGACTTCGTCTTCAACCCCGCACCCCACCCCGCGCCGGGCTCCGATAACTGACCCTCTCGCCCTCCAGCGTTCGCCCGCCCGCACGAATCCACCGCGCGCCCCCCGTTTGCGGGCGCCTTCACCCAAGCGGGATCCAGGGCCCGCCGAACCCTGAGGGCACCAACGCAGGGGGTCGGCACATGGCAATCTTCAAGTGGCTGTTCGGCGGTCTCTTGGGCGCGCTCCTCGGCATCGCGATCTGGAGCGCGATCGTCTACTTCACGGGCTACGAGTTCGGGCTCGTCGCCGCCTTCATCGGCATCTTCGTCGGCGTCGGCATCGCCGCCGCCGCCGGGCCCAACCGCGGCACGGGCGCCGCGCTCTTCGCCGCGTGCATGGCCTTCCTCTCCGTGCTGGGCGGCAAGGCCGCGGTCGCG
This sequence comes from uncultured Phycisphaeraceae bacterium, assembly GCA_964435785.1. Classification (GTDB taxonomy): domain Bacteria; phylum Planctomycetota; class Phycisphaerae; order Phycisphaerales; family UBA1924; genus PNC22. The sequence continues at coordinate 3,204 of CAYTAH010000047.1, read as the reverse complement.
TGGATCTACTCGCAGCACCACATGGACGAAATGGCCCTCGCTCCCGAAGAGGTCACCGACGAGTATCTCATCAGCTGCATCGCCGACGAGATCCTCTACCAGCACGAGGACGCGGGCTACGAGCTCGAATACCCGCCGGGCGCCGACCTCGACTACCCCGACTCCGAGGGCGACTACCCCGCCGAGGTCTGGGCCGAGGCCGAGTCGCAGTGGTACGCCATGGATGCCGACGGCCGGCGGGCCTACCGCGACAGCGTGGAAACCGGCACGGCCGCCGCACCGCTCGCGGCCTTCCTCATCGCCCTCATCTTCAGCTTTGGCCTCTTCGACTTTGTCTGGGTCAGTCTCGCCGTCAGCTCCGCCTACAAGATCGTCAAGGACGTGCCCCAGTCAGCGCGTCAGGGTGGGGCCCACGTCATCGAAGACCAGCCCGAGCAGGCCTTCGCCTACCTGCCCGGGCTGCCCCCGCCGAACACGGCGGCGTCCCGGCGTCCGCCCGCCCCCTTCGTGCCGGGCGCGTCCTTCACGGGTGAGGCGGGCGAGCCGGGCGCCCGCCGCGCCGGCTGAGCCGTCACGAGCAGCCGGCGGTCCACACGTTGAGGAACGCGAGCACGTCCCGCGTGTCGATCACGCCGTTGCCGTCGATGTCCGCCCGCGGGTCACGCGCCACCCACGCGTTCAGGAACGCCAGCACGTCTCGCGTGTCCACCACGCCGTCCCCGTTGAAGTCGGCGAGGCACTCGTCGTCCTCGACCGCGATCGTGGCGAAGTCCATCTCCACCGGCGGGCCCTTGCCCTGCGCCAGCCAGGCGTTGTACAGGATCTGCCCCTTGTCATCGGTCGTGTTGGCGTCCCGCAGGAACTCGATGTACTCCTTCGAGGCCGACTGGTAGTAGACCCGCACCTCGGCCAGCACCGCCCCCATCGGCACCTCGAACTCGGTGTCGTCCCAGTACGCGCCGTCCTCGTAGTCGTACTCCACCGGCTCCGACTGGATCGCCTCGAACGCCGCGTTCGTGAACCCCCGCGGCGGGATCCGGTTGTCAAAGTACCGCACGTTGTTCACGGCGAAGTGGAACCCGGGTCCCACGGGGATGCCCGTCAGATCGCTCATCACCTGGTCCACCCCGAGGTGCGTCTCGTATACCTTCGTGTCGTGCCCGGTCAGCTCCGCCGTCGCCCAGTTGTAGCGCCCGCGCTCCGCGACCAGCGCGCCCTGGGCGTCGAGGAACCGCACGTTCACCCACATCCGCGGGCCCTCCGGGTACCCGCTCGGGAGCTTGTGCCCCGACTGGTTGATCACCCTCACCTCCAGCTCGCCCGGCTCGGCGTACAGCTCGAGGTCGCTCGCGGCACGCAGCATCGTCTCCGTCCGGGCCCTCGCCGCCGCGATGCTCTCATCCGAGAGCAGCGTGTCCGATCGCGGATACAGCGAGTCCACCGCGTCGAGCATCCAGGTGCTCCCGCCGTTGAAGTAGTGGGTGGGCAGGTCGTCGCGGAGCTCGCCCGTCTTGCAGCCCTTGCCCGTCGCGTCGGGCATGTGGCAGTCCTGGCACGTGCTCACCAGCCGCTTGTTCCCGCCGAACCGCCCCCCCATGTCGATCGGGCCCGCCGCGAACGCGCTCGCCAGCCACTCGCTGTACGTCCGCTCCACCGGGAACTCGTCGTATTTGTCGTGCGTCGGGTGCGGCGTGTCCAGCGGCCCCGGGGCGTACGTCCCGTCGGCCTGCCGCTCGAACACCGGGTTCGAGACGTCGTGGCACGTCGCGCACATCTCCGACGCCGAGTGGAAGCGTGACCACAGCCAGTCGTGCTTGTTGAAGTTGCCAAGGTCGAACGGCCCCCGCCGCCGGTCGAGCGGATCCATGACGTACTGCCCGCTGTGCGGGTTCACCGGGTGGTCCGGCAGGTCGAGCAGGATCTGCTGGTCCTCCGGCGGGCTGATCCCCGGCTTGTACTCCGGGTCCACCACGCGGTGGCAGAAGTTGCAGCTGTCGCCCTCGAAGTCGATCTCCTGCAGCCCCGAACCGTCAGTCGGCTCGCTCCGCCCCGCCAGCCAGCCGCCGGGCGTGTGGCAGCGCAGGCACAGGTCGCCGGCAAACGCCGCGTCCTGGTTCGCCACCGTCATGCACGCCGCGAACAGCGGATCGCGCATCGCCTGCCCCATCATGCTCGCGGCCCACGGCCTCAGCGGCTCGTGGCTGATGTCGTAGTTCCCGTGGCATGAGTCGCAGTCCGTGACCGCGCGCACCGGGTCCACGATCGTCTCCGGCTGCGTGCCCGGCCCGAAGAAGTCCGCCAGAGTCGTGGGCACCTGCTGCTGCCCCCACGACGCGCAGCCCATCACTCCCACGCCCGCCAGCACCGCCCGAACAGCCCCCGCTGCGATCGCGAAGCGTGACATGGCTCGCTCCCTGTGCTTGCGGCTGCGTCGATCTACCCGGATGATAGAGGATATGCATCTCCATAAAAGCCCTCGGACGGGATTTGAGTAGTCGCCGCAGCCCCGCCCGCGTCGGCCGCGGCCCGCCTCACCGCGCGCCCGATACCATCTGTCCTGAACCGATCCCACCGCGGGAGAAACCCCCATGACCACCGCCGCGACCAGCATCTCCGGCCCAGGGCTCGATCACCTCGACCCCCACGCCGTCACCATCTCCGGCCTCGTGCTCGACCCGGCCTACGGCCCCGGCGTCCCCGGCTGGACCCCCGCCGAGAGCCTCCGCAACGTGGGCCGTGAGCTTCCCCCGCCCGGGCAGTACCCCTACACCCGCGGCCTGTTTCCCCAGGGCTACCGCACCCGCCTCTGGACGATGCGCCAGTTCGCCGGCTTCGGCTCGGCCGACGACACCAATAAGCGGTTCAAGTACCTCCTCAAGGCCGCGAGCACCTCGACCAAGGCCAACACCGGCCTCTCCACAGCCTTCGACCTGCCCACGCTCATGGGGCGCGACTCCGACGACCCGCTCTGCATCGGCGAGGTCGGCAAGTGCGGCGTGGCCATCGACACCATCGAGGACATGCACCGCCTCTACGCCGACATCCCCATCGGTGAGGTCACCGTCAGCCAGACCATCAACGGGCCGGCCGCGGCGATCTGGGCGATGTACCTCGCGCACGCGCTGCAGCGCGGCATCTCCTGGGACACCCTCGGCGGCACGCTCCAGAACGACATCTTGAAGGAGTTCCACTCCCAGAACGAGT
>CAYTAH010000046.1:0-32610 GCA_964435785.1 uncultured Phycisphaeraceae bacterium | reverse complement strand
CGAAGCGGAGCTTGTCGGCCCAGCCGGCGTGGTAGAAGAAGTGCGCGGCCGCGAGGGGGATGTCCACGTCGCGGCTCTCGCGGATGGGCTTGCCGCCGTCCATGGTCTCGAGCACGGCCAGCTCGCGGGCGCGCTCCTGGATGCGCCTGGCGATGCGGTAGATGTACTTGGCGCGCTCCTTGCCCGGGAGGGCGGACCAGGCGGGGAGGGCTTCGCGGGCGGCACGCACGGCGGTGTCAACGTCGGCGTCGGAGCCTTGGGCGACTTCGCAGAGGACCGTTTCGTTCGCGGGATTGATCGAGGGGAAGTAGGAGGCACGGCTCTCCGAGCCGCGCGGCCCAACAAACTCGCCATTGATGAAGTGCCCGTAGCGTGGCGCGATCTCGACCGTGGACGTTTCGGGCGCGGGGGCGTAGTCCCACTGGGTGAGGGAGGACGCGAAGTCGAGGTGGTGTGGCGTGATCGGCCGAGTCATTGAGTATCCATTCCGTACCCACATTCCGGACACCGTGTCATTCGACCGAGAGGATTGCGGCAACGGGGACAAACCCCCGGCGGAACCTGTACATGCGCGAGGATACGTCGAGTGAGCCCTGCTGCGGTCTTCCAGATGATGAAAAGGCTGCCAGCGAACAGCAACGAGTTCACGATGATGCCGCTCCATCGCGGCTCCGGAAGGATTCGAAGAGAAGCCCAATCTGCAGCCGCCGTCACGCGAGTGCCGCACGCCGCCCACTCGCCGAGTGGACCGTGGAGGCGAATCTTGTCAGGGCTTACCGAAGAATGGGACCGACCGGTCCACATGCGAAGCGGCCATCCCGACGCGAGCGAGGAGTTCATGACGCTCTCTCCGTCGGCGGTCTCACCCCCCAGCGAAGTAGCCTTGATGCCAAACCAGCCGAACGCGAGTGCGCGCCGATCGATCACATCAGGGGGGAGATCCAATCCGGTGATTGCATCCGGAGACACCTCGGACCACTGCCCGCGTGAGAACGGATCGAGCGGGCGCGACGCGACCTCCAGTTCCGGCAACCACCAGGCGAGGAGTGTCGCGGAGAGGAGGCCGATCACAATCCAGCCTACCACTGCGAGCGCGCCAGCCGTCGCTGGTTTGGGTGCACTGGGAGTCACGGTCCGACCTCAAGCACGGCAACCCACGGACCAAGAGCACCCCTCCGGGGTGCCGCGCGCGTGGGGCGGCGCTCCGGGGGTGTCGGTCGCCGCGGCGACCTCCACCCCCGGCTACTCACGAGCACCCCTCCGGGGTGCAAACGCCGTGCGACAGCGAGCGTTCGAGCCGTGGCGCACTTCGGCGATCTGGGAGTCACGATGATGGGGGCGCGTCCGGGCAGCCCGGAGGGCTGCACTTCAATAGCCGGGGGTGGAGGCCCGCGCAGCGGGGCGACACCCCCGGTCCGATGCATCCTCGCGCGCTCGGCGCGGACTCCGAAGGGGTCCTCTTGGATCAACGCGCGAAGAGCACCCCTCCGGGGTGCAGCGAGCGTGGTGGGCGGCTCATCCGGGGGTGTCGTCCCGACTTCGTCGGGGCTCCACCCCCGGCTACTTCCGAGCACCCCTCCGGGGTGCGGATGAAGCGAGGCGAGGGGCATGCGGGCATTCTACGTGACCGTTTGCGATGTGATGCGCACCATGTCCTCTCAGCCGCGGGCATGCCGCACGAACCCGCGCTACTGCCCGGTCGCAGGCTCCGGATCCCGGCTCATGTACAGGATCGAGTGCCTGATGCCCCACTGGGAGATCTTCGCGCCGTCGTCGAAGTCGCGCATGGGCTCGGGGTCGATGCCGAGGGCGTTGTGGCAGAGGCCGAGATGGTTCACGTGCACCTCGCCGTGCTCGCCCGCGTCCCAGCGGAAGGCGTAGACGGCGCCCTGGGGGCCGATGGCGCAGGCCACGCCCACGCGCGTGAGCGTCCACTCGTCGTACATCATCGCGGTGAGCCAGCCCTCGTCGAGGGCGGTGTTCTCGACGCGCCGGGTGCGCCAGGCGGTCATGAGCCCGTTGGGCGCCGGCCAGGCGGTGTGGAAGATGTTGAGCTCGCCGGTGGGGGTGAAGGCGACGGCGGGGCGCGTGACGCAGCTGTTGCCCGAGGGCTCGCCGCGCGTCCAGAGGGTCTCCGCCTCGCGGACTCGGTCGCCCTGGGCGGTGAGCCACGTGACGCGCAGGCACATCTGGGCGCCGTGCGAGTTGGGCATGCTGGTCACCATGCAGATGCGCCCGTCGGTGGGATGCGCGGCCAGGCCCGGCGGCACCTGCGAGCGCGCCTCGAGCGCGTGGCCGGGCTTGAGCAGGGGCGCGTCGGCCCACTCCAGCCAGCGGGTCTCCAGGCGGTCGTCGCTGTGGCGCGACACGAGCAGCAGGCGCGAGCCGACCCAGACCCCGCTCAGGTCGCAGCGCGGCAAGTCGCCCAGGAAGACCGGCGCCTGCACCTCCGAGGCGTTGACCCTGCAGCCGTACCAGCCCGACTGCTGGCGGAAGAAGACGTAGCCCCACTCCGGCCCCGCCACGAGCACCGGGTCCTCGTTCGTCGCCGAATTGGGGATCGCCCGCGGCTCGCTCCACTGCTCATTCCCCAGGTAGGTCTTCACCGAGATCGCCGACTGCGACTGGTCCAGCGTCGCGAGCAGGCACGTCTCCCCGACATACCCCAGCGCCGGCGCGGCGCCGATGAGGTCGGTCCAGCGCCGGATCCCCGCGTTGGTCGAGCCGCCGTAGTTCACGTCGGCGGTGACGGGTTCGTCGTCGATGCGCCCGTTCTGGTTCCAGTCGATGAGCGCGCCGCCGGCGCCGTCGTCCGAAACCGGGAAGCGGAATGGGCCGGCCGCGAGGTAGGCAAGATCGGCCGCCGGGAAGGGCAGCCGCTCCGGCAGCGCATCCTCGCGCAGCTCGAGCGAGGCGAAGCGCCCGTCGGAGAAGCGGATCGCGTTCCCATCGCCGCCGAACTGGTAGGTGAACGCGTAGCTCATCAGCGACGGGTACAGCGGGCACCACGCGGGCGCCGAGTCGCCGGTGTGGGAGAGGCTGAGCTGGTGCCCCAGCTCGTGGGCGAACGCGGCCCAGTGGTTGCCGCACGAGCCCATGTCGCCGCACTCCTGGGCCTGCCCGCCTCCGCCGGGCGTGACCTGCATCCAGTGCATGAGGCCGCGGGCGTTGGGCTCGAGCTCGCGCGAGCCGACGTCCCACCAAGCGCCCTGCTCGGGCTCGGGGACCTGGCGTCCGAAGCGGTAGTGGAGCGTGATGCCGGTGGACCCGTCGGGGTTCGGCGTGTTGATCTGCGCGTAGAGGCGCTTGGACTTCTCGATCTCGCTGCGCACCGCCTCGGCGTCGAGCTGGGAGTAGGGCGAGATCATGACGATGACGTCCTGCCGCGTGGGACTGAGGGCGCTCGTCGCTGCGTCGTCCGGCCCGGCCACGCCGCGCGGCAGGCCGTGCACTTCCCAGCCGTCGAGCAGGCCGTCGCCGTCGGTGTCGCGGTCGAGCGGGTCGGCCCCGAGCCTGGCCTCGTCCTCGTCGGACAGGCCGTCCGAATCGCTGTCGCCGGACGCGGTGTTGGGCGCCGGGGCCATCCGCAGCACGCGGTGGGGGTGCGGACGCGTGCAGTCGAACAGGGCGAACGCGTCGGGCAGACCGTCGCCGGTGACGTCCCCCGTGATCGTCAGCAGGCGCGGTGCGCCGGGCTCGTAGGGCGGCGCGTCCACGCCGTCGGGCGGCGGCGCCGGCTCCGACACCGCGACGAACCCATTCCCCTCCAGGCGCCACACCCCGCCGCTGGCGTCGCGCACCGCCGCGGGGCCCGCGTGCGGCGCCGTGCCGGTGAACGAGACGCCCGGCGGCGCGTCCGTGCGGACCGAGGCGGTGAGCCGGTCCTGGGCGAACGCGGACCAGACGACGGCGTGCGTGGGATAAACGACGGCGGCCTCATCGCCGGGGGCGGCGGTCAGGAAGTCGGCACAGAGCAGCGCCACCGCCCCCTCGTCCACGGGCTCGACCACGGCCACCCAGCCCGAGGCCTTCCAGCCGCGAACCGTCTGGGCGGCGCAGAGCTGGCGGAGGCCGTTGACAGTCAGCACGTCGCCGAAGCCGTCGGCGTTGATATCGCCCACGGCGAAATGGGAGCAATCGACGCCGGTCGAGACCCAGTCCGTTGCCTGGCCGTCCGCCGCCCTGCAGGGGGCGAGCACGATGCAGACGAATGCGAGCGGGAACACGCTGCGGCGGGGGCGGTTTCGGCGCATGCCGCCATGTTATCCGAACGGCCCCGGGCGGCGCATGCGGCGGGCCTGCTGTTCCGTCTTGACAGCGGTCACCTCCCGCGAGTTCCCCGGGGCGGGAACTCGTTGCCCGGACGGAGCACGCGCGGCTCCGCGGCGAGGGAGGCCCCGGGTCCGAGCCGCCGAAGGTCTCGGACCCGGGGTGGACTGGCCGCGCGGATCACGCGGCCTCGATGCGCTCCGCGACGAGCACCTGCATCGTTCCGCCCGCCGCGTCGTTCCTCTCGACCAGCTCGCCGCTGACGAGCACGCGCTGGCCCTCGAGCGAGGTGATGTCGTCGCGCACGTTCGTGATATCGACCTCGACGTTGCCGGCGTCCGTCCCGGTGAGCACCCAGGCCGATCCGTCCTCGGCCTCCGTCTGCTCGAGGACTCCGACGAGCGTGGTCTCGGCCTCGGCCTCAACGGGCGGCGGGGTCGCGGCCTGGCGATCCTCGGGCTCCTCGATCGTTGTGTCGTCGATCGGCTCATCGATGTCCGTGGTGTCATAGTCCTCGTAGCCGGGGGTCATGGTCTCGTCCTCGTCGACGATCGGCTCACCGTACTCGGTCTGGTCGCATCCCGCGGCCAGCGTGAGCGCCAACAGCGACCCGGATACGGCGGTGATTGCTGCGATGCGAAGCATGGTCGTACTCCTGTGCCACCCCCCCGGTGGTCTACGACGCGCGCCCGGGTCCGGTTTTGTCGCTCGCGCATGAGAAATCTCACAGCCGGAGGAATGGCGATGACGCGTGACTCCGCGCTCATGAGCGGCGGTTCATGATGGCGGCGGCTCACGCGTCGGAGAAGTCGTGCGAGGCGGCGTAGCGCCCCGTTCGCTGCGCGACGAGCTGGCGCAGCACGTCGTTGACAAGGGAGCTGGCCCCGAAGCGGAAGAGCGCCGGGGTCAACCAGGCGCATCCGGGCGACGCGTCTGTCGCGACTCCGCCACGCCGCTTCGTCGCTTCCACCGAGCCGAGCGTCTCCTGGACCATCACGAGGTAATGCAGCGCCTGCCTGGCGGTGCGGATGCCCCCGGCCGGCTTCATGCCGATCCGACGGCCCGCGCGGAGGTGCTCGTCGCGGATCGCCTCGAGCATGACGAGCGTGACCGGCATCGTCGCGGCAGGCTGCGCCTTGCCGGTGCTCGTCTTGATGAAGTCGCCGTCGCGGATGCACGCGATGGCGATGTCGCTGGCGCGACGCACGTTGTCGAGCGTCTCGAGCTCGCCCGTCTCGAGGATCACCTTGAGATGCACGGGGCGCGGCGACGTGGCGCACGCGCCGACGACCTCGCGGATCTCCTCGGCGACCACGCCGTAGCGGCCGCTGAGGAACGCGCCGCGGTTGATGACCATGTCGATCTCGTCGGCGCCGTCGCGGATCGCCCGCTCCACATCGCGCAGGCGCACCTCGAGGGGGTATTGCCCGCTCGGGAAGCCCGTCGCCACGCTGGCGACGTTGACGCCCGAGCCGTGCAGCGCCTCGGCCGCGACCGGGACCAGGGAGGGGTAGATGCACACGGCGGCGACGTGCGGCAGGCGCTCGCCGAGAAGCTCCTCGTCGCGATCGAAGGGGCGCACGGCCTTGCGGCAGAGGCTGCGCACCTTCTCGGGCGAGTCCTTGCCCTCGAGCGTGGTCAGGTCGGTCATCGCGAGGGCGAGCTTGAGGCCGGCCAGCTTGGCGCCGGCCTTGATCGAGCGAGTGGTGAACGACGCCGCGCGGCGCCCGACCATGACCGCGTCCACGGTCGGGCTCCCGGTCGGCTGCGCGGCTGGTTGCGGCATGGCGGAATCCTACGGAACGCGGTGCGGCGCGGGCGCGAGCTCGAAGAGAAACGCGCGCACCGCCCCGGCGGCCTCGCCCCGCGGGGGGAGGGACACCCACGCGTCGAGGTGGCCGGTCTGGGGGAGCTCGACGATCCGCGCGCGCGGGGCGGCGCCGGCGATGTCTCGCCCGTCCTCGATCGGGCACATCTCGTCGTCGGCGCCGTGGACGACCAGCAGGGGGCAGCGCACGCCGCGGGCCAGCGCGGCGCGGTCGAAGCCGCGCCACAGGGGGTTTGCGCCGAGCACGGCGCCCGCGAGGCAGAGCGCCGGGCGCAGGTTGAGACGGCGGGGCAGTCCCTTCTGGTCCATTACGTTGCGGGCGGGCGTCCACGGGACGCGGTAGGGCGCCTCGGCGATCACGGCGGCGACCGCGCCCGGCTCGCGCGCCGCCGCGTCGAGGCTCACACCCGCCCCGAGCGAGAACCCGTAGAGCACCACCTGCGAAGGAGCGCCCGCCGCGCCCCAGGCGTGGACGGTGCGCACGAGCTCGAGCAGGGCGCCCCGCTCATCGATCCCCAGACGGCACGAGCCCGGAGACGCGTCGCCGTGCCCGGGGAGATCCCACGCGATGATCTTCGAGCACGCCGGCGCCAGGGCGTCGAGCCGCTGGAGCACCGACTGCTTCGACTCGGCCCAGCCGTGCGAGAAGATGAGCACGGGCCCGGCCGGGTTCTCTCCCTCGATGATCCAGTAGGGCAGCACGGCGGCCGGGCGGCGAGGGTCACGGATCGACGCTTCCTCGAACGGCCGGGGCGGGCTCGCCGCGTGCGGGTCGCACGGCTGGCCGCGTGAGACGCACCACGCGAAGGTGCGCCGCGGCGGGTACAGCAGCGCGTGCAGGGTCGCGCCGACGAGCAACGCCCAGAAGACGACGAAGCCGGCGGCGAGAAGAGTCAGGAGGCCCACGGCGGCGAGTCTACCGGCCGAAGAGGTGCGTCAGGTCGTTGAAGGTCACCAGCAGGAAGAGCGAGACGAAGAGCAGCAGCCCCGCAGCGGTGATCGCGTTCTGCACCGGGACCGGCAGAGGCCGGCCGCGGATCTGCTCGTAGAGGAGCATGAGGAACTGCCCGCCGTCGGCGATGGGGAGCGGCAGGAAGTTGATGACCGCCAGGTTGATGCTGATCAGGCCCATGAAGAAGACGAGCCAAATGTAGCCGCGGGCGGCGACCTGGGTGCCCAGGTGGGCGATGCCCACCGGCCCCTTGAGGTTCTCGACCTTGACCGTGCCCTGGACGAGGCGGGCGAGGGTGAGGTAGGTCATGACCATCATCTGGTGCGTGCGGTTGATGCCCATGCGGACCGCGTCGACGGGGCCCGAGGCCTGCAGGAGGAAGGTCTCGGGGGCGAAGAAGGCCGTCGAGAAAGGAAGCTCCCAGGACAGCGCGTGGAGCGCCTCGAGCTGCGCCCTGGGGACGGCCAGCGTGACGCTCTCGGTGAGCACGGAGCCGTCGGGCTGGGGCGGGAGCGGGGGGCGGAGCTCGAGCGAGACGAGCGCCCGCTCGGCCCCGCTGAGCAGGGCGCTCTGGGTCGATCGCACGAGGGCCGCGCGCAGCTCCGTGAAGTTCGCGATCGGCGTGCCGTCGACGCTGAGGATGCGCGTGCCCGGGCGGGACACCACCCCCGCGGCGGCGGGGAGGTAGTCTGGCGAGCCTTTCTCGAGCTCGCGCAGGCGTGCGGGCGCCGAGGCGACGAGCGTCGACTCCGCGGAGGTGTCGAGCGGCACGAAGCCGATCTTGCCGTCCGGCCCCACGCTGGCCGTGAGGCTGACCTCCGCCCTGCCCCCGGCCTCCGAGCGCAGGACGACGATGTCGATGGCGCGCCCGGCATGGTGGCGCACCTCGGCGATCCCGGCCTCGATGCTCGGGTACTCGACGTTGCCGAGCCGGGCGAAGACATCGCCCGCACGCAGGCCCTGCTCGTAGCCGCGGTCCCCCGGCCCGAGCGGCCCGACCTTCATCACGGGCATGAACCCGAGCAGGTGCTCGACCGGGAGGATCACCGCCGGGTCGGCGTCGGCGTCGGCGAGCATGAGCTCGGCCGCGGGCTCCACGCGGACGCTGCGACGCTGCCCCGCCGGCCCCTCGAACACCAGCTCGAGCGGCTCACCGGCCGACCGGCGCGCGGCCTCGACGAGATCGCCCGCCGATCGCAGCTCCGTGACGCCGTTGATCGAGGCGACGCGCATACCCGGCTCGACGCCCGAGAGCCCGAAGCGATCGGCCAGCGCGGCCCAGTCCTCCGTCCGGGCTCCGTACTCGATCGGGATCTCCAGCGAGCGCGCGGGCTCGACGCCGATGTCGAGCATGTTGGAGAACTGGCTCCGCTCCGGCGTGATCTCGAAGCGGAGCGGCTCCGGAACGCCCTCGCGTGCGACGAGGAGGTCGAGCGTCTCGCCCGGCCCGGTCATCGCCGCGGCCATGAGGATGCTGTCGAAGTTGTCGGGGGTCCTGCCGTTGACCTTCAGGACGGTGTCGCCGGGGCGCAGGCCTGGCTCGGCGACGCCGAGCGACTCGGCGTTGGTCGCGACCGCGCCGGCCGCCGGTCCCTCGGGGTAGGCGAGGCCGATCTTCGCCGGCTCGGTCTCGAGTCCGACGAAGAAGACGACCATGAAGATGACGAGGGCGAGGACGACGTTCATCGCGACGCCGCCGGAGATGACGATCATCCGCTTCCAGATCGGCTTGGCGAGATAGCTGTCGGGGGCGGTGGCGGTGGCCTCGGGGTGGAGGTCGTGCTGGCCGAGCATCTTGACGTAGCCGCCGAAGGGCAGGGCGTTGAGGCGGTACTCGGTGGGGCTGACCTTTCCGGAGAGGAGTTCCCGGGCGCGCTCCCGGCGCTCGCCCGCGTCTCCCTGCGCCTCCTCGACGAGCCGGGCGTATTCGGGCTCGCTGGACCCGCGCCGCCAGCCCAGCCCCTTGCGGTAGGAGAGGATCGCCGGGCCGAACCCCAGCGCGAAGGCGAAGACGCGGATGCCCGCCCAGCGCGCGGTCAGGAAGTGCCCCAGCTCGTGGATGAACACGACCGCGCCGAAGCCGATGATCACCAGCAGCAGGTTGAAGACCGTGACGAGAGACCCGAGCAGTGCGTCCATGTGTCCCCATCGTATCGGGCGCGGGAGCGGGGGGTTCTGAGCGGGGCGGCGCTGCCCCGGAAAGAACGATCCGGCCCGGCGTCGAGCCGGGCCGGATCGCCTGCGTGCTCGCTGGGCTCAGTTCTTCGGGTACTTGACGTTGCACCCGTAGGGCTTGGCGTACGCCGTCTCGACGTTGGAGCCGGCGAGGACCGCCTCGAGCGCCTGCTCCACGTAATTCACGTCGCCGAGCGTCTTGGCGTCGCGGTTGTTGTCGATTGCGCCGACGTACTGGATGACGCCCTCCTTGTCGATCACGTACATCGTCGGCGTGTTCTTGGAGCCGTAGGCCTTGCCCACGTCACCCTCGCCGTCCATCAGGATCGGGTAGTCGATGCTCCACTTCTCGCGGGCCTTCTGGCTCCCCTCCGCCGTGTCGCGCGGGCCGGAGTTGACCGCGAGCCAGACCACGCCCCGGTCGGCGTACTTGTCCGCGAGATCGCTCATCGTGCTGTGCACCTCGTGGTGCTTCACGACGTAGGGGCACGTCGGGTTGAACCACTCGAGGACGACGATCTTGCCGTCGTTGAGGTAGGTGCTCAGCGTGTGCTCCTTCCCCTCGGTGTCGGTGAGCGTGAAGTCGGTCGCCTGCTTGCCGACCAGGTCCTCCTGCTCAGCGATCTCGCCGCCCTTGACGAGCTTCTCGAGCTTGACCTCCCGGGCCGGCTGCGCCGCGACGGGGGTCGGCTTCTTCTGCGGCTGGGCCTGCGCCATCGCGGTCGCGGGCATCAGGACCGCCCCGGCGGCGATCATCGTGAGCAGGGCCGTGCGTGTACTCCGTGCGATCATCGGTTGCCTCCTGTATGAGCGTGATTGACTGGGGCGTTCGATCAGGGCCCGGGGCGAGATTCGTTCGCTTCCGCGGGCTCGGGCCATTCGATCTGCAGGAGCGTGGACGCGCCGTCCGGCCGCTTCCAGCACTCGAGGACGCCCCGGATGGGGTCCTCGCTCTCGCGGAATTCGATCTCCAGCACCTCTCCCTCCGCCTCTCCCTGGTCGATCAGGCGGCGGGCACGACGCGAATCCTCCAGAGGATAGAACGCCAGCCTCGCGGAACCCATTGCCTCGATGCGCAGGACGTTCGCGACCATGCTGATATGGATCTGATCATCCTCTTTCGGGGGGCGCGGCAGGCGAGCGCGTGCGTCGCGGAACGCCTCGACGCCGTCGGGGTTCACCTGCGGCGTCCCCGCCTCGACGGGGAGCGAGAGCGTCAGCGAGGCGGACTCGGGCAGACAGATCCGCTCGCACACCAGCCACCGGAGATCCGCCGAGATTGAGACGGTCTCCCCGGGTCTGGCGTCCTCGGAGACCGTGAGGGGGAAGAGGACGGTCATCCGCTCCTCGAAGACGTGGTCCATGATGCCGTCGGCGGGGAAGTACCGCTTCGGCGCGGGCCAGAGCGGATCGCCGACCCTCGCGTTGGGCGAGGTCTCGAACGTCGCCGAGAGAGGGACGCCCGAGTCGTTCTGGCCGGGCCAGTAGGTGTGCCACCTCTCCTCGATCTCGAAGTCCACCGCGATCCAGACCGTGCCCCCGGGCGGCGCCGACCGGCTTTCGGCAAGGAGCGTCGGGCGCGCATGGAGCGTCGGACCCTCCGGCTGTGCGGCCGGGGCATGCAGGCCGACTGCGGCCACCGCGAGGAGGATCTGGGCGAAAGCGGTCACGTGCGGCTCCGGGTTGGCCCCCAGAAGAACGCGGTCGGGCGGGCGTGTATTCTCCCCCCATGCGTGTTTGCGGGATCGTCGGGCTGATTCTGGCCGGTGTGGGCATCCTCTCGGGGTGCGAGACCAGGACCAGCGACAAGGATATCGCCAAGGGGAGTGTGCTGGTCTCGCTGGCGGATGTCCGGCAGCTTCTCAACGACCGGGAGGCGGAGGAGCACGCCGTGCTCCTGATCGATCCCCGCGCCCCGAAGTACTTCTCCGAGGGGCATCTGCCGGGGGCGAGGAACCTACGGCTGCCCGACGTTCGGGAGGAGCAGCCGCGCGACCCGTCGCTGGAGCGCTTCGACCGCCTGGTCGTCTATGGCGAGAACCCGGGGAGCTCGGTCGCCAGGGCGATGTTCAAGCGCCTGCTGGCGGTCGGCTACTCGGGGGTACGGTTCTACCCGGGCGGGCTCGACGAGTGGCGCAGGAGCGGCTACACCGTCGAGACGTCCGAGCCGCCCCCCTCTACCGACGAGGCCGCGGCGGACGAGCCGGCGTCCTGATCGGGGCGTCCGGTCGCGCAGAAAAAGAAACCGGAGCGGGCCCGAGAGGGCGCCGCTCCGTGAGGGGGATGCCGGAGTCGCGCGAAGCGCGGGGGGTCAGACGATCGACGAGATCGGGACGAGCGGTCCGAGCGCCGCGCCGGAGTTGGTCCACCCGCCCTGCAGGTACAGGTCGTAGTGGCTGAAGTTGGCCACGACCGGCGTGGGCGCGGAGACGTAGACCGAGAAGTAGTTGAGGCCGGGACGCCCGAGGATGGCGTTGGGGTCGAAGTTCGCCGGGCGGTCGGAGTTGGGCGAGAAGTCCGACCCTCGGATCTCGTGGAGCCGCGCCTCGCCGAACTGGCCGGCGCCCAAGCGCATCGTGAAGGAGTCGCTGGTGCCGTCGTAGAAGAAGAGCTCGACCGTGATGTCCGTGGCGGTGCTGGCGGGGTTGTAGAGCGAGAGCGTCTCGAAGTAGAGGTCGCCCGCGGCCTGCGAGTTGATGAACGCCGCGCCGAAGAACCACCCGGTGCCGGCGGAGGTCGCCCCGGCCGCGGAGTCGGCGTCGCCGAACTGCGTCTGGTTGCCGGCGACCGTGACGGGGAAGTTGGCCGTGTAGGCGATGCCGAGGGGCTGCCCCTCGATGAATCCGAGGTCCTCGCCGGTGAGCGCCACGGTGGAGTGGGGCGGGATGGAGACGACCCTCGAGAGCGCGGGCAGGTCGGCGCGCACGTACTGTCCGGACAGCGTCACGGTCGTGACGAAGGGGTTGGGGTTGAAGAGGACGAGCTCGCTGTCGGTCGCGTCGCTCTGCACGAGGCTGGGGACAGCGCCGTTGAGGCCGCCGCCCGTGGGGTCGCCGACGAGGCCGAAGCCCGCGCCGTCGATCAGCTCGTAGTGGCTCTGGCCGGCGATGATGCCGATGAATTCGTCGGCGTTCGCCGCGTCCACGGGCTCGGCGGTGACCACGCCGCCGAAGATGCCGCTGGGGAGCGTGAGCACCTGGTCGAGGTTGAGCCCGCCGCGACGCAGCGCGCCGACGGTCGTCGTCACCTCGATCGGCTCGCCCGTGGCGCCGTAGGCGGTGAGCGTGACGCGCACGTCGAAGTCGTGGGGGTTGAAGTAGAGGAGGAAGTCGTTCACGACGCCGGAGCTGCGCTCGAGCCGGGCGAAGTTCCAGAGCGGGGAGATCACGCTCGTGAAGGCGTCGCCGGTGGTGGCGCCGAAGTCGAAGTGGCCCATCGATGCGCCGACCGGTCCGCCGATCGCCCGCACCTCGATCGCGTACGGGGCGATGCGGGCGCCCACGGGGGAGCCCTCGAGGGCGTTGCTGATCGTCACGCCCCCGCGGCTGCCCGCCGCGAGCGTCTGGTTGGAGACGATCACCTGGTCGCGCTCGCCCGTCTCGTATCGGAGGATGACCGAGTAGGTGACGTCGAAGTTGTTGGGGTTGGCGATGGAGACGAACTCGCGGATCGTGGGGCCGGTGAACCCGGCGGGGTAGAAGATGCGGTAGACCTCGGGCTCGGCGTCGATCTTGATGGTGTACGAGCCCACGCCCGTGCCCACGCCGTCGACGATGACCCAGTACTCCGTGCCCTCGCCGGCCGACTGGAACCGGACCGCCGCGTTGACCCCGGGGATGCCGGTTGCGTCGAAGGTGAGGACCGCCTCCTCGGTGGCGGCGTCCAGGATGGTGATGGTGCCGTCGAGGAGCGAACCGCGCGGGGTGATCAGCTGCACGTAGATCGTGCCGCCGGCGGGCGCGGCGAACTTGAAGAGGTCGCGGTCGCCGGCCTCGCCGATCACGCCGTTGGCCGAGCCGTCGGCGTTGAAGGGATCGAGGTCGATCTCGATCGCGTCGTCGAAGTCGATCTCGCCCGTGCCGTCCCCGTCGCCGCCCCCGTTGCCCGAGCCGGCGGGCCCGTCAAGGGTGAGCTTGTACTCGCCCGTCCGGTTGCCGATGACATCGCTCACGAGCACGTAGTAGCGCTCGCCCACGAGGGTGCCGGTGAGGACGATGCTGACCGTCTCGCCCGGGCCGCTCGCCGAGACGGACTGCACGACGTTGAATTCGGCGTCGTAGATCGTCAGCTTCGGACGCAGCCCGATGACGCTGTCGTCGAGCGGCGCGAAGGTGGCCACGACGTTGCCCTCCCCGATCGTGCGGAACGTGAAGAGGTCCGTGTCGCTGACGACCTCCAGCTGCGGGTTGAGCGGGTGGCCGATCGTGTCTGTGCCGAGGACGGCGTCGCCCGTGATCGGGTCCAGCGTGAGGGAGTGGGCTATCGACCACTCGCCGGCGTTGGGGTAGTCGTCCAGCGGGGGCGAGGCGATCGCGAGCGTGTAGTCGCCCGTCTTCTGGCTGTCGTTCGCGAGGCTCGAGGCCTCCACGAGCACGAAGTACACGTTCCCGCGGGTGAGCGTGGTCTCGACGGTGCCGGGGACCACGCCGTCGACGACGTCGAGGACGTTGCCGTCCGCGTCGAGGATCGAGAGCTTGGGCAGGAACGAGCTGTCCGAGGGGCGCCCGACCGTGATGCGCCCCGTGCCGCCGGCGAGGGCCGTGAAGCGGAAGAGGTCGGTGTCGCCGACGATCTCGACGACGCCGGTGTCCTGGCCCTGGCCGTTCTCGGCGTCGATCGCGAGGGGCGTCGCGTACTCGAACTGCCCGGCGTCGGGGTGGTCGTCGGTGGCGTCCACGTCGAAGTCGATGACGTAAGCGCCCTCGTCGGTCTGCTGGTTAGCGCCGCGGACGACGACGTAGTAGAAAGGGTATTCCAGCCCTGTGAGGTCGGAGATCCGGCCGGGCGTAAGGCCGACGGTGACCTGCGAGTTCTCGTTGGTGGCGTCGTCGATGTTGTCGTTAAAGGAGAGACGGAGAAGCACCGGGTTGCCGTAGGGGTCAACGGAGACCTCGTAGACCTCCAGGTAGGGATCGAACCCTGAATCGCCGGTGACGGTGATGGTCGCGGTGGTGAAGTCGCCGGTCTCGAACTTGAAGACGTCCGAGTCGCCGTTGCTCTCGATCGAGCCGTCCATCGAGGCCGAGCCGAGGAAGTCGAGGAGCTCGACCTCGGTGGCGCCCTGGAACTCGAGCCAGTCGGCGTGATCGTCCACGACGGTGAAGCCGGAGACGGTGACGTCGTAGAGGCCCTCGGTCGAGCCCGCGCCGATGATCTCGGCGAAGTAGCGGTCGCCCTTGGTCGCGTTGAGCGTGAGCGTGATCGAGCCCTCGCTCGTCGCCGTGCCGCTCGCGACGGCCTGGTAGTTGCCCTGCGCGTCCTGCTGGTACACGGTGAGATCGGGGATGAACGTCTCGCCCGGCTTGCGCGCGGCGCTGACCGTGAACTCGCCGGACATCGGCGCGACGAACGTGAAGACGTCGAGGTCCACCGGGTTGGAGGCGTTGTGGTCGAGGTGGCCGCTGATCGACCCGACGCCCGTGGTCTCGTCGATGCCGATGACCGTCGCGTCGTCGCTGGGGAAGTCGATGAAGTCGTCGTTCGTGAGCGTCGGCACCGTGTGGACGAGCATCTCGTAAGAGCCGATCATGTGCTGCCACTGCACGGGGACGGTCTCGTCGTTCTGCCAGGCGAGGTACTGGTCGGCCTGCCCGCTCTCGACCTGGATGTAGTAGACCTCGCCCTTGACGATCGGGAAGACGATGCGGGCGTCGCGCTTGTGGAAGGTCCGGTCGCCGTTGGAGCCGGCGTGGGTCGTCTCGGTGACGCCCGTCATCGCGTTGTTGTCGTTGTTGAACGCGATCTCCTCGAAGTCGTTGTTGAAGATGCGAAGGGCCGAGTCGAGGATCGAGTTGTAGATCTTCTCCTTGAGGAAGTTCACAGGCTCGACGAACTCGCCGACCACCTCGGGGGGATCGCTGTCGTCGTACTCGAAGCCCATGTCGTCCTCTTCGGAGTCGACGAGCTCCTGCTCGCCGTCGGCGATCCACTCGCTGAACCAGTCGCTCAACTGGGTGGTGTTGATGCGGACCTCCGCGAAGCCGGACGTGGCCGCGCGGAAGGTGTACAGGTCGTTGTCGAGCGGGTGCTCGATGCCCGCCAGGCCCGACTCGCGCAGCACGGTCACGCCGGTGTTGTCGTACTCGGCTCCCATGACCTCGCCGGTGAGGTCGCGCCCGGCCAGCAGCGTTGCGCCGAACGGGTCCGCGATCGAGAAGGGGAACGTCCAGAAGGACGGGTAGTCCGCGTCGCCCATGACGAACGCGCGCTCCAGCAGCGCGGACGAGTCGATGAAGGCGTTGGCGCTCCCGCCCGGGCCCGTGAAGGCGTTGGGCCCGGGGGTAAGGTCGATCTGGCGCGCGGCCGCGAAGTCCTGCGCCGAGTTCGTGAAGTTGTTCGGCGCCTCGACGAACCCGGAGACGGTGTGCGTCCCGGTGTCGTCGGCGATGCCGTCGAAGGGCTCGGCGGTGGGGCTCAGCGGGGTGTCGGAGGTGATCTCGGACCAGTTGGCCGGGTCGCTGGGGTCGGGGAACCCGTCCACGGAGACGAACGCGTTGTAGCGGCCCGAGCCGCTCGTGGTCGAGACCTCGATGTAGTAGGGCTCGCCGCCCCAGACCTCGAGGCTGAGCACGCCCTCGAAGGGCTCGGCGGCGTCGGCGTAGTCGACGAACACGGCGCCGAAGTCGAGGTCGCCGTAGTAGCGGGCCGGGTCGAGCGAGCCCGCGAAATCGAGCGGCGGGAGGAGCACGTCGTCGAAGGTGTCCTCGTTGATCTCGTAGACGATGTTGCCCAGGGAGTCGTAGACGCGCACGGCCGGCGAGAGCCACGTGAGCGGCGGGCCGCCGGGGTCCTCGAAGGCCTGGATCTGGATCTCGACGCGCGTCGCCGGACGGTACGTCTCGTACCAGGGGATCCACGCGAGGTCCTCGGTGGCGCTGCCGTCGCGGTCCACGATGCCGTCGCCGTCCTCGTCCACCTCCGCGCCGATGTTGCCCGTCCAGTTCCCCAGCATGTCCACCGGCGGCACGAAGACGAAGAGGTCGGTGTCGGAGCCGCGGTGGATGCGCCCCGTGAAGCTGCCGATGGAGACCAGCGGGTGGTCGCCCAGCGGGCCCTGGCCCATCGTGTTGTCCTCGGCGACCTGCCAGTCGCTCCAGACGATCGGCGTGGCGTTGGCGAAATCGAGCGTGTTGGCGTGGTCGTCGAAGTCCTTGCTGGCGTCGCCCGTGTCGTCTTTGAAGGTGTGCGCGGACTCGATGAGCATGTGGAAGTTGTCGGTGACCGCGAAGTCGAAGCCGTCCACCAGCACGTAGTACGTCTCGCCGCCGACGAGCTGGCTCTCGATCTGCGGGCTGTCGCCGAAGAAGCGGTCGCTGAAGGCGATGAACTCGCCCTCGGCGTCGTAGAGCGTGATCGCCGGATCGAGCAGCCCGGGCGTCATCCCCGGGAGCGGGTGGGCCATGATGATCGCCAGCCCCGTGGACTGGGCGACGAACTGGTACAGGTCCGTCTTCATCCCGCCGCCGCTCCCGGCCACGTAGCCGAGCCGGGTCACCGGGTCCATGTCGACGGTGGCGCCGACCATGTCCAGGCCGAGCGTGTAGTTGCCGGTGCGCGGACGCCCCGGCTGGAACTCGTCCGAGCGCACGCGGACGTAGAAGGTCTTGTTGGGGTTGCTCTTGAAGACCGTGAACGCGTTGGTCAGCCGGCCCGACTGGCTGTCGCCGACGATGAGCGCGCCCGTGCTGTCGTAGATGTCCAGGCGGGTGTCGAGGACGGCGCTGTCGGCCTTGCCGTTGGCCGAGGCGAGACTGTCCCACTTGCCGGCGCTGTCGGTCGTGATCTTGTAGACGTCGTCCTCGAGCGGACGGTCGACCGTGCCCCCGACGTTGAGCTCCAGGGCCGTGCCGTTGTGCGTCACCGCCGTCGAGATGCCGTCCACCCGGATCGTGTACAGCCCCTCGGCGGCGTTCTGCGGGGCCGCCTGCGCCGTCACCTTGACGTAGTAGGTGTACAGCCCGGTGTTGGCGTTCCGCTGGGAGGCGGTCGGGACGAAGCCGAACCAGGCGTCCTTGGGGGTGCCGCCGGTCAGCTGGCCGCTGTCGAGGCCGGTCCCGATGAGATTGCCCTGGTAGTCGAAGACCTCGACCTTGGTGTCCACCCGGTCGTCGAACGCGTCGGCGGTGTTCACCGCGTCGGCCAGGATGGTGATGAAGTCCGGGCTCGACACGCTGAAGGTGTACATGTCGATGTCGGAGGTGTCGGGCAGCTTGTCGTCGTACGTCGCCTCGCCGTCGCCGTCGAGCAGCAGCTCCTGGGCGTCGTTGAAGGTGGAGCCGGGATCGCTGAGCAGGACGCGGCTCTCCAGCCCCTCGAACGAGGCGTCGCGCGCGCGGCCCGCGGCGGCGTGCACAGCCGCGGCCCGAGAGCCGCCACGACCCGACCACCACGAGCGAAGGTTCGAAATGCTCATTGCTTCACTCCCGTGCTCCTGCCCGGAGCCTGCTGATTCCTCTGTCCGGACGCGGCATTGTTCGCCAGCGGGTCGGTCGCATCCGCCTGAACCGGATGCCGAACTCTGACGCTTGGGATGCCCATAACGCCCAGGCGGGGCCTTGCACCCCTGTACGGGCACCGTCCGCCGTGTCCATGCCAGCTTACCACAACGTTCGCCTTCACGTCCAGCCTTCGCAGGCCGCGCCGTGGGCTCGTGGGTCCCGGGCCGCGGCACCTGGCCGGCGGTCTCGCCGGCTGGGGCCCGGGCACGTCGAGCTTACACAAAGATACCACGCGTTGGAACCGGCATGTTCCGGGATTCGCCCCGGGCCCGCAAAAATGCGCGGGCGATCAGCAATCGCGCAAGGCCCGACCGACCGCGCCGACCGCCAGGATCTCGCCCGCGTCGAACACCGAGATCGGGGAGTTCTCTGGGGTAAGCACCAGAGGCGCCTCGGAGCAGCCCAGGATCACGCCCTCGCACCCGCGTGCGGCGAAGTGCTTCACGATCTCGAGCACCCGCACCTGCGACTGCGTGCGGCGCTGGCCGTAGATCAGCTCCGTAAAGATGATCCGGTCGAGGTCGTCGATCTGGTCGGACTCCGGCGCAAGCAGCTGCACCCCACGCAGTCCCAGCATCGTCTGGTACGTCGAGCCGGTGGTCACCATCTTCGTGCCGATGATCCCGACCGTCCGGCAGCCGGCCTTCACGAGGGCGTCGGCGACCAGCTCGGGGATTGTCACCCAGGGGATCGGTGAACCGACCTCCGCCACGTGGATCCCGTGCTGGACGGCGTTGTCGGGGGTGAGGCAGAACGTCGCCCCGCACCCGGCGAGCTTGTCGGCCGAGCGACGGAGCAGGGCGCCGACCCGCATCCAGTCGCGCTCGTGCAGCGCGTCGAGGTAGAGGCCGAACGGCTCCTGATGGAGCGTGATCCGGGGCCACATGCGCGGCTCGACGCCGCCGCGGGAGCAGTCCGCCAGCTGCCGGGTCAGCGCCTGGCAGAAAAGCGCCGCCCCCTCCGGGCTCACCCCCGCGATGCCGATGTGTCCGCTCAAGCGCCGCCCCTTCCCGGAATCGCGCCCGTCTCGGGGGGGGCGCCGGGGGCTCCCGCCCGCCCCATCGTCAGCCCGGTGCAGGCGGGTGTCAATCCCATACCCGGGTTCGTCCCCCTTCGCCGTAGAGTTCGGCCCATGGAGGATCCATTCCACGTGCTCGGGCTGCCCGCGGGGTTCGATACCGATCCCGCACAGGTCCAGCGGGCCTATCTGGCGGCGGTTGCCTCGGTCCACCCGGACCTCGCCGACCCCGACCTGGCGGCCGAGGCGGCCAGACGCTCCGCGGCCTTGAACCGCGCCCGCGCCCAGTTGCTCGATCCCGAGGCCCGCGCCAGGGCACTGCTCACCGTGCTGGCCGGCGGCGCCGCCGACGACGAGCGGGGGCTGCCCGAGGGCTTCCTGGCGGGCATGCTGGAGACCCGCATGACCCTGGAGGAGGCGTCGGCCGCGGGTGACCGGGCGGAGCTGGACCGGCTCAGGACCTGGGCGGCCGAGGAGCGGTCGCGCCACATCGAGCGGGTGGGGGAGCTCTTCCACGGTCTGGCGGAGGCTGAGGCGGGGGAGCGTGCGTCGCGGGCCAGGGAGATCCGGCGCGAGCTCAACGCGTGGCGCTACATCGAGCGGATGCTCGAGCATGTCGGCGCGAGCGAGTAGGGAGCGGGAAGAATCCGCCCGAGCGGGGCGTTGGCTCCGCGGGAGGCCCCTTGAGCAGACCGAGGAATGGGCTTGGCGCGTTCGTGTTCGTCGTGGCGTGCCTGGGTGCGCTGGCCGGGATCCGCTTCTTCTTCGGCGGCGTCGCGCCGACGCCGAGCGCCTTTGCGGCGGGCACTTCGCTCGATCAGGCGCTCGCGGAGAGCGCGGCGACTGGGAGGCCGGTGTTGGCGCTCGCCACCGCGGACTGGTGCGGGCCCTGCCAGGCGTTCAAGCGCGGCGCGCTCGCCGACGAGGGGGTGGCGGCGTGGATCGGGGCGCACACCGTCCCGGTCCTGGTGGACCTCACCGACGAGGGCGCGCCCGGAGCGCAGGAGGCCGCGCGCCTGCTCATGGTCGAATCGATCCCGGCGCTAGTCATGCTCCGGGAGGGCGAGGTGGTCGACCGCGTGGCGGGGGTGCTCTCCCGCGAGCGCCTGATGGCGTGGCTGGAGGCCGGTCCGGCCGGGCGGGCGGGGTCGGACGCCGGCGCTACGCCAAAGGGTTGATGAACAGCCCGGTGGCGAGCTTGGGGTAGAAGAACGTGGACTTCTGCGGCATGAGCTCGCCGGCGCGGCTGATGTCGCGCACCGCCTGCAGGGGCGTGGGGCGCACGACGACCGCCAGCTGCGCGAACCCGGCCCCGCCGCCGGCGCCGGTCTCCTGGCCTTGGCCGATCTCGACCGCCTCGGTCACGGAGTGGGGGAAGGCCCACTTGACGGGCTGGCCGTCGTTGAGCCTGGGCTGGCAGATCCGCTCGACGATGAGGTGCTGGATGATGGCGACGTCGAGCGTTCGCCACGACTGAGGCTTGTCCGGGAAGCTCTTGCGCAGGGGGTCCGGCTCGCGCGTCGAGGCGACGAAGCACCGCCCCGTGGCGAAGTCGATGAGTCCCAGCGCGTTGTGCCCGATGCCCGCCGCGGCGTGCTGGATCGAGTTTTCGATCCCGCCGGGTTGCGAGGCGACTTCGCGGATGGCCAGGTCGTGCGTGGCGGCCTCGATGAACCGGTCGATCGTGTAGTGCTTCATGCCCCCGAGCACGCGGTGCGTGGGGCCGATGACCAGTCCTGGGTCGGACATGCTCACGAGCACCATCATGCACCTCCGGGCGGGGTGGCCGGCGGGAACGTCGCCCTGCTTCTCGAGCGCGGCGAGGTAGTTGAGGCCCGTGGTGTAGCGGTGGTGGCCGTCGGCGATGAAGACGTCCTCGCCCTCGAGCGCGTCCTGGTAGGCCCTGATCGCCCCGGGATCGTCCACGGTCCACACTTCGTGCAGCACGCCGTCAGGGGTCCGCGCGGTCATGTCCGGCGCACGAGAGCCCATCAGCCGGCGCACGGCCTGCGTCGCCAGCCCCTCCTCGTCGGCGTGGAGCCCGAAGATGGGGGAGAGCTGGGTCCTGGTCGCCTGCATCAGGGCGAAGCGGTCCTCCTTCGGCCCCGAGAACGTCTGCTCATGGGGAAGGACGCCCCCGCCCTCGCGCGGGCCGAAGGGGAGCGTCTCGACCGTGCACGCCATGCCGCAGCGCTCGTGGCGTCCGCCGGCGAACCCGAACGTCTGGCGGTACGCGAACATCGCGGGCGTGGCGCGCTGCGAGAGCACGCCGTCGTGCAGCCAGTCCGAATAGAGCGCCGCCGCGCCGGCGTACGCCTCTTTCGGGCCAAGCTCCTTCGGCGGGACGTGGGGCAGGTCGATCGCGACGACGTTGCGGGCGTCGCGGTCGAGCATCGCCTTTTTGTCGTCGGCGTCGAGCACGTCGTAGGGGGGCGCGACGAGCGCGCTCACATCGCCGCGCCCGCCCGCGTACTGCACCGCCCGGAATGGATAGACGCTCGGCATCTCGCTGCTCCTGCTCGCTCGGCCGCCCTTCCGCGGCGGGTGGACTCTAGGAGGAGTCTGGAGGCGTAAGGCTCGGGAGGTGGGACCCCTCCGCCCGCCTCCTTGCTCCCCGGAGGTCCGGCCGCTTCGCCCGCCGCTCGCGCTACCCTTGCCCATGCCCCGAGCCATCGTCATCCGCGCCGCCGGCATCAACTGCGAGCAGGAGATGGTCCGCGCCTTCACGCTCGCGGGCGCGGCCACGGATTTGGTGCGCCTCGATGCGCTCATCGCCGAGCCGAGCCGCCTCGACGGGTACGACCTGGTCGGCTTCCCCGGCGGCTTCAGCTACGGCGACGACATCG
Source organism: uncultured Phycisphaeraceae bacterium (assembly GCA_964435785.1). GTDB lineage: Bacteria > Planctomycetota > Phycisphaerae > Phycisphaerales > UBA1924 > PNC22. The sequence goes on along the minus strand of CAYTAH010000046.1, from coordinate 10,805 downwards.
CCTCCGGTCGCATCTTCGCGATGAGGGTGCGTGAGCGGCTCTACCCCGCGCTCCGTGGCGCGGCCGAGCGGGGCTGCCCGATGATCGGCGCGTGCAACGGCTTCCAGGTGCTGGTGCAGGCGGGGATGCTCCCCGGCCCGGCGCCGGGCGAGTCCTGGCCGGAGGGGGCGCCCCCGGCGCAGCTGGCCCTCACCGACAACATCCACGCCCGTTTCGTGGACGACTGGGTCGGCATGGTGCCCGCGCCGGCGAGCGTCTGCCTGTGGACCCGCCCGCTGGCCGAGATGGCCTCGTCGCTGGCGGCGGAGGACGTGCTCAAGCTGCCCGTGGCGCACGGCGAGGGGAGGCTGGTTGCGCGCGAGCCGGGGCTGCTGGCGGCGCTCGACGCCTGCGGGCAGGTCGCGCTGCGGTACGCCGACAACTACAACGGCTCGGAGGGGGCGGTCGCGGGCGTCTGCGACGCGACCGGCCGCATCCTCGGCCTCATGCCCCACCCCGAGCGGTATCTGCAGTGGGACCGGCACCCCTACTGGACGCGCCTGCCGGCGGAGGTCCGCCGGGGCGACACGCCGGGGCTGCGCATGTTCCGTGCGGCGGTCGAGGCGGTCTCGGGCGTGCGGGCCTGAGGGGGCGGGTCAGCGGAGGGAGCGCCCGCCGTCCACACGCAGCACCTCGCCGGTGGTGTAGGTGGCCTCCAGAGCGAGGAAGGCGACGGCCCGCGCGGCCTCCTCGGGCGTGCCCGCCCGCCCCATCGGCACGCGGGAGAGATATCGGCGCTGGACGTCCGAGTCGGCGTCGCGGCCGTGGGCGGGCCACTGGACTACCCCGGGAGCGACGCCGTTGACACGCACCGCCGGGGCCAGATCGAGGGCCAGCGAGCGGACCAGCGCGCCGAGGGCGGCCTTGGACATGGCGTACGCCGCGTGGTCGGCGCGAGGGAGCCCCTCGGCGTGGATGTCGAGCATGGCGACGATCGCCCCGCCCCCCGCCAGCGCCGAGCGCGACAGGAGCGGGGCGAGGGCGGCGCTGAGCCCCAGCGGGGCGAGGGCGTTGACGCGCATCTGGCGCGTCGCCTGCGCGAGATCGAGCGCGCCCACGGGCGAGGGCTCGTACGTGGAGGCGTTGTGCACCAGGATGTCCAGGCGGGGCAGCTCACGCGCCAGATCGCCCGCCCACGCCGCGGCGGCGGCGGGGTCTGCGAGGTCCAGCGGAGCGACGCGGGCCTCGACCCCGAGGGTGGCGATCGACGCCGCCGCATCCTCGGCCGCGGCGGCGCCCGTGTTGCGCGAGAGGAGGATGTCGCACCCGTGCCGGGCCAGCTCGAGGCAGATCGCCCGTCCGACCCGTCTGCCCCCGCCGGTCACCAGGGCGATGGGCCGGCGCGCCGTGAATGGACGGGCGAGGATCGTCATCCGGTCCCCGGCTCCCGAGGGATCGCGTTGTCGTCCTCGAGGGGCACGCGCTTGGCGGCCTCGGCCCAGGCGTCGGGCCCGGCGCCGGAGCGTCGACGCGGGGCGCTCAACTCGGCCCGGATGCGGGCGCGCTTGCGAAGATAGATGAGCAGCAGGGCGCAGAACGCGACGAGGATCGTGAGCGCGACGGCCAGGAGCACGGCGGAGATCTCGCCGACGGCGCGCCTCGCCTCGGGCGTCGGAGCCGGGCCGAGCTGCGCCGCGAGGGCCAGGTCCGCCAATCGCATCGGCGCGGGGAGCATCGCGGGATGGTAGTCGCCGGGGCGCGGCAGCCGTTCAGGGCGTCGCGTCGGGGGCGCCGGAGGCGTCGAACGCCACGCGCAGCCCTTCAGCCGTGCGCACGGTGCCGGCGGGGAGGCCCGCCTCGCGGAGCGCCCCGAGCAGCCCGGATTCGTCGAGCACCTCGACCCGGAGCGGGGCCGGGGACGCCCGGAATCGGTCGATCACGTCCGCGCGGTCGGTCACGTACCCGACGAGCCGCACGGGGGCGGCCGGCGAGCGCGCGAGCGTCGGCGGGGCCTCGGGGGTGCGAGGACCGGGCGCGGGGGCTTCGGCGCGCGGTGCGCCGCCCGGGAGCGCCAGGGGCCCGGGCGGGGCGGGGGGCGGCGGGGCGCGGAGCGCGAGCACGGCCGCGCCGGCCAGGGCGAGGACGGGAAGCGTCACCGCGCCGGCGCGCGTCATCAATCGGAGCCGGCCCCGGGTGCGGACGCGGGCCTGGAGTCCCGCGAGCATGGCGTCGCGCCGCCGGGCGCCCGCGGAGGAAAGGTTGTCCGGTAGGCCGGCGACATCATGGAGGCTCGTCAGGCGGCACTCGTCAAACCGGTTCATCGCAACTCCTCCGCGGCCTTTCGCAGACGGCCCAGGGCCCGCCGGACCTTGCCGTGCGCCGCATCGCCCGTGGCGCCCAGATCCGACCCTATCTGCTCGAGTGATCTCTCCCGTCCGAACCGGGACACGAGCAGGGCCCGGTCCTCGGCCGAGAGCTCTTCCAGACGAGTGCGGAGCCAGTCGATCCGCTCCGAGCTCTCGGGAGCTGCCGCCGGCGCGCGATCGCGGGCGGCCTCGCGCAGGCGGCGCCTGCGCTCGCTCCGCAGCCTGTCGAGCGCGGCCCGGTGCACGACCCGGCACAGCCAGCGCGAGAGGGCGGCGTCGGAGGTCAGGACGGGCATCCGGCTCGCCGCCTTCATCATCGCCTCCTGCACGACGTCGAGGCAGAACGCCTCGTCGCGCCCGGTGAGCCGGCGGGCGGCGCCGTACATCCGCCCGAACCACCGCTCATAAAGGACGCCGAACGCCCGCGTGTCGCCGCGGGCGATGGCGCGGGTGAGCGCGCCGGTGTCGTCGGCCGGCGTCGTCGCGTCGGCCTGCTCCGGCGGCGGTGGGGCGGTTGCGGCCTGGGGCACGCGGCGGTCCTCGGGCCCGCGCCGGAGGCGCGGGGGCGGGGCGTGGATGGCGGCGGATCCGCTCAGCGTCGCTCGTTCTCCCGCTGCCGGCCCTCGAGCCTCGCGCGCAGCTCGGCGATCTGGGCCTCCATCATCGCCAGCCTATCACGGAGCATCGCGTTCTCCTCGCGGAGCGCCTGGGCCTCCGAGTCGGGCCCACCGCCCGCCGCGATGGCCCTGGCGCGCTCCAGGGCCTGCTCGGCCTGCTGGACGCGCTGGCGGGCCCGGTCGGCGCGGATGCGTTGCTCCTGCATCTCCGCCTCGGCTTGGAGGACCATCTGCCGGGAATCGCGAACCTCCGAAGCGGAGGCCCCCGACCCTTGCGAGGCCATCTGTTCGAACTCTCTGTTCTGCAATGCGGCTCGTTCGGCCGAAGCCCGCGCGAGATTCAGGCGGACTTCGGCCATTTCCGCCTCGGCCCGTGCGTCGGCGAGTTGCTCCTCGAGGGCGTCGGGGTTGCCCAGTCCCTGCGACTTCTGGATCTCGCGAGCGCGCCCGCGTCGCTCCTCGAGATCGCTCCAGATCTGCTGGACGACACGATCGGCGGCGCCGAGGGCATTGCCCGTGCCGGCGAGGATGATCAGGCCCGATTCCGGGTGAAACTTGATCTCCGAGGTCACGTTCTCGTCGCCCGCCACGCTGATCGCCGTCTCGATCGCCGTGAGGATCGTCTCCGCGGGCACGACGACCTCGGGCGGGTCACCGGGGAGGGCGGTGGTCATCTCCTTGATCGAGAGCACGAGCACGTCGCGCGCAGCCGCCGCAGGGCGGGCGCGGCCCGAGACGAACTGCACGTCCACGAGGAAGGCCGACCCCGCGGCCTCGTCGCCGAGATTGGCGGCGCTGACGTGATAGCTCGAGGCGCCGTCGGGGCCGCCCAGGTATTGGCCGGAGACCAGGCGCAGGGCGGTGAACAGGCTCACATCGCGGAGCTCAGTCGGATTGATCCGGATCGCGTCTGCTTCGCCCCGGATCAGGATGTTGGTGGGCTCGGGGGCCGCGGCATTCTTCAGCAGGGCGACGTAGTGCTCGAGGCTCCCGCCCGGGAACTCGAGCGAGATCGTCGGTCCGAGGTTGCGCACGTCGGACACGGACCGGCGCCCGGTCCTTCCCTCCGCCACCTCTTCGCTGATCGCGCGGCGTTCCTCCTGCTGGGCTGTCTCCTGTCTCGCCCGGTCGAGCAGCGCCTCACGCCGGGCTTCGCGCGCGGTTTGGCTCTCCTGTTCCTGGCTCTGGGCGAGCGGCGGGCCCGCGCCGAGCAGCAGGGCGGCGACGACGACGGGCACGGGTGCGTGGAATCGCGGCATGGGCGTTCTCCTGCGGGGTGAAACCGGCGCGGCGCCGGGCGGTTGCTCCCGTCTCGAACGCCGCGGACAGCCATTCCCGGCGCGTCCGCGCCCAAAAAATGCTCGCGCGGCCGCCCGGGCCGGGGCTCCGCCTAGACTCTGCCCCAGCTCAAGGAGCCAAACGGAATGCACTTCGACGCCCACCAGCCCGTCATCGCCGATCTCGAGGCGCGGATCTTGACAATCCGCGACTCTCTTTAACTACGACGCCAAGCTCTCCAAGCTGGGGGATCTCGAGGCCCGCATGGGCGAGGCCACCTTCTGGGACAACCCGGAGGCCGCCCAGCGGACCGTCGCCGAGCTCAAGCTCCTCAAGGCCCAGACCGACCCGCTCAAGCGGGTGATCGCCGACTTCGAGGACGCCAAGGTCGCCTACGAGATGTCGCGCGAGGCCGACGACCGCGAGCTGCTCGTCGAGGCCGACGCGTCGCTCTTCGACCTCTCGCAGCGCATGGAGCAGGTCGAGCTGCAGTCGCTGCTCTCGGGGCCTCACGACCACCGCAACTGCTTCCTCTCGATCTCCGCGGGCGGCGGGGGCACCGAGGCCAACGACTGGGCCGAGATGCTCTACCGCATGTACATCATGTACTGCGAGCGGATGGGCTTCGACCTCGAGGAGATCGAGAAGACCTACGGCACCGAGGTCGGCATCGACTCGGTCGCGCTGCACGTCAAGGGGCCGTACGCCTTCGGCTATCTCTCCTGCGAGCGGGGCACGCACCGGCTCGCCCGCGTCTCGCCCTTTAACGCCCAGGGCAAGCGGCAGACCAGCTTCGCCAGCGTGGACGTGACGCCCGAGTTCGAGGACACCAAGCTCGAGATCCCGGAGAAGGACCTCGAGATCACGCCCTTCGTCCGGGCGAGCGGGCCCGGCGGGCAGAACGTCAACAAGGTGGCCTCGGCGATCCGCATCGTGCACAAGCCGACAGGGATCATGGTCGTCGCGAGCACCTACCGCGACCAGCCGCAGAACAGGGCGCAGGCCCTCCGCGTGCTCCAGAACAAGCTCGAGCAGATCGAGCAGGAGAAGCGCGAGCGCGAGCTGCTCGCGGCCAAGGGCGGCGAGGTCGGGCGCGACTGGGGCACGCAGATCCGCAGCTACGTCTTCTACGACAACCGCGTGAAGGACCACCGCACGGGGTACGAGGAGACCAACTACGAGAAGGTGCTCCAGGGGCAGATCCAGCCCTTCATCGACGCGGAGCTGCAGCGCAGGAGAGCGGAGAAGGAAGCGCGGGCGTAGGGCGCGGCGTCAACGCGTCGGGCGCGGCCAGATCCGGACCATCTCGACCCCATGGCGCGCAACGCGTGCCTCGAACGCGCCGTCGAAGGCGCCGATCTCCTCCTGGCGCCACACGTCCCGCACGCTCCGCTCGCCCCCGATCCCCAGCTCGGCCCACGTGATCCGCACCGTCCGCTCCACCTCCGCGAGGTTGAACAGGCCCACGGCGACCGCGCGGTCCTCGAGCGGCTTGGCGAGCACGAATTCGTCGGCGGTCTGGCGCACGATGCGTCCCTGCGCGCCGAGCGGGTCCTGGTTCACCGCGATCACCTCGCCGTTGCAGAGCACGTTGAGCGTGAACTCGTCGAGGCGGGTCATGTCGCCGGAGAAGAACAGCGGCGCGGCCATCAGGCTCCACATCGACATGTAGGCGTACTGCTCCTCGCCGGTGAGCGTCGTCGGCTGCCCGACCCCCATGCCCCGCGCGTCGCCGACCCACCCGATGAGGATGTAGTCCGGGTCGTTCCACGCCCCGGGGCGGGCGTGGGGCCAGTGGCGGGCGTTGGCGAGGCCGATGTGGTAGAAGCCGGGGAGCAGGCCGCCGGACTCGAGCCCGAGGTCGCCCGTGGTGCGCCAGCACTGGCCGCACTCGGCTCCCCACTCCCAGACCTCGCCCATGCCGTACTGGCAGAGGTTCAGGACGATGTCGCGATCCAGGCCGGCGAGGATGCGCGACATCGTGCGGTAGGGCGCGACGAGGCGCTCTCGCCCCTCGCCGGCGGCGACACCCTCGTAGCTGCACCAGTCGTACTTGAGGAAGTCGAAGCCCCACGCCGCGAAGAGCCGGGCGTCCTGCTCCTCGTGCCCCCACGCGCCCGCGTAGCCCGCGCAGGTGCTCGGGCCGGGCGAGGTGTAGAGGCCCGCCTTGAGGCCCCTTTCGTGGATGTACGCGGCGAGGCCGGGCATGTCTGGGAAGCTCGGGCTGGTGTGCAGCGTGCCATCGGCCCCGCGGGCGTCTTCGCCGGCTCGGGCCATCCAGCAGTCGTCGACGTTGACGTAGCTGTAGCCGAAATCGGCCATGCCCGAGTCGATCATGGCGTCCGCGGCTGCGCGGATGTCGGCGTCGGTCACGCGGTTGTAGTGGATGTACCAGGAGTTCCAGCCCATGGGGGGCGTGAGCGCCAGCGTGTCGCCGACCACGAAGCGCAGCGGGACCTCGTCCAAGCCGTGCCGGTTCTCGGCGCGGAACACGACGTGGTGGTCCCGGCTGACCCGGTCGGCGATGACGCCGCGGATGATGCCGGAGCCGGGGTCGCAATCGAGGCCCTCCGGCAGGCCTTCGGCGCTGAAAGCGATGGGGCGCTCACCGGTCGTCGGGATCCGGTAGATCACCTCGTGCCCGGGGCGGACGCCGTACAGCGCGGGGCCGTTGATTCGCGGCTCGGCGCCCGGCGCGGGGGTGCGGAGGACGCGCTCGTCGGGCGGACCATCGATGGCCACAGGCGATCCTCCGATCATCTCGAACCGGGCGTCGGCCCAGTCGGCGTGGTCCCAGTCCATGCCGTCGCCGCCGTCCGAGAGCACCAGCCCCAAGAGCGCGACGCCACGGAGATCCACGTCCACGCGCAGAGGCGCGTCGCCGCCTCTGATGACGTCGGTGGCGAAGATGCGCTCACCGTCGCCGTAGAGGGTGAAGGCGACCGAGCCGCGCCCGCCCGTCTCGTCGTCCACGCCGACCCAGGCGGAGAACCGCTCGGCCTGCCCGTCGAGCCGGATCCACGCGACACCGGGGGCGTGCGAGCCCACGCCGCAGGAGAAGGCTCTTCCGCCGATCGACAGCGGGTTGCCCTCGACCGAGAGGTCGGCGACGGGGGCGCCCCATCCCTGGCGGAACTTGGCGAGGTCGAGCGCGGAGAGGAGAATCGACTGGGCGAAGCACGCGGACGCCGTGGAGGCGAGCGCGACCATAGAGGAGCAAAAGATCCTCTTCATGGCGGGAGTCTAGTTGTGCGGGCCGTCCGTCGCGCCCCTTCCCGCCGAGCGCCCGGGACGGGCGATCGGCGGGGGAGCGGATTGGCGATTTCCGTCATTCGAGCGGGGAGAGCGGGCGCCAGTACTCGAGGCCGCCCTCGAGTGTGGCGGCGCCGTAGCCGACTCGTGTGTGCACGACGGCCAGCCCCCAGCGGGGCTCGGGCGGACCGGCGGCTCGGGGCGCGACACGGGCGAAGCGTCCGACGACGAGGTATCTCCCCAGGCGCACGCGCACGCGTGCGCGCCGGGGGAGGGGCCATCTTCCGCTGCGGACTCTCGAAGCGCTCATGGGACTCTCCTCTGGCTTGGTGCGGTGCGAAAAACGAAGCAGCCCCGGAGGGGACGCCTCCGGGGCTGCCGAAACTCTCCAGTCGGGGCGGCTAGCGCTGCGGGGGCGGGGGCGGGATGTCGGTGGGGTCGATGCCGTAGCCCTGGACGCCAACGGCGTGGCCGGAGCGGGCGCGGTCCGCGCCGCCGCGCGGCGCGAGGGCGCCGAGGGTCATCGCGCCGATAGTCCGGGCCGGGGCCTGGGTTGTCGGGTGGGCGATGTGTGCCATGCGGCCTCGCTTTCCCCCGATTCCTGCCGTCGCGGCACGCCCGCGCGCTCCGGGGTTGGGCGGAAGCTTACCCAGCCCCGGGCTCTGGGCAACCGGCGGGCTCGGTGAAAGCTCTGGAAAGCCGGAGAGAAAGGACGCGCCTCGTCCAGCGCCCGTTTCAGCCGAGACCGCCCCTTGCAAACGTGGGTACTTTGGTACACTGCCAAGCGCGGCTCGGGGCGGCACTCGGCTCAAGGCCCCGGGCGGACTGATGCGGATCGCCCCCGAGAGGTCGCTTCGGTCGGACAATTCGCCTCTCGGGCAGGATCGTGGCGATGCGCATTTATGTAGGGAACCTCCCCTTTTCCACCACCGACGACAGTCTGCGTTCTCTCTTTGAATCGCACGGCGCGGTGACGTCGGCCGCGGTGATCATCGATCGCGAGACGGGCCGGTCGCGCGGCTTCGGGTTCGTCGAGATGAACGACAGTGACGGGCGCGCCGCCATCGAGGCGCTCAACGGTCAGGACCTCGAGGGACGCGCCCTCGTGGTCAACGAGGCCAAGGAGCGGGCCCCGCGCAGCGGGGGCTTCGGGGGAGGCGGGGGCGGACGCGGGGGCTACGGCGGCGGAGGGGGCGGACGCGGCGGCTATGGCGGGGGGGGAGGCGGCGGCCGGGGCGGATACGGCGGCGGCGGTCGTGGTGGCGATCGCGGCGACAGGGGCGGGTGGTAGCCCTCCGCTCGGTCACCCTTGGCGAACTGCAGCGGCCCCGCATCCATTGATGCGGGGCTTTGCATTTCATGGGGCGCCGACCCTCCGCGCCGGCTCAATCCGGCGTGAGCTCGAAGAGGAACTCGACCTCGACGGGCACGCCGAGCGGGAGCGCCGCGGAGCCCACGGCGGCGCGGGCGTGGCGGCCGGCCTCGCCGAAGACCTCGACGAGCAGCTCGCTGGCCCCGTTGGCGACGCCCGGCTGCCCCTCGAAGCCCGGCTCGGAGGCGACGAAGCACCCGACGCGGACGACCTGGGCGATCCTGTCGAGGGAGCCGGCGGCGGCGCGGGCGATGGCCAGGCCGTTGAGGGCGCACTGCCGGGCGCAATGTCGGGCGGTCTCCACGGAGACCTGGTCCGGCACGCGCCCCTTGGCGAGGAGGGTCCCGTCGCGGAAGGGGATCTGGCCGCTGACGTAGAGCAGGTTCCCCAGTCGCTTGGCGGGGACGTAGGCCGCGACGGGGTTGGGGGGGGATGGAAGCTGGAGGCCCAGCGCGGCGAGCCTGGCCTCGGGGGTGGCGGGTGGTGGCATTTGTTCGGACTCCGGGTTGTTGAGATTCTCTTCGCGGCCGCAACTGAGGGGGTTGACGTGCGGATAGGATGCTGTAGCTTATCGGCTACCGCACGTGCGATGGCAGGCGTGCGAAACCAATGGTCGGCGTTGTGTGAACGTCCTTATCCGCGTGTCGTCCCGATCGGGCACGACAGCATCGATGGTCCCGACCAGGGTTCCAACCGCTTGCCGACAACTCGGGCAGCCTTCCGCGGGGCGAGAAGCGTGGATCCCACCCGATCCCGGCTTTCGTTCCGAGATGGTTGCCGAAATGTCGTCGGTGGAGCGGCGCGAGACCCGCCTCCGACACCGGTTCCGCCGTTGAGCGGGCCGGGCAGAGGAGTCGGGGCCCTCAGACCAACCCAGTGTTCCGAACTATTCCGTGCCTGTTCCGACGGGGGTGTGCCGGCGGGACCATCGAGTTGTGGAGTCATCCCCATGAATCGTCAGAATCGTGCGTTCACCCTCATCGAGCTGCTCGTGGTCATCGCGATCATCGCGCTGCTCATCGGCATCCTGCTGCCGGCGCTCGGCAAGGCTCGCGCCACCGCCCGCCAGCTGAAGGACTCCAGCCAGGTCCGCGGCATGATGCAGGGCATGGTGCTCTTCGCCCAGAACAACGGCGACGAGTATCCGCTGCCCAGCAAGCTGGACAAGGCGAACAAGACCGTCAACGCCAACACGCCCCAGCTCAAGGACAACACCCGCAACATCTACTCGGTCCTGGTCTGGAACAGCTTCTTCCCGACCGAGATGTGCCTCAGCCCCGCCGAGGTCAACGGCGACATGCGGGAGTACGAGGACTACCAGTTCGACGAGCCCGAGGCGGCCCAGGACAAGGACTTCGCCCTCTGGGATCCGGCCTTCCGCGCCACCCCCGAGGACTCCGAGGACAGCACCTACCAGGACGGCGGCTCCGGCGGCACCGCGGGCGGCTTCTCCTACGGCCACTCGATCCCCTTCGGGCGCCGCAAGGCCAAGTGGTCCAACACCTTCGTCTCGACCGAGGCCGTGCTCGCCAACCGCGGCCCCTCGTTCGAGCTGATCGGTGGCGGTGACACCGGCACCTGGGAGCTCGTCCAGGACAACGGCAACAACACCGGCTACGACACCCTCGTCGGCCTGACCTCCAACACCCTGCTCATCCACGGCACCCGCACCAAGTGGGAGGGCAACGTGGGCTACAACGACAACCACGTGGACTTCGAGAGCAAGGCCGATCCGGACGGCGTGACCTGGTCGTTCACGAGCCTCTCCAACGAGAACAAGACGCAGCGCGACAACATCTTCGTCAACGAGGACGACGCGCAGCGCACCGCGGACGATCCGCAGAACATGACCACCCAGAACGACAACGGCAACATCTACCTCCGCTCGTTCTTCGTGGCCAGCTACAGCGGCCAGGGCCCGACCCTGAACGTCTTCTTCGA
>CAYTAH010000045.1:0-32651 GCA_964435785.1 uncultured Phycisphaeraceae bacterium | reverse complement strand
GTGAGTGGGTGAGTGGGTGAGTGGGTGAGTGGGTGAGTGGGTGAGTGGGTGAGTGGGTGAGTGGGTGAGTGGGTGAAGATGCTATCGTGGGTCAGCGTGGCGAGGGGCGGGTGTATGCTGGCGGCTCGGGGGACGCGGGCCTGACGCGGACACGGGGGTGAGGATGAAGCGGCGGAAGTTGGTTTGGGTTGCCCTCCTCGGGATAGGGATCGCTTGGGTCGTGTTGTGGATCGCAAGCGTGCGCTGGGCGGTCTTCTATCAGCACCGGCTCGACGGCTCGGGCAGCGGACCAGACTTTCAGACCGGCATCTCGAACGGCGCCTTCTCCTTCACCTTTCACCCCTCGCGACACTTCGGCATGCCGGAGAGGTGGACCGTTGGGGCGAACTCGGGGCCGTTCAGATGGGGATTCAAGCTCTGGGAGCCGCAGGACATGCCGGGCATGCGGGCGACCGTCATCCCACTCTGGAGCGTCGCGGCGATGTTCCTCCTTCCCGGTGTGGCGCTCGCGGTGCGCGACCGTGTGTGGCGGCGGACGGTCAGGCCTTGTCCAGCGTGCGGGTATTCGATGGTGGGTTTGCCGGCGGGGGCGCGCTGTCCGGAGTGCGGGGGCGGCGGCAGCGCATCAACCTGAAGAGTCCAGAGCTTCACGCAGCACATCGAGCTTGCCCTGGTAGCGTCGCCACCGGCCGATCGAGCTCGTGAACAGCGGGCTGCGGATCTGGTCGTTGCTGAGCGTCATGGCTACACGGTCGCTCTCGTAGTAGCGCAGGCAGCGATCATCCCAGGCCAGGCCGCAGAAGTCGAGCAGCCGGCGCGTCCAGCCCTCCTGGTCGGCGACGAGCTCCTCGTAGGGCAGGTCGAGGATTTCGAGGCCGAGCTTCTGCCGCCAGTGCGCCATGACGCGCTCCAGCGACCGGTGGAAGCGGCCGAGATGGGCGAGGTCGTAGGCGAAGGGGTTGCTCCCGCCGAAGTTCTGAAACCAGCACGACGTGCAGGTGTCGAGCGGGTCGCGCCGGCACCAGACGACTCGAGAGCCGGGAGCGATGGCGCGGAGCAGCCCGAGGTGCAGCGCGTTGAGCGGCATCTTGTCGGTGACCCGGGTGATCTCCGCCGATCCCGCGATGGACGTGAGGCGAGACCGGTAGCGGGCCGCCTCGCGCTCCACGGCCGGCGGATCAAGGCTTGCGGGCGAGTCGAGCAGCGGCGGGTCCTCGCTCATTCCCCGGCGCAGGCGGACGATCGCGCGCGACAGATCCGGCAGCTCTCCCCCGGCCGCCACGCGCGGATGGCTCGCGAGGATTTGCTCCACGAGCGTCGTCCCCGAGCGCGGCATGCCGACGATGAGCAGGGGCAGATCCGTGGACTCGGCCGCCGGCAGCCCCGCGATGTGCTCGGCCGTCCACGCCGCGAGCATCGCGTCCGCGCGCCGGTCAAACGCGTCGGGATCGAACCTCGCGCCCTTGGCGGTGTTGGCCCGCGCCGCGGCGTCCCAGGCCTGGTCGAAGCGACCCACGCTGTCGTAGAGCTTCGCGAGCTGGAAGCACGCGTCGGCGACGAGCGGTTGCGGCAGCCCGGGCGTCGAGAGCGCCCGCTCGAGCGCGGCGATGCCCTCCCACGCCTTCTTCTCCACGCGGCATATCCGCGCGAAGGTCACCACGATGCCGGGGTGCGCACCGGGCGCTCGCGCCATGGGCGCGAGGAACTCGAACGCCTCGCGGTAACGCCCCCGCAGGTAGAGCACGTCGGCCCTGAGCCCGATCGCGCCGGGGTGCTGGGGGGTCGCGTGCAGCAGTCGCTCGGCGGCCGCGTCGGCCCCCGCGAGATCGCCGGCGTGCTTGCACGCGACCGCGAGCTGCATGAGCAGGCGGGGGTCCGCCGGGTTCGTCCCGAGCATCGAGCCGAGGGCGCGGACGGCCTCGCCGTGCTCCCCCACCGCCGAGAAGAAGGGGCCGGCGACGCCGAGGATCCGGGCATCGCCGGGCGAGGCCTCGACGGCCGCGCGACAGCGGGCCACGGCCTCCTCCTCCCGCCCGGCGTCGAGGAGCGACTGGAGCTCGCCCGCCAGGGTTCGCGGATCGGTCGGCGCATCGCTCATGGGTCAAGGGTACTCAGAACCGGTCGGTCATCCACGGAGTCTGGCCGGAGAAGAGCGCGTCGGCGGCGGAGAGCGCAGGCGGATCGCCGCGCACGAGCCCGAGCGTCGCGGCCTGGCCGGCGCTGTAGAACCCGGTGTAGATCGCCGCCAGCGCGCGCGCATCGCACCGCAGCGAGCACGCCGCTCTCCCGCGCTCGAGGCTCGCCCGACCCTCGCGCACCCGCATCCGCCACTCGCCCGCGTTCTGGCGCACCACGTCGTCCACGATCTCCAGGCCGAGCTCGAGCTGGAGGGACTCCGCGTAGCCCCTGGCCTCGATCGCCTCCTTCACCAGGTTGATCCGGACCATCCACGCATCGACGAACTTCGAGGTGTGGTACTGCTGAGGCATCAGCGTGCACACCGGGTGCAGCGGCGCCCCGTACACGACCGCGTCGTCCCCCACCGTCGCCAGGTCGGCGAGCAGGCCCAGCAGGCGGCGGCCCGCCGCCGCCGTGGTGAAGGCGAGATCCGAGAGCGCCACGTCGTGCCGCCCCGTCTCCGGCTTGCGCCGCTGGCTCATGAAAAAGTACCCCTCGAGGGCCCCGGGCCGCTCCCGCGAGAAGACCCCGAACCCCTTGTACGTCTCCTCGCGCATCTGCCGGACGCGTCCCCACGCGTACGCCCCCCGCTCGAGGGTGCCGTTGAAGCGCCGCGCGAACTCGGTGTAGCACGCGCGGATCTGCCCGTCGTCGGCGTCGCCGAGCTCGCGCACCGGCAGGGTGCGGTCGCGCACGCCGATCGTCCGCAGCGGGATGTTCGTCCGGAACAGCAGCCCCGCCTGCTCGTAGCCGACCTGGCGGTAGAGCGCCTGCGTGGACGCGTAGAGGCACGAGAGCGGAACTCCCCGCTCCGCCGCCTCGCGCACCTGCTCGCGCATCAGCGTCAGCGCCAGCCCGCGCCCGCGGGACTCCGGCGCGACGGCCACCCCCGCGACCCCCTCCATCGGCACCGACCGCCCCCCGAAGTGCTGCCCCATCGGCAGGGCCAGCAAAGACGCGGCCGCCTCGCCGAGTTCGTCGCGCAGCACCCGAACATGCTCGTGGCCCGCATTCTCGAGCCAGCCCCTCACGCCGGGGGCATCGCCCCCGAAGGCAAGGGACGTCGCCCGGACGACCGCCTCGAGATGGACTTCGGGCAGGAACGGCCCGTAGGTGAGGTTCGCGCTCATGGCTGCTCCGATCGCGTGCCGCCGGGCGCATCGCCGGTCCGGGCACGACGGTAGACGTCGGGATCGTGACGCTGCATGTACCGCGACGGATCGGGCATCGGCGCGAAGCCGAACCTCGCATAGAGCCCGTGCGCGTCGCGGGTCATCAGGCAGAACCGGCGGAGCCCCTGGAGGTCCGGGTGCGTGAGAACGCTCTCCACCAGCCACACCCCCAGCCCTCTCCCCCTGAACTCCTCGAGCACGAAGACATCGGCCAGGTACGCGTACGTGGCGCGGTCCGTCACCACGCGCCCGCCGCCGATCATGCGCGGCGCCGCGGGGGCGCACCGATAGAGCCCGATGCACAGCGAGTTCGCGGCCGCGCGCTCGAGCACGCCGAGCGGGATCCCCTCGCACCAGTAGCTCTCCACGAGGAACCCGTGCCACACGCGCAGGTCGAGCAGCGCGGGATTGTCGGAGACCAGGTAACCGTCGCGTGCGCGCTCGAAAGGCATGCGGCGATTATTGGCCGCCCGCCCGCCTCAACCCCCGATCTGCAGGAAGCTCAGGTGCAGCTCGGCGTGCCGGCAGTTGAGCTGCATCCACTCGTCGTGCGTCAGGGGGCCGAGCACCGGGTTCGCCGCCCGGGGCGCCTCGCGCTCCATCCGGTCCAGCGCGCGCCGCAAGCGCCCCAGGCCCTCGGCGAGGGCGACCTTCTCCGCACCCGTCGTCCCGCCCTCCACGCGCGGGATCTTCACGCCCGGCGGGAAGCCGCGGCGAATGAACCGGCGCTTGAGCAGCCTGCTGACGGCCCGGACGAGCCACGGCGGGCTCGAGAGCTGCGCCGGGTAGCCCTCGTACGGGTAGCTCAGGAACGCCGCCAGGTGCGCGAAGACCTGCCCGGGCGTCCAGTTGCCGATCGCTCTGAGCGTCCCCTCGCCCGCCGCGGCCTCGAGCCGGTCCAGATCCCGGCGGACGTCGTCGAAGTGGGCAAGGCGCAGCCGGCGCCGCCCGGCGACGGATCTTGTGTCCACGGTGGCGCTCATCCGGGGAGGATACCGCCGGGATGCTGACCGCAGTCAGGCCCTGCCCGGGCCCGCCGCCGCCTCCTCGAGCCTCGCGAGGCGCGATCGCACCGGCAGGAGCGTGGCCATCAGCCCCACCGCCACGGCGACCGCCGCCAGCGAGATCAGGTCGCCCGTGAGCAGGATGATCACGCACGCGAACAGGCCCGGCCCCTCCGCGAGCGCCGCCCGGAGGATCGTCGACGTCGAGAGGATCCCCGCGAGCCTCGCCCGGCCGGACTCGTCATCCCCGCGATCCTGCCACGCGCTCCGCGCCTGCGACCTCGCGGCCGCGCCGAACGCGAAGAACGCCACGAGGCACCCCGCGAGAAGCGCGGCCAGCACGCCCAGGAGCACGGCGGGGTCCATCTGCGCGGGGGGCGCGGCCCCCGGCGCCGACGGCGTCTCCGCCCGCCCGATCACGACCGCCGCCGCCGCGAACAGCACGAGGCCCAACATCAACGAACCGACCAGCGCCGGGACCACGCGGAGTTGATGCTCGGGCTGGGTCGGGGCGTTCGCCGGCATGGTGCGGCCTCCTCGCACGCGAGTGTACCGGCAAGGGCCGGCCGCCGGGCCGCCGGCACTCCGCCCGGGGCTTTCTCATCGAGGGGCCGGGCGCCGAGTGCGGGAAAAGAACAGGGGCCGCGGCGCGCCGCGGCCCCCGGGCCTGTCGGTGTGGATGCCCCGGCTCAGCCCGCGGCCATCTTCTCCGCCTTGCGCCGGACGTCGTCGAGGTTGCCGACGTACATGAAGGCGCCCTCGGGCAGGTCGTCGCCCTCGCCGTTGCAGAGGCGCTCGAAGCTGTCGATCGTGTCCTCGAGCTGCGTGTAGATGCCCGCGAAGCCGGTGAACTGCTCGGCGACGAAGAAGGGCTGCGAGAGGAACCGCTCGATCTTGCGGGCGCGGGACACGGTGAGCTTGTCCTCCTCGGACAGCTCGTCCACGCCGAGGATGGCGATGATGTCCTGCAGGTCCTTGTATCGCTGAAGGATCGTCTGCACGCGCCGTGAGACGTCGTAGTGGCGTTGCCCGATGATGCCTGGGTCCAGGATTCGCGACGTCGAGGCCAGCGGATCCACGGCGGGGTAGATGCCCTTCTCCGTGATGCTTCTCGCCAGCACGACGAACGCGTCCAGGTGCGCGAACGCCGTCGCCGGGGCCGGGTCGGTGAGGTCGTCGGCGGGCACGTAGATGGCCTGCACGCTCGTCACCGCCCCGCGGCTCGTCGAGGTGATCCGCTCCTGCAGCTCGCCCATCTCCGTCGAGAGGGTCGGCTGGTATCCCACCGCGCTGGGCATGCGCCCGAGCAGCGCGGACACCTCGGAGCCCGCCTGCGTGAAGCGGAAGATGTTGTCCACGAAGATCATCGTCTCCTTGCCCGACGAGTCGCGGAACTCCTCGGCCATCGTCAGGCCCGAGAGCGCGACGCGGAGACGCGCCCCGGGCGGCTCGTTCATCTGCCCGAAGACCATCGCCACCTTGTCGATAACGTGCGCCGTCTTGCCGTTCTCGTCGGTGTACTCGGCCTCCTGCATCTCGCGCCAGAGGTCGTTGCCCTCGCGCGTGCGCTCCCCCACGCCGCAGAAGACGGAGTAGCCGCCGAACTCGCGGGCCACGCGGGCGATCATCTCCTGGATGATGACCGTCTTGCCCACGCCGGCGCCGCCGAAGAGGCCGATCTTGCCGCCTCGCACGAAGGGGCAAAGCAGGTCGATGACCTTGATGCCCGTCACCAGGATCTCGGTGTTGGGGTTGAGCTGGCTGAACTCCGGCGGCTCGCGGTGGATGGGCTTGGTCGCCACACCCTCCGGCGCCGGCCTCTTGTCGATCGGCTGGCCCAGCAGGTTGAACACCCGCCCGAGCACCTTCTCGCCGACCGGCACCTGCACCGCCGTGCCGGTGTCGACGCAGGTCATGCCGCGGGTCAGCCCGTCGGTCGAGCCCAGGGCCACCGCGCGCACCCGCCCGCCGCCGAGGTGCTGCTGCACCTCGCCGGTCAGCCGGATCGCCCCGTAGTGGGTGTCGGCGTCCACCTTGATGGCGTTGTAGATGCTCGGGAGGTTGTCCTCTGGAAACTGGGCGTCGAAGGTCGAGCCGATGACCTGGGTGATCGTGCCGGTGGTGGCCATGAACGAGCCTCTCCTGTGCCCTGGGGGCGGTGCTGCGGGGCGTCTCGACCCCTCCGCGCCGGCCGGAGGGGGACCGCCGGCGGAGGGCCCCAAGGATAGGTCGCCCCGCCTGCGGGGGCCAACCGGCCTTCGTCCTCGACAGGTACCCGGCCGGACACGTCCGCGAAAGCCGGACGCCCGAACCGGAGCACGTCTCACGGCGGAGGCGCAGCCGAGAGCCGCCCCACCCAGGCCGCCAGCCCCTCGTCCAGCTCCGCCAGCGTCCCCCCGTAGACCTGCTCCAGCGCCGCCGCCGGCCTCTCCCCGCGGCTGATCCGCGAGACGAGCAGCGCCAGTCTCGCGCCCTCGGCCCCGAAGCCGCCGAACCGCAGGTAATCCACCGCGATGTGCGCCCGCGCATACAGCCCCGGATCCTCTCCCGAGCTGCCAGACGACTCCCAGCGCACCACCCCGCTCAGCCCGCCCGAGGCCATCTCCGCGAAGTGCGTCGCCCGACCCGGCGCGAGCGCGCTCGCCCACGCGCTCGACCGCGCCGAGCGCGTCAGCGACTCGGCCAGCCCCTCGCTCAGCCAGCGCGGCTGCCGCTCGCTCACGGCGTCGTGGATGATGTGCACGTACTCGTGCACCAGCACCGTCCGCACCGCCTGCCACTCGGTCAGGCGCATGGCGATCTTGTTCCCCCGCGCAAAGCCGTAGTACCCCCGCGACGTCCCGCCGAACTTGCCGATCGTCTGGTCGTCCGCGAAGACGAGCCGGATCACCGGCAGGTGCACGCGCCCGAAGATCGGCTCCGCCGCCGCCCTCGCCGCCTCCACGCTCCGCTCCAGACCCACCAGAAACTCCCCCTCGCCCCCCGGACCCTCCGCCGGCGGCGCGGCCTCGCGCAGGTCGAACTCCACACGCAGCGAGGGCGTCTGCAGCGCGTCCTCCTCGCGGGGCCACTCCTCCGGCGAGAGCGGCTCCGGCGGACGCAGCCCGCCCAGCACCTCGCGGTGCTCGCGCACCCAGTCGAGCACCTCCCTCGACGTGCGCGGCCGGAGCCCCGTGAGCGTCCGCACCGCGCCGTACAACGCCATCTGCTCGGCCGCGTCGTCGTCGTCGGGCCAGCTCTGCACGCCGGCCGGCACGCTGCGAAGACGGCGCGCGTACTCGGCGACGGAGCTCACGTCGCCCAGGTCCGCCAGCGCCCACGCGGCGCCCGCTCGCACGTACGGGTCGCGGTCTGAGAGGAACGCTCTCGCGCGCGACACCGCATCGTCCCCGGCGCCCGCGCCGATCGCCCGAACGAGCCACCGGCGCTCGTCGGCGAACCGCTGCGCATCGAGCGCACGGGCCGCGGACGCCAGCTCGTCCGCCGTCCCGTGCCGCCGGAACGCCTCCAGGCCCAGCGGCCGGTGGGCCACGGCCTCGCTCGTCACCAGTTGCCAGCCCGCCTCCCGCGCCCGCTCCCTGTCGGCCTCCCACAGCAGGTCGAGCGACCTCTCGGCCCCGACCCAGTCCCCCGAGACGATCGCACGCTCGACGCCCGCCATGAGCGCGCCCGCGTCCGGCGGGACGCTCCCCTGCGCGAGCCCGAACGGCGCGCCGATCATGCACGATAGCCCGCACACCACGGCCGCAAGCTCTCGTCGCACGCGCGTCCCCCTTCTTCCCAAGCGACCGCTCTCGCCCGCACGCTAGGGCGCGAAGCGCATCGTGAACCCCGCGTCCTCGCCGACGAGGCGTTCGTTGCGCGCCGAGCCGTCGAGAAAGCCCAGCTGCCCCCGCTCCTCGCCGTGCCACCACCCATAGACCAGCCACTCAAAGACCCGCTGGTGCATCGCCACCGTCATGGCGCCCGAATCGCCGATCATCACGAAGCTCGAGGGGTCGACCACGACCCTCCCCGGCCCCCACCACGGGCCGTAGACGGGCGACCCGTCGATCGTCCGCTCGTACATCCGGCGGTTCGCCTCGTAGCTGTTGCCCATCATCCCGAAGACCGTCTCGTCGCCCTCGCCCGAGCGATTCCCCGCGCCGAAGTCCTTCCAGGGGATCGGCTCCTCGGGATGACCGTAGTACTGGACACCGGTGTCCCCCGGGCAGCGGAAGATCTTCGCGAACCCCTCGCTCACTTCGTCCTCGTTCACGTACGGGTTCACCGGCCTGTGCGTGGCCACGAGGCCGTCGGGCGAGTACGGGTCGCCGTTCTCGTACCCGTACCAGTGCACGCCGCCCCAGCCCCAGCGAAGCTTCTTCTCGTACTCCCCGTCGCTCCCCCACGGGAAGCGGTCGAAGTCGTCCATGTACATCGTCCACGCCAGGCCCAGCTGACGGAGATTGCTCAGGCACGCGGCGTCGCGCGCCGCGCCCCGCGCCCTCCCAAGCGCGGGGAGCAGGATCCCGACCAGGAGCGCGATGATCGCGATGACGACGAGCAGCTCGATCAGCGTGAACGCGCCGAACTTCCCGCGGGAGCTCCGGGGCCTCATGCCCCCAGTGTACGAGAACGCTCCCCCATCCGTTCCCGATCGATACGAGAACGGGCCGCCGGAACGCTCAGAGCTCGACCCGCCCGGGCCACGCCTGGCCCATCGCCGTCCCCCACAGCCTCCCCACCGCATCGAGAGAGAAGAGGTCCTGCACGACATGGAGCCAGTACGCCCCCCGGTCGGTCAGGGCGATCTCGGACCCGTCGTTGTGGAGCAGCCCCATCGCCCTCAGGCGCCCCGCGGCACGCCCGTACACGCCGTCGAACGGCTCCCCGAAGCGCTCAAAGAACGCCTGCTTCTCGAACCGCACCCCGTAGAGCCGCCAGTACAGCCATCCGGCCATCTGCATCCGGCGCGAGAGCGCCACGCTGAGCGCCACCGGGGCCCGGCCGGACGCGAGCGCGTCGATGTACGCGCGCGTGTCGAAGGTGTTCAGGAAGAACACATCCCTCAGGTACGACCCGCCGCTCGCCCCGATCCCCAGGTAGAGCGGCACCGTGACCGAGCAGTACGGCTCGACGCCCCCGCGCGTGAACGCCCACACCGAGGTCCGACGGAAGCCCGCGTCGTGGAACACGCGCTCGAGCGCCCGCAGCATCCGCCGCCTGAGGAGCACCGCCGCGGGACCCCCGCGCCGGGACCGGTGCGCCCGCGTCCACGACGTGTAGGGAAAGTCGAACAGCGGGTACGCCGCCACCTGATCCACGCCGAGGTCGAGCAGCCCCGAGGCGGTCTCCACCGCCTCTCTCGTGGTCTGGCCGGGGAGCGCGAACATCATGTCCGCGTTCACGCACGCGAACCCCGCCCCCACCGCCCGGGTGAGGGCCCCGCGCGCCTCCGCGGCCGTGTACGGCCTCCCGAGCGCGCGCAGGTGCCGGTCCTGCAGCGACTCGATCCCGACGCTCAGGTGCTCCACGCCCATGCCGCGGAGCGCCCCCAGCCCACTCTCGCTCAGGTCGGCCGGGTGGCTCTCCATGTGCACCGGGCACGCCATCCTGAACGATCCGTAGACGTGCCGCACGATCCGCTCGAGCCCGTGCTGGAGCATCACCGTGGGCGTGCCCCCGCCCACGTAGAACGTCGTCACCGGGCGATCGCCGACCTCCGGCGCCCGCATGTCGATCTCGCGCACCACCGCCTCGGCGTAGGCGTCGGCGAGCGGCGCACGGTAGAGCGTCTTGTTATACGGGCAATAGGGGCACAGCCGCCGGCAGAAGGGCAGGTGCAGGTAGAGCCCCAGCGAATCCACGCCCCGCAGCGCCGCGCCCACGTCGGGGGCCCGATCGACGAGCACCAGGTCACTCTCGCCCGTCAGGCGCTCGCGCAGCCGCCGCCGGATGAGTTGTCTGAGGCCCATGAGCCCACCGCAGCGGCGACTCGGCGCCGCGCCCGCGGAAACGAACGCCCGGCCCAGCACGCTCCACGATTCTAGGAAACCCGGCCCCCCGGCGCCGCTCACCACGCCCGACGCACCGCCGACCACCACTCCTCCAGAGCCGCGGCGTCTGCCCGGTACGCCCGCTCGAGGACACCCGGCGGTGGCGGGACGAGCGCCGCGAGACGCTCGAGAACCTCCGCATGCTGATCTCCATCCAGCCGCAGGCCGAGGTGCCAGAGAGTCAATCCGTCTCGTGGCCGAGCGGCTGCGATCGCTGCGCCGATGGCCGAGTCGTCGCCCGCGTCGAGGCGATCGACCGCCGCAGCCAGCTCCGCCGGCGCGTCCTCGAAGATGGGCAAGCCCGGCGTTCCGCCCGGGCCCAGCCGGCAGACCGACCCGGCGGGCACGCGGCTGGCCAGCGGCGCCGCCTGAAGCTCCACCCAGCCGCCGGTCACGCGCAGCACGCCGCTCCCGTCAGACGCGACGTCGAGCCGGTACGCGCACCCCATGTCCACCGCCGTGGCCCCGGGGGTGTCCACGAAGAACAGCCGCGGCGGCGCATAGATAAAGGCATCGATCGACCCTTCCGCCAGCTCCAGCCGGTGCTCCTGCTCGGCCGCGCGGACCAGGCGCACGCGCGACCCCGGCCCCACCGTCACGCGCCCGATGTCAGAGGCGACCTCCACCGTCTCGCCACCCGCCGTCTCCACCCATTCGCCCACCGCCCACGCCCCCCCGGTCGCTCGCGTCCACGCCGACTCCGAGCGTCCGCCACCGCGCACGACGAACGCCCACACGTTCACCGCCACCAGCACCATCGCCGCCGCCAGCACCGCAGCACCAATCCTCCTCAACGCCCTTGGTGCCACTGGCGGCTCGCCCGCCAGTGCTCCCTCATACACCGGTGCCGCTGGCGGCTCGCCCGCCAGTGCATCCGCTCCGGAAGCCCCCTCCACCCTGCGCATCAAAGCCTCGACATCCCCCTCCCACCTCGCCGCGCGCACTGCATCCAGCACCTCCCGCTCTTCGGCGCTCGGCTCCCCCCCGCCGTCGAACAGCCAGTCCCCACGCGCAGCAAGATCCTCGCGCCCGCTCATGACCAATCCTCCGACAACAGCTCCCTCAGCATCGACATCCCACGGTGCAGGTTCACGCGCACCGCGCCGTGCGTCATGCCCAGGCAGTGCGCGATCTGCGGCCCCGTCAGCCCCGCGACGAACCGCAGCACCAGCGGCTCGCGGTACGCCTCCGGCAGCCGCCGGATCGCCCCGAGCACACCGTCCGCCCGCGCCGCCTCGCCGCCCCTCGAGCCGCGCACAGCCAGCCCCTCGCGCCCGCGGCGCCGCCCATCCGCACGCGCCCAGTCCGACGCGCAGCTCCTCGCAATGGCCGCAAGCCACGCCCCCACCGCCGCCGCGTCGCGAAGCTCGCCCAGACGCCGCCACGCGCGGAGGAAGACCTCCTGCGTGAGATCCTCCGCCTCGCCGCGCCCCACCCGCGCCAGCAGCACGCCGTGCACCATCGGGCCGTACGACCGGTAGAGGTCGGCGAAGGCCCCGCGGTCGCCGTCCGCGGCCCGCTCCACCAACGCCGCGTCGCGCACCAGCACGCCGGAAGCGCGCAGCGCATCGGGCGCGGCGCCCTCCGGCCCCGCGCCCGACCTTGACCGGAACTCGTCCGTCTCGAAGCGCAACGCCATCACCCTACCACGATCAGGGCTTCCCGCGAAGCGCCGCCACCGTTTCATCCCAGTGCCCGAGGTGCGACTCGATGTTCCGCAGCAGCAGCGACCCCTCGGGCGCACCGGCGATCGCAAGCCCCATGTGCTGCTCGAAGAGGTCACGCTTGCTGTCGCGCATCGCGGGGTGCGCCGCGTTCGCCGCCGCGAAGTGCATCGCCGGGTCACCCCCCGACAGCTCGATCGCCCTCAGCACCCACGCGTAGCCCTGCACGCCCTGGCCCACGCCCGGCTTCCAGTCGAGGCGCACGCCCATGTGCCCCAAGGCCGCCGCGAGGTACCCGGCGTCAAACCACGCCAACGCCCGACGATCGGCGTCCGCCATGCCGAAAGCGGAGCGGCCCTCGGTGTTCCACCCGCCGTCTCCCGCCGCGGCCTCGAAATCCATCGCGATCCACGCCAGGCGGGCGAGCAGCTCTCTGGCCAGCTCCCCGTCCTCCCCGATGTACACCGTCGCCCGGCGCAGCGTCTCCATGTGCACCAGCGCGTCGTCGGAGGTCTTCAACACGCCCAGCGTGTCCCCCACGAGCCGGGACTTCTTATATCCCCGCGCCTCGCCGAACGCGCCCTCCCCCCACGGCAAGCTCTCCGCGTCGCCGATCTCCACGGGCACGCACACCAGCGGCGGCCCCATCGCCGCCAGTCCCGCGCCCGGCGCACAGCGCTCACCCCCCGCGCTCGCGCTGCACCACACCCCCGCCGCGCCCATCACCGCGCACGCCAGCACCGCCGCGATCGGCCTTCTCATGATCAGCTCCTTCAGCCCGTGCTCCCGTCCGAGGCAAGCCCGCGGCCCGCCTGCCTGAAGGACGCCCGTCGCAGACCGGGTGTTAGCCGGCGGCTCCCGATCCGCCACCGATCGCGGTTTTCTTCGCCATAAGCACGCCGCCCGCAACCACTTCCATCCACGCTCGGGAGAAACCCCGCAGATTCTGCTCTGCGCCGGCGGCGAAGCGCGTTATACCCACGAACGCGCCTCCGGCCGCCGCCGATTCCGGAGCAAGGGAGCATCAAATGATCGCCAGACTCCTGACCGTCGCGTCCGCCCTCGCCGCCGGCGCCGCCGGCGCCCAGACCGTCGAGATCAACTTCGACGACCTGCCCAACAACACCATCGTGACCGACCAGTACCCGGAGGCCACCTTCTCCTCCTCGCCGGGCAACAACAACACGGCGTTCAGCTTCGGCGGCGCCGACTCGCCGCCCAACATCATCTGCACGCCCGCCTGCATCGAGGACACCTACATCGACTTCACCGACCCCGTGAGCGACCTGACCTTCTGGGCGATCGAGGCCAACCGCGCCGGAGTCACGGCGCAGTTCAATATCTACGTCAACGGCGCCTTCGCCGCCACTGTCGATTTCGTCAGCGCCGGCGGCAGCCCGCACAACGAGTTCGTGGACCTCTCCGCCTTCGCGGACGTCACGCGCCTCGAGATCGTGAACATCGTGAACGACCCGAGCGGCGAGAACGGCATCGGCTGGGACACGTTCACGTTCACCGTCGGTGGGCAGTGCCCGGCCGACTTCAACGGCGATGGCGTCGTCGACACGCGCGACGTGCTCGCCTTCCTCAACGCGTGGTCGTCGGGCGACCCGTCGGGCGATTTCAACGGCGACGGCGTCATCGATACGCGGGATGTCCTCGCCTTCCTCAACACCTGGACGCAGGGCTGCTGAGAGGAGCGCAGGGCGATCGAGTCGCGCCCGGGGCGGGGCCATGCGCCCCGGGAGTCGCCCACGTACGATTCCCCACCTGCGACCGCCGCCCTCGCGCGCGTAGCCCGAGCCGCGGCTGCACACGCAGGGAGGAGAGAACCCCATGCTCGCCAGGATGTGCCTCGTCGCGCTCCTGCCCGCCGCCGCCGGCGCCCAGCCCGCCGTCATGCACTTCGACGACTTCACCGGCCCGATCACCGATCAGTACGCCGACCTCGCCCTCTTCTCCTCCGACCCGGGCTCGCACTGCGAGTCGGCGCCGAGCGGCTTCGCCTTCTCCCCGCCCAATGTCCTCATGAGCGCGCTCGACACGGGCGAGATCACCGGCGTCCCCAACATCTACATCGACTTCGTCAGCCCCGTCCGGAACCTCACCTTCTGGGCCATCGACGCCAACGTCGCCGGCGACACCGCCTACATCAACGCCTGGACGCGCGACGTCGTGGTGCACTTCGCCCTCGAGAGCTCCGGCGGCCCCGGCAACAACGAGCTCATCGATGTCAGCTGGCTCCCCAACATCATCCGCCTCGAGATCACCGACATCATCGACGACCCCGCCGAGAACGGCATCGGCTGGGACCAGTTCAGCTTCACCGTCGTCCCCGCGCCCGGCACGGGCGCGCTCCGCGGCCTCGCCCTCCTGGGCGCGGCGCGCCGCCGGCGCTGACAAGACGCACGACTCACCGCACCGCGTCGCCCAGCTCCCCCACCAGGGCCCGCGCCGACCCCGCGTCCATCCGCACGATCAGCGGCCAGAAGCTCCGCGCCTCGTCGCAGACCACCAGCGTCGGCCCCTCGTCGAGGATCTCGCCCTCCTCGCCGACGCCGTGATACGCCGGCATCACCCACACCGCCAGCCCGGGCCCGGGCCTCACCACGCCCCCCTCCATCGCGTACGGGCGCGTGCCCACCATCGCGACCATCCCGCCCTCGCCCCCGTCCACCCTCGCCGACACGTTCGTGAGATCGGCGAGCAGCGTCCGCGCCGAGCCCGGGCGCAGCACCACCCGCGCGAACGGCTCCCCCTCGCGCCGCAGCGCGAGCTCCACCGACCCGTCGCCCGCGCGCTCGACAGCCCAGCCGAGCCCGCCCTCGACCGTCGCCGCGCCGAACTTCCCGAGCCCGATCCCCGCCGTGCGGATCTCGCACTCCACCCCCTCCTCGCCCACCGGCACGAGGACCCCCGCGAGCCGCTGCTCGACCCCGGTCGGGTCGGCGTCCTCGCCCGAGAGCACGACGACGAAGAGCGCGTCGTCGGGATACAACGCGATCTGCGCCGTGAACCCGCGCGTCCGCCCGCTGTGGTGCGCCTTCCGCGTGCCCCACGCCGTCTTCTCGACGAACCACCCCAGCGCATACCCGCCCTCGCCCGGCCGGAAGAACTCCTCCGCCGCCCGCTCGTCGAGCACCGCGCCCCCGCGCAGCGCCCGGTCCCACGCGAGCAGGTCCGTCAATGTCGTCACCACGCCCCCCGCGCCGCGCAGCCCCCACCCCCACGGCTCGAGCGACTTGTCGAGCAGCGGGGCCCGCCGCGTCGGCCCATACGCCGAGGTCACCCTGTCCGCCTGGCGCGCCCTGTCGAGCCCGGCGCCGTCGAGAAATCCCGACGCCGTCATCCCGGCGGGCGCGAAGACCTCCTCGCGCACGAACGCCTCGAACCCGCGCCCGCCCGCCACCTCCACCACCGCCGCGAGCACCACGTACCCCGCGTTGCAGTACTCGAACCGCTCGCCCGGCGACGCGCGCGGCGCGCCCTCGAACGCCAGGCGCACCGCCCGATCCCGATCCGCGAACCCCAGCGGCTGCAGCGCCGTCTCGTCGGTCATGCCCGAGGTGTGCCCCAGCAGGTGGCGCAGCGTGATCCCCCGCCCCGTGCCCGCCAGCGCCGGGAAGAACCGCTCCGCCTCGTCGTCGAGCGAGAGCGTCCCCGCCATCGCCAGGCGCAGCACCGCGGCCGCCGTGAACTGCTTGCTGCACGAGCCGATGTCGAAGAGCGTGCCCGGCGTGATCGGCGCCCCCGCCGCGTTCGCCGGACCCCACCCCGCCGCGAGCAGCGGCTCGCCCCCGCGCGCCACGAGCACCGCGCCCCAGAAGTGCGCATCGACCGCCCCCGCGAGACGCACCGTCAGCTCCCCGTCCGGCGCCGGCTGCGCGCCCGCCCGCGCCCCCCACCCCGTCAGCCAGCACGCCGCGCACGACACGACCACCGCGCCAAGCCGCGTCTTCCTCGCCACCGCCCACCTCCTCGGCCCATGGATGCCACCGGAACTCTCCGCACGCCGCGCTCCCGCGGTTCGCCGCGCCCCCGATGTCGCGTGCGCCGGGCGCCCGCTCCGGGCCGCGCACCCCAGGGCCCCGCTACGATGCCCTCCACGACCTGCCCACGCCGGGAGAGACCCATGAAAGTCCACGAGTACCAGGCCCGCGACATCCTCCGCTCCTACGGCATCCCGGTGCCGCCCGGCGAGGTCATCACCTCCATCGAGCAGGCCGCCACGACCTACAAGCGGGTCGTTGCCGAGGCCGGCCTGGGCGAGGGCGGCCTGGCCGTGGTCAAGGCCCAGGTGCACGCCGGCGGGCGCGGCAAGGCGGGGTTCGTCAAGCTCATCCGCTCGCCGCAGGAGGCCGAGGACGCCGCCCGCTTCATGCTCACCAACAAGATGGTCAGCGTGCAGACCGGGCCCGAGGGGCTGGACGTCACCAAGCTCCTCGTCGCGGCCGGGGTGGACATCGCCCACGAGTACTACGTGGCGATCACGACCGACCGCAAGAGCCGGCGGAACGTCCTCATCGCCTCGGCCGAGGGCGGCGTCGAGATCGAGACCGTCGCCAAGAACAACCCCGCGGCGATCGTCAAGACGCCGCTGCACCCCCTGCTCGGCCTCCAGCCCCACCAGGCCCGCACCGTCGCCTACAAGCTCGGCTTCAGGGGCAAGCAGGTGGGCCAGGCGGTGAAGGTCATGACCGGGCTCGCCCAGGCCTACGTGGACAAGGACTGCACCCTCGCCGAGATCAACCCCCTCGTGCTCACGCCCACCAGCGCCGACCACCCCGAGGGCCAGGTGCTGGCGATCGACGCCAAGTTCAACTTCGACGACAACGGGCTCTTCCGGCACAAGGACATCCAGGAGCTCTTCGACCCCACCGAGGAGAACCCCGCCGAGCTGCGCGCCCACAAGTTCGGCCTCTCCTATATCGCCCTCGACGGCAACATCGGCTGCCTGGTCAACGGCGCGGGCCTCGCCATGAGCACCATGGACGTCATCAAGCTCGAGGGCGGCGAGCCGGCGAACTTCCTCGACGTCGGCGGCTCGGCCAGCGAGGAGGCCGTCACCGAGGCCTTCAAGATCATCCTGTCGGACAGCCGCGTGAAGGGCATCCTCGTCAACATCTTCGGCGGCATCATGGACTGCGCCGTGATCGCCCAGGGCATCGTGAACGCCGCGACGCAGATCGGCTTCACGGTGCCCTTGGTCGTCCGCCTCGAGGGCTCCAACGTGGACGCGGGGCGGCGGATCCTCAAGGACGCGGCGGGGAAGCTGCCGACGCTCCAAGCCGCGACGGATCTGGGGGATGCGGCGAGGAAGGTGACGGCGGCGGTCGGAAGCTAGCGGGGAAGGAATGACAGATGCCGACGACCGGTTACAGAAAGAAGCCAAGGCCCGGTCCATTGCCAGGGTCTTGGCATTTGAGAACGACATCCGACTTGCGCTCCGTGGCCTGAAACCAGAACAGTTCGCCACGTATGGGGCAAAGCTCTACAGGCAGGCGCGATCTGACACGCGGATGCTTGCCCAGTGCCCTCCCCATTTCTTGATTCATGCCATCGAGGCGAATTGCGCATACTACCGACAATGGTACTTTCAGCCCTTCACACACGATCGTTTCGCACATGCGATCAACCTGTGGCACAGTTTCGAAGACCCCTATGTGCGTCACGTGCTTACTAACGCGAAGAGCGCATTTGGCTTCATGCAGTTCCTGCATCGCACCCAGACGATGTGGCAGGCTGAGCCGTACGCCGCGTTTCTCGGGCGTTGTGAGTACCTGTGCAGCCCCAACAACGGTACCGATTCCATCGAAATCGACTTCTTGAGGCGATACGGTCTGACCCCGCGCCGTTGGTCTGACATCTTGGTGACTCTGTTCGTCGGTGCGAACCGACCCCACGCCCTTGGTCTGCGGAAGCCGATCGAAGAAGGAATCAAGATCACGGGCATACCAGCGGAGGAGGCCAATGCAGTTCTCAAGGAAATCGCGGTCACGCCCGGACAACTCGGCGAGCACTACATGGAAGCACGCGGCCTACAGCCGACCGGGAATCGCCTGTCTCCTCTGCTGTGGTCACAGCTTCGACCCCCACTTGCGGAAACGCCCGTTCTCTCGCTCGACGACGTCTTTCTGGTGCCTGTGCCGCAGCTGATTCTGCGCTTGCTGGACAGCGATTTATTTGATCGCATTAAGAGAAGTGGCACCCCTGCAGCACAACGCGAGCTATCAATGCGCTTTGAGCGCTACGTTGCTGATGTCATCACCCATCATCTCGCTCCCGAGATGAGCTTGAAGTCAGACACACTCGCCGCACCCAAGGAGAAGGCGTGCGACTATGCGTTCGTGCTTGACGATGCGCTGCTTTGCGTGGAGTGCAAGTGCGTATCGCTTACAAGTAAGTTCGTCACTGATGATGCAGTACTCGGTACCGGATCAACGACGGATATCGCTGATGGCGTGGTTCAACTTGCCGCCACCGTCAAGCGATTGCTTAAAACCGGATCATCCGACGGTCGCACATTTGAGAGACCCGCATACGGGATCGTAGCGACGCTCGGCAGGGTTCCTATGGCGAATACCGACGACTACTGGCGTGCCATCCGCGATCGCCTAGGCCGCGCGGGATACGATCGCGACACCACGCAGAGCCTCTTTGCCGCACCCCCGGCTATATTGGATGCCGAAGGCATTGAATTGCTATGCATGTATAGCAAGGCGTCAGGCAAGGCCCTTGCGTCAATCTGGGCCGAGAAGTTGGCATCAAGTCCGGCGATAGACGGGGACTGGCCTGAATTCTTGAGGAATCGACTGCAGCTGCTTCGTCCTCAGAAGTTTCCCTTCTGGAAGGACCTCGTCGATCGACTATTCAGGCGGCTCATTCCTGTTGGCTCAGGTGACGTCAGCATCTAATTTCAAACACTGGTTTCACTTACGCTTCGAGGTCGCTGAGCGTGACGCGATCTGTGAAGACTTTGGCGAATTGGGTTTGCTGATAGTTTACTCGCACCGCGGCAGACGGGATAAGACTATATCGCTGCAATCGCTCTAGAAGGAACGCCTCGTCCAGCTTTGATCGCGCCGCGATCTGCCGGAGCCTCCGGCCACTCGCCTCTTCGACCACAGCACAGAGTTCAAGATAAGATAGCTCCTGCACGGCTTGTCCGACTACACGCATGTATGGCGTTGTGGGCGACTCCGCGGCAATCCACTGGAGCACCGCAGAATAGAAAATCTGCTTCTCCTCTTCATCATCGGCTATCGCGGCCTCGAATATCCGTAGAAACCAATTCTCAGTCTGCTGGTCAAGTTCGCGATTTAGGCGTTCAGAGTTCTTCTCGAGGCGCTCGATCATGCGCTCGCACCTCTCCACTCGCTTCGCTGTCGCTCTGCGGTCGAGACCCTCCACCAGTGACTCTGCGTCCGCCGCAAGGTTGCCGAATGCCGATAGGCCCGGGATGTATTTCATCACCCCAGCGGCTTTACAGAGCCATCTCAGCCCTACTCGAACCTCGGAGGGCTTGCGGCGAACGGGCAAGCGGTGGTCAGCGTCTCGCAAGGCTTTCAAGTATCGGAGCGACTCGCCGAGCGCGACGTCGTTCATGAGAGAGAGACGAACAACATCGCAATCTGACTTGAACAGTGCTCCCCCGACGTCCGTCAGCGCCGCGGGGCGGCTCATTCCGGCATAGACGATCGTGGCGCCGCTAGGGAGGCCGTCGGTACTGAACAAGGGGAGCCACAGTTCACTCTCTCCGTCGCGACTCAGCACGACCACAACGATGTTCTGGGTCGTTGTCCACACAGTTGCGCCGTCGCGAGTGACGTCAGGCGTTCCCAGTAGCTCGGTCAGGTGGTGGATCGCTGTTTCTGCCGAGTGCATTCGTCCCTTCCCACCATGGTTCCCGGCAGTCGTCCCTGCGCCTTCCGGAAGTCGGATCTTAACTCGAAGGACGCGATTCCGCAACCAGTCGGCCATAACACGCCTTCCTACCCTCCCTCGCGGTCTTTGACCCCTCCAGCCGGGTTCCGCGGCTGGATCGGCCGCCGCAGCGTCCGTCCCATCCACGCGGACGTGTGTCCCGATCGTCGGGACACACGCCCCGCCCGCGCGAACACGCGTCCATCCGCCGCAAGCGCTCAACCCGCCCGCCGGGACGGCCGATCCGGTGATCGGCGCGCCCGCGTCGGCCGCGCCGACAGCCGTCGCGCCCGGCCGTTTCGATCGACCTCTCAGGCGTCCCGACCGCCCTCCCGGCCGCGCAGCGGCCCTTCCCCGTCGCGGAGCGAACCTCATGCGTGTCCTCCCCCGCACCACCCTGGACCAGATCGAGTGGTTCGAGTCGCGCCTCGCCGCCTGGCGGAGGGACCCCGCGGCCGTAGGGCTCGCGCCCGCGCAGGCCGCCGAGCTGGCCGCCGCCGTCGCCGCGGCCCGCGCCGCCCACGAGGCCGCCGAGATCGCCCGCGCCGCCGCCCAGAGCGCGACCGTCGCCCTCCACGCCGCCGCCCAGACGATGGAGTCCCGCGGCCGGGCGGCGGTGGCGCAGATCAAGGCCTTCGCCGCCGGCCCCGGGGGCCCGGCCGTCTACGCCGCGGCCCACGTCTCGCCCCCGGCCGACCCCTCGCCCGCCGGCCCGCCCCCCGAGCCGGCCGACGTCGCGGGCGCGATCGATCCCGACGGGGCCGTGCTCCTCACCTGGCGCGGCACGCTCGCCCGCCGCACCTTCTACGAGGTGCTCCGCCGCCTCGAGGGCGAGACCCGCTGGACGCTCCTCGCCTCCGTCGGCGCCAAGCGCTACCTCGACCACGCCGTGCCCCCCGGCACGAGCGCCGCCAGCTACCGCGTCCGCGCCAAGCGCGGCCGATCGGCCAGCGCGGCAAGCCCCGCGATCACCGTCGGGCTGGGCGTCGAGCCGACCGCGGGGGCGGGGCTCGCGGTTGCGGCGTAGGCGGCCCGCACCTGACTGGCCTTCCGGTTTGGCATTGCGTCACGCCGGCGGATTCGGTAGTCTCCGGCCACCGAGTCGGTGCGGGAATCCTCTCGCAGGTGGGGGATCGACGCGGAGCAGCCGATCGGCGGTGGTGAGGGCATGAACCAATGGTCGGACTCAAGCGTGCGTCGGTGAGGCTCCCGAGCGTCTTCAGGGCCGTTCTTCGAGTGCTGCCCATCGTGGCCGTACATGCCGGCCACGGGCTGGCATCAGCGCAACTCATCAATGGGAGCTTCGAAGATCCCGACGTTCCCGCAGGGGGACTTGAGCACGTCTTCGCTCCGGGGTGGTCGCAGTACCCCGACGGCACCATCTGGGTCTTCGACCGCGCCGAGCCCAGCCACGACGAGTGGCCCGCCGCCATCGACGGTTCGCAATACGTCGACATCGGCAACGATCCCGACCCTGGCAGCCTCCAGCAATCGTTCTCGATTGAGTCCGGGGCTTGGCACGTGCTCTCCTGGTACTCATCGACGGCGACCAGCGTGCCGCCGGATCGACCCACCCCCTACCGCGTCTGGATGGAGGACGCTCTCGGGAATGTGATCGCGACGGGGGAGTTCGAGGCGCACTGGTCCGAGGTCGAGCCCTGGCGACCGGAAAGCCTGTCCGCCGAGATTGACCCCGGTCAGGTCACCGTGCATTTTCTTCCGCTCGCCCAGGTGGGCGACCACGACGCGCTCATCGACCTGGTTACGTTTTCGCTCGCGTGTCGGAGCGATCTCAACGGGGACACCGTGGTTGACTCCCGCGACTTCCTGATCTTCCTCGGGCTCTGGGCACAGCGGGACCCCGATGCCGACTGGGACGGCAACGGGGTCATAGACACCCGCGACTTCACGGCTTACCTGAACGAATGGGTCGATGGCTGCTGAGGTGTTGGGAAGCAACGATCTTGGGCGAGCACTCACGCCCGTCGCTTTTGTTCGCTACTTTCCGAGTCCATGAGGTGTCCTGTCGTTGAACAGGCCGCCCCGCCGGTCCGCCCGCGAGCCTGCCGACTCCTCCGGCCCGATCGATCGGAACGTGCTGCCTCCGCACGACGGCAACACGCTCCGTCGTCGAGAGGCTCGGCCCCGACCGCGTGGCCGCGGAACTCCGGCGCCACGCCGCGGACCTCTCCCCGTGCTCGTGGAAGTCGGACAGGGGCGCGCGGGCGTGACGGAGGGCGGAGCCGAACGAATCAACTCCCAGACACATTTGTTCGCCTCGCCGGTGGCTGGTACGGCGGCTCGGGGTCTCTGGGGGGGTGCGGGGGGGCCCCCCCCCGCATCTGCACTTCGTGGAGCAACTCGATCGCGACCACCGCCTCTGATCGCGTAGGGTGGGCCTCGGAGGCGCCGAACCTACGGCGACAGTCGGTACAATTGGCCTGATGCCGCAACTCGACGCCATCCTCGCGAAGCTCCGCGCCCTGCTCCCCGAGCTGCGGGCCTCGCACGGCGTGACGTCGCTCGCCGTCTTCGGCTCGGTCGCCCGTGGCGACTCCGGGCCGCAGAGCGACGTGGATGTGCTGATCGAGTTCGATCCCGGCGCGAGGGTGACGCTCTTCACCCTCGCCAGGATCAAGACCCGTCTGGACGACGCGCTCGGCTGCAACGTGGACCTCGTCGAGAACCACGAGCGGCTGCGGCCGGCGTTCCGCGAGCACATCCAACGGGATCTCGTCCGTGTCGCCTGAGCCCTGGCAGGACCGGGCAGCGGCGCCGGTCCACGGCAGGTCGGGGATGCGGCGCATGGCATGGGCAAGATCGCTCTGAGACTTGCCCCTGCGGCGCGCCAGCGCCCATGCACCCCGCAATGGCCAAGCCCCCGATCCGGCTTCCGATGCCCCGCGAGCATGAAAAGGAGCCGTTCGCGGTGGCCCCTTCATCACATCGTCGCCCCCCTCACTCCCCCTCCCCCTCATCCAGAAACGACGCCACATGCTCCTCAAGCGTCTTCTCCTCCCACTTCGCAAAGTGGCTGAAGGTGTCACCGGTGTACGTCTCCGCGCCGCCGCGCGAGCGCTGAAATCCGCCCGCCATCCCCACCATCCACCCGTCCTCCTTGGCCCAGTGCTCCTCGTTCACGCGGAAACGGAAGAAGTAGAAGTCCGTCGGCTTGGCCTTCCCCCGGCCGCACTTCACGTCCCGCCTCTCCACGTGCACCAGCTCCAGCTCGTCCGGCTCGCGCCCCAGCTCCGTGCCGAAGCACAGCCAGTCCACCATCCGCCCCTCGGCCAGCTTCGCGACGTCGCGGCACGCCTCGGGAAGGTCGTCCGACTTGCCCATCTCCGTGAGCTTCTCCCGCAGCCACACCCGCTCCCGCGGCCATTGCGCGATCCACTCCAGCTCCGACGCCGGCACGCGCCGCCCGGCGCGGAGCAGCGAGACCGCCCGCATCAGCCGCAGGTGCGGGTCGCTCAGGTCGTCGAGTTCCGCGGCCGCCGCGAGCGGCGCCTCCGCCCCCCACCAGCCCGCCAGGTCGAGCATCAGGCCGAGCGTGTGCCGGTGCTCGGCGTACGGAGGCTCGTGCTTCCAGTTGTGCCGCCCGGGCTCGCACTCGCGCTGAAGCTCGCGGACCCGCGCGGCCTCCGCACCGAGCAGCGCGACGAACTCGCTCTCGTGGCTGGCGATGTCCCGGGGCTTCAGCTCCCCCTCCTGCAGAAAGGCGAGCATCATGAGATAGAGCCGGTCCCGCTGCTCGCGCGTGCTCGCCAACTCCAGCACCCGGGGGAAGATCGTCGCCCCGGCCTCCCCGCCGTCCTCCCCGTCCGCGAACGACTCGGGCGAGAAGGTCGGCAGATCCACACCTTCGAGTTCCCCGCCGTATAGCCCCAGCAGCTCCGCATACGCCAGGACCGACTCAAGGACCGGGATCTGCGTCAGCACGAGCAGCGCGCCCGACTTGGCCGCGGGGCCCAGGCGGGGCATCGCGTCCCGCACGACCCCAATCGCCGCCGCCGCGTCCGGCCCACACGCCTCGGCGATGTCGGCGGCGAAGACCAGCAGCTTCTGGGCCGGGTCGTCGTCGTCGCCCTCCCCCGGGCCCGCAAGCCCCGCCGCCTCCCCGACCAGCGCGACGAGGTCGTCGGCGTCGAACTCGCCTTCATCGTTGAGCTCATAGAACCGGTCGAGCGCCTCGGCCTCGACGTCCAGGTCGTCGCTGAGCAGATCCGGGACAAGCGCCCTCAGCTTCTCGTTCATGGTAACTCCCGTAGCTTTCGCCCCAGGTTAGCAGCCGCGGCCGCCTCCCGGGTCTCGCGCTCGTGCGCGAGAGCCAATGAACTCCGGTCCACCTTTGGTTTGTAACGCCGATCGAGCCTTCACCGGCGCCCACAGCGGATGGTTCGAGGCGCTACCCTCGGCTCGCAAGCCGTGACAACTCCACCGCCCAAACCCATGCACCCCGCCAACTGGGGCCGCCGGCGCATCGACTGCTTCAAACGCCTCCGCTCGCGGCTTGCGGGCCCCTCCGTTGTCCTCCCTTGATGCCCCACCCCCAGTCCAAACCACTCAGCGAACTCGACCCCGCCGACAACCCCTGGTTCGGCACCTGGCACACATGGGACGATGTTCGCGAATGCTGGGCCGCCCGCGTCCACACCGAAACACGCCCGCCATCTGCGGTGACCCGCCACCGGGCGTCGAGCCTCCGCCACAGCTCCTCCCCCGCAGAGTTTCGGCCAGGCCGGCCGGGCTTGCCCGTACGATGAGCCACGGAGGTCCGCCCATGCCCGTAGCACGAGCCATGATTGTCGCGCTCTTCGCCCTCGCCGCCTGCGCCCTCGCGCAGCCGTCGAGCGTCTCGTTCGAGCGCACGCCCAACGGCGGCATCCAGCCCCGTGCGGCCGTCGACGCCGCGGGCGCGACACACCTCATCTACTTCACCGGCGAGCCGGGCGCTGGCAACCTCCACTACGTGATGCGCCCGGAGCGCGGCGCGGCATGGAGCGAGCCCAAGCGGGTCAATTCCGTCGAGGGCGCGGCCGTGGCGGCCGGCGGGATGCGCGGCGGGCGCATCGCGGTGGGCGACGACGGTACCGTCCATGTGGCCTGGAACGGCTCGGCGGCCGTCGCGGGCGGCTCGCACCAGAGCCCGGTGCTCTACGCGCGCCTGCGCCCCGGCGCCGACGCCTTCGAGGAGCAGCGGAACCTGATGACCCGCTCCGGCGTGCTCGACGGCGGGTGCGACGTCGCCGCGGCCCCGGGGGGGCGCGTCTACGTCGCGTGGCACGGCGTCCCCGACTCCAGCGAGGAACGCGGAGAGCAGGCTCGACGCGTCATGGTCGCCGCCTCGGACGACTCCGGGGCCTCGTTCGCGCCCGAGGTCATCTGGTCCGACGCGGCCAACGGGGCGTGCGGCTGCTGCGGGCTGAGCATCGGGACCGAGAGCTCCGGCGAGCCCGTCGTGCTCTACCGCACCGCGCGCGACGGCGTCGGGCGCGGCATGCACCTCGTCCGCGCCCCCGACGGCGGCGCCACCCGCGACTCGGCACTCGACCGCTGGCGCCTCGACACGTGCCCCGCATCCAGCGCTTCGATCGCCCCCAACGCCCGCGCCTTGGCGTGGGAGAGCGAGCAGGGCGTGAGCTGGACCGGCCCCGGACGCGACCGGGCCGCCGTCGCCGGCCCGAAGCCCGCCAAGCACCCGGTCGTCTCGACCGATGCCGAGGGACGCACGCTCGTCGCCTGGATCGAGACCCGCGGCTGGGGCAATCCAGGCGCCGTGCGATGGGCGATCGACGGCGTCCGCGGCGAGGCCGACCGCGCCCCGAGCGTCCCCGAGTGGGGCCTCGTCGAGGTCATCGCGGCGCCGGATGGAGGGTTCGTGATCCTCCATTGACCGGGCCCGCCCCTCGCAACCGCCGGCGCTCCACGCGGGACTTTCATCCGCAGGGGGAGAGCCGGGGGCGGATGACACTGGCGATCCGATCGTGCCAATGACGGGGAGCGGACGATCGAATCAACACCCCACCACCCACGCGTTGAGGAACGCGATCACGTCACGTGTGTCGATCACGCCGTTGCCGTCGAAGTCCGCCGCCCCGTTCCCCGCGGCCCAGGCGTCGAGGAACGCGATCACGTCCCGCGTGTCCACGACGCCGTCGGCGTTGAAGTCTGCGGCGCACTCGCACGCGTCGATCACCCCGTCCCCGTCGTCGTCGGCCGCGAGCCCCATCGCGATCTCCGGCTCGTCGGGGATCCCGTTGCCGTTGCAGTCGGCGGTGCCGATGCGGAGGTAATAGACGTCCTGCTCGCCGTTGAACGTCGCGGCGTAGGCGACATCCATGCCCACGCTGTCGGAGTGCGCATCGTAGTAGTCGCCGATCTTGTTCTGGCGCGGGTAGCCGATGCCGTGCTCGAACGGCGGCGAGACCGGGATCTCCGGCAGCCAGGTCTCGCCCGCGTCGAGCGAGCAGGTGTAGTAGAGCTCGCTCGTCTCGGGATTCCAGGGATCCGGGTCGTCGCGGGTGTCGTTCCACACGACGTCGATGCGCCCGTTCAGGGCGACCGACATCGTCCCGAACCACTGCTGGCCGCTCGTCACGCCGTGCACGATCGCCACCGGCGAGTAGCTCTGATTCATGTCCGTGCTCCGGGCGAAGCCGACGTTGTAGTCCACGCCGCCCGAGCCGTCGTAGTCGCCGGTGCCGAGCACGTAGATGTTGCCCCGCGTCGGACCCTCCGAGTGATCGCTGGAAACGTTGCCCTGCCCGATCAGCCCTCCCGGGTTGACGGTCGGCAGATCGCTGAACCCGCCGAGCCGCACCGGCGTGGCGGTGCTCGACGCCACGACCGGCGGGGTGTCAGGGTCGTACGTGCTGACCAGCCGCTTGACGGTCGAGTCGCCGTTCCCGTTCGTGATGCACACCGAGCCGTCGGGCAGCGTCGTCTGCTGCCCCCAGTCGGACGACCCGTCGAACGGACCGTCCCAATCGACGCCGCGATCGAACGATCGCGCGAACTTGCGCCCGAACGGCGAGGCGCTGTCCCAGTGCTGGTACACCATGCCCCTGCCCGGGCCGTCCGTGAGATCGACGGAGATCCACTGCTTGTCTCCGCCCAGCGAGTAGTGCGGCCCGAACCACGCCTCGCCGCCGTCCTCCGAGCGGAAGATGTCCGTCTCGAAAGGATCGATGCGCAGGCTCGAGAAATAGAACTCGCCGTCCGGGCCGCCGCGAACGACCGGGTCCGAGCGGAACACCCCGGGGTCGAGCACGCGCGTCCCCGACCAGGCGCCCCCGCGGTCGAGCGAGTAGGCCTGCCCCGCCTGCCTGAAGCTCGAGCTCACCGTGTCGAACTGCCGCCAGCCGATGACCAGGTTCGCGGGATTCAGCTCGTTGGGCGCGATGGACGGCTCGTTCGCGGCGTCGCCGACGATGTTCATCCCGCCGGGATCGGTGTTGACCTGCACGCTCTCGAAGAGGCCGCGCGACACGCGGGCCCCAGGGGAGGTCCGGATCGACGCAGGATCCAGGAAAGGCGGCGTACGGTCGATCGGCGGCAGCTCGTGCGGGATGCGAACGACGGGATCGTCCACCTTCTGCGCGGCCGCGGGCCCGCCGCCCGCGACGCAAGCGGCAAAGAGGAACGCGGCGCAGCGGCGGGCAGCGGTCGGATCACGCATGGCAATCCCCTGAAAGCGCCCAGTGTCGCCGCGCTGCGGCGGGATGTCAAGAGTCATCGCGGATGAGAGCTGCGCCGCCGGGGCTCGCGCGAGCATGGACGACGGCAGCGCAAACGGGCGGGGCGAGCACGAGCGGAGGAGCATGCCTGCACGCCTGGAGGAGGGCCCTCTCTATGGCCCATCGGTCGAATCGACGGCCGAGACTGCCGGACTGCCGCGAAGCGGCCGGCCTGGAGCGCCCCGCAATCACCGTGCGGCTGGGGGTCGAGCCGGTCAGGGCCGGGCGCTCGCCGCGGCGGCGCAGGCGGCGCGCCGCGGGCGGGCTGGGTGGCGCCGCGTGCCGCCGGGCTGAGCGACGGCGCGCGCCGCCCAACCCACAACCGCCAATCACCCCACCCCGACCTGCTCCGCCAGCTTCGCCAGCGCGCCCGGCCCCAAGAGCCGCTGCCCCACCACCTCGCCCCCGTGCTCCCGGACGATCTCGCGGAACCGCCGCTCCCACGTGTTCTCCAGCAGAAGAATGACCGCCGAATGGCCCGGCTCGAGCTTCGCCGCCAGTTGCCGGATCTCGCCCGCCGAGAGCCCGAAGTCCCCCGATTCCGCCGCCTCGATCGCCCTCTCGACACGCCGCCGCGCAAGCCGCGGCCCGCCGATGCTCACGCTTGTGATCGCCGCGAGCACCGCGTTGATCTCGAGGGCATCCTCCGCGCCCTCCACGCTCCCGCCCTCCATCGCCGAGATCTCCCCCTCGGCGCCCTTGCGCACGATGATGAACGCCGCCGGCCGCACGTCGCCGCTCTTAAAGAGCCCCTTCAGCTCGTCCATCAGATCGAACGGAAGCAGCTCGCCGCGGAACTGCATGGTGAGAAGATTGAGTGATCCCAGCTTCTCGAGGTCCACCGGCCTCTCCGTGGCGGGCGCCGCAGTCTCCGCGGGTGTCTCGCCGCGAACGAAGACCCCGAGGTGCATCAGCCGCGGTTGATTCGCATGGTCGCCGCCCATCACCTGGTGCCAGTGCCGCTCGAACATCTCTCGCGGCACGAAGGCCTTGCCCATCCCCAGGTAGGGATCCTGAAAGTACACGTAGTCCTTGTCCACGCCGAGCACGACGATGTAGTGACCGCAGTCCCAGTCGTCCTCGGGGCGCTCCGGCGAGTACCGCTCGCTCCGCCAGAGCTGACCGAGCGCAATCATCGGGTGCCCCTCGTCGGTGAACCGCTTCACCTCGTCGAGCGTGAGGTCCTGCCTTGCCTCCGCCTGCAGTCCCAGCGCCCGCACGCCGCGCACCATGCGCTCCGGGAACGTGCCGACGTCCGAGGAGGTCCCCATCAGGCGCATCAGCTCGGTCTCCTCGACGTCCTTGCCCCAATAGGAGAGCACCGCGTGCAGCGCGCAGGCGCCGCAGGAGAACTCCGTGATCTGACGCGTCCGTGAGAGCAGCTGGAACCGCACCATTGGCTTTCTCCTCGCCAAGCGGCCCCTGCGCACGCCGATCGCCCGATGGCAACAGGCCCGAGTCCGCGGCAGGGTCCGCCCAAGGCCCGACGACCGATTGCAGGCATGGTACGCCGACGGCCACCGGCGCAACGAGTCCTTACGCCGTCCTAGTCCGGTCGCCGCTCGTCGGTGGGGTGGCGCCGTCGTGCCACCATGTGCCGCCGGGGTGCGGCTGCGTCGAGTCGCTACTGATTACGTCCGACGCGGTTGTCACAGTGCGGCGCGCCGGAGCGGGTGGCGGTGGCTGCGCATCCGTGGCGGGCTCTCCCTCGCACAGCTCGCGCAGCCGCCCAGCACGCGGCGCAGTCAGCGCCCCGCCCTCCCGCACTCCGGGCACCGCTCCAGCCCCGCCAGCTCGTACGCGCACCACGCGCACAGCCCCCGCTTCCGCCGCCGGCGCCAGACCGCCGCGACCCACGCCCACGCCGCCACCCACCACGCCACGCCCCACACCAGCGCGTCGCCGACGAGCCCCGGCCAGATCGGCGTCAGCGGCAGGCGCGCCCGGCGCGAGACCGCAAGCCCGTCGTGCTCGCCCCCGCCCCACCCCGTCACCAGCCGCGCGCACGCCCACGGCCACCCGAACCCCTGCGCATCGGTCCGCATGCGGATCCGATTCACCATCGCCCAGCGCGGCAGGCGCGGCGCCGGCGGCGCTACCGCCTCGCCCCCGTCGCGCGCGGCCCGGAACACGTACTCCCGGTGCCCGAAGCTCGACCGCGCCGTGACATACCAAGACCAGGCCTCCGACGATGCGCGGCACACCCACCACTGGCGAGCCCCGCCGTTCGCCTCCGGCCCCGTCATCGCCACCCCCCACGCGAGCAGCCACGACGTGACCACCCCGAGCACGAGCGCCGCCGCGCCATGCCTGAACCAGAGCGTCATGCCGACTCTACCGGCCGGCCCCGGCGAGGCTGCCTTCCGCCGACCGGCGCCCCGCGGGAATCCCACCGCTCCGCGTCAACCCTCCGCCCCAACCCCCCGCCACGCCGCCGAGCACTCCGGGCACACCACCAGCCCCTCCGCTGAGGCCGGCACGCCCCGAAGCCCGTAGCCGCAGTGCGGGCAATGCCCCTGGCGCAGCATCGCGCCCCGCACGCGCGCGAGGCGCGATCGCCTCGCCGCCTCCAGCGGAAGCCACACCCCCGCCACCGCCATCGCCGCGAGCGCGGGGCCCGTGAAGACGAGCGACCCGACCAGGTCGCCCCACGCGCCGCGCCCCTCGCGCACGACGCTTACCGCAATCGCCGCCGCGGCCGCCGCGAACACGAGCCCGAAGCACGCGACGCCGGCCAGGATCCGCCGCCGATCCGCCGCCACGTGCCCGGAGACCTCGCGCACCACCGCCTCGAGCGTCTCCTTCGGGATCGTCTCGTGCCGGCCCGCGAGCCAGTCGTGCATCGGGTCCAGCAGCGTGACCGCCCGCCCCCGCGCATCGCGCACCACCCCCGGCCGCGCTCTCCCGGCCCGTCGCCGCATCACCGATGCTAAGCCGCGTCGGCACGCGCGCGCCCCCGCGTGCCGCGCCACCGCCCCGCGCACGCGGCGGACGGCCCCCGCGCCGGGGAATAGTCCGGCGCACCCGTGGCCGTGCACGAGAAAACTTCCCCCATTCTGCCTCCTCTCGCGGGTTCGTCCCGCCTGCTCCCGCACCCCGCTGTAGGATCGGCTTGGGGTACGGCTCCGTTCTCACCAGGCTTGCCGGGCCACGAACCAGGCGCGGGCTGCATCTGGCGGCCTCGAACGATCCCGCCGGGTGCGCACCCGCGCACCGCAGGAGGGGTCGATCCATGTCACGCAGCCGATCGATGTTCCGCATCGGGACCGCGTTGCTGGTGTCCGGGCTGTGGTCTTCCGCGAGCGCTCAATGCCTCCCGGACAAGCTCACCGCCAGCGACGGGACCCCGGACGACCAGTTCGGACAATCCGCCGCCGCGAGCGGCGACAGCATTATCGTCGGGGCGCCCTATGAGGACGGTTGGGGACTGAACTCCGGCGCCGTGTATTTCTTCGAGAAGACCCGGGACTGGGACCAGATTGATAAGCTCAACGCCTCCGATGGGGCAGCGGGCGATTTCTTCGGTCAGTCCGTCTCGCTCAGCGGCGACACGGCCATCGCACAAGCGATCGACTCGGTGTACGTCTTCGAGCGGATGGCGGGAATATGGACGGAAGTCGCCAAGCTGGATGCCCCGGGCTCCGGGGGGCTCAGCGCCGCCTCCGTCTCGATGGACGGCGACACCGCGCTCGTGGGCGCGGGGAGTTCCGATATCAGTGAGTATGCGGTCTACGTGCTGGAGAAGGTCGGCGGCGAGTGGACACAGGTCGCCACGCTCACCCCCGACGGCCAGCCCCCGTTCGTGTGGGGCGTGTCCGTGTGCCTCGATGGGGAGAGGGCCATCGTGGGCGAGATCTATCCATCGGTGTCTCACGCGTACATTTTCGAGCGTGTCGGAGACACGTGGACGCAGGTCGCGATCCTGAGCGATCCCACCGGCGACCCGTATGGCTTCTTCGGGTGGTCCGTCGCCATCAGCGGCGACACCGCCCTGGTCGCAGCACCCCAGGAGGAGATCCCCAACCACGCGGGCGCAACATACGTCTTCGAGAGGGTCGGTGGTGTGTGGACCCACGCCGCAACGCTGACCGCCGCCGATGGCGCGTCGGGCGACTTGTTCGGCTCCTCCGCCTGCCTCGACGGCGACACCGCCCTCGTGGGAGCCGAAGGTGACGAAGACTTCGGCCCGAACTCCGGCTCGGCGTACGTGTTCGAGCGGAGCGGCGGCGTGTGGACGCAGGTGGTCAAGCGCACCGCTCCCGACGGCAGTGCTGGCGCGGCGTTCGCCCGTTCCGCTTCCCTCGACGGCGACACCGCCCTCGTGGGAGCGGTAGGGAACGAGTCTGCGTATGCGTTCGACCTCGCCTGCTCCTGCCCCCCCGACTTCAACGAAGACTACCTCATCGACACCCGCGACCTGCTCGCCTTCCTCAACGCCTGGGCCTCCGGCGACACCCGCGCCGACTGGGACCAGAACGGGACCATCGACACCCAGGACGTGCTCGCCTTCCTCAACGACTGGGCTGGCGGCTGCTGAGGCGGTCGCGTGACCCGCGCCGGGCGGGGCCTTCCCGTCCGGCGGGCTCGTGCATGGGGGGAGGAGGTGCTCGCGGCGAGACGGCAGGTTTTCAGGGACTCGGTCTCATTCCGCAATGCAATGCCCCGCGGCGGGACCGCCGCACCCCGGCGCCCGCCGCGCACCCGCGAGGGTGAAGGAGGGTCTCATGGAACGGTTCTCGAGCGTGTCACGGCTTGTTGCGGCGGCGGTGGTGCTGGGGGCGGCCGCGGGCGCGCAGGCGCAATACCAGGTGCAGAAGCTGGTGGCCGACGACGGCGAGCCCGGAGACGGCTTTGGTCCGATGGCGGCGGAGGGAGATCTCCTGGCTGTCGGCGCACCGGGGGTTCGCGACGACACCGGCCAACGCACGGGCGC
>CAYTAH010000044.1:0-36696 GCA_964435785.1 uncultured Phycisphaeraceae bacterium | reverse complement strand
CGCGCGGCACGCGGATCACGGTCCCCGCGTGGCAGGGCGACGGGGGCATCCGCACCGCCGGCTTCACCGGTCGGCCCGCGCGCCCGGACCTCGCGCGCGGAGAGATCCACGGA
The DNA here is from genome assembly GCA_964435785.1 of uncultured Phycisphaeraceae bacterium. Classification (GTDB taxonomy): domain Bacteria; phylum Planctomycetota; class Phycisphaerae; order Phycisphaerales; family UBA1924; genus PNC22. The sequence continues at coordinate 36,583 of CAYTAH010000044.1, read as the reverse complement.
ATCCCACTCGTGCAGCACGACTTCACGCCCGAGCAGTACGAGTCCCTCGCCAAGCTCACCGCCACCCTCTGCCGCGTGCTCCCGGAGATCCGCTGCGACTACCCCCGCGATGCGCGCGGCGCACTGCTCACGCGCGCCATGACCCCCGACGAGCTCGCCGCCTACCGCGGCCTTCTCGGCCACTACCACATCCAGCAGAACAAGATCGACCCCGGGCCTGCATTCGATTGGGACCGCCTCCGGCGAAGCGCCCAACTCCTCATGCGTTGACGTGGATCTTCTCTGTCCCCGTCCTGAACCTGCGGAGGCAGGTACACCTCTGCGAGTCCGTTCCGGACGCCCTGAAGGGAGCGACAAATATGTCGAAAGGCGGAGTGATAGCAATCATGGCGATCACCACCACGATTGAGATGCTCATCATCGGTATCTTGATGCCGGCCGTGGGGAAAGCACAAGACTTTTCGACATCCTTGCGGGTTGGCAGTCAAGTTCGCGTGCTGCTCGAGACCGGTGTCATCGAAGTACATCCGGAGAACGTTCCAACCGATGCGGAGGCCGCTGACTCCTGGCTCGCGCGCAGACTACACGAAAGCTATTACCCGTTCCTGAGCAGCTCACACGAACGGGCTGTGCACGGCGTACTCGGTGCCCAGGTGATTCTGACTCTCGTGTTCGCAGCTTGTATTGCGCGCATACCAAACGCTTCCCCGAGTCAGGTGCATCAGCGCCTGTCGCCCTGACGTGGGAATCGCCCGACGCCGGCTTCTACCACCGAGCGCGCGTCTGGCGAGTGGATGCGAGGGCGCACGATTCGCTCCTGCCTGCCTCGTGCAAACTCCCCCTTCTCCCCCACCAGCCACTCCTCCAGCTCCAACCGGTCCTCGTGCACGTCCAGCACGAGAAACGCGTTCGCCTCGCCCCGCACCCGGTGCGACGCGCTCGTCCCCGCCTGCATGTGCAGCACGCCGTCGATCACGCGCCACCCCGTCGCGTGCAGATGCCCCGACATCACCGCCTCGGCGCCGACCTCGCCGAGCATCTCCAGCAGACGCCGGCCCCTTCCCAGCTCCCTGAACCCGCGCCGGGGCTCGAACAGCACCGGCGGGTGGTGCACGACAAGCCCGCCGAACGACCCCGCCGGACGCGCCGCGAGCCACTCCCGCGCAGCCGCGATGTCCCCGTGCCCCACCCGCCCGTGCGCCCAGTTCCAGTGCGGCCCCCACGCCCGCGCCGAGTTCACGCCGATGATCGCCACCTCGCGGTCGGCGAACCGGTCGGTCGAGACCGCCCCGACCGAACCTTGAAAGCGGTGCAGCGGGCGAACGAACCGGCCGGCGCTCTCCCGCGGCACGTCGTGGTTCCCCGGCACGGTGACCACGATCCCCGGCAGCCGCTCCACGAACGCCGCGGCCTCGCGGAACTCGCTCCGCCGCCCCCGCTGCGTCAGGTCCCCGCTCACCACCACGATGTCCGGCGCGAGCACGCCGAGCGCCGCCTCGAGCGCCTGCACCGCCTCCGCCGTGGTCGCCCCGAAGTGCACGTCCGCGATGTGCGTCACCCTACGCATCCGTCCCGGCCGTCTCCTGCGCCACCCGAGCCGGGACCAGCACGCGCAGCGCCCCCGCCCGCACGCGGAATCGTAGAGGCAGCGCCAGTGATTCCGGCTCCCCGTCGATCGAGACGAGAATCCGGCGCCGACGCGCCCGCACCGTCACCTCCCGCGCCGCGTGCCGCTCGACCCGCTCGTCAAGACCCCACAGACCCGTGCCCAGCCCGCCGAGCAGCTGCAGCAGCCCCGCCCGCGTCTGATGCGTCGCCCAGTAGAGGCCAAGCTCCCCCGCCTGGAGGGAGTCGCGCAGCAGCGCCGCCGGCGCCGCCGCCCGCAGACGGTTTGCCGAGACGGCGATCATGAAGGTGCGCACCCGGCGCCTTCGCCCCCCGAACTCCAGCGTTGCGCGCAGCGCACGCTCGCGCCGGATCACGCCCCACATCCGCAGCGCCAGATCGACCGTCGCGCCAAGGCCCCTCCGCCCACGCAAGCGTTCGCGCTCCGCGCCCATGCTCGGCACGATCCCCAGCACGACCGAATGCAGGAACAGCCGCCCGTTCACCTCACCGACGTCGATCCGCGCGAGCTCTCCCCCCGCGAGCGCCTCGGCCGCCTCCGCCCCCGTCAGCGGCACCCCGAAGTCCCTCGCCACCAGGTTCATGGTCCCCAAGGGCAGCACGGCGAGGGGGATGTCGAGTTCCATCGCCCGCGCGGCCGCGGACCGGATCGATCCGTCGCCCCCGCCGATGACCAGGAGATCCACCCGCCCGACACGCGCCAACTCGTTGGCGAGAGCCGCGGGCTCGACCTCGCGCACATCCGGCTCGAGCCCACGGGCACGCAGCGCGTCCGACACCCGCTCACCGAGGTCGCGCAGCGCTCCGGCGCCGCCCGCCGAGCGGTTGATGATGACCACGCCGCGTCTCACGATCCCGCGTGCCCCCTCTCCCCCACTGCATCAGGGCCTGCGCCCCGAGAGAAACACCACGAGAAGCACGAGCACCAGCAGCAGGAGCGCCCCGCCGCTGGGGAAGTAACCCCAGCCCGCGCTGTAGGGCCACGCCGGCAGCAGGGCCAGGACGAGAAGCACCAGCACGATGATCAGAATGATGCGGACGAGTTCGTTCATGGACGCTCCTCAAAGCCTCCGCGGCGTCTGCTCCCCCTGCGCACGGTGAAGTGCGCCTATGGCCGTCGCTCACCGTCCTCCGGCGGCCGCTCAGAAGATCACGCCCAGCAGGAAGTAGACCAGGAGGAAGACCAGAATCGTCCCGATGATCCCCCCGCCCCACTTCCACGCCGCGAGCCCCGCGAGGCCGCCCCTGAGTAGCTTGCTCATGCCCATTCCTCCGGTGAGGTGTCGCCGGCGGACGCCGCGCGCCGCCTTCGCAGAATTGAACCGCTCTGGCATGAAGCCTGGGTGCGCCGTCCATGAAACCCCGCTCAGCCGAAACCGCGCGTGCTATCCTGCCGCCCCATGGCCGGGAAGCTCAACCCATTCGCCCGACTCCCCAACGGCCGCGCAGTCTGGGCCTGGGGCATGTTCGACCTCGCCAACCAGTCGTTCCAGCTGCTCATCAACACCCTGCTCTTCAGCCTCTTCGTGCAGCAGGTCGTCGTCGGCGAGCCCGACAGGGGCCGCACCACCTGGAGCCTCATGGTCGCCGCGAGCATGCTGCTCGTCGTCGTCCTCTCGCCCGTCCTTGGGGCCCTCGCCGACCAGCGCGCGTGGAAACGCGAAATGCTCCTCGCCAGCGGCGTCGTCTGCGCCTCGCTCACCGCCTCGCTCGCCCTCATCCAGCCAGGGCAGGCCGGGCTTGCGTTCGCGCTCTACGTGGTCGCGGCCCTCGCCTGCGGCCTGGGCGAGAACTTCCTCGGCTCGTTCCTCCCGGAGATCTCGACCCCCAGGAACGTCGGGTACGTCTCCGCCCTCGGCTGGACGATGAGCTACGTCGGCGCGCTGCTCCTGCTCGGGATCACCGCGGTCTACGCCTTCGCGTTCGACCGGGCCGAGGCCGCCGAGGCCCGCCCGATGTTCGTCATCGCGGGCGTCTGGTTCGCCGCCGGCATCCTCCCGGCGTTCCTCTTCCTCCGCGAACGCGCGACGCCACAGCCGGGCGCAGCCAGCAGCATCGTCGGCCAGGCCCTCCGGCGCCTCGCCGCCAGCGCCCGTGAGGCCCGGCGCTACCGCCACCTCGCCCGCTTCCTCGTCGCCTTCTTCGTCTACAGCCTCGGAACGACCACGGTCATCTACTTTCTCGGGCTGATCTCCGACGACCTGGGCAACAGCCTCGCCCAGACCATCCTCTTCGCGCTGCTCATCGCCGTCACCGCCGGCCTCGCCTCGGCCCTCGTCGCCAGGTTCCAGGACCGGCTCGGGCACACCCGCACGGTCGGCGTCTTCCTGGTCACCTGGGTCGTCGCGACGGCCGGCCTCGCCGGCCTCCGGGCGCTCATGCCCGCCGAGGGCGACCCCGGCGCCGGCCTGCGTGTGGCCTTCTGGGTCGTCGCCGGCCTCATCGGGGTCGGGCTCGGAGGCATCGGCACCGCAAGCCGCGCCGTCGTCGGCGCCTTCAGCCCGCTCGATCGCTCGGGCGAGTTCTTCGGCCTGTGGGGGGCCGCCTACAAGCTCGCCACCATCGTCGGCGTCGTCGCCTTCGGCCAGGTGCGCAACGCTCTCGGGCTGCCGGTTTCTCTCCTCGTCCTGGCCGGCTTCTTCGCCGCGGGGCTGCTCCTCCTGCGGCGGGTCGACGAGCGCGCCGGCGTCCGCGCCGCCGCCAACGCGCCCCCGCGATCCGACTGACCGCGCGCCATCCCGTCTCCCGGCGTCTTCGTCTCTCCGTCTCTGCTCTCTGCTCTCAGCTCTCTCCACCTTCTCCCCCCCTCCCCTCTCTACACTCCGGCCATGACCACCGCCGACACGCCGCCCCCCGCCGCGCCGCAGCACCTCTCAGACGCCCCCTCGCCCGGGGGCCGCTTCGGGCCCTTCGGCGGCGCGTACGTGCCCGAGACGCTTGTGGCCGCCCTCAAGCAGCTGGCCGAGACGTACGAGCGGGTCCGGCGCGACGAGCGATTCTGGGACGAGCTCCGCGAGCTCCAGAAGCACTACGTCGGCCGCCCCACGCCCCTCTTCCTCGCCAAGCGGCTCACCGCCAACGCCCGCGCCCGCGCCTCGCACGGGCACGGCGCCACCATGTGGCTCAAGCGCGAGGACCTCGCCCACACCGGCGCCCACAAGGTCAACAACACGCTCGGCCAGGGGCTCCTCACGCGGCGCATGGGCAAGCGCCGCATCATCGCCGAGACCGGGGCCGGCCAGCACGGCGTCGCCAGCGCGACCGCCGCCGCCCACCTGGGCCTCGAGTGCGACGTCTACATGGGCGCCGAGGACGCCCGCCGCCAGCGGCTCAACGTGACCCGCATGAAGATGCTCGGAGCCAACGTCATCGAGGTCAACGCCGGGTCCCGCACGCTCAAGGACGCCACCAACGAGGCCATGCGCGACTGGATGGACTCCGTCGAGCACACCCATTACATCCTCGGCTCGGTCGTCGGGCCCCACCCCTTCCCGATGATCGTCCGCGACTTTCAGTCGGTCATCGGCCAGGAGACCAAGGCACAGTGCCTCCGCATGTTCGGCAAGCTCCCCGACGCGGTCGTCGCCTGCGTCGGCGGCGGCTCCAACGCCGCCGGCATCTTCTACCCCTTCATCGATGAGCCCTCGGTGCGTCTGGTCGGCGTCGAGGCCGGCGGCACCTCCAACGAGCCCGGAAAGCACGCCGCCCCGCTGGCCTTCGGACAGCCGGGCATCCTCCACGGCTCGCTCAGCTACGTGCTCCAGGACGAGAACGGGCAGACCGCCCCGGTGCACTCGTGCTCGGCCGGCCTCGACTATCCCGGCGTCGGCCCCGAGCACGCCTTCTGGAAGGACGCCGGCCGAGTCAGGTACACCCACTGCACCGACGACCAGGCCCTGGACGCCTTCCTCCACCTCGCCCGCTCCGAGGGCATCATCCCCGCGCTCGAATCCGCGCACGCCGTCTCCGAGGGCGTCCGCCTCGCGATCGAGATGCGCGAGGACGAGCACATCGTCATCAACTGCTCCGGCCGCGGCGACAAGGACGTCGAGGAGGCCGCGAGGTTGCTCGCGCTCCGGGGGTGAGTGGGTGCGGGCCGCGCCTCCGCGATGGATCGTGCGCGTGCCACCAGTCCGCGGAGGCTCTGCGGAGCTGACCGGTGCGCCGGCAGGACCGGCGATCACGGTTCTCGCGCCGCGGGGCCGCTCGTGCGGGCGTTCGCGTCAGAGCAGTGCGCTCACCTCGTCGTCGAATCGAACCGCGTCCGCATCTCTCTACGCGCTCGATGCGCCGCGCCCACTCATCCGTTGAGCGCACCGCTGTCCCCGCCCGCCGGCTCCGCGATCCGCCGCTTTCCCGGCTTGACGATCCGCCCCATCCATCGGGCCACCTCGAAGATCGCCTGCACTCGCAACTTCAGGCGGAGCCGGCGCAGCGAGGGGTCGTCCGGGTCGAGGCGGCGAGCCTGCGTGGCCCAGTACCGCGCCCGTGTCCACTGCCCCTGCTCGAGGTAGGCCATCGCCAGGTTGTGCATCGGCGCGATGTACCGCGGCTCCAGCCGCAGCGCCGCCCGGGCGCACTCCATGCCCTGCGCCCGCTCCCCGCGCAGGAAGTGGCACACGCTCAGCGAGTGGTGCGCCTTGGCGTCGTTGGAGCGCCGCGCGATCAGCCGCTTGAACACCCGCGCCGCCTCGGTCGGCAGGTCGGCGTCGAGCAGCAGCTGGCCCAGCTCGTCCATCTCCTCGGCGCTGAACCGCGCCGGACGTTCGCTCTGATCGCGGAGCTCCGCCAGGAGCAGCGCCCGCGCCCGCTCGAGGCTCCCCGCCTGGCGCGAGCACAGCAGCTCGGCGACCATGCAGCACCGAGCCCGCGGGTAGCCGGGGTCAAGCCGCACCACCAGGTCGAACTGCCGCATGGCCCCGGCGCGGTCCCCCAGCTTCGCCGCCAGACGCCCCAGGTTGAAGTGCGCGTCGGCGTTGTCCGGCTCCAGCTCCAGCACCCGCCGAAACTTCTCCGAGGCCTCCGCGTCCCGGTTCATCTCGACCAGGAGCTCGCCCAGGTCCAGCAGCGTGTCGATGCTCCCCGGGTCCCGGCGCAGCTCCCGCAGGTAGAGCTGCCGGGCCCGCTCGAGCCGGCCTGTCCTCGCGTACGCCTCGGCCAGCTTGGCCTCGACCCGCGGCAGCTCCGGGTCCAGCCGGGCGGCCTCACGCAGGCACCACACCGCCTTGTCGTGCAGGTCCCGCGCCAGGAGCGACTCGGCCATCGCCGCGTAAAGCTCCGCGCTCTCCGGATCAACCTGCTGGGCGAGGTAAAAAGTCACCTCCGCCTGCTCGTGCTTGCCGATCTGGGTGAGGGCCTCGATCTTGTAGATCAGGGCGTCGACGCGGGAGCCGTCGAGTTCCGCGGCCCTCTCCAGCCACGGCAGCGAACCCTCGGGGTCCCCCGCCCGAAGGGAGTTGAGTCCCACCAGGATCGCAGTCTGGGCGTCGCCGGTCCCCAGCTCGAACGACTTCTTGTACGAGTCCGCCGCGTCACGGAACCGGCCCGCGGCCTCCAGCGTCAGAGCGAGGTTGAAGTGCCACTCGGCCTGAAAGGGATTCCGGGCAAGCGCCTGCCGAAGCTCCTTCTCCGCTTCGTCCCAACGCCCGGCCTCGTACAGCTCGTGCGCTCGCTCGACGTGATCCTCTGCGTCGAACCACTCGTTCATGGGCACTCGCCGGAGTTGAAGGCCTGGGACACGACACTCATGCTAGACGGAGGAATACATCGGTTCCATGAAGCCGCGCACCGGGTACGATTTGCCCCGCGCGGCCCCGACGCCGCCGATCCGCGCATGCCCAGACGCCGCCCAAAGCCCTCCATCCGCCCCGCTCATCAGCGCTTCAGCCGTCTCGCGGCCCTTCTCGTCCTCCTCTGGCTCCAGGCGCCGCTCCCTGCCCAGCCCGCCCCCGCCCCCCCGACGCCGTACGACCAACTTGTCGAGGCCGGGGCCAGCCCCGAATCGCGGCTCGCCGCGGCCACGCAGATCCTCCAGAACCCCCAGGACACGGCGACCCTCGCCCGCACGCTCGACCTGCTCGCGAGCGACCCCACCGCGGGCGAGGCCTCCAGAACCATCCTGATCGCGGCTTCGCGGCTGCCCCAGGCTCCGTCCGGCTGCCTCGCCCCCTTCCTCGCGATCGCCCGCGACGCCGCGAGCCCCTTCCGCATCGATGCGATCCGCGCCCTGGCCTCGTGTCGATCCCGCGAGGCCGCCGCCGCACTCATCGAGCTGACCCCCGACTCCCAGCCCCCGGGCGTCCGTGACGCCGCGCTGCAAAGCCTCGCGCAGCTCAGCGGACGCGACGATCTCGGCGCCAACCCTGCGTCGTGGCGCGAGTGGCTCGCTCGGTCCCTCACGCTGAGCGAGCGCCAGTGGGAGCAGGAGCTTCTGCTCGCCCAGTCGCGGCGCGTGCAGCGGCTCGAGACGAGCCTCAGCGATGCGGAGCGGCGGCTGATCGACGCATGGAGGCAGATCCACCTGCTCACCCCGGTCGAGAGCCGCTCGGGCGTCCTCGTCCGCCTGCTCACCGACGAGGTCCCGCCGCTGCGCAACCTCGGCTTCGAGCTCGTCAACCGGGAGTTGAGCGAGAACCGGGTGCTCCAGCCCGCGGTCGCCGAGGCGGCGATCGGCCTTCTCCAGAACCCCGACCCGCTCGTCCGCGCCCAGGCGGCGCTGGTGCTCAACCGCCTCGCCCCGCCCGACGCGGGGGCGCCCATACTCGCCGCCCTGGACAAGGAAGCCGACCCCCGCGCCGCGGACGCCCTCCTCCAGGCCGCCTCCCGCTGGCCCTCGCCCCTGGCCGTGCGACCCGCGCTCCGGTGGCTTGAGGCCGCGCCGGCGCTGCGGCTCCGCGCCGCGGGGCTCGCCTGGGCCCTCCTGCGGGCCGGGTACCTCCAGTCCGACGAGGAGCGCGAGGCGATCCTCAAGGGTCTTCGTCCCCTCGACACCGCAAGCCTCACCGGCGCCGCCTGCCGGCTGCTCGCGACCCTCGGCGACGAACGAGACCTTGCCCGCGTCCAGGAGCTGCTGCGCAGCCCCGACCCCCCGGCCCGGGCGACGGCTGCGGACGCCCTCGGCCTGCGGGCAGACCAGATGGATGTCATCCTCGCCGCCGCGACCGATGATCCGGCGATCTTCGAGGCCGCCGGCCGGGCCGCCCGGGCGCACCTGCAGGACGCCCGGGGCTACTCGGCGCTCGCCCGCCTGCCCGCTCCCTCGCCCCAGGTCCGCGCCCGGGTGCTCGCCGAGTACGCGGCGGTGCTCCCGACGGACGAGCTCGTCCGCCTGGCCAAGCTCACCTCCGAACCGACGGACGCCCTCCCCCTGCTCAACCCGCTCATCGCCCCGGAGCGCCTGGCCTCGCCCGGGCAAGCGTCCCATCTCGCCGAGGGTCTGCTCCTGCTCGCCCGCACCAACGTGGCGCTCGGCAACCCCAGCGATGCGCTGAACGCCCTCTCTCTGATCCCCGAGACCGAGTTCCCCGCGACCCGGGCCGAGCTCGTCGATCTCCGGGCGGTTCTCCTGCTCTGGCTCAACCGCATCGATCAGGCGGAACAGCTCGACGCGTCCCCGGATGCCTGGCTGGAGGCGCTCGAGCGCGCGGTCATGGAGCCGCACGCCATCCTCATCGCCGAGCGGCTCGAGGAGCGGTTCGGTGAGGCCCTGACTCCCGAGCACCGCGAGCGTCTCGCCCGGCTGCTTCAGAAGGTCGCGGAAGTGGACGGCGGCTCACTCGGCGAGGGCGGCTGAACCGCTCAGCGAGACCAGGCCTTCAGACGCCCCAGCACCGTGCGCACCCGCGACGGTTCGGGCTCGGGCCGACGGTGAGGCAGCCTGCCGATGGCCTCCGTCGCGGACTGGAATCCACCGGTGGCGTCCAGCCCCTCCTCCAGCCACTCCTCGAAGGCCCGCGGAAGGCGCCGCGCCAGCCGCCCCGCCGGGATCCGCGGCTCGTCCGCCGGGAGTCCGGTCACGAGGCGATAGGCGATCTCGACGACCGAGCGCACCTCGTCCCGGACCAGCTCGGAGTTGCCCCGATCGAGCCCCTGCAGGATCCGGCCGACGCCGTACATCTCGATGAGAATGCACCCGTGCCTGTCGACGAGCACCTGGTCGATCGAGATCGGACCGTTGCAGACGCCCTCGCCGTGCGCGTGCGCCACGCCCTCGAGCACCTGCAGCACCGCCCGCTCGGCCTCGAACGGGGGCAGAGACTCGCCCTTGGCCCGCGCCACGTCCTCGAGCGTGACGATGCTGTCGTGGTTCCCCGTGTACGGCGTCACCGCCCACGCCTCGTCCCCGGTCCCGAACGAGCACATCTCGATCGAGAGCAGGTGCGGGTGCTGCAGCCCGCTGAGCATCTGCATCGCGCGCGTGTGCCGGCGACGCTCGACGCGCTCCTGACAGGTCCCGAAGCGGTAGATCGCGTGGCTCGTCTGGTCCGACTCCCGCAGCGCCAGCCACCGAGGGGCCAGCCTCGACGGCGCCAGTTCCCGCACCAGGCGATAGGGACCGAACCGAACGCGCCCTGTCACTTCGCTCATTCGAACATGCCCTCTAGCCCGAACGCCGCCGACTCCGTCCGGCTCACGCGCCAAGCCGCCACACACCGCCCCGCCCCACTGTGGCCCCGCGATCCATCACGGCCCCGATGCGGAGGTGCCTCAGAACAAGGTCTATAGGGTAGGGTGGACGCACGACGCTGTCACCTCGGGGCCCCGCGGACCGTACAAACTCCTGTCCGCGGGCGCCGGCCGGACCTCCAGGAGCCGGCCAACTAGTATGATCGGTCCCGCCGCCGGGAACGCATGACACGATTCATCCGCAGGGAGGCAACCATGACCACCGCCAAGACCACCCCCACCGCCATCCCGGCCGTCTCCGCCGATCCGCTGCAGCTCGTCGACGTCGACCACGTCCGCTTGTACGTCGGCAACGCCAAGCAGGCGGCCTACTTTTACGCCCACACCTTCGGCTTCCACATCTCCCAGATTGCCGACCTCACCACCGGCTCACGGGACGAGGCCGACTACCTCCTCACCCAGGGCAATATCCGCCTCATGCTCACCTCTCCCCTCACCAAGGAGCACCCCGCCTCCGAGGAGATCAAGCTCTACGGCGACGGGGTCAAGGACGTCGCCTTCACGGTGCACGACGCCGTCAAGGCCTACGAGCAGGCCCTCAAGAACGGCGCCAAGCCCGCCCGCGAGCCCCGCGTCATCAAGGACGAGCGCGGCGCGGTCACCGTCGCCAGCATCCACACCTACGGCCGCTGCATCCACACCTTCGTCAGCCGCACCGGCCACTACGCCCTCCCCAACGTCAAGAAGGGCGCCGAGTTCATGCCCGTCTTCAGGAAGATCGACTCGCCGGTCAACGAGCACAACACCCGCCACCCCTGCGGCCTGAAGTACGTGGACCACCTCGTCGGCAACGTCGAGGAAGGGAAGATGAACTACTGGGTCGATTGGTACGAGAACGTCCTCGGCTTCGCCATGTTCAAGCACTTTGACGACAAGGACATCTCGACCGAGTACTCGGCCCTCATGTCCAAGGTCATGGCCTCGGGCAACCACCTCATCAAGATGCCCATCAACGAGCCCGCCGCGGGCAAGAAGAAGAGCCAGGTCCAGGAGTACCTCGACTGGCACGACAACACCCCCGGCGTCCAGCACCTCGCCCTCCGCACCGACGACGAGCTCGCCAGCGTCGCCGAGCTGCGCCGGCGCGGCGTCGACTTCCTCGCCCTCCCCGACAGCTACTACGACGTGGTCTGGGACCGCGTCGAGAAGACCCTGCGCGAGCACGGGCACGAGGGCGTGAAGGAGGACCACCAGCGCATCCGCGACCTCGGCATCCTCGTGGACGCCGACGACGAGGGCTACCTGCTGCAGCTCTTCACCAAGCCCCTCCAGGACCGCCCCACCCTCTTCTTCGAGATCATCTGCCGGCGCGGGAGCCAGAGCTTCGGGAAGGGGAACTTCAAGGCCCTCTTCGAGGCGCTGGAGCTTGAGCAGGAGCGAAGAGGCAATCTCTAGCGCCCGATCGCGGAAGTCTCACCGACGACCCACCTGCGGTCGGAGTCCCTCGCGTCCCGTAGGGGGCGACAAGGCGCGGACCACGCGCTCACATCGACCGCTCCAGCGTGAACCCGATCCGCACCTTCACCTGCCAGTGCGCGATCTTCTGGTTCTCGATGTGCGCCCGCGTCTCGACCACCTCGCACCAGCGCATGTGGTGCACGGTCTGCCCGGCGATCTCGATCGCCCGGCGCACCGCCGCGTCGCTCGACTCGGCGCTCGAGCCCACCACCTCGATCACCTTGTAGACATGGTCGGCCATGGCTCCCTCCTCTGCCCGGGCGTGTTCCGCACCTTCACCAAAGAATAGGCCCGGCCCGGCCGGCGCCCCCGGGGCTCAGCCGCTCCCGCGAAGCACGTACACCGTCCACGGCGCGATCCGCGTCTCGCTCACCCAGTCCCAGGGCTCCCCGGCACGCCCCAGCGGCCGGCACACCTCCACCACCTCCAGCCCCGCTCCCGCGTACGTCTCGCGGTATGCCCCCTCCGTCCAGAGCACGTCCTCGACCGGGCGTCGATCCGGCACGTCGAGCATCACGATCCGCACCCTGTCCCCGCTCTTGGCCCGACGGTTCTCCGGGAATTCCTTCGTCGAGAACGACGCCCACTCGTTCACGTACGTCTCCGGTGACGTGACCACGTTCAGGATGCGCCCCCGCGGCGCCAGCGCCCCCGCCAGCCCGCGGAAGATCGCGACCTTTCTTTCCATCGTCGGCACGTTGTCGAACGGGAACGCACACAGCACGAGGTCGAACGCCCCGGCCCCGAGGCCGCCGAGCTCCCCATCGCGCACGAGGCGATAGTCCCCCGCCGGATCCCGCCCACGCGCGTGCGCCAGCATCTGCTCGGAGATGTCAACCCCGATCGTCTCGAAGCCCAACGCCTTCAGGAACCGGGTCGATCGGCCCGCCCCGCAGCCGAAGTCGAGCGCCCGAGTCCCGGATGCGTGCCTCGCGATGATCGCCGGCAGATCCCGGAACGCGAGGTAGTACGTGCCCGGGAAGTCCAGCGTCGCGTACGACCCCGCGCGCGTCGCGTCCTCATAGGTGTTCGCGAACTCCGACTGCATCCCGCGCCCTCCGCCGCCTCACCGCAGCGGGCATCGTACGCGGTTCGCCCACCCGCGGTCCGGCACCCATTCGGGCCGGCGCGGAGCCCAGCAGCCCCGAAGCTCGAACGTCCCACGACTCCTCCCGCCTCACGCGTCGCTGGGGAAGCAGGGCGATCGCAGGTACCATGCGTCCATGAATGACAGACCCGACTCTCCCGGAGGCCCGGGCCGACTGCCTCCGCCGTTCGAGCTCCGCGCCCTGCTCCACTCCGAGCCCGGCGTCGGGTTCTCGATCGTCGACGCCAACGGCGTCGTCCGCTTCGCCAACGCGCGGTGCACCGAGCTCTTCCTGCAGGCTACGCCCAGCGAGGCGATCGGCAAGTCGCTCAACGAGCTCTTCGGCGACGCATGGGCGGCGGAGCGCATGGCGGTCCTGCGGGGCATCATCGAGACGGACAAGCCCGCCATCATCCGCCACATCCGGCACGGACGCCAGATCCAGAGCACGATCCACCGCATCTCCGAGCCGGGAGACGCCGAGCAGATGTTCTTCGTCATCACGATCGAAGGGGAGAGTGACCCGGCCCACCCCGACGCCTTCGAGATCGTCGAGAGCAGGCTCGCCCACCTCGGACCCCTCGACGTGCTCACCAGGCGCGAGATGGAGGTGCTCGCCCTCATCGGCCACGGCATGTCCACGCCGCAGATCGCGGCCGCGCTGCACCGCTCCCCCAACACGATCGAACGCCACTGCGAGACGCTCCGCGAAAACTCAAGACCACCAACCGCCTCCAGCTCGCCGAGTTCGCCCGCGCGGCGGGCCTCCGGCTGGAGGACGCCACGCTCGACCGTGTGTGACCGAGTTACGGGCCTTGCCGCCCCGCGCCGGCCCGCCCCCCGCCCGGCAACACCGCGTACCTCGCGTACACCCCTCGGAGCACCGCGAACGCCACCAGCCCCGCGCCGGTCAGCCCCAGCAGCCACGGGCCGTACGCCTGCGCCTGGAGCGCCCGCAGCGCGCCGCCGAGGCCGCGCGCCCGCCCCGGCTCGGCCCAGTACGCGGCCGCGATGAGGAACCCGCCCACGATTAGGAACACGATGAACCTCGCCCCGTACGCCGCCCGCCCCAGCGGCCTCACCCACCGCTCCTGCTGCGCGGTGATCGCCAACTCGCGAACAAAGCTCGCCTTCACCGCCCGCGCGAGCTGCGCAATCCCACCGGCGCACACCCCCGCCCCGATCGCCCCCACCATCCACCGGCCGCCCGGCCATGACATCACCCGCGCCGTGAGATCCGCCGTGCCGCGGTCCCCGCCCGCGCCCCGCAACGGCTCGATCGCAAACCACCCGTAGGCCAGCGAGAGTGCATACAGCGCCAGCCCGGCGGCGGTGAGCCCGCTTGCCAATCGCCCCACGCGCGTGCCGATGCCCTTCGCGTCGTTCCCGTGCCCCTGGGGATCCGCCGCCCCCTGCCAGAGGCGCATGTAGCTGTACGCGATCAGCCCCAGCCCGAGGAGTGTCAGCAAGATGGTGCCGAACGCGCCCCGCCCGAGCCACAGAATCACCTCCCGCTCCCCCGGGGCGGCGTCGGTTCCGCTCCCGATCGCCGCGTCGACGGCCAGCACGCCGACGAGCAGATACACGAACCCGTGAGCGGCGTAGCCGACGCGACACACCAGATCGTGCTGCGACGACCCTTCGACGCGTCGCGCCGCTGCGCCCGCTCCCCCCAATATGGTCGAACCGATCGCCATGAAGCTCCCCTCGGCACAAAGCGAGGGCGGCCTGGACCGCGCCCGCTCCCAGCGATCATGGCGGCATGGCCTGATGTGCCGGTGAAGCCGGGGTGAACCGGCCTTCCTCTCGTGCCTTCCCGATCCTTGCGAGTCGAGCCTGCCGGACGGGCTTGCGCGATGCGTTGAGGCCCGCCCCCCGCACAATGATATCTTGGATCCCCATGACGACGCCACAGCCGCACAACCCCGAGCCATCTCAGACGTACCGAACGCCCATCGGCGTGGAGCGCGAGATCCCCTGGGGAGCGGCGCCCGAGGGAGCCAAGCGTCCTCGGGCCGGCGCGGTGAGGGTCCACGCCGACTGGCTTCTCGTGCGCGAGTGCGGCGTGCCCACCGCGGAGGTCTTCTTCACGAGCTACCAGCTCGAGCCTCGAAAGGCCGAGCGCCCGATCACGTTCCTCTTCAACGGCGGCCCCGGCGCCGCCTCCGCCTTCCTGCACCTCGGGACCGCCGGGCCCCGCCGCATCCCCTTCACCCCGACCGGCCGCGCCCTCCCACCGCCGGCGAAGCTGGTGGACAACGCCGAGAGCTGGCTCGCGTTCAGCGACCTCGTCTTCGTGGACCCCGTCGGCACGGGCTTCAGCCGCACCGTCGCGGAAAGCAAGCTCGAGCAGCAGGGCGTCGACGCCGAGGAGGACAAGACCACCAAGCGCACCAAGGAACTTCCCGAGGCGAAGAAGCCCTTCTTCAAGATCAAGCGCGATATCGACGTCCTCGCCGAGTTCGTCACCCAGTGGCTCAGCCGCTTCAAGCGCTGGGAGAGCCCGGTCTCCATCGCGGGCGAGAGCTACGGCGGGTTCCGCGTCGGCAAGCTCCTCCGCTCCCTGCCCGACCGCGGCGTGGGGCTCCGCGGTGCGGTCATGGTCTCCCCCGCGGTGGACTTCCTCGCGATCGGCGGCACCGATTACGACCTTGCGCCCTGGGTCAACACGGTCCCCACGATGGCGCTCGCCGCCGCCTACCACAAGCGCGCCCGCGGAGTCTTCGCCGACATGAGGACCGACGCGCTCCGCGCCGCCGCCGAGGAGTTCGCCGAGCAGACCCTCGCCCCGCTCCTCATCCGCGGCGAGCGCACCCCCGCCGCCGAGCGTGCCCGAATCCTCTCCACCTTCGCCGATCTCACCGGCCTCCGGCCCGACCTCGTCGAGCGCTACCAGGGACGCGTCCCGTTCGAGGTCTTCGCCCGCGAGCTGCTCCGCGATCAGGGCCTCCTCTGCGGCCTCTACGACGCCGCGATCACCGGCCCGAACGTCTTCCCCGATCGCGAGGGCTCCCCCAGCCCCGACCCCACGCTCGCCGGCATCATGGGCGCGTTCACCGGCGGCATCAACGCGCTCCTCCGCGCCGAGCTCGGCCTCACCACCGAGCGCGAGTACCTCCTCCTCGGCGAGGAGGTCAACAAGCTCTGGCGGGACGACAGCGAGGCCGAGTATTACCGGCGCGCTCTCGACTGCGCCGACGACATCCGCTACGGGCTGGCCACCAACCAGGCGCTCAGGCTCCTCGTCTGCCACGGCTGGTACGACCTGGTCACCACCTACTTCTCCAGCGAGCGCGCGGTCTCGCTCCTCCGCCTTCCGCCCGACCTGCGCAAGCAGATCTCGCTGAAGAACTACTCAGGGGGCCACATGTTCTACTCGTGGGACAAGTCCCGCAAGGCCGTCGCCAAGGACGTCGCGTCGGTCGTCGCCTGAGGCGCGGACGATCACGCGCTCATCCGGACTCCAAGCGGGCCGGCGTACCTAGATGCCGAGCCGGTCGCACGCCCGGATCGCCCCGATGCACATCGCGATGTGCTCGTCGCGGTCCACGCCAAGCTCGCCGATGCCCCTGGCGATGTCTTCCCGGTTGACCGCTGCCGCGAAGGACGGCTGCTTGAGCTTCTTCACCACGCTCCTTGGCTCGAGCGTCGCCAGCCGGTCCGGCCTGACCTTCGCGCACGCGACGATGAACCCCGCGAGCTCGTCCACCGCGAAGAGCGAACGGGCCATCGGCGTGCGGCGCTCCACGCCCGTCTTCTCCTGGTAGTGGCCGAGTATCGCCTCGCGGATCTCCTGATCGACCCCGAGCTTCTCCAGGTGCGCCACGCCCGTCAGCGGGTGCTCCCCCGGGTGCTTCTCGTAGTCAAAGTCGTGCAGGATCCCCGCGACGATCCACCGCTCCGCGTCCGCCGCCGGGCACGCCTGCCCCGCGGCGGCGGCGCCCATGCACGCCCCCACCGCCTCCATGTGCGCGCGCAACGCCTCGCTCTGAACCCACTCGTGCATCAGCGCCCGTGCATCGTCGATGTTCATGCGCCCGAGCCTGCCGTAGCGCGGCCTCGCGCAAGCCACCATACGCACACCGCCACGAAGACCGAGGTGAGCACGGCCATCGCCGCCTGGACACCGCTCGCGAGACTCACCTCCAGCTTCTCCCCGCCGAGAAGCGTTGTCACCACTCTCGAGAGCGAGCCCGCGAGCCCGAGCAACCCGACCAGCCCCGCGGCGATGACCGCCCCGCGCCGGCGCGACGGCTCCAACGCCACGCCCCCACACAAGGCGATCGCCACCCCGAAGAACGAGGGGATCAGCGCCGTCACGCTCGCCATCCCGGAGCCGAAGTACGCCCCAAGCCCCAGAAGGATGAGCACGACCCCGAACGCGATCGTCAGCCTCGCCATGGCGGCCTCCTCCGTTCTGCCGCGCATTCTACGGCGTTCCACGACCATGCACCGCAGACACGCGCCCGAGGCCTTTCGCCAAATGACCACGATTTCATCCGTATCTCACGAGGATACCGCGGCTCCGACCGGAGAATCTGCGTCCACCGAGGGCGGGCCAACGGGCCGCCACCAAGACAGCGGTTTGCGGAGCCACACGATGACCGACACCACGATCACTCACCAGGCGCCGAGCACGCAGCACGCCGCACCGACCGGCGCTCCGTCCATCCTGCAGCGCCTGGCCAGCGGCGAGTCGCGTGCGATGGAGGCGTGCCTCGCGCAGTACGGCGGCCTCGTGCAGGTGCTCGCGCGCAGGCACCTCGCCAACGTCGGCGATGTGGACGACGGCGTGCAGGAGGTGTTCATCGCGCTCTGGCAGTGCGCGGAGCGCTTCGACCCGCAGCGCGGCTCGGAGCTGGCGTTCGTCGCCACGCTCGCCCAACGCAAGCTCATCGACCACCGGCGCAAGGCGTACGCCCACAAGCGCGTCGTGCTCAACGCGGGCGCCACGGCCGAGCCGCGAACACGCGCCCGCCCGACCATCGACGAGGACGCCCGAGAGGCCGACCAAGTGCTCCGGAGCCTCTCCCCGGACGTGCAGGACGCGCTGGTGCTCTCCCTGTACCACGGGCACAGCTATACCAGCGTCGCGGCGTCGCTCGGAGCCCCGACCGGCACGGTCAAGTCCTGGGCCAGCCGCGGCCTGAACCGGCTGCGCGAGCGCCTGGCGCCGCACCACGCGGCCTGAGCGGCTTCACGTCACGCCCACCCCAGCGAGCGCAGGTCCTCGCGCAGCTCGCGCCCGGCAGCCCCCGCCGCCTCGCGCGACACACGGATGCGGATGAACCCCGCCTCCTCGGTCGGCGCGTCGATGATCGCCCACTCGGGGCGGTTCTGCAGGTGGAAGCCGATCAAGACGGTCACGTCGTCGTCGGTCTGGCGCTCGACGTCGAACGAGAGGTTGATCTCGAGCAGCTCGACCCGGTCGAGCTCGGGCCCGCCCTCGGCGAGGGCCTCGAGCCAGTCCGCCAGCGATCGGAGCTGGAACATGTTGATGCTCGGGGCGGTCTCCTCCCACGACTCGTCCCTCGTGCCGACGCGGAACGAGATCGTCGCGTACCGATCAGCGCCGCCGGACTCCTGCAGGTCCTCGAGGCGATGCTCGATGAGCGCCAGCTCGAATTCCACGTCCCCCTCGATGCTCGTGAGGTGCATCGGCATGTCCAAGCTCTCTGAAAGCAGTATAGAGCCGACCCGGCGCGAGCCGCCACGTGACGCCTTCAACCGTGATTCACGGGAGCTTCATCGGGGGCTTACGGCGCTGAGTAATACTCCCTGAGCCTGCTGTGCCGCCGACGTCGGACGCGCACGGCGCGAGCAGCAACACGATCGGAGCAAGAACATGACCAAGGTGATCACAGCCGTGTTTCCCTCCCCCCGCGAGGCGGCCGAGGCCGCACGCGCCCTGACCGCGGCCGGGGTGCCGATGAGCGATATCTCGATCGTCGCCTCCGAGAAGGTCGATCGCGAGGCCTTCGGCATCGACACCCACTCGAAGCTTCCCGAGGGTGCGGCCGTCGGCGCCGGCCTCGGCGGCGCCATCGGGGCGCTCGTCGCCGGCCTGACCTCGATCGGCGTCATCGCGACCGGCGGCATCGGGCTGCTCGCGGCGGGGCCGGTCGTGGCCGCCCTCGCCGGCGCGGGCGCGGGAGCGGCCGGCGGCAGCGTGCTCGGCGGCCTGGTCGGCTGGGCGATCCCCGAGCACGAGGTCAAGTTCTACGAGGACGCGCTGGAGGAGGGGTCCGTGCTCATCGGCGTCGAGTGCCCCGACAAGCACCGCAAGGAAGTCGTCAAGGAGATCTTCGACGTCTTCGAAACCACGAAGGTTTCCCACGCCTGACGCGGGCGTGCACCGCGGCGCCGAGCGCGCCGTCGGCATGGCCCTGGGCGCCGCCGGAGGAGCGGGCGCGCAGGGCCATGCCGCGCGCGGAGGCCGGACGCAATCTGGTACAGTGCCGCCGTGCTCGTCTCGGCGATCATCCTCTACGCGACGCTCGCGGCATGCGCCATCGTCGTCGCCCTGATCGTGGCGCGGTACGACCTGCACGAGAGGGAGCCAGCGCACATGCTGGCGCTTGCCGCGGTGCTGGGGGCCGTTCTCATGTTCCTGAGCGGGCGGGGCCAGGGGGTCGTGATCGCGTGGCTGCACGGGCGCGGGCACGCGATCACCAACGGAGAGATGGCGCTGCTCGCCGGAGCCACCGAGGAGGCCGCGAAGCTCCTCGTGGTCGCGGTGATCGCCCTGGCCTCCCGCCGGCACTTCAACGAGCCGATCGACGGGCTGATCTACGGCTCGTTCGCGGGGCTGGGCGCGGCGCTGGAGGAATCGGTGGCCGTGCTCTCTCTGGGGCCTGCGACGGCGCTGCTCCCCATGCAGGAGCCCATCCGCCTGGCAGGACACCTGGTGATGGGCGGCATCGGCGGCTTCGGCTTCGGGCTGGTGGTGCTGCGTTCGCGTTGGGTCGCCGCGGGGATCGCCGTCTGTCTGCTCGGTGCGATCGTGCTCCACACGCTCTGGGACGTGATCGCGTTCGACGCCGCGGACGCCTTCCGGGCGACCAGGCGCGTTCGTCCGTGGCACACGGGCGGCGCCATCGCGGTCATGCTCGGGGGGATGGTGGCGTACCGGAACCTCGTCGGCGCGGCCGTGCGCCTGGCGAAGGGCCAGCAGGGGGCCATCGGTCGCGCGGACGATCCCGGGCTGACGCAGGGCATCGAGTAGGCGGGCTGGGGCACGCGCCGTCGCGCCGAGCGGGGAGGCCGGCGCCCCATGAAGCTCGCCCCCGCCGGGCCGCTCTACTCGCCCGGGATGTACGAGATGGCGCCCTCGAACGGGCTGCTCGCCGTGGCGTACAGCTTCCTCTCGATGCGCCCCGCGAGGTAGCTCTGGCGCCCGGCCTCGCAGGCCTTACGCATCGCGTGGGCCATCATGACGGGATCGCGGGCGTGCGCGATGGCCGTATTGAGGAGGACGCCGTCCGCGCCGAGCTCCATCGCGATCGAGACGTCGCTGGACGCGCCCACCCCTGCGTCCACGATGACGGGATAGCTCGGGTCGCCGCGCTTCAGGGCCTCCAGACAGAGCACGATGTTGCTGCGGTTGAGCACGCCCTGGCCGGAGCCGATCGGCGAGCCCGCGGGCATCACGCTCGAGGCCCCGGCGTCCTTGATGCGGGCCGCGGAGATGGGATCGTCGCTCGTGTAGCAGAGAACCTGGAAGCCGTCGGAGACGAGCGTGCGCGTGGCCTCGAGCGTGCCGACGGGGTCCGGGAGCAAGGTCTTCTTGTCGCCGAGCACCTCGAGCTTGACCCACGATGCGCCCGGGTTGCCGAGCTGCTCGAGCAGCTCCCGCCCGAGGCGAGCGACGCGGACGGCGTCCTCGGCGCTGAAGCAGCCCGCGGTGTTGGGGAGGATCGTGTAGCGCGTCGTGTCGAGAAAGTCCAGCAGCGACTCGCCCCGCTCGTTGTAGAGCCGCTCGCGGCGCACGGCGACGGTGACGACCTCGCACCCGGAAGCGTCGAGCGCGCCCTGCATCGTGGGGTAGTCGCGGTACTTGCCGGTGCCGACGAAGAGGCGGGACGTGAATGTGCGCCCGGCGATCCGGAAGGGCTGGAGACCCGGCTCGGTGGCTTGAGTAGTCATGAGAGAGGATAGAGCGCCGAGGCGTGCCGGGGGGCGGCGAGGGCGCCCGAGAAGGGGCGCGGGGCGGGCCGGCCTCGGCCCTCCCGACGCGCACGCCGCGCTCTCAGCTCGTCGCCGGTCCCGAGGTGCGCTCGCTCTGCCGCTTCGCGGATTGCGAGCGACGAGAGTCTCCCCGGGGCTCAGCCGCCGCCGACGAGCGTCACGAGCTCGATCGTGTCACCCTCACGAAGCCGATGCTCGGCGTGTTCCCGCTTCGGGATCAGTGTCTTGTTGACCTCCGCGGCGCAGGGTGAGTTGTCGAGCCCGAGATCGCGGACGAGCTGCGAGAGCGTCGTGCCCTCCGGGACCTCGCGGAGCTCAGAGTTCACGGTGATCCGCATGTCCGATGGTAGGAAGGCCCGGCGCGAGGAACGAGCGGCGGCCGTGGTGAGGGGCTCCGGCCGGCGCGATCGGCCTCCCGCCCATCGGCCCCGCGCCCGCTACACATCGTGCGTGCGGAACCCCGTGAAGTAGCCCACGTAGTGCACCGCCACACTGGAGGCGACCTTCGCCTTGCCCAGAGGCTTGCCGCCGAGAAGGACGATGGGCGTGCCGTGCTGCGCCCAGCCGCGCGTCACGAGATCGCGATCGACCATCTCGTTCCAGTCGGAGAGGCGCCCGGAAGCGGGCGGGTCGGCTCGGATCGCGGTGACGCCCCTGAGCAGGGCCATGCGCCTGGCGGCCTTGCGGCTGGAGGTGTAGGCCACGATGGGGATGCGGAAGTCGTTCTGTGAGAGGTAGCGGGCGCCGCCCCCGGACTGCGACCAGCAGACGACCAGCTCGGCGCCGACGTCGTTGGCCACGTGCCATGCGCCGTGGGCGAGCGCGGCGGCGCGGTAGCGCTCCTCCTGGAGCATCACGGGCGCGCTGGGCCTGGCCGGGAGGGTGGCGAGGTGCTCCTCCGCGGCGTGGGCGATGCGGCGCATCGTCTCGACGGCGAGGACGGCGTGCTTCCCGGTCGCGGTCTCGGCGCTGAGCATGAGGCAGCCCGCGCCGTCGAAGACGGCGTTCGCGACGTCGGTCGCCTCGGCGCGGGTGGGCGTGGCGCTCTCGATCATCGACTCGAGCATCTGGGTCGCGACGATGCAGGGCTTTCCCCAGCGCGAGCAGCAGCGGACGATCTGCTTCTGCGCAACCGGCACGCGGGCGAGGTCCATCTCCACGCCGAGGTCGCCCCGGGCGACCATGATCGCGTCCGCGGCCTGCACGATCGCCTCGATGTTCTCCAGCGCCTGGGGCTTCTCGATCTTGGCCACGACCGGGATGGTCGTGCCCGCCTCGTCGGCGGCCTCCTCCGGCGTGACAGGGCACATGCCGGCCAGCCGGTCCTTGAGCTGGAGGACCTCGTCGGCTCGGCGAACGAACGAGATCGCCAGCAGATCGACGCCGTGCGAGACGGCCCACTCGACCAGCTCCCAGTCGCGCGGCGTGATCGCCGGCGCCGAGAGGTCCGAGTCGGGAAGGTTGATGCCCTTGCGGGTGGTGACGAGCCCGCCGGCCGTGACGCGGCAGAGCAGCTCGCCGCGCCCCAGGTCGCGCTCCACGGCGAGCATGCGCACGGCGCCGTCGTTGATGAGCACGCGATGCCCGGGCATGACCTCGCGCACCAGCGGCTCGTACTCGAACGGCAGGACGATCACCCGCTCGCCGGAGCGGGGATCGGTCTCGGTCGTCGCCTCCTCGAGGCCCAGGCGGAGGACCACCTCCGTGCCCGCCTCGACGTGCACCCCCGGCTCGGCAATACGCCCCACGCGGATCTTGGGGCCAGGCAGGTCGCCGAGCACCGCGAGGGGACGGCGCATCTCCTTCGCGACCGTTCGCACGGTCGCGAGCCGCCGGGCGTGGTCATCGAGTGAGCCGTGCGAGAAGTTGAGGCGGAAAAGACTGACGCCGGCCTCCACCAGGCGCGCGACCGTCTCGGGCGCGTCGCTCGCGGGCCCGAGCGTCGCGAGGATCTTGGTCAGCGTGGGTCGCTCGGCGCGGGGTGGGAGGTCCGAGGGCATGGCAGGCCTGGGGGGAAGGGACGGGTGGACGGAGGATCGTTGGTTGGATCGTCCAGCGGCGGCCGGTTCCTGCAGAGAGCGCACTATGGAGACCGGGCGGGCGGGCGGGCAAGCATCTCCACGACCTCCGCGTAGTTTTCGGCAAAGGCGCGGGCGTAGACGATGGCCAGGCGTGACTCGACGGCGGGCTCGCGCCACGTGGCCCGGATCTCACCGTAGTTCTCGGGCGTGAAGGGGAGCTTCGCCGCCTCCGGCAGCGTGGGCTCCCCGGCTCCGAAGAGGCCGAGCCAGTGGCGCTCGATCTGCTCGGCGGAGGGGAACGCGTAGAAAGTCTCCGTGGCGGCCGCGATCAGCGCGGGGTCGGCCCCGCGTTCGCGGGCCTCTCGGAGCGCCCGCCACGCCTCGCCGATCCCCTCGTGCGTGTCCACGGCGAAGGCGCCCATCATCATGCCGATGGCCGACCGCCAGCCGGCGGGCGGGGTCACGGAGGCGGCCTCGTAGGGGTTCACCCTGTCGATGAGATGCTCGCCGTACTTCCCGTAGAAATCTCGCCGGATGGGCATGCGCCGGAGTTCAAACCTCGCCGGGCCGAGCGTGACACCGTCTGCGGTCCTGGGGTTGCCCGCGCCCGCCGGGGTGGACGTCGCGTGAAAGTTCCAGAGGGCCTGCCCCTCGTCGGAAAGGCAGAACTCGACGAACTGGCGGGCGAGAACCGGGTTGGGCCCGCCGCGGAGGACGGAGACGGGGTCGGCGTCGATCGAGACCTCGCCGGGCGGGTCGACGTAGCCGACGCGGGCGGTGTCGGGCGTCTCGCCGGCCCGCATGACGACCTGCGACTGCGTGCGTCCGTAGAAATCGATCGCCAGGCCCGCCGCGGCCTCGCCCTGCGAGACATCGATGGGGGGCTTGCTGGAGGAGTTGGTGAAGTACCGGGTGTTGGCGCAGATCGCGCGGAGGGCGCGCCACCCGCGCTCCCAGCCGTAGTTCGAGAGGATCGAGTCGATGGTGGTGGTCACGGAGCCGGACTGCCGGGGGTCGGAGAGCGCGACCCACCCCGCGAGGCGCGGGTCGGCGAGGTCCTCGAAGCTCGCCAGGTCGGCCCTGCCGAGCAGCTCGCGCGTCAGATCGCGGTTGTAGACGATGCCGAAGCCCGAGAGGGCGGTGCCGAGCCAGTACTGCTCGGGGTCGTAGACGCGCCCCGCGCCCACGGCGTTGTCGCCGAACCACGCGTCCAGCTGCGCCCGGGTGAAGCCCGCGGGCTCCGACATCGGCACGGTGATCTCCGCCGGCTCGGCCCCGCCTTCCCCCGGCACGCGAAGCGTCACTCCGGCCTTGAGGCGCCCGTGGTCGAACGTTCCCCCGCCGAACATGAGGTCGAGGTCGACAGCCCCCGGCTCCATCAGCACCTCGCCGCCGGGGCCGATCGAGTACTCCCCCGCGGCCAGGGCGGCGTTGTAGCGCGCCTGCAGGGCGCGGATGATCTCGCTCGTGCCGCCGATGGTGCGAAAGTCGAGGCGGGCGCCCCCACCATGCGTGCGCCGACGCCAGCTGTCGAAGGCCCGGGCGAATTCCTCGCGGATCTGCGGCACGTGCGGCGAGACGATGATGAGCGTGGGAACGTCCGCCCCTGGAGCGGCGCCCTGATCGGGCGCGCGCCGGCTGAGGGCCATGGGCAGGCCGAGGATGAGCAGGAAGGCGAGGGCGATCGCCCAGCGCGCCAAGGGCATGGCGGAGTGTAGTGGAGCGGCGCGCGCAGCGGAGGACCGGGAACCCAGACCCCCAAGCCCCGGATACGCTGCCCCCATGGGCGAGCCGGTGGCCATCGTGACCGGGGCGGGGTCGGGGATCGGGCGTGCGGCGGCGGTGATGCTGCGCCGGCGCGGGTTCGCGGTGGTGCTCGCGGGACGAAGGAAAGCGCCGCTCGAGGAGACCGCCTCGCTCGCGGGCGGACGCACGCTCGTGCTGCCCGCGGACCTGGGCGCCGAGGAGGGGCCGGGAGCTGTCGTCTCGGGAACGCTCGCGGCGTTCGGGCGGATCGACGCCGTCGTGAACAACGCGGCCGCAGCGCCCTTCAAGCCGATCTCGGAGTTTGCATGGGCCGAGATGGAGGCGCTGTTCCGGGTCAACACGATCGGCCCCGCGGCGATGATCGCCCGGACGTGGCCCGCGATGGAGCGCCAGCACCGCGCCGAGGGCACGGTCGCGCGGATCGTCAATGTCTCCTCGATGTCGGCGATCGACCCCTTCCCCGGCCTGAGCGTCTACGGGGCATCGAAGTCGGCCCTGCACGCCCTCACGCGGGGGTGCGCAAACGAAGGACGAGAGAGCGGCATCCTGGCCTTCACGGTGGCGCCGGGCTCGGTCGAGACGGCCATGCTGCGGGGGATCGTGGGAGAGGACAGGTTGCCGCGGAGCGCGACGCTCGCGCCCGAGCAGGTCGCGGAGGTGATCGTCGCGTGCGCGGCGGGCGAGCGAGACGAGGAGAATGGCGCCGTGATCCTGGTCCCGAGCGGGTGAGCGGGATGGCCCGCAACCGTCGTCCAGTCGGGCGCCGTGCAAGCCGCCTCCAGCACCCAACAGCTCTCGATGCCCACTCTGCGCTCGCGCTACACAGGAGGCTGCGTGGGCACCTCCGATTCCCGGGCCGCCTCCGCGGCGATCTCCCGCTCCCGCTCGGGGCGCCGGGGCCGGGGCTCGGAGAGGTCCACGCGGGTCAGCGGCAGACACTCGGGGTACTCTCGCTGGATGAAGCCGATGAGCCTCTCGCGGACCTCGCAGCGGAGGTCCCAGGCCTTGGAGGCGTCGGCGGCGCTGACCAGGGCGCGGAGCTCGATCGTCTCCGGCCTCGCGTCGGTGACGACCAGTCCCGCGACGCGCCTGTCCCAGTGGGGCGATGCGTTGACGATGCGGTCCAGCTCCTCGCGCAGGGGCTGGATCGGCAGCGAGTAGTCGGCGTGCAGGAAGACCGTGCCGAGCACCTGCGACGTTTCCCGCGTCCAATTCGTGAACGGCTGATCGATGATCCGGGTGAAGGGGACGATCATCCGGCGCTCGTCCCATACCTTGACCACGACGTAGGTCGTCGTGATCTCCTCGACCCGCCCGAACTCGCCGTTGATGACGACCACGTCGTCGAGGTGGATGTGCCCCGCGAAGGCGATCTGCAGCCCGGCGAGGAAGTTCCCGAGCACCTTCTGGGCCGCGAAGCCGACGATGACTCCCGCGATGCCCGCCGACGCGAGGATCGACGCGCCGAGCTGGCGGATGGCCGGGAACGTGGTCAGCGCGACGCCGACGCCCACGACGCCCAGCACGACCGCGACGATGCGCACCAGCACGCGGATCTGCGTGTGGATGCGCCGGGCCTGGAGATTGTCCGACACCTGCATGTCGTACCGCGCCATCACCAGCTCACCCGCGGCGCGGATGACCTGGATGGCCAGCCACGTCACCGCGACGATGAGGACCAGCGAGAGAGCATGACGGAGCGGCTGCGCTGCGCCGGGCGGCAGGTCGAGAGCCGGAAGGGCGAACTGGACCGCGAGCGCGGGCAGGATGACTCGAGAGGGGCCGCGAAGCCGGCCGATGAGGATCTCGTCGGCCCGGAATGGCGTCCGGCGAGCGGCCCTGGCGCCCAAAAAGAAGACCACGGCGTGGAGCACCAGGGCCGCCAGCGCGGCCGAGACAAGCACGCCGACGACGAGCAGCACCCAGGCGGCGTCGTGCTGCGCGCCGCCGCCGGGGAGCAGGGCCTCGAGCGGGATCTGCGGATCGGGGCGGGTCGCGGGAGTGCTCGCCATGGGTGACTCTAGAGGCGCGTGCGGGGTCCATCGGGTCGCCACGGCGTGATTCTCGCCTAAACTGGGCCTGCGGCGCACGACCGTCGCGCACGAGAGCCGAAGGGAGCACGTCGATGACGAATCAGCCTGTGATCGTGGCCGCGAAGCGGACGCCGATCGGGAAGTTCTTCGGGGGCCTGAGCAGGACGCCCTCGCCGGACCTGGGGGCCTACGTCCTCTCCGCGATCTTCGACGAGCATCCGGCGATCAGGGACGCCGTGGACGAGTGCGTGATGGGCTGCGTGCTCCAGGCGGGGCTGGGGCAGAACCCCGCGCGCCAGGTGGGGCTCAAGGCCGGCCTGCCGACGACGCTCAGCGCCAAGACGATCAACAAGGTGTGCGGCTCGGGTCTCGAGGCGGTCATCATGGCCGCCCAGAGCATCAAGGCCGGCGACAACCGCTGCGTCATCGCGGGAGGCATCGAGAACATGACGATGGCCCCCCACTTCGCGCACGTCCGCGAGGGGACGAAGTTCGGCGAGATGACGCTGCGGGACCACATGCAGTTCGACGGCCTGACATGCGCCTTCGAGAGCTGGTCGATGGGGTGCGCGGCCGACTGGATCGCGGAGAAGCACGGAGTCAGCCGCGAAGAGCAGGACCGCTACTCGGTCCAGAGCCACCAGCGCGCAGCGAAGGCTACCTCGGAGGGATGGTTCGCGGACGAGATCGTCACACTCACGGGCGAGCAGGTGGGCAACCGCAGGGCGCCCGGGCCTGAGGGGGGCGTCTCGGCGGACGAGGGGATCAGGGCGGACTCGACGACCGCGTCGCTGGCCAAGCTGCGCCCCGCCTTCGGCAGGGACGGGACGGTGACGGCGGGCAACGCGAGTCAGATCTCCGACGGGGCGGCGGCGGTGTGCGTCATGCGCGAGGATCGGGCGGCACAGCTCGGCCTGACGCCGATGGCGCGGATCCTCAGCTACTCAACCAGCGGCGTGGACCCCAAGGACATCTTCGAAGCACCCATCGCGGGCGTGCGCCAGGCCTGCGAGAGGGCGGGCCTGGCGGTCGACGAGATCGACCTCTTCGAGCTCAACGAGGCGTTCGCGGCCCAGCTCCTGTGCAACATCAGGGCGCTGGAGATCCCCGAGAGCAAGGTCAACATCGCCGGCGGCGGCGTCGCGCTGGGACACCCCATCGGCGCCAGCGGCGCGCGCGTGCTCGTGACCCTGCTCCACCAGATGCGCCGGGTCGGCGCCAAGCGCGGCCTGACCGGGCTCTGCCTGGGCGGGGGCAACAGCGTAGCGATGGTGGTGGAGATGTGAGCCCCGGGCACGAGGCTTGAGATACGGGGAATCGAAAGCGGCGCCGGACTTCCGCCCGGCGCCGCCGTCACTCGCAGTTCGGACGGCGTCGCTCAGCGCCGGCGCCGGCCGGCGGCAAGGCCGCCGAGACCGAGCAGGGCCAGCGCGCCGGGGGAGGGGATGCCGGTGACGTGGATGTCATCGAGATACCAGCCCGGCCGGTTCACGACCGTCGTCGCGGAGAGGATGAACTCGATGCTGACGTTGCCCAGCCCGTCGTAGGCGGAGAGATCGACCGACTCGAGCACCCAGCTCGACCCGCTGCTCCCGTTGTTGTTGCTCAGGATGTGCGGGGCGCCGGAGCCGTCGCTCCCGGCGACGAGGTCGCCGTTGACGCGGAGCTCGGTGTAGTCGAACGTCGTGAACACGTTCGACCAGGAGGCGAAGTCGATCCGCACGCTCGTGTAGCCCGAGAAGTCGAACGTCTGGCTGAGGATGTTGTCCTCACCCGAGTTGTTGTAGTCGCCGTACATGATCGTGCCCCACATGCCGGTGCCCGAGTAGGCCGAATCGGGCGGCACATAGGCGCCGCCGTAGTTCGAGGAGTCGTAGTTGGCCTCGTACTCCCAATCCCCGGGGTGCCCGCCCGTGCCGCTGTTCACCCAGCCGCCGTCGGTGCCCTCGAAATCCGAGAAATAGATCGTCACCTGCGCGGTCGCCGAAGCGCTCACGCCCGCCGCGACGGCCGCGGCTGCCAACAGTCTCGTCTTCATGATGTCCGTCTCCTCTCTCTGGAGCCTCTGCTCGCGTGCGGAGACGTACCCGCACGCGGGAAGTCACCCTACCGCAGTCCCGGGGCCGGCGTCAACCACAAACCCCAGAACGCCCCACCCCACGCGCCTTGGCGCTGCCCCATTCGGGGAAGCCCGGCCCGATCCTCGCAGAACCGTCCCGCCATTCCACCCGAAGCGATCCCCTGCACGCGCCCGGTCAGCACCCGAAAGTCCACAGGTTCAGGAACGCCAGCACGTCGAGCGTGTCGACCGAGCCGTCGCCGTTGATGTCCGCGTCGGACGAGCCGGACGCCCACGCGTTGAGAAAGGCCAGCACGTCCAGCGTGCTCACGGCCCCGTCGCGGTTGAAATCGGCCCGGCACCATGCATCGAGCGCACCCTGCACGGCCGCTCTCGCGTCGATGAAGCCGTGGCCGTAGGCGTTGTCCGCGCCGGGCTCGCCGCGATCAGCCGCGGACTCCTTCAGAATCTGCTTGAGCTGGTAGTGGTCGAGCCCCGGGTTGGCCGAGAGCATGAGCGCGACCGTCCCGGCCACATGGGGCACGGCCATCGATGTCCCCGAGTAGATCGTGTAGCCGGCGCACAGATCGTGCGACAGCGTGCCCACGCCGGGAGCCACGACCGTCGGCTTGAGCTTGCCGGGCGGATAGGGCCAGTCGTGATACGGCGGCACGTCCTGCCAAGACACCGGGCCGCGGCTGGAGAAGCCGGCGATCACCATCCCGCAGTCCGCGGCCCCGACCGTGATCATGCCGGGAACGTCGCCCGGCGTGACCACCGAGTCGATGCCGTGGGCCGAGCCCTCGGCCCCCGCGGTGAAGACCAGGACGACGCCCGCGGCCATGGCGTTCTCGCACACCCGGCGCCACGCGCCACGGTCGGGACCGAGGGCGTGAGGCCAGCCGAGCGAGCCGGACACGACATCGGCGCCGTTCTCCAGCGCGTACTGGATGCCCGCCCACACGGTGGACTCGCCGGTAAGGTCCGGGCGGAACTTGAGGACCATGATCTCCGTCCCCGGCGCGACGCCGCAGCTCGTCCCGCTGGTCCCGTCCCCCGCGATCGTCCCCGCGATGTGCGAGCCCCTCCCGGCGGTGTCGTCCACGTCGGCATTGCCGGCGTCGAAGTTCCAGCCATGAACATCGTCGACGAAGCCGTTCCCGTCGTCGTCGATCCCATTGTCCGGGACCTCCCCGCCGTTGGTCCAGATGCGTCCAAGGATGTCGGGGTGGGCAAGGCAGACACCGGTGTCGATGAGGGCGACCGTCACGCCCGCGCCCGTGTAGCCGTCGGCCCACGCCCCCGGGGCGTTGATCGAGTCCAGCCCGCACGTCACGCCGCGCGGTCCCGTCGCTCCGCCAGGAGTGGCGGGCTCCCCCTCCGGCGGCGGGAGCGGGCGGTCGGCTGTGATCGACTCGACTTCCTCGAGCCCGGCCAGCGCGCGCGCGGTCTCGGGGGCGATCCTCGCCGCCACGACGTTGGCGATCCAGAGCGGCCTCACGTCGGAGGCCAGCCCCGCGCGCTCGGCCCGGGCGAGAACGTCGAGGACGCCGATCTGCGACCGGGCCGCCTCGCCGCGCAATGCCCTCATGACAGACCGGCGGCGCTCTTCGGGGAGAAGGCCGCGAAGCTGGGCCAACTCAAAGGGCTCCGGCGCTGCCCGCAGGTGGATGGTGACCGCGACGCGCTCACCCCCAGCCTGGGCACTCCGGGCCAGCACGCAGGAGGAGACTACGCAGAGGCCGCCGACCGTCGCCCGGAACGCCCCGCGCTGCATGCTGACCTCCGATCCTCGCCGCGGCGAGCGCTCCCCCATTGTCGCGCCCGAGACCCGCCGATGCAACGGGCGCGCAAAAAAGCCCCGCCCGGGGGCGGGGCTCGTATGCGATGTCACTCCGTCGGGCTCGGTCAGCAGCCGGCGGAGAAGAGGTTGAGGAAGTAGAGCACGTCGAGGGTGTTGATCGTGCCGTCGCCGTTGGCGTCGCCGCGAGGATCGCCGGAGGCCCAGGCGTTCAGGAAGTCGCGGACGTCGAGCGTGTTCAGCACGCCGTCGCCGTTGAAGTCCGCCTCGCACCCGGCGTCGAGCGCCGCCTGCACCGCAGCCCAAGCGTCCACGAACCCGGCGCCGTAGGTGTTGTCAGGGCCCGTCGTGCCGCGGTCGATCGCCGTGTCCTTCAAGATTTGCTTCACCTCGTAGTGGTCGAGGCTCGGGTTGGCCTGGAGCATCAGCGCGACTGTGCCGGAGACGTGCGGCGTGGCCATGGAAGTTCCCGAGAACACGGTGTAGCCGTTGCAGAGGTTGTGGCTGGTGGTGTTATCGCCGGGGGCGGAGATGGTGGGCTTGAGCTTCCCGGGGGGGTAGGGCCAGTCGTTGAACGGCGGGATGCTCTGCCATGTCACCGGGCCGCGGCTGGAGAAGCCAGCGATGTTCATCGAGCAGTTGGTGGCGCCGACGGTGATCATGTCCGGCACGTCGCCCGGGGTGCGGACCGAGTCGATCCCGTACGCGCTGCCCTCGTTGCCCGCCGCGAAGACCACGACGACGCCCGAAGCGAAGGCGTTCTCGCAGACCTGGCGCCAGGTGGCCCGCTGAGGGTTCCACTGGTGGAGCCACCCGAGAGACGCGGTGAGCACGTCGGCCCCGTTGTCCATGCCGTACTGAATCGCGTTCCAGACCGACGGCTCGCCGCTGGCGATGTTGTCGTAGAACCTGAGCGTCTGGATCTTCGCGTCAGGCGCCATGCCGCACTGCGTGCCCTGGGCGCCGTCGCCGGCGACGGTGCCGGAGACGTGCGAGCCGTGGCCCCACGTATCGGCGATGTTGTTGTTGTTGTGCTCGAAGTTCCATCCGTAGATGTCGTCCTTGAAACCGTTGCCGTCGTCGTCGATGTTGTTGCCGGCGATCTCGCCCGGGTTGATCCAGACCTGGTTGACGATGTCGGGGTGCGTGCGGCACAGACCGGTGTCGATGACGCCGACGACGATGCCGCCGCCCGTGTAGCCGTTCGCCCAGGCGGTCGGGGCGTTCATGAGCTGGACGCCGCACTCGATCCCGCTGCGCGTCGGGTCGGCGTCGCCCTCGAGCACCGGGATCACCTCGGCCCCGACGCGGTGGTCGAGCGAGAGGGACGCGACGTCGTCGCGCGCGGCGATCTGGAGGGCCAGGCCGGGCGTGATCTCCGCGGCTACAAGGTTGGTGACCCAAATCGGGTTGACGTTGGACGCGAGGCCCGCGCCCTCCGCCTTGGCAAGCTGGGCGAGGAGGCCTCCCTGGGTGGTCTGGGCGACGTGCTTGAGGGTGCCGACGACGAAGTCTCGCCGATCGGCCTTGCTCATCGTGCGCAGCTCCTGGAGGTCGAAGGGCTCCGCCTGAGCCCTGAGCATGATCGTCACCGGGACGAGGTCGCCCGCTCCCGCGTTCGCGAGGGCCTGGGGCAGGTCGTTCAGAAACTTGTCCTCCGGACCAGCCATGGCGACGGCACCAACACAAAGCGCGGTCCCGGCGGCCGCAACCAAAGTCTTCAGACGCATATCCACCTCCAGAATGATCGAGAGCCGCCCGGTCCTCGCGACACACGCGTCGAGCAAGGGGCAGGGTCTGGCGCCCAGTGTACCGGGTGCGCGCCCCCGACGGAAGCCGGTGGGTGAAGCCGCGGGGCGCGGGGCCGCGGAGCGAAAAAAGAAAGCCCCGCCCTTTCGGGCGGGGCGCTCGGGGTCTGTGGGGATCAGCAGCCGGCGGAGAAGAGGTTGAGGAAGTAGAGCACGTCGAGGGTGTTGATCGTGCCGTCGCCGTTGGCGTCGCCGCGAGGATCGCCGGAGGCCCAGGCGTTCAGGAAGTCGCGGACGTCGAGCGTGTTCAGCACGCCGTCGCCGTTGAAGTCCGCCTCGCACCCGGCGTCGAGCGCCGCCTGCACCGCAGCCCACGCGTCGACGAAGCCCGCGCCGTAGGTGTTGTCGGGCCCGGTCGTGCCGCGGTCGATCGCCGTGTCCTTCAAGATCTGCTTCACCTCGTAGTGGTCGAGGCTCGGGTTGGCCTGGAGCATCAGCGCGACGGCGCCGGAGACGTGCGGCGTCGCCATCGAGGTGCCCGAGAGCGCCCAGTAGCCGTTGCAGATCTGGTGGCTCGTCGTGTTCTCACCCGGCGCCGAGATGGTGGGCTTGAGCTTGCCGGGGGGGTAGGGCCAGTCGTTGAACGGCGGCACGTTCTGCCACGTGACCGGGCCGCGGCTGGAGAAGCCCGCGATGTTCATCGAGCAGTTCGTCGCGCCCACGGTGATCATGTCCGGCACGTCGCCCGGGGTGCGGACCGAGTCGATCCCGTACGCGCTGCCCTCGTTGCCCGCGGCGAAGACGACGACGACGCCGCTGGCGAAGGTGTTCTCGCAGAGATTGCGCCACGTGACGCGGTCGGGGCTCCAGGCGTGCAGCCAGCCGAGCGAGGCGGACTCCACGTGCGCGCCATTGGCGACGCCGTACTGCATGCCGTTCCACACGCTCGACTCGCCGGCGAGGTTGTTGTAGAACTTGAGGGTCTGGATCTCCGAGTCGGGCGCCATGCCGCACTGCGTGCCCTGGGCCCCGTCGCCGGCGACCGTGCCCGCGGTGTGGGAGCCGTGCCCGTTCGTGTCGTTGATGTTCGAGCTGCTCCCGTTGAAGTCCCAGCTCCAGCCGTGGATGTCGTCCTTGAAGCCGTTGCCGTCGTCGTCGATGTTGTTGCCCGGGATCTCGCCCGGGTTGGTCCAGATCTGGTTCGCGATGTCGGGGTGCGTGATGCACGTGCCCGTGTCGATCATGCCGACGACGATCCCCGTGCCCGTGTACCCGTTCGCCCACGCTATCGGCGCGTTCATGAGCGACACGCCGCACTCGATGCCGCGCCCCATGACGTTGCCGCCGTCGGCCTGCTGCGGATCGCGGATGACCGGGAAGACCTCCTCGCCGACGGGGCGGTCGTAGTTGAGCCACGCGACGTCGTCGCGCGCCGCGATCTGCAGCGCGACATCCGCCGTCACCTGGGCCACCACGACGTTCGCGAGCCAGAGCGAGCCGACGTTCGCCGCCTCGCCCGCCTGCTGGGCCTGTGCGAGCTCAGCCAGCACGCCCGCCTGGCTGTCGGAGGCGACCTGCTGCAGAACCCCCATCACGTGCTGGCGCCGGGACTGCTTGTCCATGGCGCGAAGCTCCGCGAGGTCGAACGGCTCGGCCTGCTCCTTCATCACGATCGTCACCGGCACAAGCTCCCCGTCGCCCGCGTTCGCGAGCACGTCGCCGAGATCGGCCCGGAGCTTGTCCTCGCCCGGGCCCGCGATCGCGGCCGCCGAGCACAATGCCAAGGCGGCCCCAGCGGCCGCCAGAACGCACTTCAGTTGCATGTCCACCTCCAGCAATGGTGTCAGAGCGTCCCCCCTCGAGGCGACGGATGCCGCGAGCAGGGTCACGTGGGTGTCAGGGCTGCGCGCGAGTGTACAGGAACTGCGCCGCGCGTGAAAGGATCCCGATGTCGAACGGGTCCGAGAAACCCGCGGAAGTGAGAGAAATCCTGAGGTGATGGGTGGAGAAACCCACCCGTTGCACCTGAATGACCCGCGCCGGGTGCGGGGCGCGGCTCCCGCGAACACCCCATCTTCTCAGCGTCATCGCCCGGGAGACTGCCCATCCGCGATCTGCGCCCGCCGCGTCCCCCGGACGCCGCCGGCGGCGGGGACAGATCCACCCCTTCCTATACTCCCGCCCCGCACGCCCATCTCCGGAGATTGTTCGGCATGTTCCAGCGCACGCACAACTGCGGCCAGCTCCGCGAGGAGCACGTCGGCCAGACCGTCAGCCTCGCCGGGTGGGTCAACTCCTACCGCGACCACGGCACCGGCCTCATCTTCCTCGACCTCCGCGACCGCGACGGCCTCACCCAGCTCGTCTTCGACACCGAGGACTCCAGCCAGGCCGTGCTCGACGCCGCGGACAAGATCCGCAACGAGGACGTGATCCGCGCGTCCGGCACCGTGCGCATCCGCGCCGGCGGCCCGAACCCCAAGCTCGCCACCGGCAAGGTCGAGGTCGTCGTCACCGAGGTCGAGCTGCTCAACAAGCCCGACCAGCTCCCCTTCATCCCCTCCGACGAGGAGAACCTCCCCGGCGAGGAGCTGCGCCTCCGCTACCGCTACCTCGACCTCCGCCGCGCGAAGATGCAGAAGATCCTCCGCACGCGCCACCGCGTCACCAAGGTCGCCCGCGACTTCTTCGACGCCCAAGGCTTCACCGAGATCGAGACGCCGATCCTCTGCAAGAGCACCCCCGAGGGCGCCCGCGACTTCGTCGTCCCCAGCCGCCTCCAGCCCGGCGAGTGGTACGCGCTCCCCCAGAGCCCCCAGCTCTTCAAGCAGATCCTCATGGTCGCCGGGTGCGAGCGCTACCTCCAGATCTGCCGCTGCTTCCGCGACGAGGACCCCCGCGCCGACCGCCAGGCCGAGTTCACCCAGATCGACTGCGAGATGTCCTTCGTCGATCGCGACAACGTCATGCAGGTGATGGAGGGCTTCGTCCGCACGCTCTGGAAGGAGATCCTCGGCTACGAGGTGCCCCCGGTGCCGCGCATGACCTACCAGGAGGCGATGGACCGCTACGGCATCGACCGACCCGACACCCGCTTCGGACTCGAGATCGTGGACCTCTCCGACCTCGCGCAGAAGATGGACTTCGGCGTCTTCAAGGACGCGCTCGCCAAGCGCAAGGGAGTCGTACGCGCCATCCGCGTCCCCGGCGGCGCCGACAAGCTCACCCGCAAGCTCACCGACGGATATACCGAGTTCGTCAAGCAGTTCGGCGCAGGCGGCGTGCCCGTCGTCAAGTACACCGCGGCCGGCTTCGAGACCGGCATCTCCAAGTTTGTCGAGCCCGTCAAGGCAGAGCTCGTCAAGCGCCTCGGCCTCGAGCCCGGCGACACCGTGCTCTTCGGCGCCGACGCCTACACCACCTGCTGCAAGGCCATGGGCGAGCTGCGCCTCAAGGTCGCACGCGACCTCAAGCTCATCCCCGAGGGCAAGTGGAACTTCCTCTGGGTCGTGGACTTCCCCATGTTCGAGTACCACGAGGAGGACGGCCGCTTCTACGCCACCCACCACCCCTTCACGGCCCCCAACCCCGACCAGGTCGAGGCCTTCCTCGCCGCCAGGGAGAACGACCGCGACACCATCGAGGGAATCGTCTCCGCCGGCTACGACATCATCGTCAACGGCTCGGAGATCGGCGGCGGCTCGATCCGTATCCACCGCAATGACGTCCAGGAGCGCGTCTTCACCCTGCTCGGCATCTCGCCCGAGGAGGCCAAGATCAAGTTCAGCTTCCTCCTCGACGCCCTCCGCTTCGGCGCCCCGCCCCACGGCGGCATCGCCTTCGGCCTCGACCGCCTTGTCATGCACCTCTGCGGCACCGACAACATCCGCGACGTCATCGCCTTCCCCAAGACCCAGACCGGCGCCGACCTCATGAGCGGCGCACCCGGCCCCGTCAGCGACGCCCAGCTCAAAGAGCTCCACGTCAAGAGCACGTGGGAAGGCAACGCCTGACGACGTCGGGTGCCACTGGTCAGCCGCTGCTCGGAGCGGCTGACCAGTGCGAAGTCCACCGCGCTCCACCCCACTCCGCGCCCCAACACACACTCCCG
>CAYTAH010000043.1:0-38596 GCA_964435785.1 uncultured Phycisphaeraceae bacterium | reverse complement strand
ACTGGCGCTTCTGGCCGGAGAGCCTCTCGACCCCGCCCGGCCCGACCTACCACACGCGCTCGCCATGAGGCAGCCCGTCCGATGAACCACGTTACCCTCATCGCCGCGCCGGTGCTGCTTCTCGCGGGCTTCGCATCCCTCGGCTGTCACTCGATTCCAGAGCCCGAAGCTCACGGGTCAACCCTCACGACCCCCCAGGCAACTCCGAATGATTCCGAGTTCACCTTCCCCCACCTGCACGTCAGCGTGACAGACATCGTCGCCACTGATCTGTCAAGTCAGGACACTCTCCTCGGCTTCTTCGACAGCGGCCAGCTCGCGTACCTTGTCGAGACCGATGCCGACGGCGCGTTCCACGGCCTCTGCCGCGCCTGGTTCCCAAGCGGTCAACAGCTCCTTGAGGCCCGGTACATCCACGGCTGGCCGGACGGACTGATCACCGAGTGGGACGAACACGGGAACGTCGTGAATCAGCAGCGATGGTTCCAGGGCGTTCCGGTGAACTGATGCGACCGCTCGCACTGCCATGTCTCGCAGCCGCTCTCGCGTGCACGGCCTGCACGCGCGGCTGGACCACCGCGCAGATTCGGGAGCACCTCGCGAACGACTTCCAGCCCGGCATGACCCCCGGCGAGGTGGAGACGATTGTCGTGGCCTACCCGCACGGCGGCGTGGCGTCAGGACGCTGGCGCTCGCGCGAGGAGTGGTACCGGACGCTCGGCGGGCCGTATCGGCCGTGGACCGCGCCCGCGACCGACGCGCGGCCGGAGAATGGCTGGAGCGGTCCTCGGGCCGTCGTGGCGAATATGCTCTACACGGGCAAGCCCTTCTTCATGTTGAGCACGTGGGATCCGCCCGGACCGAACGAGATCTGGTTCGAGTTCACGAAGACGGAGCGCCTCAGATGCTGGGGCCATACTTACGGCGAGGACGTGGCGATCTTCCCACCCCGCACCGCGCCAGGAGCCGCGGATGAATGACAAGGCATGTGTCACCCTTCGCATGATCGCCACCGCGCTTGCCCTCGGGACCGCAGTGGGCACACTCTCTGCGTGCCGCTCCGAGAGGTACCTCGCCATCTCCTCAACGGTCGCCGCCAACCTCGAGCAGTTCGCCCCGCGAGCACTGGACCGCACCGTCCTCGTGCCCTTGTCCATCGTGGTGAGGGACGACTCGCTCACGGGCGTCGTCGTCGTACTCAGTCCGGAAGATTCCATTTCGAGCGCTACCTACGTGGCAGGCCGCGTGCTGCTCACCGGCAACCCCACCGAGTACCTCGTCCTCGAGGGCCCGGACGGCAGCGTGTCCGGCGTCGCAGTTGAAAGGTCTCCGCTCTTCGGCCGCAGGGGATACCCGGCCGGTCTGGAGTCTGCTACGGGTCCAGATCTCGGGGTCGAAGGCGTCGCGGCGAGGTATTTGTACGTTCCGTTCGACCGCGCGCCGATCGCCGGGCTGTATATGCTCCGGCCGGTTGCGAAGCGCATCGGCATCGGTGATGCTGGCCCGGACATCGTTGATGCCCCGGTGACCGTGGAGTTCACCCGTGTACCGGGCGAGAGCTTCTGACTTCGCGCCCGCCGTGCTAAGATCCTCCGGTCTCGAACGAGGGAGGCCTCCCATGACACGCGTGCTCACCCCGGCCCTCGCCGCACTCGCCCTCCTCGGCGCATGCGAGCGGGATATCTACACCGTGACGATGCGGGCGACCGACGCCGGGTTCAATCGGCACATCGAGGTCTTGCACGAGAACCATAACGGCGCCCGCACGCTCCCCTCGCAGGACCTCCTGCGCCAGATCGCCGGGCAGTACGGCCACGCCGGCCCCGTCGAGAAGGGCGCCTTCGACGGCTCGTTCGAGCGTGACACCCCCGGCGACATCGGCGGCCACGGCACATTCCTGCGCTCGGCCACCTCGCTCGGCACCACCCACATCTATCTCGAGCGCTTCCGCGGCGACGACAATCTCTCCGCCCGCGTCGAGCGCGTGCAGGACGCCGCCTCCACCTTCGCCGAGCTTGTCCTCGGCTGGCTCGACGCGGCCCTCGCGGGCGAGCCGGCCTGGCCCGCCCTCCGCGAATCGCTCGCCGGCGGCCGGCTCGAAAGCGACGCCCGCAACCTCGCGCTCACCGTCTGGCTCGAGAAGAACGGCGCACGCACCACCCGCGCCGCCCCGGCCGATGACGAGGACGTCATCCTCCGGGTGATCGCGTACCTCCACGAGCACGGCTATGTCGCCGACGCCGACCTCCTTGCCCTGAGCGGGGGCGCGGATCAGCCTGACTCCGTCGCAGCCCTCGTCACCCGCTGGCTCTCCCGCGGCATGCACGTGGCTGACCCCGGCGCCTCCGACGCCCTGGCCGCGATCTCGACCGACGAGACACTCGGCGCGTCGTGGGACGCCTACACGGCATCGGCCGGAGCGATGCAGATCCTCACGCGCTGGGCCGAGCGCGCCGGCGTGCCGTTCCCCGAAGACTC
Source organism: uncultured Phycisphaeraceae bacterium (assembly GCA_964435785.1). Taxonomy (GTDB): domain Bacteria; phylum Planctomycetota; class Phycisphaerae; order Phycisphaerales; family UBA1924; genus PNC22. The sequence goes on along the minus strand of CAYTAH010000043.1, from coordinate 36,118 downwards.
CACCGCCCCCGAGGTCGGCGCCGAGCTGCTGAACCACCTCACCACCGTCGCCACCGGCTCCGAGCCCACCGACCAGGGCGCCGAGGACGAGGTGACGCTCTCCCTCGCCTGCGCCGCCGAGCCCACGCTCACCAACGGCGAGTGGTCGGCCGAGACGGGCTACATCACCTGGACCTTCACAGTGGAGCCCTCGCCCGAGTCGAGCTACCTGCTGCCGGCTCTCGCGGCCGCGATGTGGGCCGAGCCCGATGAGACGTTCCAGACCGAGCACTTCGGCTCGGTCGTGCTCACGGGCGATTCGCTCGCGAGCTACTGCGCCTGGCGCGGCCGGCTCGGCGAGGACGAGGGCGCCCGCTGGGACGCGATGCTCGCGGGCGTCCACGACCACGACGAGGCCCGCGCCGCGATCGACGCCTTCACCTTCGACGGCGTCCCCTCGGACGAGGTCACCGGGCGCACGATACTCCTCGGGGCGTTGAGCCGGTGAGACGCCAGCAGGGCGCACGCAACCGCGAAGCACGCCGACAGCGCGGAGCCTTCTCTGCTCCGCGTGCTCCGCGATCTCCGCGGTTGCTCGTCCGACATTCGCTACCGAACCGGCCTGAAGCTCGCCCCGTCCAGCACGTCGAAGCTCACGAAGTCGCCCTCGGCGAAGTCGGTGGCCTTCTGGCGCTCGTCCGTCGGCCGGCAGTGGATCGGCACGCCCGCGTGCACGACGACCTCGTTGCTCTCCGGCTCGACCGCCACGACGCGCCCCTGCACGCGCCGCGGGCGTCCGAACACCGGCTCGACGTAGCGCCCGCCCGTCTCCACGCGGTCGATCCGGCGCGCCTGCGCGTGGATCGTGCCGATGATCCGCCTGCCCGGCTCGGTCGTGACCGGCGTCTCCGGGAGCAGGTGCAGCACGTACCGCGTGTTGGGATAGGTGAGCTTGACGTACGCCTGCCGGGTCGCGGTCGCGTCCACGGTTTCCACCAGCGTGCCGCGGGCGAGCCTCGGATCGATCTTCGTCGTCGGTGCAGGATGAATCATGGCCGCTGAGCATAGCGTGCCACCAGTCGGCGAGGCTTTGGGAGTCGACTGGTGCTCGGAGGTGGAGCGACGCCCCGCAGTCAGCGGCCCGAAGCCCGCCGGTCGGCGGTCAGTCTCGCGGCAGGTTCCTACTCCCCCACCGGCACGAACCATCTCAGCTTCCACCCGCTCTGGATGAACGTGACCTCCGGCTGCCGGGCCTTGGCGTCGGCGATCATCGCGGTCGCCGTCGCGACGTTCCCCGTCTCGAGCACGGCCTCCTCGAGAGTGGGCACGTAGACCTGCTCGGCCTCGGTCCCCGCGCCCGTCTCGAGCCGCCCGCCCTCCCACACCATGTCGAACCCGCACCAGGCAAGGCCCTCGGCCGCCTTGGACGAGAGCGCCACGCGGTACACGTCGTCCCCGAGCTGGCGCATCAGCACCCCCGGCGTGTACTCGCCCATCGGCATGCGCCCGAAGAGCGCCACGATCTCCGCCTCGTGCTCCTTGAGGAAGTCGAACGCCTCCGCCGGGTCCATGCCCCGCGCCCGGAACTCCGCCCGCGTCGCCTCGCAGAGCACCTGCTTCGTGAAGAGGTCCCTCTGGTCTTCCTTCAGCGCGGTGTAGATGTGCGCCATCAGGTGACGCGCCGAGCGCGCCACCAGCACCTTCGACCCGTCGTCGCGCTCGATCGTGATCTTCCCGCCGTCGATCTGCGAGGGGTCCTTGTACCCCCGCGGGCGCTCGCTCACCATCGCCCCGCCGCTCTCGGTCCCCGGCAGCCCCGAGAGCATCGGACGCCGGTAGACGACCTTCTGGTACTCGCACCCCGACCCGAGCAGGGCGCCCGCCACGAGCAGGACGATCGTCGCGCACCGGCTCATGGGGCCGCCCTCTCCGCCGCCCCGATCACCGGCTGGGCCGCGGGCTCCCCCTCGCCGCGCCGCCAGCAGTCGTGCACCAGGAACCTCCCCGACGGCTCGGGGAAGTCGTCGCGCGCGTGGCACCCGCGCGACTCCTCGCGCCACAGCGCCGAGCGCGCCATGAGCGCCCCGACCAGCAGCATGTTCTGCGTCTCCCACCCCGCGGGGTCGTCGAAGATCTTGTCGAGCGTGTAGCGTCCCCAGAAGTCGAACATCTCCACCGCGTCGCGCAGCTTGGCCCCCGTCCGCTCGATCCCCACGTTCCGCCACATCGCCGAGCGCAGGCTCGAGCGCACGTCCGAGAGGTCCAGCTCGCCATGCCCGCTCGGCCGGATGTCGCTGACGATCTTCGCCGGCCGGCTCGGCGCCTCGCCGTTCCGCGCCGCCGCGAGGCCCGCGATCTCGCCGAAGACCAGCCCCTCGAGCAGCGAGTTGCTCGCCAGCCGGTTGGCCCCGTGCAGCCCGGAGCAGGAGGCCTCCCCCACCGCGAAGAGGCCTGGCAGGTTGGACCGCCCGTCCAGACCGGTGCGCACGCCCCCGATCGTGTAGTGGGCCGCGGGATGCACCGGGATCAGGTCCCTCGCGGGGTCCAGGTCGAACGTGCGCAGCACCGCCGTGATCCCCGGGAATCGCTCCGCGAAGCCGTCGATGTGCCGGCAGTCCAACCAGACATGCTGCCCCCCCTGCATCGCGATCTGGCGCACGATCGCGCGGCTGACGATGTCGCGCGGCGCCAGCTCGGCCATCTCATGCACCTCGGGCATGAACCGCCGCCCCGCGGCGTCGAGCAGGTACGCCCCCTCGCCCCGCACCGCCTCCGAGATCAGCGAACGCGCCGCGCCCGGCAGGTAGAGCACCGTCGGGTGGAACTGCATGAACGCCATGTCCGCGACGGACGCCCCCGCCCGGTATGCGGCCGCGAGCCCGTCGCCCGTCGCCGCGTGCGGGTTGGTCGTCTCCCGGTACACCACGCCCGCGCCGCCGCTGGCGAGGATCGTCGAGCGCGCCCAGATCATCTGCAGGCCGTACTTGGGGTGGTGGGTGATCGCCCCGCGCACCGGGGAGCCCGGCTCGTGGCCCGGCGTGATGAAGTCGAGCAGGAAGCACTTCTCGAAGAGGCGCACGCTCGCCAGCGACCTGGCCTTCGCGACCAGGCAGCGCTGCAGCTCGGCCCCCGTCGCATCGCCGCCGGAGTGGTAGATCCGACGCGCCGAGTGCCCGCCCTCGCGCCCCACCGCGAGCGATCCGTCCGCCGCGCGGTCGAGGTGCATGCCCCACTCGAGGCACTCCTGCACCCGGCGCGGCCCGTGCTCCACGACGAGGCGCACCGCCGGCTCGTCGCACAGCCCGGCGCCCGCGATCAGCGTGTCTCCCACGTGCGCGTCGAACGTGTCCTCCGCCTCCATCACCGAGGCGATCCCGCCCTGCGCCCACGCCGTGTTCGTCTGCGTGAGGTCCGTCTTGGAGAGCACGATCACGTCCGCGTCGCACGAGGCCGCCGCGATCGCCGCACGCAGGCCCGCCACGCCCGACCCCACCACCAGCACGTCGGTGAAGATCTGCGGCAGCAGCGACGCTCTGAACGGGATCAGGTACCGGCGATCGTTGAAAACGCGTTCCATTTGAGTCTTGAGGATCGAGGCTCGAGAGCTGAGGGCGGGGACCAGAAGCAACGCTGGCGATCAGCCCTCGGGCGTCGCCCCCAGGCCGTCCGTCTCACCGTCTCTCCGACGCTTCTCACCCCTTCCCATGACAGCCGCACCCCGGCCCGCACGACTCGACGGGCTTGCGCTCTCCCAGGAGGAGATCGACCTTCTTCTGGAGAAAGCGGTTGTGGTGCTCGAGATGGTTCGTGACAAGCTCGACCATCTGCCGCACCGTCATCTCGCCCCGCTCGGGGTGCATCGCCCGGCGCTCCCACTGCTCTTCCGTGAGCGACATGAGCAGTTCGGCCGTCCAACGGCGCATCGTGTGGATCACGGCCACGAACCCCGCGACGGGGGGCTTGAGCTCCGGCCCGTAGATCCCGCCATCCACGAACTCGTTCTCGTCCCACAGAGAAAGCACCGGTGCCTCCTCGGCGATCGTCCTCCGGATCCGATGCGTGTACACCATCTCCGCGTCGGCGAGGTGCCCCATCAGCACGCGCACGGGCCACCGCCCCACGCCCGCGTCGGGCAGGAAGGCGGTGTCCGTCTGCTCGTCCGTGAGGTCGTACACCCGCTCGTCGAAGTTCCCCACGCCCCGCAGGTAGCGAACGATCAGGGCTTCATGAAGCCGTGCCTGCCCCGGCCGCTCGGACCTGCACGCCCCGCTCCCGCCGCAACACTCGCCCTGGGCCATCGATGCGCTCCTTCCGCCAGACATGCGCTTCCACCGTGTGGATAGTTTCCCTCCCGCCCCTGAGAGTCGACACGCAACCCCCGCCTTGGTATAAGTCCTGCGGGACTCCCCCGGGGGAGAAACCGCCCCGGGGCCGCCGCGAAGTCCTGACCCGGGGCACAGGCTCACGCTTGTGTTCCCTGCCTCCTGCCCACCATCTCCTCCGGGCAGGAGGCCTTTTTATCCGGAGCATCCACCCGGCCATGTCCACCCCCGACACCCTGCCCCGCCGACTCGCCCTCCGCGTCGTCACCATGCCGCGAGAGACCAACCAGTACGGGACGATCTTCGGCGGCGTCATCCTCAGCTACATCGATCAAGCCGGGTTCGTCGAGGCCCGCACCCACGGCGCCCACCGCTGGGTCACCGCCTCGCTCGACCGCGTGGACTTCACCGCGCCGGTCCACCTGGGCGACATCGTCAGCTTCTACACGCGCACCGCCCGGGAGGGAACCAAGAGCGTCACCGTCCAGGTCGAGGTCGAGGCCGAACGGTACGAGAGCGGCGACCACGTCCCGGTCACCGTCGCCACGATCACCCTCGTCGCCGTGGACGCCGAGGGCAGGCCCATCCCCTTCCGCTCCGCACCCTCCGTCTGACGGCGCAAGCGCCCTCGCCGCTACACTCTGGCGCGTGTCGTCGCAGTTCGTCCAGTTCGAGTCGACCGGCGTCGCCGTCGTCGCACGCCTGGTGCCGAGCAAGATCACCGAGCGCGAGGCCCGGGTGATCGGCGAGGAGATCGCCGCCGCCGCGGGGCCCGCGTCGTGGCGCATCGCTCTCGATCTCTCGGCCGTCACGTTCCTGGCCTCGGCCGGGCTCGGCGCCCTGCTCAGCATCAGCAAGTCCTGCCGCGAGGGCGGGGGCCGGCTCGCGATCTTCGGGATCGACGAGGAGATCCTCGGCGTGATCAGGGTCGCCAAGCTCGACCGCATCCTCCCGATCATGCCCGACCGCGACGCCGCCCTGGGGGTCTTCAAGTGACGCCCCCGGCCCGCCTCGCCGTCCTCCTCTCGGGGAGCGGGCGCACCCTCCTCAACCTCGCCGACCAGATCGCCGCGGGCCGCCTCGAGGCCCAGATCCCCCTCGTCATCGCCTCCAGAGCGTGCCTCGGCGCCGAGCGCGCCCGGGCCCTGGGCATCCCGACGGAGATCATCCCCGGAGTCATCCCCGCGCCGGTCCTGGAACAGAAGCTCCGCCGGTCGCGAATCGCCTGGGTGGTGCTCGCGGGCTATCTGAAGCTCGTCGATATCCCTGCCTCCTACGCCGGGCGCGTGGTGAACATCCATCCCGCGCTCCTGCCCCGCCACGGCGGCCCCGGCATGTACGGACACCACGTCCACCGGGCGGTCCTCGCCGCCGGCGACCGGGAATCCGGCTGCACCGTCCACCTCGTCGACGAGCAGTTCGACCGCGGCACCACGATCCTGCAGCGTCGCTGCCCGGTCCTGCCCAACGACACGCCGGAAACGCTGGCCGAGCGGGTCTTCGAGGAGGAGCGCCTCGCCTACCCCGAGGCCCTCCGCCGGCTCCTCGCCGAGCGGGGCGCCGACGTGCCCATGGCCGCCCAGACCGGGGGCTCCCCGTGACCGCTGCGCCCCCCCGAGGCCGGCCGAGGGCCTGCGCCGTCGCGCTCTGCGCCGCCCTCTCGCTCCTGCTCGCGCCCCCTTCCGGCGCGCAGCCGGGCGCAACCACCGACTCCCTGGAGTCCCTCTCCGAACAGGCCGTCAAGGCCTTCGCCGCGGGGGACCACGCGGCCGCCGCCGAAGCGCTCCAGAAGCTCATCGCCATCGACCCCGGCAACTTCGTGCACTACTACAACCTCGCCTGCGTCCGCTCGGTCCAGGGCGATGCCGAGGCCGCGGCCGAGCTGGTCGTCCAGGCGGTCGAGCACGGGTTCACCGACATCCGCCTCCTCCGCAACGACCAGTCGCTCGCCGGCGCGCGCGACACCACCACGCTGCAGCGTCTCATCGCCACCTGGCCGCAGGTCCTCGAGCGGCGCATCGACACCGACCTCGAGCGCGCCCGCGAACGCTACGGCGGGCGCTACATCTACGAGAAGGACCCCGAGCTTCGGCTCGCCTACGCCTGCGCCTACGACGACTACACCCTCGCCGAGACCCGCGACGAGATCCGCAGGGTCCACGGCTGGGCCATGGAGCACATCTTCGGCGGCGTGCACGAGGAGCTTGCCGGCGACGACGACGCCTGGGTGCTCGTCGTCCTGCCCAACCAGGCCGACTTCCGCGCCTGGGCCGCGGAGACCTACGGCGCCGCCGCACGAAGCTTCAGCCAGGCGATCGGCGGCCACTACTCCCACGACGACAAGCAGCTGGTGACGATGGACCTGGGCGCGACGATCCGCCACGAGTACACGCACGTCCTGCACTGGCGATGCAACACCCGCACCGGGCAGCTACACCCGGTCTGGGTGCAGGAGGGCCTCTGCGCCCTCATCGAGGACTACGACATCGGCGAGGGCGGCGAGCTGATCCCCGTCGAGAGCTGGCGCACCAACCAGGCCCGCTTCCTCGCCGAGACCGGGCACCTGCTCCACATCCGCGACCTCTGCAACATCCCCCGCCAGCGCTTCACCTCCTCGCGCCCGCTCGCCCAGTACGCCCAGTCCCGCGTGCTCTTCCTCTTCCTCTACCGCGAGGGCAGGCTCCGCGACTGGTACACCCACTTCGTCGAGCACTACCGCGAGGACCCCACGGGGCTGGCCTCGATCGAGGCCGTCTTCGAGCAGGACATCGACACCATCAACGAGCGCTACGCCGACTTCTGCCGCAACCTGCCCAAGATCCCCGAGGAGGTCAAGCGCGGCATGCCCAGCCTCGGCGTCGAGATCGACGCCACCGGCACCGGCGAGGGGCTCAAGATCGCCTCGTTCGTTCGGCGCGGCGCCGCCGGCGACCTGAAGATGGGCGACATCATCACCCACATCGATAGCCGCCCCACCCGCGACTACTGGGAACTCATCCGCGTCCTCACCAGCTACGAGCCCGGCGACACGGTGAAGGTGAACTACCGGCGTGTCCGCCTGCACCAGCAGACCGAGGTGACGCTCAAAGCCTCGCAGTGACCCTCCGGGCGTGTGCCACCATCCGTCGCAACTCCCACGCCTATTCCTCCTCTCTTCTCTTCTACGCGACGGTGGTGCTCCGCTTCCTGGCGGCCGGCACCCCTCTCTCCCCGCTGCGATGAACTCTCGACCCGCTCCGCCGGTACTCTGAGCACCGCCGCTCCCAGGGGGCCACGATGACGCCACCGATCCTCGCCGCACTCCTCGCCGCGCTGATCTTCGGCGTCGCCCTCCTTCTCCTCGGCCTCCGAGGCCGGCGCATGGACCGCAGCCCCGTCTGCCGCGACTGCGGCTTCGACCTCGCCGGCATCCTCCCCGACGGCAAGACCTGCCCCGAGTGCGGCTCGGGCCTGAACCGCGCCAAGGCGGTCCGCATCGGCAGGCGCGAACGCCCGCTACCGCCTCCTTCACGGCCGCTACCCCGACACTCTCGACTCGCTCGTTCCCGATTTGCTTGCCAAGATCCCGCCCGACCGCCACGACGGCGCGCCAATCAAATACCACCTGACCGACGCCGGTGTTCCGGTGCTCTACTCGGACGGCGCCAATCGCCGCGACGACGGCGGCTTCCCTTGCGAGGGCGACGAGGACGGGGTCGAGGCGATGAAATGGGTCCCACCCTGCGAGGCCCACCTCCTCCCTCCCGGCGACTGGATCATCCTCCCACGCCCCCGTCCCGAGCGATCCGCGAACGGCGAGTGATCGTGGCACCCCGGCAGCCTGCGCCGGCGGCATCGGCGAAGCGGCCCTGAGCCGCGTCCGAAGGGGCAGCCGTGTCGCGGGCGATCACCGCCGCATCTGCTACTCGTCACCTGTCCACACCTGCGCTGTACACTCGCGTTATGCCGTTGAGCTTTCGATTCCTTGCCTTCCTGACGCTCCTCGTCTTGCCCGTTCCCTGCCCAGGACAACCACAGGGACCAATCGACTACACCGCCCGCTTCTCCGCTCGCACAGCCGATATCCCGGAGAGCGACCGCGCCTATCCGCTCTATGCGCGAGCACACAAGATGCTGATTGGCCCGGGGCAGCAACTCCTCGACCTCAAGGACGCCAAGCCGGGCGACCCCGAGTGGGCGGATGCCTGCCGCCTGCTCGACGACTGCGCCGAGTTGATCGAGCTAGCTCAACAGATCGCGACCAAGCCCCACCTCGGGTACCGCCTGACATTCCCGGGTGACGAACCTTGGGACATTCCCACCCGTCCGGACGATCCGCTCAACATCCCGGGCTACAGGGGTTCTGTCGCAAGCATGGTATTGCCGCACCTGGGCACCATCCGCGCGATCTGCCGGCTCGAGAGGCTGCTGGCGCGCCGGCACATTCAAGCGGGCCATCCGACCGAAGCGGTCGAGTGCGTCGCCCGCATCCGCAACCTCAGCGACCACGCCGCCGAGCAGGCACTCGCCATCTCCCGCCTCGTCGCTATCTCCCTCGACTCGCAGGCCCTGGCAGCTGCCGAGGAGCTCCTCGCCGGGCCAGAAGTGCTGGACGACCACACCCTCGCTCGCCTCAAGGAGATCGTCGCAAGCGCCTGGCTCACACGCTTCGAGGTCTCCTGGTTGGCGGACGAAGAGTTGATGACGCGCGACTTCTTCGAGAAGATCTACTCGCGCGATCCGGACGGGCTTGTCACACGGCAGGGCATGCGCATCCTCCGCGCCATCTCTGAGTCGGCGGCAAACCTCGCGAAGGAAGCCCAGGAGCATGCCGACACTCAGCCTACCGACGAACGCCAGGTGGCTGAAGATCTCGTGTGGCTCATGTTCCGTGCAAAGTTCAGCACGAGGAGCGAGACGCTCGCAGACTGGGATTCGTTCATCGCCTCCACGACGAACGATGCGAATATTCCCCCTTGGACGTGGGAGCACTACCCGGGCGAAGCTGAGCAACAGCGAATCGACTCCGAGTTCAGTGGGCAAGATCGGTACTCGGTCGCCCTTATCGCCTTCCCAGATGTTTCGCGGCTCGCGCGGAGCGCCGACCAGCTCCGCCTCTACCGCGACGCCACCCTCGCCACGATCGCCCTCGAGCAGTACCGCCGCGCTCACGCCGACTGGCCCCAGGCCCTGATTCAGCTCGTCCCCGACTTCCTCGACGCAGTACCCCTCGACCGTGCCGATGGCCAACCCCTCCGCTACCGCCGCACGGACGATGGCGGGGCGGTCCTGTACTCGCTCGGCCCCGACCGGGACGACGACGGCCGTGTCCCGACCGACGACGGACAGGAGTGGCGTTACTTCTTCCCCTCCGATATCGAGTCCGCCCGCCGTGGCGACTCTGACGCGCCCGATATCCCCGATGGCGACTTCGTCCACTGGCGATCAGGCGGCCGCTGACGGCGTGCGGCACCTCGCAGGAGGACCCGCGCCAGTTCCTGCCGGCTTCATCGTCTTCTTCCGTCGGGTCAATCCGCTCCGATCCAACGCACATACTTCGCGAACGGCCCGGCGAGTATCGCCCGCGCAAGGCGCTCGTCCGCCGTGATCAGCACTGCTCGCTCGGCGATCGCGACGGCGAGATACAGACAGTCGTACACCGTCTGCCCCGTCTCGATCGCGAGCCCGAGCGCCCGCTCGATGAGCTCTCCGGACTGCTGTACCTCGATCGGCAGCGTCAGCGCCTCCGCGATGATCGTGAGCGCGGCTTTCTCATCGATCTCACCCCGACGCCGGCGCTTCCAGGCGACGCTGGCGAGTTCTGCATAGACGAGGTCCGGTGCTAGTAACGTCGCGCGACCGGCGCGCAGCGCGGCTTCCGCGCGCTCGGAGAACTCCTCCGGGAAGTAGAGCTTCGCGAGCACGCTCGCATCAGCCACAAGCCGGCTCACCGCTCACGATCCTCGCGGATCAGGGCCGCACTATCACCGAACCGACCGCCTGCGAAACCTTCCCGCACGCGCCTGGCACGCTCGAGCGCCTCATCGATCGTCCCCTGCCGGGCCTCGCGCTCCAGCAGACGCTTCACCTCGCCTTGGAGGGACCTCCCCGCCCGCCGAGCCCGTTCCTTCAACCGCCGCACGGTCGCCTCTCCGAGCCCCCGGATCAGAATCTGTGCCATCGCTGCCTCCGCATGACTCCAAGATGATAGCAAAACGATAGCGAAGATGCAAATGCCCCCGCCGGCCGCCGCGCTCCGACAGCCCACCGCGTCCCGGTCCAGAACCCCCAACGTGTTCCTCTGGTACCCTCAGCACCGCCACTCCCAGGGGGCCACGATGACACCGCAGATCCTCGCCGCGCTCCTCGCCGCACTCGCCCTCGGCGTCGCCCTCCTTCTCCTCGGGCTCCGCGGCCGGCGCATGGACCGCACCCCCCTCTGCCGCGACTGCGGCTTCGACCTCTCCGGCGTCCTCCCCGACGGCAAGACCTGCCCCGAGTGCGGCTCGGGCCTGAACCGCGCCAAGGCGGTCCGCATCGGCAGGCGCAAGCGCATGATCCCGGTCGCCGCCACCGGAGCTCTGCTCGTGCTGCTCCCCACGGGCGCACTCTTGCTCTCCATCTACACCGCCCTCACCGGCGCGAGCCTTGCCTCGTACAAGCCGATCGCGCTGCTGCTCACGCAGATCCGCCACGGCAACGCCGACTCCGTGCGCGAGGCCGGCGCCGAGCTGCTGGCCCGATTGCAGGCCGGCGAGTTGTCCGACCCGCAGCTGGCCGACGCGGTGGCCGCCATTCTCGATGTCCAGCCCGACGCCGCACGACCGTGGGACGAATCCCTCGGGGACGTGATCGAAATCGCCCACGCCAACAACCGGCTTGCCGACGGGATCTATCAGCAGTTTCTCAACCACGCGATCATCCTCGAGCCGGTGCTGCGCCCGCGCGTCGCCCAGGGCGACCCGTTCCCCATCGGCATCCGGGAGCTCACGCACCGCGCCGGAGGCATCTCGGCGATCAACGTCAGCCTCTCGCTCGTGAGCGCGGAAGCCGCGGGCGTGCCGCTCGAGGTCCCGCCCGGCCCCATCGCCGACAGGCTCAACCGCGCGGGAAGCCGGGCGCAGAACTTCGCCGTCGTCGGGATCTGGGGGTCCGCCTCCGGCGTGGAGCCGCATCCGCCCCGGACGCACACGGTCGTGCGTCAGCCCACCGCAACGCTGCCGGTCGGCGAACAGGGGTGTGAGCTCGTCCTCCTCGTCGAAGCCCAGCCCGCCGCGATCGGGCGCGGGAGCGTCTGGAAGGCCAACAGCGACGCAGCGCAGACGGCGCGCTTCGCTTCCCGAGTCCACATCGTGCCGCCGGAGGAGCGACTGCTCGCCGTCACCGCACCGGGCGACGATGTCCGACTCGAGATCGTCCGCAACGTCCCCGTACGGGCGATGCCCGAGTTCGACCGCCGACAAGATGGGCCGCCCGGCACGATCCTCTCCTTCAGCATCAACCGCATCCCCGTCGGGCTCGCGCACAAGGTCTTTGTCCGCGATTCCCACGGCGAGCACGAGCTGATGGGCGACCTGACCATCACCGGGGGTGCCGCAGCCGCCGCCAGCCCCTACCGGTCTCGAGGCCTCACCCTCTTCCGAGACCTTTCCGGCGAGGAGACGATCGACGTCATTCTGCGCCCCCAGCCCGACCTCGCCCTCCGCACCATCGACGTCTCCGAGGTCTACGGCGGCGAGCTCGAATTCCGCGCGGTTCGGGTCGAGAAGCGTTAGGCCCCCGCTCGCTTTCTCGCCCGGGCCGATTGCCCCGGCGTGCCAGGTCGAAAACGCGCTCCTTCGTCCGACGCGCCGAAACCCGCCCACCCCCGGGGCCGTATACTATGTGACACATAGTATGCGACGCCGAGCCGCCTCGCGGCCAGGCCAGGAGCGACCGATGCGACTCGAACGCGAACTCATGCGCGGAGCCGGACCCACAGCCGTTCTCCGCCTCCTCTCCATCCGCGAGATGTACGGCTACGAGCTGGTCGAGGCCCTCGCCCGGCAGACCGGCGGCGTCCTCGCCATGGGCCAGTCCACCCTCTACCCCCTCCTCTACAACCTCGAGGCCAAGGGCCTCGTCGAGGCTTCCTGGCGCGACGCCGACTCCGGCCGCGAACGCAAGTACTACCGCCTCACCGGCAAGGGCAAGAAGAAGCTCAGAGCCGACACCGAGCAGTGGAACCGCCTCGCCGGCGCCATGGCCTCGCTCGGCGTGCTCAACGCCCGCTTCGCCCTGTTCAACCCCGCCCACGCCGGGGGTGCGCGATGACCACCGACCACCCAACCATCCTGCGCCTCGCCGCCACCACCCCCGCCCGAGATTGGGCCCGCCTCCGCCTCACCGGGCGCCTGGACTGGCGCGCTGCCGTCGCCGACCTCCCCGGCCCGCTGGCCGACCTCGTCGCCCGCGTCGTCCGGCGCTCCCGCCTCTGGCGCCTCGAGAAGGCCGACCTCGCCCGCGAGCTTTCCGCCCACTTCGCCGACGGCCTCGACGCCGGGCGCTCGCCCGAGGACCTCGCCGCGAGCTTCGGCGACCCCCGCCGGGCTGCACGCCTCGTGCGCCGCGCCAAGCGACGCGCCCGCCCCTTGGCCTGCCGCGCGTTCATCCACGCCTTCCAGGGCTTCGGCGCGCTCCTGGTCGGCCTCGCCCTCGTCTACGCGGTCCTCGCCTGGCGCTACCACACCGGCGAGCCCAACATCGCCCGCAACTACACCGCCGAGTACAACGCCAGGATCGAGCAGATCCCCGAGACCGACCGCGCCTGGGACCTCTACATGGAGGCCTACGCCGAGAGCGAACCGCTCCCGAAGGTTCTGAAGGGCTCCTGGCCCGCGCCGGCACCGGAACACCCCGCGTACGCCGAGGCGCTCGCCTATCTCGGTCGCCAGCAGGATGTCATCGCCCTGCTCCACCGCGCGGCGGCCAGGCCCCACCTCGGCGCCCCCCTCTCCGACGCCATCGACCCCCGGATGATCGAGGTGAGCGAGGCGCGGACCGGCATCACCGACGCCCCCTGGCCCGAGCCGAGCGAGAACCCGATGCTCATGGAGGTCCTCCTCCCCGAGCTGGGCCACTTCCGCGAGATGGCCAGGCTCCTCACCTTCGACGCCCACGCCGCGGCCCACGCCGCGGAGCCCGGGCGCGCCCTCCGGGACATCTCCTCGATGCTCGCGATCGGCGAGCACGCGGCCGAGCGCCCCATGGTCATCGCCGGTCTCGTCGGGGTGGGGATCGGAGCGCTCGCCGCGCGAACCACTGCCGAGATCGTGCACGAGCACCCGAAGCTCTTCTCCGACGAGCAGCTCCGAGCCCTCGCCCACCGCCACGCCGCGCTCATGGGCGGCGAGCCCCGCATCGATCTCTCCGGCGAGCGCCGGTTCTTCGAGGACCTTGTCCAGCGCATCTACACCGACGACGGGAACGGAGACGGGCGCATCACCGCCGAGGGTGTCCAGACCCTCCTCAGTGTCAGCGGCACGGCGGGCGGACGCAAGCCGGAGTTCTCGCCCGCTCCCCTCGCGCCCGTCGCCGCCGCGCTCGTCGCGGACCGTGCCGACATGATGGCGATGTACGACCGCTTCTGGGCCCTCATCCTCGAGCGAGCGGGCCGCCCCATGTGGGAGTACGAGTCACCGAACCCGGTTGACCAGGAGATCTGGCGCCTCAGGGAGCATCCCCTCGACTACGTCCGCTACCTCCCCATCGTGCTCCTCATGCCCGCGCTCGATACCACCTCCCTCACCGCCGAGCGCATCGCCCAGCAGCGCGATGCGCTCCTCGTCGGCCTCGCGCTGGAGCTCTACCACCGTGAGCACGCGGCATACCCCGACTCGCTCGGGGCGCTTGTCCCCGCCTACCTCCCGGCTGTGCCGCCCGACCGATTCACCGGCGAGCCGCTGCGCTACGCGCTCGCCGACGGCTCCCCCCGGCTCTGGTCCTGCGGCGTGGACGGGGACGACGACGGCGGGCGCCCGCCCGCAGGGTCTCGCGACCTGAGCTGGCGCTGGCTGCCCGAGGACCAACTCCGCGCGTCCCTCGACGCCCGATCGGGCGCCGACAACTACGACGGCGACTGGGTGCTCTGGCCGATCCGCTACGAGCCCCTGGCGCGCGATGCCGGCGAGGAGCCGTAGCCCGCCACCATGAGCGGACTCCGTGGCGCCCGTCCACAGGAGGCCCTGGCGCAAGCCTGGGCTTGGTCTGTGGACGTCCTCAAGGCAGAAGCCCAGGCTTGCGCCAGGGCCTCCCTTTCTCTTCGTTTCGTGCGCCGCCGCCGGCCGCGCACCGGTTCCGCTACCCTCCCTGCCTACGGTCGGCGGAGCCGACCGCCCGCTCACGGAGGCGCACCATGCCCAGCCACGCCGAGATCAAGCCCACCGCCGCCGCCCGGCCGGCGATCGACCGCCAGATGCCCGAGACCCCCCTGGCGGACGTGATGGCCGGCGCCCTCCGACATCACATCCCCGTGCTCGACCACGGGTTCATCGCCCTCGTCGATGTCATGCCTCGGCTCGTTCCCCGGCCCGAGTCGGGCCCCCCCACCGCCGACGGCGCCATCGTCCAGGCCGCGCGCGTCTCCTACGGGGCCGGCACCAAGAAGGTCAACGAGGACCGCGGCCTCATCCGCTACCTCCTCCGCCACCGCCACACCACCCCCTTCGAGATGGTCGAGTTCAAGTTCCACGTGGCGATGCCCATCTTCGTGGCCCGCCAGTGGATCCGGCACCGCACCGCCAACGTCAACGAGTACTCCGCCCGCTACTCCATCCTCCCCGACCGCTTCTACATCCCCAGCCTCGACGAGGTCCGCAAGCAGTCCCGCGCCAACCGCCAGGGCGGCGACGACCGCTTCCGCATCGACGAGGCCTCCGAGGTCGCCACCGCGCAGGAATTCCTCGACTTCCTGAAGGACGTCGAGGCCCTCTACCCGCGCTACATGAAGCTGACCGAGCAGGGCGTCAGCCGCGAGCTGGCCCGGATCGGCCTGCCCGTTTCCATCTACACCGAGTGGTACTGGAAGTGTGATCTGCACAACGTGCTGCGATTCCTCAGCTTGCGCATGGATCCGCACGCCCAGGAGGAGATCCAGGCCTACGCCCGGGCCATGCACGCCCTGATCGAGCCGATCATCCCGGTCACGATGGAGGCCTGGCGGGACTACGCCTTTGAGGCCCTCCACCTCACCCGGCTGGAGGTCGAGGCCATCCGCTCGATTGCCTCCGGCGGCCCCGGCGCCGTCGCGACCGAGAACAAACGCGAGCAGGCCGAGTGGGAGAGCAAGCGCGCCCGCCTCGGCCTTTAAGCGGCGACGCCAAGAGAAATCACGGGCATTTCGCACCTCGAGCGACCGCTTTGTCTGTCGACGGGCCGAATGAGGCATTTTTTGTATCAGATCGGTGGCCGCCCCCCCAATCCCGTGGCAACTTCACACTGCCCCACGCGTGTCTCGGGGGCACGTCTCTGGAATCCGCACAATGAGCCGTGCGCCGGGCGGGATGTACCCACCCGACTCACGGGGAAGAGATGGAGATAGCCATATGAAGCTCGTTTCCCTGATCGCTGTTGCTGGTATCGCCGCCGCTGCCTCTGCCCAGGGCACCCTCACCTACAGCTGGAACGTCTCTGACACCGGCAACGGTGACGGCGTCATCGAGCCGGGCGAGTCGGCCCTCCTCACCATGATCGGCACCATGGACCCGGGCGCGACGGGCTTCGCTGGCTCCATCTACGACATCGTCGGCGTGAGCAACTGGGACACCGGCACGGTTGATGCGTACGAGAACCACCTCGACGCCCTCACCGGTCCCGGCAACCTCCAGGGCAACAACGACATCCTCACGATCGAGTCGTTCCAGCTGCCCCCGCTGTTCAACCCCGACTTCGACGCCTCCAACCCCATCACCCTCTACAGCATCACCTGGACGCCCAGCGACTACACCGCCCGCACGGTCGAGGTCGGTGACACGAATCACCTCAACAACGACGTCTACACCGACACCTTCGGCACCTCCGTGCCCTACACCGGCGTCTCCGGCGTCGCGAGCTTCAACGTCGTGCCCGCGCCCGCCTCGATGGCCCTCCTCGGCCTCGGTGGCCTGATCGCCGGCCGTCGTCGCCGCTGAACGGCGCACGCTGCGTAGTCCACACACACCGCGTTCCCCGGGTCCAGGCCCGGGGAACGTTGTTTTTTTTCACAACCTCCGCCCGATCCCGCCGCAGCCCGCCGAGCACGCGGGGCTCCGGGCCAACCCGCCCGCCAGGCGGATCCGCCCGCTCGCGATCAAATCGCGAGGCGTGAGCATGGGAAGGCTGGTAAAGGCGGGAAACAAATCTCTTCCCTGTATATTCCCGCCCCAACGTCCGTAAACCACAAACCGAAAATTTCTGCGTCCAGCGCGGTCCAGATTCCTGGACGAATCCCGGGAGTGGTGGCATATTCACGCAGTCCGCACGATCGCCGCAAACTCCCAGGAGCGGCGACTTCCCCGGCTTCACCAGCCAGAAGAGTGGAGGAGCGGAGCGACTCGTGTCGCCCCGTTGGTGGCCGCGGATGCAGGTGCGGGATGGAGAATTCAGCGATGAAGTTTGGTCTGTCCCTTACCGTCGTTGCCGGGCTCGCCGCGGCCGCCAGCGCCCAGACCCTGACCTACAGCTGGTCGGTGTCCGACACGGGCAACGGCGACGGCGTCATCGAGCCGGGCGAGTCCGCCCTGCTCACCATGAGCGGCACCATGGACCCCGGCGCCACCGGGTTCGCCGGCTCGATCTTCGACATCATCGGCGTGAGCAACTGGGACACCGGCACGGTGGACGCGTACGAGAACATGCTCGACGCCCTCACCGGCCCCGGCAACCTCCAGGGCAACAACGACATCACCGGCATCGAGGCCTTCCAGCTGCCCCCGCTGTTCAACCCGCAGTTCGACGCCTCGAACCCCATCACCCTTTACAAGATCACCTGGACGCCCAGCGACTACAGCGCCCGCACCGTTGACGTCGTGGACGGCAACCACCTCAACAACGACGTCTACACCGACACCTTCGGCACCTCCGTGCCCTACCAGGGCGTCACCGGCCGCGCCAGCTTCCAGGTCGTGCCCGCCCCGGCCTCGATGGCTCTGCTGGGCCTCGGCGGCCTGGTCGCCGGCCGTCGCCGCCGCTGATCGCGGCATCTCTCCGGCCGGTGCACTCCCGGCCCTCTCATTGTGAACCGAGACACCCCGAGCCCCGGCCCGAGCATCGGGCCGGGGCTCGCCCTTCCGGGCGGATGCCGGAACGCGGTTCTCGGACCCCCTCATCCAGACCCTGACAGCACCCGACACAACGGCGTCGCGCGGCGGTCAGCCCCGGGGGCATCGCAGAAAAACCTCCGGTGCGGTGGCATTGCCTCCCACATGAGGCATCTTTCCTGTAGCCGGGCGCATCCCGCTCGGCAGGGTTTCTCGGAAGAGATCGTCCGGCAAAGTCGGGGAGTGCCCGATCCGCTCGGATGGCCACAAGAGAGATGGAGAGAAATATGAAGCTCGCTTCCCTGATTGCCATCGCTGGTTTCGCAGCCGCCGCCGCCGCGCAGGGCACTCTGACCTACAGCTGGTCGGTCTCCGACACGGGCAACGGTGACGGCGTCATCGAGCCGGGCGAGTCCGCCCTGCTCACCATGGTCGGGACGATGGACCCCGGCGCCACGGGCTTCGCCGGCTCGATCTATGACATCGTCGGCATCCAGAACTGGGACACCGGCACGGTCGATGTGTACGAGAACCACCTCGACGCCCTCACCGGCCCCGGCAACCTCCAGGGCAACAACGACATCCTCACGATCGAGTCGTTCCAGCTGCCCCCGCTGTTCAACCCCGACTTCGACGCCTCCAACCCCATCACCCTCTACACCATCACCTGGACCCCCGCCGACTACAGCAGCCGCCTCGTCCAGGTCGGCGACACCAACCACCTCAACAACGACGTCTACACCGATGATTTCGGCACCTCCGTGCCCTACGACGGCGTGACCGGCATGGCCGAGTTCAACGTCATCCCCGCGCCCGCCTCCATGGCTCTCCTCGGCCTCGGTGGCCTGATCGCGGGCCGTCGCCGCCGCTGAGACGTCCGACTCCCGAGACACACCGGACGCCCCGGGCCCCCTGCCCGGGGCGTCTGTGCTTTTTCAGGGGGGGCCGCCCGGCCCTACGAGGGGATCGCCCCGTGCGGGGTTTGCCCAGATTCTCAATTGCTTGTGCGCCAAGGACATGAGTGGCACCGTCGCCGGGGGACCAAGGAAAAAATCAGGATTCGCTGGCACTTTCGCGCTTGCAGGCGGGGGGGGCTACCACTATGCTGGTCCTGGGTCAGGAATGCGACGCACACGCGTTCCTGCAGTGTGTATGGACCTCCGTGCGTCCGTTTTCGAAGTGAGGAGATGAATCACATGAAGACCACCGCTCTCATTGTCGTTGCTGGCATCGCCGCCGCTGCCAGCGCCCAGGGAACCATGACCATCTCGTGGACGATCTCCGACACCGGCAACGGTGACGGCATCCTCGAGCCGGGCGAGACCGGCGTCGCGACCCTCTGGGCCGCGATGGACCCCGGCGCGGTCGGCTTCGCCGGCAGCATCTTCGACCTCAACGGCGATGCTCGCTACGCCGACGGCACCCACACCTTCGACAACTACCTCGACTCGCTCACCAACGACGGCACCGACATGGGCAACGGCCACATCGTCAACATCGAGGCCTTCCAGCTGCCCCCGCTCTTCAACCCTAATTTCGATGCCTCCAACCCGATCGCCCTCGGCCAGCTGACCTACACCCCCAACAGCTACGCCAACGGTGTCGCCACCTTCGCCACCGAGAACCACCTCAACTTCGACGTCTACACCGACGACTTCGGCACCTCCGTGCCCTACACCGGCATCGTCGAGCGCGGCCAGTTCGCGATCATCCCGGCCCCCGCCTCCATGGCCCTCCTCGGCCTCGGCGGCCTCGTCGCCGGCCGCCGCCGTCGCTGAGCGACCGCGGCAATCGACTGATCCCGACACCCCCGCCCGAGAGGGCGGGGGTGTTCTTCTTTCCGGGCGCTCGAATCGCCGATCGCCTCAGGGCCCCCGGCGCTCCGGTGGATACACTCCCCCACCGATGAGCCCGCGCCCAGGGAATCAGTCCGGCCCCAGGAACAAGCTGGAGACCGTCGAGCCGATTGGCAAGCGCGTCCTGGTCCGCAAGGACGAGGACAAGAAGCAGACCAAGAGCGGCATCCACCTGCCGGACAAGATCGAGATCCCCACCCTGACGGGGCGGATCGTCGCCCTCTCCGCCCAGGTCCAGCGCGATGAGGACTATCCCATCCGCAACTACGACCGCATTCTCTTCAACCCCAAGCACGCCATCCCCGTGGATTTCGAGGGCGACAACCGGCTCTTCGTCATCCCGGTCGAGGACGTCGTCGCCGTCTTCCGGGCCGAAGCCGAAGAGGAATGAGCGTGGCCCGGGCGCACGACACCCCGCCCCACGCCGCCATGTCGGGCCCCCTCGACGCCCTGCCCGATCCATTGCGCATCCCGCCCGTTCCCTCGCCCGCGCACGTCACCCTGCGCCCCCCGGGCTCCAAGAGCCTGACCAACCGGGCCCTGCTCCTCGCGGCGCTCTCGCGGGGGTCCGGCCGCCTCCGCGGCGCCCTCCTGGAAGCCGACGACGCGCTCCGGATGGTCGAGGCGCTGCGGGCCCTCGGCGCGGAGATCACACCGAGCCCCCGTGACGACCTGGTCGAGGTGCGGGGCGTCGGGGGGCGCTGGCGAGTCCCCGGAGCGGGCGTCCGCCTCGACCTCCAGAACGCGGGCACCGCGACCCGCTTCCTCGCCGCCGCGGCCTCGCTCGCCGACGGGCCCGTCACGATCGACGGCAACGCCCGCATGCGCGAGCGTCCGATCGGCGAGCTCGCCGAGGTGCTCCCGGCCCTCGGCGTGGAGGTCCGCTACCTCGGCACGCCGGGGTTTCCGCCGCTCACGCTCGTGCCGGCACCGATCGCCCCGGAGAACGTCGCCATCGAGCTCCGCACGACCAAGTCGAGCCAGTTCATCTCCGCGCTGCTCATGCTCGGACCCTGGCTGCGCGGCGGGATCACCGTCAGCCTCCACGGCGAGGTCACCAGCCCGCCCTACATCGCGATGACCCTGCGCCTGCTCGACCACCTCGGCGCCCACGTGCGTTGCAGCGAAGATCTGCGCATCCTCCGCGTCGGCCCGCCCGTCGAGCCTCCGGATCGGACGGGCCTCGACGGCTTTGAGTACGACATCGAGCCCGACGCCAGCGGCGCTACCTACTTCTGGGCGGCCGGCGCGATCGTGCGCGGCGGCTCGGTCGGCGTGCTCGGGATCCCGACCGACTCGCTCCAGGGCGACGCACGCTTCCCCGACCTCCTCGCCCGCATGGGCGCGCGCGTCGAGCGCGACCCCGACGGCGCCATCCGCATCCACCCGCCTCAGTCGCTCCGCCCCATCGAGGCCGACCTCGCCGAGATGCCGGACGCCGCCATGACTCTCGCGGCCGTGTGCGCCTTCGCGCCGGGCCGCTCGGTCCTGCGCGGCCTGCGCACCCTGCGCGTCAAGGAGACCGACCGCATCGCCGCGCTCCAGAACGAGCTCTCGAAGATCGGCGTCCGGGCCGCGACCGATGTCGAGGGCGATCCCGACGCCCTGTCGATCACCCCGCCGCCGCGCGGCGTCAACTGCTCCCCTCGCTGCCCGCGTGTCGAGTTCGACACCTACGACGACCACCGCATGGCCATGTCCATGGCCTTGATCGCCCTCCGCCGGCCCAACTGCTTCGTCCGCGATCCGGCCTGCGTCCGCAAGACCTATCCGACGTTCTGGAGAGACCTCGCGAGGCTCTACGGCCCCTGATCGCCCGGGGGGGACCCGGGCCCCTGTCCGCTACAATGGCCGCCCCGAGGTTCCGTCGCGCCGGGCTGTGTTTCGTTCCAGGAAGGATCCGTCCCCATGGCCACCGCAGAGCAGCTCCTCAACCAGGCCCGCGAGTTTCACCGCCAGGGCCAGATGCAGACCGCGATCGACCTCTACCGGTCCGCGGTCCGCGCCAACCCGCGCCTGCCCGACGCGCACACGTCCCTCGGCCTCGCCCTGGCCCAGGTGGGTGTTGACGCCGAGGCGGTGGACCACCTCGAGAAGGCGGTCAAGCTCCAGCCCACCAGCGCCGACTCGCTGTGCAACCTCGCGGCCGTCCACCGCGCCCAGGGGCGCATGGACGAGGCGCTCGGCTGCTACGAGCGGGCCGCGTGGCTGAGCAAGAAGCACCCGCGCGCCGTCGCCGGGGCCGCGGAGATCTACGCCATCACCGGGCGGCACGGCAAGGCCCACGCGCTCCTGCTCCCCTACGTCTCGGCGCAGCAGGACCCTCCCGCCGTCGCCCTCACATACGCCCGCTGCTGCCGCGCGCTGGGCAAGCCCGCCGACGGCGCCGCCGCGATCGGACGCCATCTCGCAGGCGCGGCCGGCCCCGTCTCCGCCCAGGCCCGGGTGCAGATGCTCATCGAGCTGGCGAACCTCGCCGACGGTCTGGGGCACTACGACCGCGCCTTCGCCGCGGCGACCGACGCCAACCGCATGATCGGGCGCCGCTTCGACGCCAAGGCGCACACGGAGATGATCGACGCGATCATCGCCGGCTGGACGGCGGAGCGCCACGACTCGCTCCCCAAGGCCGCGAACGAGAGCGAGCTGCCCGTGCTGATCGTCGGCATGCCCCGGTGCGGCGCGGCGCTCGTCGAGCAGATTATCGCCAGCCACCCCGAGGCCGCGCCGGCGGGCGAGACGGCCATCACCCGGCACATCGTGTCGCGTCTCGAGGGCGGCGTCTCTCAGGAGATCGTCGGCGTCACCACGCCGGACGCCCTGACGATGCAGAACGTGAGCGAGGGCGCGGCGTTCTACGTCAACACGCTCCGCCTCATCGCCCGCCACTTCGGGTCGGAAAATCCCACGCGCGTCGTGGACCGCTGCACGCACAACTACCTCTACCTCGGCATGCTCGACCGGATGCTCCCCAAGGCGCGCGTGATCCACCTCCGGCGAAACCCGCTCGACACCGCGCTCTCGTGCTACATGAACCTCTTCGACATCCCCTACTCGTTCCGCGTGCACCCCGCGGACTTCGCCGTGGCGCACCAGTGCTGCCGGCGCCTGATGGAGCACTGGAAGAGCGTCATCGCCATGCCCATGCTCGAGGTCGACTACGAGGAGATCGTCCGCGACCCCGAGGGCCAGACGCGGCGCATCATCGAGTTCCTGGGCCTGGAGTGGAACGACGCCTGCCTGCGCCATTGGGAGACGCCGCGCCGGATGGTCCCCTTCGCCAACCAGGGGATCCTCAAGCCCATCTACGACTCCTCCGCGGGCCGGCACGCCCACTACGAGAAGTTCCTCGTGCCGCTCCGGGCCGCGCTCGGCATGCCACCCGCCGAGAACCTGCCGGAGCCGAAGACGATCGAGCCGCCCCCAACCGAGATCGCCATGCCCCCGGCCGAATTCCCGGCGGGCGGCTTCCCGCCCGTGCAGCCCTGAGCAGCCTCTCCGCCCCGATCGGTCGGCGATCCGCGCTCCCGGTCCCGACGCCGCGGTTCACGCGGTCGTGCCGTTCGCGCGGGCGCACGCAATGATCGCCGCCAAGCTCCGCTCCACGTCCTCGTCGGTCGTCGCCCAGCCGGACACGCTGATCCGCATCGCCCGCCGGCCCTTCCACGTCGTCCCGCCGCACCAGCACGTCCCCTCCCGCTGCACCGCCCCGATCACGCGATCCGTCGCCCCGTCGTCGCCGAACCGCACCAGCACCTGGTTCAGCGCCACCTCGTGCGGCACCTCGAACCCAGCCCTGTGCAGCCCCTCGGCAAACCTCGCCGCGTGCCGGCAGCAGCGCTCGACCAGCTCCCCCACGCCCGACCGCCCCAGCGACTTGATCGCCGCCCACACCTCGATGCCCCGTGCCCGCCGGCTCATCTCCGGCACGTAGTGGTACGGCTCGCGCGCGGCGCTCTCGATCAGGTAGGCCGCCGGCGAGGCCATCCCCGCCCGCACCGCCGCGCCGTCGCGGCAGACGACCACGCCGCTGTCGTAGGGCACGTTGAGCCACTTGTGGCAGTCCATCGCCCACGAGTCGGCCAGCTCAACGCCGCGGGCGAGGTGCGCCCGCGTCCCGCAGGCCCGCGCCCACAGCCCGAACGCGCCGTCCACGTGCACCCACGCGCCGCGCTCGCGCGCACGCCCGCACACCTCACCGATCGGATCGAACGAGCCGGTGTTCACGTTCCCCGCCTGCACGCACACCAGCGTCCGCTCGTCCAGCTCCGGCAGCGCCGCCGCGACCATCCGCCCCTGCGCATCGGTCGGCACGCGCTCCACCCGGTCGCGCCCGAGCCCCGCGAGCGCCAGCGCCTTGGCCATGCTCGCGTGCACCTCCTCACCCACCACCACCCGCAACTCCGGCGCGCCGAAGAGCCCCCGCGACTCCACGTCCCACCCCGCGCGACGCAGCAGCCGGTGCCTCGCCGCGCACAACGCCGTGAAGTTCGCCATCGTCGCGCCCGTGACGAACCCCACCCCGCTCTCCCGCGGCAGGCCGAGAAGTTCGAGCAGCCACCCCGCCGCGACCTCCTCCAGCTTCGCCCCCGCCGGCGAGGCGATCGCCAGGCCCGCGTTCTGGTCCCACGCCGTCGCCAGCCAGTTCGCTCCCGCGGCCGCAGGGATCGCCCCGCCGATCACGAACCCGAAGTACCGAGGCCCGGCGCTGGCGACCGTCGCCGGCGAGCCGACGCCGTCCATCAGCCCCACGACGTCCACGCCGTCGCTCGGGCCCTCCGGGAGCGGCTCGTCGAACGCATCCAGCCCGGCCAGAGCCTCCGCCGTTGGGGAGACCGGTCGCGCCCCCAGGGTGCGCAGATACGCCATCGCCCGCTCCGCCGCACTCGCCAGCACCCGGTCCATCTCGTCGGCCATTCCCGCCTCCAGATCCGCCCCCGAGCCCCTATCCTTGTGCCCAAACGGCCCCGCCGAGCCCCGCGCCGGCCGGCGCAGCCTGATTTGCCAATCGCCCATTCGCCATTTGGAGCTTTCCAGTGCCCACCGCCATCACGATGACCGCCTCCGGCCTCTCCGTCCCGAGCGACCCCATCATCCCCTTTATCGAGGGCGACGGCACGGGCCCGGACATCTGGCGGGCGAGCGTCCGCGTGTTCGACGCCGCGGTCGAGAAGGCGTATAAGGGCAAGCGCAAGATCGCCTGGCGCGAGGTGCTCGCGGGCGAGAAGAGCTTCAACAAGAACGGCTCCTGGCTCCCCGACGAGACGCTCGAGGACTTCAAGAAGTACCTCGTCGGCATCAAGGGCCCGCTCACCACGCCCGTCGGCGGCGGCATCCGCTCGCTCAACGTCGCCCTGCGCCAGATCCTCGACCTCTACACCTGCCTCCGCCCCGTCCGCTACTTCGAGGGCGTGCCCAGCCCCGTCAAGGCCCCCGAGCTGACCGACATGGTCATCTTCCGCGAGAACTCCGAGGACATCTACGCGGGCATCGAGTTCGAGGCGGGCAAGGACGACACCAAGAAGTTCAAGGAGGTCTTCGCCCGCGAGTTCCCCGACCGGTTCAAGAAGGTCCGCTTCCCCGAGACCAGCGGCTTCGGCATCAAGCCCGCGAGCCGGGAGGGCACCGAGAGGATCGTGAAGGCCGCGATCAAGTTCGCCCTCGAGAACGGACGCACCAGCGTCACGCTCGTCCACAAGGGCAACATCATGAAGTTCACCGAGGGCGCCTTCCGCGACTGGGGCTACCAGGTCGCGGCCAAGCACTTCGGCGCCAAGCCGCTCGACGGCGGGCCGTGGCACGTGATCGACACCGGGAACGCCAAGCGCCAGATCACGCACGTGCCCACCCGCGCCGGCAGGGCCAAGGTCGATCCCTCGAAGCTCGTCATCAAGGACGTCATCGCCGACGCCTTCCTCCAGCAGATCCTCACCCGACCCGCCGAGTACGACGTCGTCGCGACGATGAACCTCAACGGCGACTACATCTCCGACGCCCTCGCGGCCTGCGTCGGCGGCATCGGCATCGCCCCCGGCGCCAACATCAACTACGACACCGGCCACGCCATCTTCGAGGCCACCCACGGCACCGCCCCCAAGTACGCCGGCAAGGACCAGGTCAACCCCGGCTCAGTCATCCTCTCCGGCGAGATGATGCTCCGCTACATGGGCTGGGGCGAGGCCGCGGACCTGATCGTGAAGGGCATCGAGGGCGCGATCGCCGCCAAGACGGTAACCTACGACTTCGAGCGGCAGATGCAGGGGGCGAAGCTCCTGAAGTGCTCGGAGTTTGGCGATGCGACTGTGAAGCACATGGGATGAGCAGACTTCAGCACAAACAGTGCGGTCCTACACGACTTGGCCCTGAGCGTTCGATCGTGCGCCATGCCAGCCGTTGGCTCCTCGACGCCCTGCCTACCCCGGCCGCCTGGACTGGCTTTGATGTTCCGATCGGATCTGGATCGCCCGACGTCTTGGTCATTGCCGCATCTGGCCCATTCGATCAGCGATTTCGAGCGCATCCTCTCGACTCCTCACTCCTGGCCTTTCTCCGATCACGCCGAGCTACTTGCCTCGACGCGATTACGGGTCACTTCGCGCCGCTAAGCGAACCAGTTATCGCCTCACGCATTCAGTGTCTCGCCAGGCACGGCCTGCTCCAAGGTGTTGAGGAGGCGGTTTGCTTGACCACCTTCTGGCATTCGGTCCAAGAGATAGTAACGATCGAAGCCAAGGTGTCCGACTGGAAAGCAGCATTTCGCCAAGCGGATCGCAATAGGCTCTTCGCGACTCGTTCATTCGTAGCACTACCAGAGAGCGTCGCCCAGAGAGTGTCGCGCCTACCCCTTGTGCGCAAGTCCAGTGTCGGGCTACTTTCGGTAGACGAGGATGGCGAAGTGGAATGTCTCCGAGCTGGATCGCGCAATTCGCCTGTTATTTGGGGATACTACTATGCTGCCGTCTTAAACGGCGTTCGCTATCCTCGAGGGTGGACCAATGCCCTTTGACATTTCCAAAGACCAAGCTCAGCAGCTCGTGCCTGCATATACCATCGACGCTCGCTTAACTATTAGCAGCTTCAAAGCAGCATTCCGCGCGAGAGACGGCAATGGCACTGCGGTCTGCTTGAAGATAATCGATCCACAGTACCCGGCCGATCGCCTGCAGCGAGAGATACTCGCAATGACGAAGCTCGACCATCCCAACATTGCAAAGTTGATCGAGTACTCCTTTTCTGCTACTGGTGGACAAACTGTTCAGTACATGGTGGAGGAGTTTGTCGAAGGCGAAGACCTGACGGGTGCACTCGTGGCTCCTTGGCCCCTAGACAGGATTAAGGCGGTCTTTGGTCCAATCTGTCGCGCCTTGGAGGAGATGCGTAAGTCTGAGCTTGTCCATCGAGATCTCAAGCCGAGCAACATTCGGCTAGCCAAGAACGACGTGCCCGTGGTCGTTGATTTTGGTCTGGTACGACATCTCGATCAGCCCGATCTGACCGCCACCGCACACGGCGCTCGCATCGGCACGCCCCGGTACTTTGCTCCCGAGCAGTTTCGCGGCACAAAAACCGATATAGAACACCGAACGGACCTGTTCGCGCTCGGGATTCTCCTGTACGAAGCAGCCACGCACCTTCACCCATTTGACCCGAATGGAAATGCAAGCATCGGTGAGCTCGAAGTCGCAGTCTGTGACGGCGGAGATCATTTGCTGACTCCGGAGTTCCTCTCCCTCGACGCGACGTTGCAGCTGCTGCTGCAGAAGCTACTCGCCCGTTCTCGAGCGGACCGGCCGACCACTGCAGCACAGGTTGAGAAGCTCCTTACGAAGGCAGGTGGTTAAGATGCGGTCTGGCCTTTGGCATCAGCTCGGGGACCGCGGGCAGAAGATTGCGCTTGAGCAGCTACAGTCTGGCAATGGCGTGGGCGTCATTCTGAGCCCCCGAGATCTGAGCAAGCCCAAAGCGGTAGAGTACAGCTCCAAGTATCGAGAGGCCGGTTCCGAGGTAATTTTCGACCCCCAGCTCTACGTGCCTCACTCCAGAGTCGGAAAGCAGGCGACGTACGAAGAGCTCATTGACTTCCGGGTTTCAGCCAGCCGACTCGCAGAGCACTCTCCTTCCGAATTTAAGACTCTCTCCAAGGTTCTCAGGAAGATCGGTCGTCAGTTCTCCTGCACTGCGATCATGGCGCCGGCAATTGCCATGCAGGCCGGCCAGCCAGAGGATCTGCGCGTCAACTTGAGCATGCTGGACTCGGCGCGCGACGCT
Source organism: uncultured Phycisphaeraceae bacterium (assembly GCA_964435785.1). GTDB lineage: Bacteria > Planctomycetota > Phycisphaerae > Phycisphaerales > UBA1924 > PNC22. Next base: position 8,440 of record CAYTAH010000043.1, on the reverse strand, counting down.
GCTGACCGATTGGACATCCCAGTGTTTGCCACGATCCCAATTGGTGAGTCGCTCGTGCTCTCGGAAACGGAGCTCTCCGACGTTCTCTCGGTGTTCACGTCCAAATCCGTTGACGGCTGGATTCTGATGATGGATTTGGGAAGTGACGGCCTCTGCCGCAATCCGAGGCATCTCGCGGCGCTATGTCGTTCAGTTCTTCGACTTGCCCAGACCGGCACGAATGTGATGCACGGGTGCGCAGGACCGCACTGCTTGTTGTCCCTCGCCTGTGGAGCGCGAGGAGTTGGCATCGCTCACTCGAAGAACATGTGGCGATTGCCGCTGTCCCGGTTCGAAGTCGCTGAAGGCGGTGGTGGTGGCGCGGCTCCCATCCGCGTATTCTCGACTGCACTGTGGTCGACCTTTGTCTTTCCGGACGAATTTGTGCGACTGCCTAAAAAATTGCGGCGCCGAGTGTTTGAACCCTCCGATTGGTTGAAGATAAATCCCGGCGCGGACGAGTACATTCCTGCAAAGTATTCACAATGGGATGCCAATAAACATTTGATACACGCCCTTGGCGAAACCGTTAGCGAACTATTAGAGCTCGGCACTGCGAGGCGCGTCCTGCCTCGGGTGAAGGAGATTGTACACGAGGCTGCATCACTACACGATATTGTAGGACAATTCTACGATCCGAAGGACGCCGCAGCGGAGCACCATCATGCTTGGCTGGCGGTACTGAATAGTGTGTGGATGCAACAAAGAGCAGACTTCGACTACCTCGCCATGCTTGACGAGTAACCGACAGGACGAGTATCGGCAGCGTTCCCAGTTTTGAGCACTGCCCAACTCCGTTTCGCCGCCCTCGAGTCTACCAGTTCGGTGCCCTACCTCCCACCAATACCCCTCATTCACCCCCACTGCGACACCTCCACCCCCGCACCACGCGTGCGGCCCGCACCCGCTCCTCCGTCTCCAGAGGCTAATCTGTCGCCATGGACCTCGATCGCTTCTGGCGACTGCGCCCCGTCCTCTACCACCTCACCGCCGCGGCCAACCTGCCCCGCATCCATCGCACCGGCTGCCTCGAGCCCGCCGCGGACCTCATGCGACAGGCCGGCCGCGCCGACCTGCTCCGCATCCGCCGCCCCGAGATGACGCCCATCGCAATCAACGGCGACACCGTCCTCCTCCGCGATCAGGCCCCGCTCCACGAGCGCAACTGCAGCCTGCATCCCGGCTTCACATTCGAGGACCTCATCGAGCTGCTCAACTCCTTCGTCTACTTCTGGCCGGGAACGAGCGACGGACCCATACCCGCCGGTCGCAATCACTTCGCCCGCAATGCCCGGCGAGAGGAGGATGCGGCCGTTCTCGCTATCGCAACCCCGCGGCTTCTGGAGGCGAACCCCACGCCCAAGTTCTGCCGCTTCAACTCCGGCGCGCCCCGCTCGAATCCCCGCGCCGGCAAACCGCCCCGCGGCCCAGACACATTCCTCGCCGCCGCACACGCTCCGTTCACCGCCGGCAGCGTCACCGAGGTCGTCTTCCCACGCCGCGTGAAACTCCCGCTCGGACACATGGCCGTGACGCCCGTCCATCGCTGGCTCGAGGAGCCCGGCGCAGCGATGACAGCGTGAGCGGGCGCGGCAAATCCGGCAAGCTCCCCCACGCGGCACCGGAACACCGCGCTGATTCCTCACGCGCTGGGGCGGCATCACCTACAGTCGTACATGGGCGAGCGTCACCAAGCCCGAACTCCGCCGCCGCAAGAGGATCCCTTCCTCGAAGAGGTGCACCGCCTCAAGCGCGAGGCCGTCGAGGGCCTGGACATGGCGCAGCTTGCCGAGAAACTCCGTGCCATCGAAGAGCAGCACAAGGACCGCCTCGTTCCACCGCCTTCGAAACGCGATACAAGCACCGCATGAGGTGACCGCGCTGAGTTGAGCCCCGCCCGCGCTTGCCCCGGCACGACCCAGCACGCACGACCGCCGATAACCGAAGACTGGCTCCAGACCCTCCAGCACGGCGGGGCGGCACCGACCACGTGCCACCGACCTCGGCTTTGCGCGGCTTTGCGAAGTCGGTGTTTCTGCGACTTCAGCACACCGCGGCCCGCCGCCGACGCCGTCGTACCCCTGGCCCTGCATCAAACGACTTTCGCTTAGGCTGTGGCGATGGATAGACCGACCCCCGAATCGATACAAGGAGCCGCAGAGCTGTTCTTTGAGGGGGACCGTGATCGGGTGTATGCCGACTCGGTCCGGCTCGCGTTCGAGACTTGGCCGCGAAACGAGCAGCCCGAGCAAGTGCTCGCCAAGGTCGTGCTGCTCAACCGGCTCTACTCGACCAACATCTTCGACGTATGGAGCCTCACGGAGCACATCCTTCGACAATCGATCGACCTGCGGCTGGAGCGAGGGGATCTGGACCTGATCGAGGCGATCGCCAAGCAGCCGGCTCGCCAGAGTGCGCCCGAACGCGAGGGACGCCGCGTGTACTCGTTCGCCACGAAGTACTGCGCGTTCCACCGCCCCGCGACGTACCAGATCTACGACAGCCAGGTGGACGCCGCACTATGGGCAATCAACAAGGAGCATCCCTTCTCCAAGTACAAGCGCGACGACATCCATGCGAGCTACGCGGAGTTCATTCGGGTCATCGGCGACTTTCGACGGGAGTTCGGATGCGAGGCGGTGGGGCGAAGAGAATTGGATCGGTATCTGTGGACGGTCGGGGATTCCGTGGCACCGGGCCGCGGCGAGCGTGCCGCTGGCCGCGCGTGATGAATTCGGTGGACCAGTCCTGCGGGACGGCCCCCGACCCGCGCTGTTCCCAAAGGGGGGTGCGGGGGGAATCCCCCCGCATCAGCAGGCCGCCAATCTATACACCCCGCGATCGACGCGGATCAGATCGTCGTAGGTGACCGCGTGGCCCCTCGGCGCATCACGGCACATGCGTGAGGTGATGTGCGTCCGGATGGTGGACTCCTCGTATGTCGTTCCGTTTCGACGCATCCACCCGACGACATCGGCAAGCGCGACCTCATCGCGCCCGCGCGACCGGTAGTGCCTGAAGCACGCGAGGATCTCATCCCGACAGGTCATCACGCTCCTCCTTCGTCCGGGCCGGATGGGACCGATCCGTGCTGCCGGTCCTCGGCTGGCGGAAGCTCGTGCATCACGCTACCAGAAGTACACTGCCCACCCATGCCCCCCACCCCCCTCCGCATCGGCCTCGACCTCGACGACACCATCACCGCCGCCCCCGACCTCTTCCGCAAGCTCGCGGCGGCCCTCATTCGCGCCGGGTGCGAGGTCCACATCGTCACCTACCGCCCCGACTCCTCGCCCGAGGCCGTCGCCGCCGACCTGGCCGAGCTCGGCGTCGAGTGGACCCGCATCCACCTCCCCCGCGGGTTCGACACCCCGCCCCACCTCTGGAAGCAGGCCACCGCCGCGGCCGCCGCCCTCGACCTGCTCATCGACGACGACCCCGACGTCGTCCAAGCCGCCGCCGGCACCACCGTCGCCCTCCGCTACACCGCACCCGACTGCCGTGCGCCGTCGGCGCCGTTCAAAGCCATGCCCGGCGGGGCCTGAGATCAGGGCCGAACGATTGAGCGCTGGGGTGGCCGAGCCCCCCTCGTCGAGACACGCCCGTCGATCCGCGTCGTCGCTGCCCTCGTCGCCGCAAGGCGACACACCAAGCCTCTCTCACGCAGTTTCTCCGCGAATCGGTGGCAGCTCCGCTCCCCGATCTCGCCAACTGCTCTACAGGCGGCCACGTGTCCGGCCGCCGAGAGACAGGACTCCCGCGCCGGCGGGAGAGAGAGGAGAAAGCCATGACCCGCCTGACCGTGATCCTCGGCATGCTCGCCGCGTCCTGCGGCCTCGCCCACGCCGGCAACCCCGGCCCCGTCTTCGACGCCTTCGGCGACGCGATCGACACCTTCGGCGAGGGCGCCCCGCTGCTGGATATCAACATGCTCCAAGTCACCTACGACGCCACCGACGTGGAAGTGACGATGACGTTCTACACCACGATCGCCCCGGCATCGGCCGAGCTCCCCGAGAGCGTCATGGGCGTCATCGAGTTCGACACCGATCAGAACGCCGCCACGGGGCACCACCCGTTCCAGAACGAGTTCGCCCCGCCGTTCGCGGCCTTGGACTTCGGGGCCGAGTTCTCCTGCGAACTCTTCTCGGAGCTCGCACACCCCGGCTTCATCGACATCTTCGATCTGGCGAGCCTCGATCTGGTCGCGACGGTGCCCATCACCTACACCGACACGAGCCTCCGGTTCAGCGTGCCGCTCGATGCGATCAACGACGACGGCCGCCTCGACTTCACCTCCATCATCGGCACGGACTTCCAGCCGACCGACGCGATGGACGTCGTCGGCCAGAGCGTGCCCGGCCCGTCGGCGCTCGCGCTGCTCTCCCTCGCCGGCGCCATCGGCGCCCGGAAGCGCCGTCGCTGAGACCCGAGCGACACTCCTCCAGCAAGCCAGGAATCGCGCGCCGGCCGGCCACCCCTTGCGTGGACCGGCCGGCTCGCTTCGCCCGAACGCGGCGACGCCGATCGGACGACGCCCGCGATGCTCGAACGCGACGACGCCGCGGGCTGGTGCTCGGGGCTCCCGCGTGGGCAGATTCCGCCGCGACACGACCGAAACTCTGGACACGGGCCCCGATCCCCTGTCCAATGCGCCCATGACCCCCACCCGCACCTACGACTATCTCACCCTCGCCCGCCGGCGCGTCTTCGGCTGGGTGCGCCCGATCACGCCCGAGCAGTACACCCGCGAGTTCCCCATCGGCCCCGGCTCGATCGCGCGCACGCTCACGCACATCATGATCTCGGAGGGTACTACATCGAGCGGCTGCTCCAGCGCGAGGTGCCGCCCTACGAGCAGTGGCCCATCCGCCAGGAGAGCCCGCCGCCGTTCGACGCGATCGAGCGGACCTGGACCGCCCAGGCCGAGCGCACCCGCGCGGCCATCGCGTCCGTCGCCGATTGGGACGAGCCGCTCGAGTACGACGTCACCGATGACGACGGCCGGCCCTTCCACATCACCGCGACCCCGGGCGACATCGTCACACAGCTCGCGCTCCACGAGGTCCACCACCGCGCCCAGGTGATGAACATGCTCCGGCAGCTCGGCGTCAAGCTCGAGGACATCGACTTCAACGCGATCATGTACACCCGCCGCGAGGTCTCCTAGACAGCGTCCGCCCCGCCGTTAGCCCGCGAGCGCACGGCCACCGGCAGACCCCACGCTAGCCCGGGCCCCACTATCCGGCGCAACTGCCTCTCCTCCTCTCCTACGCCCGCATGCGTGGCCACCTCGCCGTTGGTTTCATCTCCCGCCCAACGCCCCCGTACACTCAGAGCGCAGCCCGGGCCAGCACACACCCGCAGAGGAGCGCCCGATGTTCCCGCAACTCCTGCTCGGCGCCGTCCTGTCCGCGAGCACGATCGCCCAGCCCCAGTGGATCGCCCCCGGGCCGGCGCAACGCGAGGCCCCCGAGCCGCACTGGATCTGGTTCGCGCCTCCCGGCCGACCCTCCCCCACAGCCTCGCAGCCACCCGCGGGCCGGGTCTGGCTCGCCCGATCGTTCAGGGCGCCGGCGGGCGTGCGCTCGGCCTCGCTCGCGCTCGCCGCGGACAACGCCGCGCTCGTCTATCTGAACGGCGAGGCCGTGCTCGAGTCCTCCGACTGGTCCGCGCCGGCGGCGGCCCAGGTCACGGTCCGCGAGGGCGAGAATCTCCTCTGCATCGCGGCCCGCAACGGCGAGCTCGCGGGCGGCGGCGCCAATCCGGCGGGCGTCGCCGCGTCCCTGACGCTCACGCTCGCCGACGGCTCGACGCAGACCCTCGTCACCGACGGCTCGTGGTCCGCGGCCGCCGAGCCGTGGGCGGGGTTCCCCGGCGCGGCTCCCGCCTCGCTCGGACCGGTGCTTGACATCGGTCCCTCTTCGGCGCGTCCGTGGGGTGTGGCGGGCGCGGCCTTCGCGCCGCCGCGCCCCTGCCCGCTCCTGCGCCGGAGCTTCTCGCTCGACCGGGCGCCCGAGATCGCGACCCTTCGCATCATCGGCCTCGGCCACTACGAGCTGCGCTGCAACGGCGAGCGCGTCGGTGAGACGCTCCTCAACCAGTCCTGGTCGCAGTACGACAGGACGCTCTACTGGCAGGAGTTCGACCTCGCGCCCTACCTCCGCGCCGGCGAGAATGTGATAGGCGTCGCCCTCGGCAACTCCTTCTGGCGCGTGGAGTCCGCCGGCAACCGCTTCACGAAGACCGATGCCATGCCCGACTTCTCCGACGGCTGGCCCCACCTGCTCTGGCTCGACGCGACGATCACCAGCGCGAGCGGCGCGGCCGACGCCACGCACGTCGTCAGCGACGACTCCTGGACGTGGTCCCCCGGCCCGGTCACCTTCTGCAATATCTACGCCGGCGAGGACTGCGACGCCCGCCTCGCCCAGCCCGGCTGGGACGCGCCCGGCTTCGACGACTCGGCGTGGGTCCCGGTCGTCGTTGCCCCCGCGCCCGCCGGCACGCCGACCGCCCTGATCGGCCCCGGCATCAAGGCGTTCGAGACCTTCGCCCCGACCGAGATCAGGGAAGTCGATCCCGACGCCGCCATCTACACCTACGTCTTCCCGCAGAACTGCTCCGCCCTCCTGCGATTCACGCTCACCGGCGGCGAGCCCGGCTCGCGCGTCCGCTTCAGGCCCTGCGAGTACATGGAGCCCTCGGGCCGGGTGAAGTTCACCTACACCTGGGGCACCGGCAAGGACATCTGGCTCGACTACACGAAGGCGACCGATGGGCCCGAGACGCACGAGCCGCTCTTCTTCTACGTGGGCGCGCAGTTCGTGCAGGTCGAGGGCGCAGTCCCCGACGGCGCGCCCAACCCCGGCAACCTCCCCGTCCTCTCCTCGCTCGAGCTCGTCCACGTCCGCGCCGACTGCCCCCAGGTCGGCGAGTTCGCCAGCTCGAGCCCGATGCACGACGCTGCCCAGCGACTCATCGACTGGTCCATCCGCTCCAACATGGCCCACGTGCCCACCGACTGCCCGCACCGCGAGAAGAACGGCTGGCAGGAGGAGAACTGGCACATGGCCCGCTCGCTCTCCTACCGCTACGACACGCACGAGTGGATGGCGCGGAACTGCCGCGCCGTCCGCGACGCCCAGACCTCCGGGGGCCCCGACGACGGCTTCGTCCCCACCAACTGCCCGTGGTACCTCGTCGGGCGCCCCCGCCACGACATGTTCAACGACGCCCCGGAGTGGGGCGTCTCCAGCGTGCTCGTGCCCTGGCACCTCTACGAGTGGTACGGCGACGAGCAGATCCTCGCCGACAGCTACGACTCCGCCCGCCGCTTCGTCGATTACCTTTCCTCCACGGCGTCCGACGGCGTCATCACCAGCCATCTCGGCGATTGGTACGACTTCGGCCACGGCAAGGGCAACGGCCCCTCGCAATGGACGCCCAACGAGGTGAGCGCGACGGCGATCTGGGCCATCGCCGCCGACACGGTCGCGCGCATGGCCGGCGTGCTCGGGCGGACCGACGACGCCGAGCGCTACCGCGCCCTCTTCGCCCAGATCCGCGCCGACTTCCAGCGCAGGTTCTACGACCCGGCCACCCACACCGTCGCCAACCGCGGCTCGTGCCAGGCCGGGACCGCCGCGGCCCTCTGCGCGGCCCTCATCCCCGAGGCCGACCGCGACGCCGCGCTCGACGCGATCGTTGCCGATCTCCAGTCCCGCGGCTGGAAGCAGACGCCCGGCGAGGTGCTCCAGATCTTCCTCATCCGCGCACTCGCCGAGAACGGGCGAGGCGACATCCTTCACCGCGTCTACAACCGCGACGACATCCCCTCCTACGGCCACATGGTCAACTCCGGCCTGACCACGCTTCCCGAGAGCTGGGACGCCCGGCGCGGCACGGGTGACAGCCTGAACCACTTCATGCTCGGCCAGCTCATGGAGTGGCACTACGCCTACGTCGCCGGCATCCGCCAGCAGCCCGGCTCCGTCGGCTGGAGCAAGGTCCTGATCGCTCCGCAGCCCGCGCCGCTCGCCGACACCTCGCCCCACGCCATCCGCCGCGCCCGCGCCGCCTTCGACAGCCCGCGCGGGCGGATCGTCAGCGACTGGGCCCTCAACCCCGACACCGGCGAGCTCACGCTCAGGTGCGAGGTGCCCGAGGGCGTCGAGGCCGTCGCGGAACTCCCCGACGGCACGCGATCGGACCTCCCCGCCGGCCTGACAACGCTGCGAACCCGCGTGCGGTGAATCCGCGTTGCGGCGCCGTGGACGACGGCGTCCACTTTCGATTGGCATCGGCCGCGCTCCGAGCGCGGGCAGTGCCGGGACCCAGCTTGCGCCGGCCCGTACCATCCCGCGGAGAACCCCCGCATGCCCACGCTCTTCGACCCCGT
>CAYTAH010000042.1:0-38850 GCA_964435785.1 uncultured Phycisphaeraceae bacterium | reverse complement strand
CGAAGCCAGGTCCGGAGATACGCCACCAAACCCCCTTAACTGAATGGCATTCCGCCAGTAGCAGGGCGGTGGCACACAGCGACACCCCCGGATCGCACGCCACCGGACTCCGCACCCCAGCGGGGTGCTCTTCAATCGCAACTCCGCCGCGCCGTCGTACCAAGAGGATCCGTTCCGGGGTCCGTGTCTTACACCCGAGCATTCCGGGCTGCAAACCACGCCCGATCCTCGCCGTGCCTCCGTTACACTTGCGCCGTGCTCACCTGGCTGCGCGACAAATGGAAACGCGACCTCGTCACACTCCGCGATCGACGCGAGAAGGAGCACCGCAACCGAAAAGGTCTCTGCCCGCGCTGCGGCTACGACGTCGAGGATCTGCCTGGTCAGCCGTGTCCGGAGTGCGGGCTGTTCATCGAGTCAGCCTGGCGCGAGGGACGGCTCGGCGCCGGCTCCTTGAACCGCGACATACTCGCATCCGTCGGCATGATTTCAAGCGGGTCCTTGGCCTCCTATATCGCGTTCATCGTGATTTCGATCGCGATCATGGGGCATGGGCTTCCATTTAGGGCAGGCCTGCGCAAAGACATCGTGCCGGCGGCGTTCCTTTCCTTCGCCTTCCTCTCCAACGCGGCGCTCGCCGCGTATGGGTGGCGGAACAGGCGGAGGTTTCTTCACGGCCCAGCGCGGCCCGCAGTGATCTATGTCGCGGTGTGCCTCTCGCTCACGACGCTCACCTTCGGCCTGTGGGCACTGCTTGTGAGTCTGAGCTCGAGCGCTTCGTGAGCCTCGAGCCAAGGTATCGGCCGTGCTTGGCATTCGCCGAAACGTATGGCCGTCCCCCGGCCGCTGTGCGCTCCCGCTGATTCTCTCCCTGTTACCCTTGGCTATTTGAGTTTTCACCCCAGCGCCCGCTCGATATCCCCGATCAGATCGTCCACATCCTCGATCCCCACGCTGAACCGCACCAGCCCGTCGCTGATGCCGAGCTTCTCCCGCTGGTGGGCGGGCACGCTCATGTGCGTCATGATCGCCGGCGCCTCGATCAGGCTCTCGACGCCGCCGAGGCTCTCGGCGATCGAGAAGATCTCGAGCCGCTCGAGGAACCGGCGTGCGTCCTCGATGCCGCCGTCCATCTCGGCGGTGATCATGCCGCCGAAGCCGCACATCTGCCGCCCGGAGACGGCGTGCTGCGGATGGCTCTCGAGCCCCGGGTAGATCACCTTCGTGAAGCGTCTGTGCCTCTCCAGGTGGCGGGCGACCTTCATGGCGTTCTCGCAGTGCCGCTCGACGCGCACGTGGATCGTCTTGGTCGAGCGCAGCAGCAGGAAGCAGTCCATCGGCCCCGGCACCGCGCCGACCGCGTTCTGCACGAACTTGAGCCTCTCGTGCAGCGCCTCGTCGTTGGTGACGAGCGCCCCGCCGACCACGTCCGAGTGGCCGCCGATGTACTTGGTCGAGCTGTGGCAGACGATGTCGGCGCCCAGGCTCAGCGGGTTCTGCAGCACGGGCGTCGCGAAGGTGTTATCCACGGCGAGCAGCGCGCGGCGGCCCTTGCACATCTCGGCCATCGCCGCGATGTCGATCACCTTGAGCATCGGATTGGTCGGCGTCTCCAGCCAGACGAGCCTCGTCTTCGCGGTGAAGGCGGCGCGGGCGGCGTCGTGGTCGGTGAGGTCCACGAGCGAGACGTGGACGCCGTGCCGGTCGTAGACGCGGTTGAAGAGGCGGTTGGTGCCGCCGTAGACGTCGTCGCAGAGGATGACGTGGTCGCCGGGCTCGAGCTGGTGGAGCACGCAGTCCATGGCCGCGCACCCCGAGGCGAAGCACAGCCCGAACCGCCCGCCCTCCAGCGAGGCCAGGTTCGCCTCCAGCGCCTTCCGCGTCGGGTTGCTCGAGCGCGAGTAGTCGAAATCATCGACGAACTTCCCCGGCGACGCCTGCGCGTATGTCGCGGTCTGGTAGATCGGCGTCATGATCGCCCCCGTCGCGGGGTCGGGCCTCTGCCCCGCATGAATGGCGCGCGTGGCGAAGCGGGCGTTGTCCGCACTCATGGTCGATTCCTTTGAACACAGAGGCACAGAGACACAAAGTCGTTATTGGCCACAGTGAACACAGATAGACCCAGAGGGCCACAATTGGTCAAGGCAAGTCTTTAATCCCCCGACCTAGCCGGTCTTCATCTGTGTCCACCTCTCTTCATCTATGGTTCCGATTGCGTTGCTCTGTGTCTCGGTGCCTCTGTGTTGAACTGCCTTACGATCCCGACTTCCGCGACAGATAATCGATCAGGTCGATCTGCGACACGATCCCGACGATCCTCGACCCGTCCACGACGATCGCGACCTGGTCCTTCGCGAAGATCGCGTAGAGCTCCTCGACCCGCGCCTTCGGGTAGATCAGGCCCCCGACCTTCGTGGCCACCGCACTCGCCGGCGCATCCATCGAGATCTCCCCGGACTGCAGCGCCCGCAGCAGGTCCACCTCGTGCACGATCTGCTCCGGACGCCCGCTCCCGTTCACCAGCGGCACCTGGCTCACGCCGTGCTCGCGGAACAGCCTCACGATCTCCCGCAGCGGCGTGTCCGGCGCCGCCGTCACGACCGCCGGGTGCTCCACGCGCAGCACGTCCTCGACCAGCCCCAGCCGCCGGTCCGGCTCCATGAAGCCGTAGTCCTTCATCCACGCGTCGGAAAGATACTTGGTGATGTACCGCGACCCGTGGTCGGGCAGCACGCAGACGACCTTCTTCCCCGGACCCATCTCCCGGGCCAGCTCCGCCGCGACGTGCGCGATCCCGCCGCTGGACCCGCCGCAGAAGAGTCCCTCTTCGCGCGTCAGCCGCCGCGCCATCGTGAAGCACTGCCGGTCGTCCACCTGGCGGATCTCGTCGACCGCCTTGAGGTCGAACGCGTCGCACACGATGTCGTCGCCGATCCCCTCCACCTTGTACACGCTCGCCTCGCCCGGCACCCCCGTGTAGAACAGGCTGTAGTGCACGCTCCCGATCGGGTCGACGCCGACGACGCGGACGCTCGTCCCCTTCTCCGCGTTCATCTTCTTGATGAACCGCCCGACGCCCGAGATCGTCCCCCCAGTGCCGATCCCCGCGACGAAGGCGTCGAACCGGCCGCCGGTCTGCTCCCAGATCTCCGGCGCCGTCGTCCTGAAGTGCGCGTCGATGTTCAGCTCGGTGTGGTACTGGTTGACGTAGAAGCCCCCCGGCGTCTCCTTGGCGATCCGCTTGGCCGTCTGCACGTAGTGGTCCGGGCTGTCGCCGGGCACGTCGGTGGGCGTGATCACCACCTGGGCCCCGAACCCCTTGAGCATGTTCACCTTCTCGAGGCTCATCTTGTCGGGCATGGTGAAGACGCACTTGTAGCCCTTCACCGCCGCGGCCATCGCGAGCCCGAGCCCGGTGTTACCGGACGTATTCTCGACGATCGTGCCGCCCGGCTTGAGCCACCCCCGCCGCTCCGCCTCGTCGATGATGTAGGCCGCCATGCGGTCCTTGATGGACCCCGCCGGGTTCAGAAACTCGCACTTGGCCCAGACCTCCGCCGAGCCCGGCGCGACCACCTTGTTCAGGCGCACCAGCGGCGTGTCCCCCACCGCATCCAGAATCGTGTTGAACGGCCTGCGCATCCGTGTGCCCTCCCGCCGGGGTTCGCTCCCTCGGCCCGGCGTTCGCGGCAGGATACGCGAGCGCTCACCGTCGCACCCCGGGGGGCAACCGGGCCCCGGAGCCGGGCGTATAGTCGGCCCATTCCCGCCGGACCGGCTTCTGACGCTGGGGAGGGGGCGGGAACGCTTCTGGCGGCCGCGGGCCGCCGGAGCCCAGCAGAGAGAAAGGACCGTCCCATGCACAGTCGCCTCACCCCCTGGGCTGTCGCTGTCGCCGCGGCTGCGTGCGCCCCTGCCCTCGCGGACACTGTCGAGTTCCAATTCGCCCAGGTCGGCAACTCGTTCCAGGCGTTCCTGGGGTCGGACGACCCCCTGGTCGGCAAGGAGATCGTCTCGGCGCGGATCTACCTGACGGTCGAGTCGTTCCACGGCTCCGACGCCGCGAACTTCTGGACCGATATCACGCTGCCGATCGAGCCCTTCGACGGCAACACCAACTTCATCGGGCTCGCGGGGAGCGACCTCGGCTGGTCGGGCTCGGGCGTCTTCGACTACTTCCTCGAGACCACGTCGCTCAACGGGCACTTCATCGCGACCCGCTACGGGGGCGAGACGCCCGGCTTCGACTTTGACGGCGTCATCCTCGACGGGTCGCGCATCGAGATCGACTATGTGCCGGCGCCGGGCGGCCTCGCGGCCCTGGCGCTCGCGGGGTTCGCCGGCGGGCGACGCCGCCGCCGCTGAGGCGCGACGAACGATCGACGCCGAATGTGCGAGCCGGCCGGGCGATGCCCCGGCCGGTTGTCTTGCCGGGACTCTCGGCGCCGAACACGGATCGCCCCGCGGCAGCGCCCCGCATCGGCGCGGTGCTTCGCCCGGCTCTCACCACGAGGGCCGCGCCCCGGTGAGAGCCCTCGAGCGGTTGCCCTTCAGCATTGTGTCGGTCCCCGCGATGGCCCGCGCGCGTGCAGCCGGCGTTCGCCACCGGTCCAGCGAGCGGGAAGTGATCATCACCGGCCACGTGTGGCCGCGGCGGCCAGTTTCTGGCCATGCTCGCGAAGCGATCGTCGCCGCTCTTGACACACGCCAATGATGCGTACGAGCGCGACCACATCGATCGCGCGCGCAGCATGCAAGCGCGCGCGGATCGGGAATTTCACGCACGCGGTACGACAAAAACGGCGATGCAGTGCGCTTGCGCCGGGAAGCGCTGCTCGGGCGCGCCGCTTTCTCGAACGCCGGGGTTGTGCGCGCGTGAAGTTTCGCTAACATCGCATCGCTCGTGGGAGTGACCCTGCGGCGCTGCGTGGGGTTTGGCGCAGCGCGGAGAGAGTAGCGCGGCCACTGGAGAGGGCCGCACACAAGTCCACGATGCCCCGGAAAACCCCTGAGAAAAGGAGTGCTATCAGTATGCACACCCGCCACGGCGTGAATGCCACCCTCATCGCCGGGATCACATGCGCTGCAATGATCGCAGGTCGAGCGGCGGCGCAACCCTGCCCGAACCTTTACGACTGTGACACCCTGGGGCCCGACTCAGGGTTCACGCTCGGCGGTTCCCCCGGTGGACGCGGCGAGTTCATCCCCGATCGGCGTCCGGTCTTCTGGCTCAATCTCTACTGCGGCGACGACTGCCGGGCCTGCGACCCCGTGCCGAATCCTAAGGGACACAACCCATATTGGGCGGAAGCGGACTGGCGAACGCTGGAGAGACGCCTCAACGAGCTCTTCGACGCCGGCTTCCGACGCATCGTCCTGCAGCGTCCGGGCGGCAGCCTCCCGGGCGAATGGAAGGTGAACCAGTCCCAGTACCACCATCTCACGGACGCGCAGAAGTCCGTCATCCAGAACGAGCTGGCCCACTGGATCGCCTGCAAGCGCACGGGGTGCGACGGCGGAGCGCCCGCCCCCGATCTCCAGATGGGCGTCTTCATCGGATCGTTCCAGTGGGAGCCCTGCTCGCCCTGCCTGACCGCCCAGGGCGGGGTCGACGACAAGGGCACCGACAATCCCAACGACGACGTGACGTGGTGGGACTGCCCGCCCGAGGCGGAGATGAGCTTCATGGACCCCTACGACCCCGACAGCCTCGCGGACATCTACTCGAACGTCGCGCCATGGGCAGAGGCCGGCTTCGACGCGATCTGGTTCGACAACGCATCCCGGCGCGATCCCGATCTGAACCAGTCTCCCGACGCGCTCCTCGCGCTCCGGAGCATCCCCGCGTTCGACTCGCTGATGCTCGGCGGCGAGGCGGTGCCCTGGTACAAGGTCAACAGGAAGCGGTACATCGATCAGTACTACACCGAGAGGGCCCCCTGGTTCGCGGTCTACTGGTGGTTCCGGCGCACCGGCTGGCTCGGCCCCAAGCCGCACAACCCCCACCGCGTCGACCCCAACACCACGGAGATCGGCGTCGTCTTCATGGAGACGCCGCACCGCTTCGACCAGCAGACCCCCGACGACGCGTTCATGCCCTACGGCATCCACCCGATCGCCGAGGCCCGCGACGCCGGGTATGTCGTCTGGGCCTCAGACCCGAGCATCGTCCCGATCGTGCAGCGCCTCTACGACGGAGAGGACGACGAGCTTTTCGCCGCACTCGTCCGCGACACCGACCCCGCCGACTTCGACGGCGACGGCAAGGTCGACTGCGCCGACTACTCGACGTTCCTGCGCCGGTGGGTCCATTCCTCCGGGGGTGGCTGGTCCTCCAAGCCCGCATACTGGGACGGCGACATCGACAACGACGATGCCGTCACGCTCAAGGACTTCAACGCCTTCCTGTCGCTCGCCGACTGGAGCGGATGCTCCAGCCAATGAGGCGCCGGTCCCGTTGACGAACCCCGCCGACCCCTCACGGCGGCTCCGGATATCGCCCGCGACCCCCCGCACACCGGCGGGGGGTCGTCTTTCGGCGCTCGCGCACCCACGCCGTGCGCCGGCCCCATCGACCCCTACCCTTCGCCGCATGCGCATCCTCCTGACCAACGACGACGGCATCCGTGCGCCGGGCATTGTCGCCCTCCACCGCTTCCTGACCGGCGGCATCGCCGACCCCGCGCACGGCGAGCGCCTCCCGGCGCTCGGGGAGGTCTTCACCGTTGCTCCCCTCACCGTCCAGTCCGCCACCAGCCACGGCGTCACCTTCCACGAGCCGCTGATGGTCCGCGAGGTTGCACTTCACGACGGCGTGCGCGGCATGGCCGTTGACGCCCGCCCGGCCGACTGCGTCAAGCTCGCCCTCACCAGCCTCTGGCCCGAGCGATTCGGTCGCCACGCAAGCCCGGACCTGGTCGTCTCCGGCATGAACGCGGGCGCCAACTGCGGCATCAACGTCATCTACTCCGGCACCGTCGCCGCGGCCCTCGAGGCCGCCTTCCTCGGTGTCCCCGCCATCGCGGTGAGCCTCATGATCGGCCCTGGGGAGCCCGACTTCGACTGTGGCGCCGCCCACGCGCGCCGCGCGATCGAGGCGATCCTGGCGCACGGCCCGCTCGCGCCGCACACGTGCCTCTCCATCAACATCCCGCCGCGCGAAACCCACGATGCCCGCCGGCATGAGCCGCTCCGCCTCCGGGTGTGCCCGATGAACACGCACGGCCTCCACGACGGCTACGAGCGCCGCGTGAGCCCCGCCGGCGACGTCTACTACTGGTCCAACCGCTCGGGGCTGGAGTTCCGCCAGACCGACCCCGGGAGCGATGTGGAGCTTCTCTTCGCCGGGAGCATCACGATCACGCCCCTCAAGTACGACCTGACCCGCCACGACCACCTCCCCCTGTGGCGCGGCGAGCTCGAGGGCTGACGCAGCGCGGAGCACCCGACTACCCCGACCGCTCTCACCGGGCATCGCCCCCAAAGAACAAAGGCGGCCGCATGTTTCCATGGGGCCGCCCGGAGGGAGAATTGAGAGAGGGACTCTCTCGTGTGGGCTCGTTATCCAAGCATCTGGCCGAGATCCTTGATCGCCGCGGCGAACCGCTCGCGCACGGCCTGCAGATGCGCATCTGACATCTTGAGTGTCTCGAGAACAGTGGGATCAATCTCCGTCGAGAGAAGATCAAGCCGGTAGGGCGCGCTCTCCAGCCCCGACACCAGCCGATCCGCGACGTAGACCACGCAGGGCAGCGTGCGGCTGTCGGGGGCCAGCGCGAGCGGATCGTGGTGGTGGCCCGTCACCAGGCCGAGGCACCGCGGGAACTTCCACTTTTCGCACAGGGCCGAGCCGAAGTGCTGGTGGTTGGCGCCGAAGACACGCTCCTCGACCTCGAGCATGCTGACCAGCGGCACGCCGTGCGAGTTGATCCCGAGCGTCTCGATCACCTCGATGAGCTTCTGGCGGTCGTACTGCATCTCCACCATGACGCCGATGTCGTGCATCAGCCCGGCGAGGAATGCCTCGTCGGCGAGCCCGATCTTCAGCGTGTCCGTGATGATCTTGCACGCGATGGCGCACGCGTTGGAGTGTTCCCACAGGCTCTTGGCGCTGAAGCGGCTCGTCAGGTCGCCGCCGCGGAACAGCTTCGCCAGGCTCGCCGCGATCGCGATGTTCTTCACCGCGTTGAGCCCGAGCAGCACGATCGCCCGGTTGATGGACGCGATCTGGCCCGGCAGCCCGTAGAACGAGGAGTTCACGACCTTGAGGATGCGGCTCGAGAGCGCCGGGTCCCCGGCGATCACCTTGTGAAGGTCGGAAGCGGTGGACTTGGGATCCTCCACCAGTTCGATAATCTTGAGCGTTACCTCGGGCAGGGTCGCGATGTGGCTGATCTCTCGGATCGCAGCCGCCACCACCTGCTCCCTCTTCTCCGTGCTCGTGGTCATGCCGCGTGCTCCCGGTGTAGTTTCCGGACAGCGACATCGACCGGGCGCGAATCGGACTTTCCTCGCACCCCACTCGCAGACGAAAAAAGCGGCGCCGTCCTCAGACCTTGACCCGGAGCTGGCTCCACGCCCCCCGCTCAGAAGGCGCAACGCTTGCGCAGCAGCCCAGGCGAACGCGGATCCACCTCCGCCAGCAGCTCCGCGATCCGTGCCCCCGCACGGCCGTCTCCGTACGAGTGCGTGATCGCCGAGCGGTCGAGCTCCAGCGCCCGGCGCACCGCCGACGCCACCGCCTCGGGAGACTCCCGCTCGGCGTCCGCCACGTTGGTGGGCCGCTCGCGCCCCGCCTGGCGCGCGCCCACGTTCACCGCCGGAACCCGCAGCGCCGCCGCCTCGATCAGACCCGCCGAGCTGTTGCCCACCAGCAACCCGCCCGCATCGCCCAGCCTGCGCAGCAGCGCGATGAACCTCGCCCGCGGCAGGTGGTCGGCCGCCTGCACCACGCCCCGCGACGCCGCCGATTCGATCGCCCTCACGATCCCGGCCCGCCCTGGGTCGTGGTTCGGCGCCAGGGCGAGGATGTGCGCATGCTCGCCCAGCGCATTGCTCAAGCCCTCGATCACCGCCCACGCCGCCGCCTCCTCCTCCTCGGCGTGGCGCCCGATCGGGTGCATCAGGATCGCGGCCGCGGGCGCGCCGAGCGCCGCCCACGCCGTCTCCGCGAGCGGCTCCACCTGCGCCAGGTCGTCCAGCGCCGGCGACCCCACAAGGCGGATCGACCTCTCACACTCCCCCATCCGCCGGATCCGCTCCGCGCTCTGGGGGCTCGCTGCCAGATGCAGATGCGCCAGCTTCGTGATCGCGTGGCGCATCGCCTCATCGGCGATCCCCTCCGCCCGATCGCCCCCGTGGATGTGCGCCACCGCGATCCCCCCGATGCTCGCCGCCGCCGCCGCCGCGAACGCCTCGATCCGATCCCCGAGCACGACCACCCAATCCGGACGCAACGCCGCGAACGACCGGGCAAACCGCGCCACCCCCCGGCCGGTCGCCTCCGCGTCGTCGAACCGCGTCGCCGGCCCCGGGCGCTGCATCGGCACCGAGTCCGCCACCGGGAACTCCTGCTTCACCTCCCGGAAGGTCTCCGCGGGCGGGATGAGATGCGCGCCGGCGGCGATGACAAGCAGCTCGAGCCCGGGGTGCTCGCCCACCGCGCGCATCACGGGCCGCAACAGCCCGAACTCGGCGCGCGTCCCGGTCACGATCGCCACGCGCCGCAGCGGCGTCCCGTCGGGTGCGAACTCCGCCCCGGCCCCGTACTCTCCGGGGCGCACAGATGGTTCACCGTCCCAGCCGTCTCCGATCATGCGAGACTCTAGCACCGCCCCTTCGCCCCGCGCGCCGCTTGACAACGGCTGCCGCGCCCGACGCCGCGCAGCGGGACTCCACCATGACGCATGATGCGGAATTCATTCTCCGTGCACCCACTCCAGCGTCGCGAGCACGGGCCGGTGGTCAGACGTCACCGACTCGCCCAGCACCTCCGCGGACGAGACGAACGCGTAGCCCGGGCGGTGCATGATGAAGTCGATCTCTCGCCGCGGCGAGTCCGATGGATACGTCGCACGCCGCCCCTCCGGCTTCGCGGCGTTCGTGTACGTCTCCCCGAACAATCGCATCGTCCGCGAGCCGGGAACATCGTTGAAGTCGCCGGCGAGAATCACGCCGTGCGCGCCCTCCAACGCCGCCGTCAGCGCCCCGGCCTGGGCGAAGCGCTCCGCGTCCTCCCCAAGCCAGTCCAGATGCAGGCAGACGAACGTGACCGACGCGTGTCCCGGGATCATCACCGCGGCCGCAAGCGCCGCCCGGGGCTCGTGCTTTCCCGCTGGGAGCTCGATCACCCGCATCTCCTCGATCGGATGCTTCGAGAGGATCGCAAGGCCGTACCGCCCTCCCTGGAACTCCATGAAGGGCGCGAACGCCTGCTGCATCCCCGTCAGCCGCCCAAGCTCGCCCGCCTGATCCACGCCCCCCGTCCGCTCGGCTCCGACATCGACCTCCTGCAGCGCGACCAGATCCGGCGACGCCCCTTTGATGACGCCAGCGATCCGCTCCAGGTCCAGCACGCCGTCGGTCCCCTCGCCGTGGTGGATGTTGTACGTCAGCACCCGCAGCGCATCGGACGCCACCGGCGCCGCCACGCTCGCGGCCTTCTCGCGACCTCGGCAGCCGCCCGCAACGAGCAGTGCGGCGGCGAGCAGACTCCAGACACGACGAAACATGCCGACCTCCCCGTGCACCGCTCCCCGACTCGATGCCTTGATGCCTCGTACCTTGATGCCTCTCTTCGTGTGAAACCCCGGCTCCCCTCCGGAGATCCGATCATCGGGCCAAGAGATCATCCTCCCTCAGCGGCACGTCCGCCTCCACTTCGCGTGCCAACCTCCTCCCCACCACCTGCTCCAGCCTCCACGGCTCGATCCCTGTCCCCGGCCGCTTGATCGTCAAGTCCTCCGGGCCGAGCGCGTGGCCCGCCTCCATCGCACGCTTCGTCGTCACCGACTGTCGCGAGACCTCTCGCACGTCGCGCTCGCAGTCGAGCACCTCCTTGAGCGGCGACCGAGAGCCCACCCACTTCACCAGCTCACCCGCCACCGCGCCCTCGAGCCCAAACCTCTCCGCTACCTCTGCGCGAACCCGCTCCTCCCCGAGCTGGGCGTACATGTGCTGGCACCAGGCGCCCGCGCCGCGCAGCCGGGCGCCCTCGCGTGCCTGCTCGACATACCTGCGGAAAGACTCGGGCGATGCCGACGCCGCGTGGTCAGGACCGACAGCCGAACTGTCGTAGGTGATGTGCTTCTCCAGGATCACCGCGCCGGCGGCCGCAGCACGCCATCCGCCCCGGTGGCTGCCGCCGTGGTGATCGCTCAGCCCGGTCGGCAGGCCTGTCGCATCGGCAATGGCGCGAACCCCACCCAGCGCATCGACGGGCGCGGGATAGCAGCTCACGCACTGCAGCAGCGCGAGCCGCTCCCTCGCGGGCTCAAGCCATCCAACCGCCCGCACGACCTCCTCCATCGTGCTCGCCCCCGTGCTCACGATCACGGGCTTGCCCGTCGCCGCCATCGCGCCCAGCAGCGGCCGGTTGATGATGTCCGGGCTCGCGCTCTTGTACGCATCCCATCTCAGCCGCTCCGCCTCCGCCACCAGCTCCACGCTGAACACCGTCACGATCGCGTGGATCCCCCGCGCGTGCGCACGCTCGACCACCGGCCCCATCTCGTCAACCGGCAGCTCCAGCCGGCGCAGCATCTCGACCGGGTCGGTCTCGCCCGCCGCCGCCTGGTACGCCGCGAGCTTCGCCGCCCGGCTCAGCAGCAGGTCGGTCCGGAAGAGCTGCAGCTTGACCGCGTCGGCCCCGGCGTCGGCCGCCGCGTCGGTCAGCTCCAGAGCCCGCTCGGCCGACCCGTCGTGGTTGACCCCGATCTCCGCGATGACGTAGGGCGGGAACTCGCCGCCGATCTCTCGATCACCGATGCGCATGTCAGACCATCACCCGCGCGAGCGCTGTCTCGGCGAAGACAAGATCAGCCGGCGAGTCGATGTCGACAACGGCGCCCTCGCCGTTGACCACCCCGCGATGATCGAGCCCGAGGAAGCTGTGCGGGTGGACAGGATCGAGCCCGTCGATCTCGTAGAAGAGCGCGCGGCGCGACACCACCAGCACGCCCCCGTCCGGAACATAGGCCGACGGCAGATCCTGGCGCCTGTACACCCCGTTGAACAGCCGACCGCCCTCCCACGCCTTCACCCGCCCGTCGTCGCCCACGCGGCACTGCCACCACGGATGGAACTTCCCCACAGGCGCGTAGCTCTGCACCGAGTCGCACCCGCTCACGCGAAGCTGGCTCACCGCCCGGTCGAGCAGCCCCGGCGGGCGCACCGGCACGTTCCCGTACAGCATGGCCGCCCCCGCGATGCCACCGCGCTCCTTCTCGTACCAGCACACCGCCTCGCGCAGCGCATCGTCCACGCGAGCCGTGTCGCTCGACAGCGCATCGCTCCGCCGATGACAGAGCGCCCCCATCTCTCCCGCGAGCGCCAGAATCTCGGGTGAGTCGCTCGAGACGACCACGGCGTCCACCAACTGGGCGCTCAGCGCGTGCTCGATGCTCCACCCGACGCACGGCCGCCCCCCGACCGGCGCCACGTTCTTGCCCGGCACGCCCTTGCTCCCCGCCCGGGCCACCACCACCGCGATCACCGATTGGCCGGACGACATGCCGCACCTCACGCCGCCGCCGCGGCCAGCCCCTCGCCCGCCAGCGATTCGCGCAGCCCGATCCTGTCGCGGCGCGACCGCCACACCTCGCGCCACGCCCCGACCAAGCCGAGCTCCAGGGCGCTCGCCACGCCCTTGCCCGATCGCTGGCCCGCCCTTGCCAGCGCCCGACCGTCGCTGAGCACCGTCAGCTCGGTCGCGGCCCTGCGCCACGCCGCCAGGCGCGGCTCGGGCAGCGGCGCGATCCGTTCCCCCTCCACCGCACGCGGCGGGGCGTCGATGACGCACGCCTGCGCCACTGTCAGCCAGCGGTCGTAGAACGACTCCAGCTCGCTGTACACCGCGTCGCACCGTGTAATCCGCGGCACGATCCACGTCCCGGGCATGCCCCCGCCGATCCGCCCCGCTCGCGCGCGCAGCAACTCGAAGAGATTCTCCCGCGCGCGATCGAAGCTCGCCAGCCCGGCGAGCCGCCGGTACGTCCCCGCTGTCTCCGCCAGAAGGTCCACGCTCACGATGTCCGCCCCGCTCTCGAGCAGCGCCATCGCCTCCTCGCGCTCGACGTGCAGATCGGTCCGGACATGCACGCACGAGACGCCGCAGGACTTCGCCCCTTCGACGACGTCCCGCCAGTGCGCGTGCAGCAGCGGGTCTCCCGCGCCGCCGAGCGTGAGCACCGCGTCGGGACGCGCCGACGCGAGCTCCTCCACGACCCTGATCGCCGAGCCGACGCCGAGCGATCGGCGGTCGATGCCGAGCCGCGCGCCGTTGATCAGTTGCACCATCTCCCCGCCCGTCCGTCTCCCCGGGCACAGCTCCAGGGTCAGGTGCTCGGGGCCGCGCGGCGCGAGCGTCTCGGCCGCCTCGCGCACGCGCCCGGCGAGCCGTGCGGCGTCCGCTTCCCAGGGCGCGGCCCCGCACTCGCCCAGCACCGCCGCGATCAGCGCCGTCCGCCACGGCGAATCGGCCACCAGCCGCACGCCCAGGTCCCTCGCCTCCGGACCGACCCGCACGCACCCCGGCTTGGCGACCGGGTCGAGGATCGGCGACGCGGGGATGTAGCCGAGCAGCCCCCCGATGCTCGCGAAAGCCCCGGCCGTCCCCGTGCTCGCCGCCAGCTCACGCGCGAGCGATCGGGCGAGCACGCACGGCGCGATCCCCGGCGAGGCCTGCGTGAACGCGAGCCGGTTGTGCGCAGGATCCTCGCGGAAGCGCTCGATCACGGCGTCGGTCAGCCCCGGATCGATGAGCGGCCAGTCCGCGCCGACGAGCACCGCCCCGTCGATCTCCAGCCGCTCCATGACCGCGAACGTCGTCGCCGGGTCGAAGACCTCGTCGTACACCGTCATCCCGTTCAGCCCGCCGCGCCAGCAGGCCGAGGCCATCGCACGCGCCGCCGCGACGCCGCGACGGCGCTCGCCCAAGGGATGGCCCGCCACCGGCTCGATCCTCGCGCCCGAGGGCAGTGCGTCGCCGACGATCGCCCTCACCCCTTCGACGTCTTCGGCCAGCAGCACGACCCCGTCGAGCCCGCGGCAGCGCGCCAGCCGACGCAGAACCATCTGCAGGGGGTTCATCCCCCCCGCCAGCGGGGCCCGAAGCGCCCGCGCCGTCCCCAGCGCCCCGCGATCCGGGTCGATCGGCACGATCGCGCACACCCGCTGCCGCCGGCGCTCGCCCGCATCGACATCCACCCGCCCCCGCTCCTCGGGATCGCGCGTGAGCTTCGGCGCCTCGCCCCGCAGGGCACGCCCAGCGCTGTGGAGCATCGCGCCGAGCTGGCCGGCGCTCTCCGCGAGCCAGTCCATGTTCACGATGTCGCGCTCGATCTGCCGGCGCTGACGCTCCATCGGCGTGCTCCGGTCGTCGAGGTGGATGAGCCGGTCCGCCTTGAATCGCTTGAGCTGCCCCGTCTGGTTCAGGTGCTGCACGAGCTCGTACGCCGGCGAGAGCGTCCGCACCTGACGCCCGGCGCCGTGCACCCTCTCGATGAGCTCGTTCACGCGCCCCTGGTCGTCGTGGTGCGCGAGCATCTCCCGCAGCAGCGCCCGTGTCTCGCGGCAGATGTCCCCCACCCTCGCGACATCGTGCCCCAGGTGCGCCAGCCTGTCCGCCACGCGCGCGGATGTCAGCGCACGCATCTCGTCGGCCGGGATCGTCTCCGGAAGCTCGAGCCGCCCCGCCCCCGCCGGCGCGTGCGCCGCCAGCGCCGCGGCGAGCGTTGCCACGAGCGCATGCCGCTTGGCCACGCCCCCCTCGGTCGCGTCGATCGTCGTGAGCCCTCGCTCGGCATCGGCGCCGAACATCCGCTCGAACTGCACCAGATACGCCGTCATCTGCTCGTCGGAGTAGGCCGGCCGACCCAGGTGGTCGGTCACGCGGCGCAGGTTCGCGCGGTTGCGCACCACTCGCTGCCACTCCATCATCTCCAGCGTGTTGAACTCATTCAGCTCACCCGCCCACACGTCGTGGATGGCCGCCGCCGGCGCGTAGTACTGCCCGTCGGTGAAACCCAGGTCCTGCCCGATGAGGATGACCGGGTCGCACCCCAGGTGCCGCGCGAGCGTGTACGCCATGTGCGCGACCGTCGCCCCCGGCTCCATGGTGCACCCGTCGTGGGCGAACCCCCCGCCCAGCAGCCTCGTGAGCGTCGCGTCGTGCGGGCACCGGATCGCCCCGGGGAACGCCTCGAGGATCGCCGGGTTCGCCTTCGGCTCCACCACCAGCGTCACGCCCTCGACGTCCTCCCGCGTCAACCCCTCGTAGAACCTGCTGCTGATCTCGTGATAGTCGAGCGCGGTCACGAAGTGGGGCCGGATGCCCATCTCCAGCAGCGGGCGCAGCACCGTCTGCGCAGCGATGATCACCACGCGCTCGCGCACGCCCGGCCTCGCCAGCAGCCCGACGTTGCGCCGAAGGCTCGGCCCGGCGCTCACCACCACCGCGGGCCGCCCCTGGGCGCACCCGGTCAGTTCCCCTATGCCCGGCACGCTGGCGTACCAGTCCAGGTTCATGAGCCCGTTCCGCAGCGACGTCTCCGTCTGCATCAGCGTCGTCACCACGTTCGTGCGGATGGCCCGGATCGCCGACTCGAACGCCCCCGCGAACCGCCGCGCACCCTCGCCCAGGCGTGGCCCGCTCGGCGCGTGCTCGATGACCTTCACCCCCAGCGAGACGACCGCCTCGGCCCCGCGCAGCGCCGCCGATATCCCGGCCGCGTCGTCGTCGCTCGCCAGAACACCGACGTTGCAGCGGGCAAAGACCTCCGCGAGATCGACCCTCTCGAGCACGGCCCGCAGCAGCCCCACGTCGGGCTCATAGACCAGCACCACCCCCGCCAGGCCCACCTTCTCCGCGATCGCGCGCACATGGTGCCCGAGGCCGAAGCCCAGCACCACCACCGCGCCCGCCTCCGCCAGGTCCACCCGCCCGGCCAGGCGCGCCGCCTCGCCGAGCGGATCCCGGGCGCTCGCCAGACGCCGCGCCCCCGGCCCCAGCCCGGTGAGCCCGGTGAGGGCCCCATCGGGCGCGATCTCGAACACCACGTCGGCGCGGGCCGGCGCCGCCCCCACGAGCCGGGCCGTCTCCGGAGAGCACCGCGCCATCGCCCCCAGATTCCGCTCCAGGAGCCCGCGGACGGGCCCGATGCGCCCAGACTCGGGGTTCTGCATCCGCGCCCTCCGATCCAAACCGCCGCGCCTGCGTACAAGGACACGAGCCCGCGCAGCGCGGCGTGTCGCTGAGGATCGGCCTTTGCCGCTGGACCGCTCCACAAAGCCCCGACCCACCGCCCCGGCGCTCCTGCTCGCGTGCGCCCTCGCCCCCCCGGCCGCCGCGCAGCTGGACATGCTCCAGCCCCCACCCTCGCTCCCGAGCCTCCCCCAGCCGCCCGCCATCCAGCACGCGCTCCTCGAGAACCCCATCCCTCTCGTCATCGGCGCCCTCGCCCTCGGGCTCGGCGCGTACGCACTCGCATCGCGTCTGGGAAAGCGCAGACTCGGCGTGCTTTCCGGCCTCGGCGCCTTCGCCCTCGGTCTTGTCGCCGTCGGCGTGTCGCTCGCCGTCGAAACCAACCGCGAACGCGTCATCGAGCGCACCACCAGGCTCGTCGCCGCCGTCGCGGCGGCGGATTTGCCCGCGCTCGACAGGCTCCTGGACTCCGAGGTCCGGCTCGTCCTCCCCGGGGCGGGCGCGGGACGCACCAAGGCGGACATCATGGCCTGGGTCGAGCGGTACTTGTCCCCATCGAGCCCCTACGCCCTCCAGGAGCACCGCGTGAACGAGGTGCAGGCCGAGATCAACCGGGGCGAGCGCACCGGGAGCACCCGCGCCCTGGTCACCCTCACCCCCGCGAACCAAGGCCTCCCGAGCCGCTTCGTGTGCATGCTCGACTGGCGCAAGGACGCCGCGGGTAACTGGCTCGTCGTGGACATCGAGCCCCTCTGGCTCCAGGGGTGGGGCGAGATCACCGCCAACGACCTCCGCCGCAACGGCTGGCGCTGATCGCGCCGGTCAGGACTCCGGCACCCCCACCAGCATGCTCGGCTGGAGGCGATAGGCCTTCTCGCTGTCGCCACGCGCGCCGGGAATCCGCTCGCGGATGCCCTGCCCGTTGAGCAGGTTCAGCGGATGCCTCTCCCGGGTCTGCACGAGCGGGTAGCTCTGATACCCCGGCCGGTTCAGCGGGTCGTAGTCCTCCTGCCCGTAGACCCCGACCGTCACCATGCTCCGCTCCGGGGCGTGGTAGTAGAAGGCCAGCTCGCCATCCCGGCGCAGCAGCACCGCGGCGTCCTCCGCCGCCTTCCTGAACTCCGCGACCTCGCTCTCGCTCGCCGGCGCGCGGTCCGGCCGCCCGTAAATCGCCACCTGCAGCGTGTAGAGCGCCTTGTCCTTGCCGAAGAGCTTCCTGGCGTTGCGCAAGTCCAGCTCCGGCAGGCTCCCGCCGAGGTGCTCCAGCGAGGGGGGGGTCAAGAGCGCGCCCGCGAAGGGCGTCGCCCCGTCCACCCGCATCGTCCTGATCCGCTCGAGATCCGCCTGGGCATCGGCCTGATCCGGGGATCCATACTGCCCGTAGGCGATCACGGTCGCCTTGTCGCGCTTCTCGACGTACGCCGCGGCCAGGCCCGCCTCCGTCTGCACCTTGTGCAGGCCCAGCTGGGCCGACTCCGCCTGCCCCTCTCCGACAAACGCGACGATGACGATCGACCAGTGCCGGCTCCCAACCCCGGCCTGCTGCCCGTCCGCGAGCGGCGCGAGAACCTCGTCCGCCTCGTCCCTGTATTTGGAGAGGTCCTCCTCCCGCACCTGCTTCGCGGGAGTCTTGTTCTTCTTCGGCGGCTTGTTGTAGAACTGGGCGGAGGCCGGGGATGCCAGCATCACGGCCACCGCCAGCGACCCCATACCCCACACCCTGCGAACATGCCGAGACGTCATCACGCGCACCTCCCCGCACATCCTTACCGCCGCAGGCCCCCGCAGCAAGGCTCTCCGGAAGTCGCCGACAGCCTGTTCCCCGCCTCTCTCGGCCGCCCAAATTTGTTCGCGCGTCCGCCTTTCGGTTATTGATCACAAACTTGTGTGCCACTGAAACTTACGCGATAACAAGACAACACGATCTCTATTGAAGGAATCACGATCTGACCTCCGATAGCGATGGAGGATGCGAGAGAGAGAACGACGGCCGCGGAAACGCGGCCAAGCAATTCTTCCGGGCGGCCGGGATCGCCCGAGTTCGGGAGGTGTGCGGATGTCTGAGATAGGACCCATCGGTGGGGGGGCTTCGGCGTCGGGGGCGCCGAGGCCTCGCCAGATCGACCCGGCGGAGCGTCCGGGCCAGCAGGCCGAGCCCCGCGCAGCACGCCGCGGGGAGGATCGCGTGGAGGTATCGGCGTTGGCCCAGTCCATGTCGCGTGGGAACCAGGAGTCCCCCGTCCGTCAGGACCTCATCGACCGCGTGAGGGGCGAGATCGAGGCGGGAACCTACGACACGCCGGAGCGCCTCGACGCCGCCATCGACCGGATCCTCCGGGAGGTCGACCCCTCAACCTGAAGCAGCAAGTTGCTGCCTTCTTCGCGGGAGCCCGCTCGAAAGAGCGGGCTTCTTTTTTCGCGGCGCCAGAACCCGCGCCTGTGCTCGCCGGAACGTCCCCTGGCACGTTCCCAATGATCCACACACCGCCGGCACGCTCCACCCCGGCCCGAGGGCGCCGTGATCGAGACCAGGGACATCCGGGTTGACTACGGCGACGTCACCGCCGTCCGCGACGTCCGCCTCTCGATCGGACCGGGCGAGGTCTACGGCCTCATCGGCCCCAACGGCGCCGGCAAGACCAGCCTCATCACCGTCCTCGCCACGCTCCGCGAGCCGACCTACGGGGAGGCCCGTATCGCGGGGCTCGACGCCCGGGAGGACCTCGCCGCCGTCCGGCGCATCATCGGATACATGCCCGACCTCGCGCCCGTCTACAAGGACCTCCGCTGCTGGGAGTTCCTCGATCTCTTCGCCCGCGCCTACTTCCTCG
Organism: uncultured Phycisphaeraceae bacterium; assembly: GCA_964435785.1. GTDB lineage: Bacteria > Planctomycetota > Phycisphaerae > Phycisphaerales > UBA1924 > PNC22. The sequence continues at coordinate 19,599 of CAYTAH010000042.1, read as the reverse complement.
ACCGGCGAACGCGCCGAGCCCGCATCGACCACTGCATCGAGCTGGTCCGCCTCCAGTCCAAGCGCGACGCCCTCGCCGGCTCCCTCAGCCGCGGCATGACCCAGAGGCTCGTCCTGGCCAAGACGCTCCTGCACGACCCGCAGGTCCTCCTCCTCGACGAGCCCGCCAGCGGCCTCGACCCCCTGGCCCGCGTCGACCTCCGCAACCTGCTGCGCGAGCTTCGCTCGCGGGGCAAGACGATCATCGTCTCCTCCCACATCCTCAACGAGCTCAGCGAGTTCTGCACCTCGATCGGCATCATGGAGAAGGGCCGGCTCCTGCTCGACGGCGCGATCGACGAGATCGTCGCCGGCCTCGGGCGCGCCCGCCGCTACACCATCGAGACCATCGGCCCGGCCGCCCCCGCCGCCGCGCTCCTCGCCGCGCACCCCGACATCGCCGGGCTCGAGGCCGTGGACGGCGCCTGCACGTTCGAGACCACCGCCGGCGACGAGCGCATCGCCGACCTGCTGGCCTCGCTCGTCTCCGGGGGCGTGCGCGTCAAGGCCTTCTTCGAGCGCCGCCACGGCGTCGAGGACATCCTCCTGCACGTCGGCGCGTCGGAGGTCTCATGAGCTCGGCCCCCGCCATCGCTCCCTGGCGCGTCAATCCCATCTGGCAGAAGAGCGCCCGAGCGCGGATGCGGCCCCGCCACCTCGTCAGCTGGGGCGTCGTCACGCTCACCGTGACGCTCTTCGTCGCCCTCATTATCTACACCACGATGACCGAGCGCGAGCTCACCTCCAGCCGCGACGCCGCCAAGGCGGTGCTCCCCGCGATCGTCGTCATCCAGGCGATCCTCCTGATGATGCTCGGCACCGGGGCCGTCGCGGCGGGCGTCTCGCAGGAGCGCGACGAGGGGCTGCTCGACTACCAGCGCATGACCCCCATGCGCCCCACCGCCAAGATCCTGGGCTACCTCTTCGGCCTCCCGGTGCGCGAGTACGCCCTCTTCGCGATGACCCTTCCCATCGTCGCCGTCGCCGTGGCGATCAGCGGCTTCAGTCTCCTCACCCTGGCCCACTTCTACGCCGTCTTCTTCACCTCCGTCTGGGTCTACCACATGACCGGGCTCGTCGCCGGCATGGTCGCCCCCAAGCCTCGACTGGCCTCGATGCTCTCCATCGGCCTCGTCGCCGTGCTCTACTTCGTGCTCCCCAACCTCTCGCGCTTCGGCATCACCTTCTTCGAGTTCCTCACCATCCGCCCCACCTTCTTCGGGCTCCTCCAGCAGGAGCTCCCCGCGCACCTCCGCGCCCCCGCCGAGGCCAGCGGGATCGACAGCTTCCGCGACGTCCCCCTCTTCGGCGGCCTGCTCCACCCCACCATCTACACGCTGGCCGTGCAGGGCTTTCTGATCGCCACCATGTTCTCCGTCGCGCACCGCAAGTGGCGCAACCAGTCGCTCCACGTCTTCTCGAAGGCCGGAGCCCTCGTCGTCTTCGGCGGCGTCCTCTTCTTCCTGCTCGGCAGCGTCTGGGCGGTCATCGTCCAGGACGACGCCTACCGCGCCGTCTTCGAGCCCTTCAACGACGCCTTCCGTCTCGACCACCGCGCCCCGCAGAGCCTCCAGCTGCTCCTCTCCCTCTTCGCCCTCATCGTCGGCGTCGCCTACCTCGTGCTCCTCGCGGCCGTGACCCCCTCGCGCCACACGACCATCGAGGGCTGGCGCCGCGCCCAGAAGCTCGGACGCTCCCGTCTTGCGCCCAACAGCGACGCCGCCTCCAGCCTGCCGCTCGCCCTCGCGATGCTCGCCCTGACCCTCGGCGCCGGCGTGCTGCTCCTGCACGAGGCGAGCGCCCGCGCCGACTACTACGCCGCCGGCCCCAGCACGCGATCGCTCGCCGTCCTCGTCCTCGGCGTAGTCGGGGTCTGCCTATTCACCCAGGCCGCACGCGAGTCGCTCAGCATGCGCGTGTTCGGCGTGGGCCTCTTCCTGCTCTGGATGGTGCCCTGCTTCGCGATGATGATCCTCTACGCCGCGTTCGAGGCGTTCGTCGCCGGCACGTACGTCGGCCTGCCCTGCCCGCCCGTGCTCATCCTCTACTCGATCGCCGAGATGATGACCACGACCACGCCGCTCGACGCCCCCGCCCGGTTCGTGCCCCCCGAGCTCGACGGGCGCGTCGGCGACATCACAACGCTCGGCGCGGCGGGCTACGCCATCGCGGGCGCCGCCGCCCAGCTCTTCCGCGCCCGCTCCCGCACGCGCCTCCGCGCGATCGGGCTCGCCCCCGCCCGCTAAGCCCTCTCGTCCCCCAGCCTGTCCCCGGCGATCATCGCCGCCCCCAGGAGCCCGGCGTTGTCCAGCAGGGCGCTCGCCACGACATCGACCTGCTTGCACACCGCCGGGAACGCGATGTCCCTGGTCGCCTCGCGCACGCGCTTCACGAACGGCTCGCCGATCGCCTCGGTCAGCCCGCCGCCGAGCACGACCCGCTCGAGCGAGAGCAGCGTCACGATGCTCCCGATCTGGTCGCCGATCAGCCGCGCCGCGTCGTTCACGACCTCGAGCGTCAGCTCGTCGCCGGCCTCGTACGCCTGCGCGAGCGCCTTGGACTTGATCTTCTCGTACTTCTCGCCGCTGATCTCGCTGAGCACGCTCTTGCGGTTGGACTGGATGAGCCGCACGATCCGGTCCACCACCGCCGTGCGCGAGCAGTTGTGCTCCAGCGAGCGCGTCCCCGGCGGGTTGTTCGGGAAGATGAGCATGTGCCCCACCTCGCCCGCGGTCAGGTAGTGCCCGTAGTACATCCTGCCGTTGAGGATCAGCCCCCCGCCGATCCCCGTCCCCACCCACACCCCGAGCACGCTGTCCGCCCCGCGCGCCGCCCCGATCACCCACTCGCCGTACACCGCCGCGTTCACGTCGTTGTCGACCACGACCGGCACGCCGAGCCGATCGCCCAGCACCTTCGAGAGCTTGACGCTGGTCCAGCGGAGGTTGACCGCCTCCAGCACCACACCCTTCACCGGATCTACCGCCCCCGGTGCGCCGATGCCGACCCCCCCGAGGTCCTTGACCCCCACGCCCGCCGCCGCGCACGCCTCCTGCACCGCCTCCACGACCCGGCCGAGCACCGCGTCGAGCCCGTCCTCGGCCTTGGTCTTCTTGCGGGCCGCGCCGATGATCGCCTTCGACGCCCCGCACTCGCGGGCGTCGCAGCGAACGACCCCCACCTGCATGTTGGTCCCGCCAAGATCGATCCCGACCAGCGGCTTGTCCATCGCCATTGCCGTGCCCTTCCCTGTTCGCGCGCTGGAGTGTACGGGCTCAGAGCAGCCGACAGACGCGGACCGCCGCCCCACCGAGCGCACCCCGCACCGCGCCCGCGAGCGCCCCGCCCTCCCCCGCCCGGCAGACAACGAAGAGCCCGCTCCCGCTCCCGGTCACGTGCACGGCGCGCCCCAGCAGGCGCGACGCCTCGGCGCGCAGCCCGCCCAGCGCCGGCCGCACCCGGATCGACGGCGCCGCGAGATCGTTGAAGAGCCCGGGGGAGAGCGCGTCGGCGCCGCGAGCCAGGCCCCGGACCTCCTCGTCGCGCATGCGGTGCCCGCCGCCGGCGATCAGCTCGTCAAAGGCGCGGTAGACCGTCCCGGTCGGGCATCCGAAGGCCGGCACGATCAGGACCGCCTCGCACCCCCCCGCCGGCGCCACGCGCTCGAGGTTCTCACCGAAGCCGCTCACGACCGCCGGTCGCGCGGGGCCCGCCCCGTCGCCCTCGTCGATGAAGAACGCCACGTCGCTCCCCAGCTGCGCCCCCAGCGATCGCAGCACATCGCGCCCGAGGCCCAGGCCCCACGCCCGATCGAGCCCGACCAGCGCCGCCGCGCCGTCGGACGATCCGCCCCCGAGACCCGCGCCGGTGGGGACCCGCTTCCGCAGCGCGAGCCGGGTCGGCAGCCTCCGGCCCACGTGCCGCTCCAGCGCCCCCAGCGCCCGCCAGGCCAGGTCCCTGCCCACGGGCCAGTCGATCACCCCCGGCCGCACCGCGTCCGGCGCCCACGCGGCGCTCCACGTCGAGGCCGCACCCCGGCCGAGCGGCTCGACGAGCACGTCGTCGAACAGGTCGATCGCGCACATCCACGTGCAGATCCGGTGCCAGCCCGCCAGGGGCAGGCCCGGCGGCTCGGGCGGGGCGAGCGCCAGGGCGAGGTTCAGCTTCGCGTGAGCACGGATCTCCAGCGCCATCCCTCTGACCTTATCATCCCCGAGGAGGGCCTACCGATGCTCGTCCGTGATCTCGTCAGCGCCATGGAGCGGATCGCCCCCGCCGAGTACGCCGAGGGCTGGGACAAGGTCGGCCTGCACGTCGGCGCCCTCCGGGCCGAGATCGCCGGCCCCGTGCTGCTCACCATCGATCTCACCGAGCCCGTCATCGCCGAGGCCGTCGAGCTCGGCGCCAGCGCCGTGCTCTCCTACCACCCGCCCATCTTCAAGGACCTCCGCTCCGTCACCGACGCGACGCCCAAGGAGCGCATCATCCTGACCGCGGCCCGCGCCGGCATCGCCATCTATTCGCCGCACACCGCGCTCGATGCGTCGCCGGGCGGCGTCACCGACTGGCTCTGCGAGGGCCTCTCCGGCGGCGCGCCCGGGAAGATCGCCGGCGACTGCCGCGCCCTGATGCCCCACGAGGAGGGCGGCTCCTCCGAGCGCGTGAAGATCGTCACCTTCGTGCCCGAGAAGGAGCTCGAGAAGGTCCGCAACGCCCTCGCCTCCGCGGGGGCCGGACGCATCGGCGAGTACAGCGTCTGCTCCTTCAGCTCGGCCGGCGTCGGCACGTTCCTCGGCGGCGAGGGGACCAGCCCGGCCGTGGGCGAGTCGGGACGGCTCGAGATCGTCGGCGAGCACCGCCTCGAGATGGTCTGCTCCAAGCGAGCCCTCCCGCTCGCGCTCCAGACGCTCCGCCGCTTCCACCCCTACGAGGAGCCCGCCGTCGACGTCTACGACCTCGCCCCCATGCCGCGACGGCGCATCGGCGCCGGCCGACGACTCGTTCTCGACCAGCCCGCCACCATGCGCGAGCTCGGCGCTCGCCTCCGCCGTTTCCTCGGCACCGCGCGCGTGCAGCTCGGCGCCGTCGGCGACGCCGAGAAGCCCGTCACGACGCTCGCCGTCATCCCGGGCGCGGGCGAGAGCCTCGCCCCGCTCGCGGCCCGGGAGGGCTGCGAGGCCTTCGTCACCGGCGAGATGCGACACCACAACGTCCTCGCCGCGCTCCACGAGGGGATGCACGTCCTGCTCGCCGGGCACACCAACACCGAGCGCGGCTACCTCTCGCGCCTCGCCGACCGCCTCCAGCAGGAGCTGCCGGGGATCCAGACGAGGATCTCCAAGCGCGACCGGGACCCGCTCGTCGTCCTCTGATGCGCGGCCGAAACCCGCTGCTCAGCCCGATCGCAGCGAGGCCATGTCGATCACGAAGCGGTACTTGACGTCCCCGCCGAGCATGCGCTCGTACGCCTCGTTGATCTTCTGGATCGGGATCAGCTCGATGTCCGACACCACGCCTCGCTCGGCGCAGAAGTCGAGCATCTCCTGCGTCTCGGCGATTCCGCCGATCGCCGAGCCCGCGATGCTGCCCCGCTTGAAGATCAGCGTGAACACCGAGGGCGAGGGGTGCGGGTGCGAGGGCGCCCCCACGAGGCAGAGCGTGCCGTCGCGCCGGAGCAGGCCCGTGTAGGCGTCGAGATTGTGCGGCGCCGCGACCGTGTCGAGGATGAAGTCGAGCGAGTTGGCCACCTTGCTCATCTGGTCGGGATCGCGCGAGATCACCACCTCGTCCGCGCCGAGCCGCTTGCCGTCCGCCACCTTCTCCGGCGACGTGGTGAACAGCACCGTGTGCGCACCGAACGCCCGCCCGAACTTCACGGCCATGTGCCCCAGCCCGCCCAGGCCGACGACGCCCACGCGCTTCCCCGGCCCCACCCCCCAGTGACGCATGGGCGAGTATGTGGTGATGCCCGCGCAGAGCAGGGGCGCCGCCGCGGCCAGATCCAGCTTCGGCGGCACGCGCAGCGTGAACGCCTCGTCCACCACGATCTGCGTCGAATAGCCGCCGTACGTCACCCCGCCGGTGTGCTTGTCCGGGCTGTTGTACGTGAGCGTCGCGCCCTGCTCGCAGTACTGCTCGAGCCCCTCGGCGCACTGCCTGCACGCGCGGCACGAGTCCACCATGCACCCCACGGCCGCGAGGTCTCCCGCCTTGAACCCGCGCACGTCGCGCCCCACCTCCGTCACCCGCCCGACGATCTCGTGTCCCGGCACGATCGGGTAGACCGTCGGCATCACGTCCCACTCGTTGCGCGCCAGGTGCAGATCCGAGTGGCACACGCCGCAGTAGAGGATCTCGATGCGCACGTCCGTCGGGCCGGTCGTGCGCCGCTCGAAGTGGAAATCACGAAGGGGCGTGGTCGCGCTGTACGCGGCGTAGCCGCGGGTCTTGGTCAGGGTCTGCGTCGCGGGCATGAGGTGCTCCTCTCGGTGTCGGGCCAGCAGCCATGGTAGCCGGGCCGGCCCGACATGCGGGCATCGGGCAGACCGTGCACCCAAACCGCCGCCGCGCCCAGATCACCGCCCACCGACGACCGTCCGCCACACCGCGACATACGCGTTGGTGAACGCCCCGTCCCGGAACACCTGCACCGGCGTACCGGGCGTGCCCACGAAAGGGCGCAGCGTCCACCCCATCTGGATGCCCACGAACGCGTACAGCCCCAGCCACGCGCCGAGCATGGCGCGGTGTCGGGGGCTGCGCCGGACCAGCGGGCGGTAGCGGCGCACCATGACCAACTGTCCCACTCCCGCGGCCAGCGTGAACACCGCCATGTTCGCCATCAGCGCGGCGCGGTGCGACTCCATCCCGCTGTAGACGACCAGGATGATCGGCGCCGCCGAGCACAGCGCCAGAGCGACGGCCGCCTGCGCCGCCGCGATGGCGCGGAGCGACGCACGGAAGTCGTCCCGCAGCCCGGCCGCGGCGTTGAGAACGAAGAAGCCCGGCACGCATATCGCCGCCGAAGCGAGGATGAGAAACGGGAGCTTGAGTGCGCTGAGCACCGGGAACGCCAGGCGCTCGATCGAGCCGGCGCTGAAGGATCCCATCGCAAGCCCGTAGACGGGGCCGGCCGCGAGCACGATGCGCACTGAGCGCCTGCCGGTGATCCGCCGCGATCCGGAGGTGTCGCGCAGGAGCGATTCGGCCTCGGCGAGGAGGGCGGTCACGCGTCAGATCCCGACGAGCCGGTGCAGGGTGTGCACGAGGCTCTCGAAGAAGTTCCCGCCCAGTGGTCGGAAGAGCGCGAGCGGCGCGTCCGGCCGACCCACGAACGGCCGCAGGATCCACGCCATCTGCATGCCCACCAGCGCGTAGATCACGATCCACGCCTGCAGCAGCACCGAGCCGCGGGGCGCGGCCCGCGCCGGCTGGGGCGCCCGCGCTCGCGACCGAGCCCACTCCGAGACCCGCGGCGGGAGATCCGGGAGCGGCGGCGGAGCTTCCGGCTCGGTGCTCACCACCGTCTGCTGCGCCGACTCCGCCTCGGTCGCCGCCCGCTCGGGTGCACTCGCCTCCGCGGCCCTGATGCGCAGCATGAGAAACGCCATCCCGATGACGGCCGCGGCCCCGAGCAGCGCCACATTGAGCAGGAGCATGAACGCGTAGCTCTCCGTGCTCACGGTGAAGAACCCGAGGATCGGCCCGAATGACGCCGCCGCGAGCAGCGTGACCAGGATCGCGGTCAGCAACAGGCGCAGCGCCTGACGGAACGTCAGCGGCGAGTCGAGCAGGGCGGCGAAGAGATAGAGCGACGGGAACGTCACCGCGAGCGTGAGCAGGAAGAGCAGCGGCACCTTCACCGCAGCCGCACCGACCTGCATCAGCCCCGCCCAGCCGAACGATTTGACGGCGTGCCAGCCGACGAAGAAGCCGTACGCCCCGCCGCAGGCGCAGACCGCCACGAGCAGGCGCGCGAGCGACCGCTCGAGTTCGGTGTGTTCTGGAGAGCTGCGACGGAGGATCGAGTCGAGATCGCGCCACAAGCGGGCGCTGCCGCGCTGAGCCATCACGGACCCTTTGTGCTCGCCGGCCAGCGCCGGCCCCGGATGTATGTCCCGCCGATGCGGTGGGGTTGTTACGCACGGGCGATCGCAGTTCGCGCGCTGCGACGCAGAACCTCGACCCTGAGGCGCGGGCGTGAGCCCGCGTTGGTATGCCGCCCCCAGGCCTGAGCGTGCCTACAACGACGCCGGCATGGTGAACGGCTCGCGGTAACTGCGCGCCAGCAGCGCGTTGGCCCGCTCGGCCTCGTGCCCCGTGAAGCGCTCCGCCTTTCCGTCGAACGTCAGACTCGTGCCCGTGCGGTACGAGATGTTCGCCAGGTGAGGCAGGGCGCACGACATGAAGCCTGACTCGATCTCCGATCCCAGCACCCCCGCGTCGCCCGCCCGCACCGCCTCGACGAAGTTCAGGAAAGGGTTCCCCTCCGCCACACCCGGCGGCGGGGAGGGCTCCTCGGCGAACTCCCCCGGATTGTCCGAGCTCGGCCCCGGCTCGTTCTTGCGCCCGAAGAAAGTCCGCCACGTCCGGTCGTTCACGTGCATCCAGCCCTCCGTCCCGTAGAACAGATTGCCGATCGTGATCCCGTCCTCGGCGTTCGTGTACAGCCCCCGTACCTCGAAGACAAGCTGCCGCCCGTCCGCGTAGTCGAACGTCGCGATCTGCGTGTTCGGCGTCTCCTGGTCCGAGTCGAACTTGAAATACCCGCCCGTGGAGTGCACCCGCACCGGGTGCTCGTCCGTCCCGAGCCCCCAACGCGCGATATCGAGCTGGTGCGGCCCCTGGTTGCCGATGTCGCCCGAGCCGTACTGCCACAGCCAGTGCCACTCGTAGTGGAAGTGGTTCGGGTTGAACGGACGCTCGGGCGCCGGCCCGAGCCACAGGTCGTAGTGCACGCCCGCCGGAGTCGGCTCGTCGAGCTTCACCCCGATCGAGTCCCGCGCCTTGTAGCAGAGGCCGCGTGCCTGGTAGATCTCCCCGAGCAACCCCGAGTGCAGGCAGCGCATCGCCGCGCGCACCTCCGGGAACGAGCGGTTCTGGAACCCGACCGCGACGAGGCGCCCCCACTTCCGCGCCGCCAGCACCTGCATCCGACCCTCCGCCAGCGCGTGGCAGCACGGCTTCTCCACGTAGACGTGCTTGCCCGCCTGGCAGCCCCACACCGTGGCCAGCGCATGCCAGTGGTCCGGCGTGGCGATCGAGATCGCGTCGATCTCCGGGTCGTCGAGCACCCGGCGCAGGTCCACCTCCGTCGCCGGCGCCGACCCCTGGGCCGACTCCACCTCCGCCACCCGGTCCGCGAACAACCGCTCGTCAGGGTCGCAGAGAGTCTTCACACGCACGTCAGGTAGCTTCGAGAGCGACCGCAGGTGGTGCCGCCCCTGACCCCGGATCCCGATCACCGCCACGTTGACCCGGTTGGAGGCCCGCCGGCGGGGAAGCCGGGCGCCCGAGGCGAGCGGGGCGAGGCCCCCGACGGCGGCCAGCCCGGCCGAGGCGGCAACGAACTCCCTCCGAGTCAACCTGCGTGCGCTCACGGCGTGCCTCCCTGGGTCCTACCAGCCTACCGGGAAGCACGGATCGGGGGCCAACACCCGCGCCCGGGGGAATGACCGGCACGTGCGCCGGGGCGGTGAAATCGCCCCGGCCCCCGCCGGCCGCCTTGACGCGTGGGGCTCTGTCAGGGAGACTGTCGCCCCGGGCCATCGCCGGCGGATCCGGCGTGGCGACAGGGGCGTATGGCGCGGCGGGGCGGAGTCCGGCGGTGGGTCGGGTGCTCCCCGTGTCGATTCGCGTCGGGAGGCATGCGGCCGGCGCCGGATGCGACTGATCGAAACGCGCGCCGGAGCGGGCCGAGAGGCCCCGGCAGCGGCGAACTACTCAAGCGCGGAGTGTGAGCAATGGCAGGTCGAGGCGGCGCGGGCATCGGGGTGGTGGTGACGATCTCGATCCTCAGCATTCTGTGCTTGGGACTCTTCATCAGCACCATCATCTTCTACGGCAACCTCAACAAGGCCCGCGGCGAGCTGGCCCTCGCCCAGCAGGGACTCAGCGAGTACATCAACACCCAGGAGCGGCAGGACCCTCGCATCTCCACCATCGCCGACCGCGCCCGCTCCGAGCGCAAGACCGTCGTCGGCTACCTCTACGACTCCCTCGCCCGCTCCATCGCCACGATCAACGGGAGCACCCGCGGCACCTTCGACGACGCGATGGACCGCCTGGACAACAACCGCCTCGCGGGCATCGCCGAGGCCACCGGCTGGGCCGGGCAGGGCGAGCCCCCCACGGTCAAGAGCCTCGTCCAGGGCAGCTCGTTCGATCAGCTCCTCGGACAGACCAACACCTACATCGAGTCGCTCAAGGGGCAGATCGCCTCCGCCAAGAAAGCCCAGGAGACCGCCCAGCAGGACCTCACCAACCTCCAGGAGCGCATGCGCGAACGCGACGCCGCCCACGCCCGCACCCTCGCCGCCGTCAACGAGGAGCTCGGGCGCTACCGCGCCGAGGTCGAGGCCTACCGCTCCGGCACCGAGCAGCACGAGCAGGACATGAACACCCGGGTCGCCCGCATCCAGCAGGACGCCTCGGCGAGGGAAACGCAGCTGCTCGACCGAATCACCTCCCTCGAGGAGGAGAACCAGCGCCAGCAGAACCAGCTCGAGGTGCTGCGGGGCGAGCGGAAGAAGGACCTCTTCCAGGGCCGGCCCGAGGAGTCGCTCGTCGACGGCCAGGTCGTCGCGACCGATCTCGCCGAGGGAACCGCGACCATCAACCTCGGACGCAGCGCCAAGATCCGAGTCGGCATGACCTTCGCGGTCTACGAGGAGCCCTCGGCCATCCGCCCCAACGACGCCGGCGAGTATCCCCGCGGGAAGGCCGCCCTCGAGGTCATCCGCATCGATAACACCTCCGCCGTTTGCCGCGTCCTCGACGAGAGGGCCGGCAACCCCGTCGTCCGCGGCGACGTCATCGCCAACGCGGTCTACGACCCGAGCAAGACGTACAAGTTCCTCGTCGCGGGCAACTTCGACGCCAACCGCGACGGCGTCGCCACCGAGGACGAGCGCCGCGGCATCGTCGCGATGATCCGCGACTGGGGCGGCGAGGTGACCGACGAGCTCACGGGAGACGTGGACTTCCTCGTCATGGGCCAGCGCCCGGTCCTGCCCCCCGAGCCCCCCATCACGGCCCCCATCCCCGTCGTCGAGCAGTTCGTCCAGGCCCAGCAGGTGATCGACCGCTACGACCGCCTCTTCCAGCAGGCCGGCGCCACCTCGATCCCCGTGCTCAACGAGAACCGCCTGCGCACCCTCATCGGCGGGCTCTGATCCAAGCGGGAGCGGCGTCGTGGGGGCAAAGCTCCCGGCGGCATTGCACAGACCGGCCTTCTGGGCGCTGCGCGGGGCCCTCTCGCTCCCGCTCGTGGCCGGTCCGCGCGCGTCGCTCGAGGCCGCGCGGGGCGCGGGGCGCGCCTTCGCCCGCATGCCCTTCAACCGCACCCGCCTGCTCCGCGCCGCCGAGCACATCCGCATGGCCTGCCCCGGTTTCGACGAGGCCGAGCGCATCGAGCACGCCGTCCGCGCCTACGAGCACCTCTTCATGCTCGGCGTCGAGGTCACCTTCGCGCCCCGCATCATGAGCGAGGACGCCTGGATACGCCACGCCGAGCTCGACAACATCGCCATCGGGCTCAAGGCCATCATGTCCGGCCGGCCCGTCATCCTCATCACCGGCCACTGCGGCAACTGGGAGCTCCTCGGCTACACCATGGCCCTCCTCGGCTTCCCCATGCACGCCCTCTACCGCCCCCTCGACAACAAGCCGCTCGACGAGTGGGTCCGCCAGACCCGCGGCCGGCGCGGGCTGCTCCTCCTCGACAAGTTCGGCGCCCTCAAGCAGATCCCCGACCTCGTCGCCGCGGGCGCACCCATCGGCTTCGTCGCCGACCAGAACGCCGGCGATCGCGGCCTCTTCGTCCCCTTCTTCGGGCGACTCGCCTCCACCTACAAGTCGATCGGGATGCTCGCCTACCACCACCGCGCCTCGATCGTCGTCGGCCAGGCCCGGCGCATGGGCTGGAACGGACGCGAGGACCGGCCCGTCCGCGAGGGCTTCGCCTCCCCCCACACCGGCGAGGCCATCCGCTACCGGCTCGAGATCGAGGACGCGATCCACCCCGAGGACTGGGACGGCCAGCCCGACCCCTTCTTCTACATGGCCGCACGCTACCGGCGGGCGATCGAGCGCATGATCCTCCGGGCCCCGGAACAGTACCTGTGGATGCACCGGATGTGGAAGAGCCGGCCCCGCCACGAGCGGCTCAACCGGCCATTCCCGGCCGGCCTGCGCCGGAAGCTCGAGGGGCTGCCCTGGATGACGCCCGGCGAAGTCGAACGGATCGTGGACCAATCGGACCGCGACCGCCGCTTCCTCGCCGAGCACAACCTGACGAGATTGCCCTGAACAGCGCCCCGTCTGGGGCCGATGCCTTGCCCGGCCTGCCCCGGGCTGATTGAATGACCGGACGGGACGCGCGGCAGAGGCGCCCCGGCGGGAGGCGGTATGACCGACAACGCTGGCCGGCTCGCAGAGGTGCGCGTCCTCATCGTCGATGACGACCAGGACGTGCTCGAGTCCATGGAGGCGGCCTTCCAGGCCGAGGGGGCGCTCACCCAGGCGGTCGGCGACGGCAACACCGCCGTCGACATCTGCCACGACGACCCGCCCGACCTCGTCATCCTCGACATGATGCTCCCAGGGCGCTCCGGCTTCCTCGCCCTCGAGAAGATCAAGGGGCGCGAGGACTCGCCCATCGTCATCATGGTCACCGCCAACGAGGGCAAACGCCACCAGGCCTACGCAGAGAGCCTCGGCGTCGATCGCTACCTTCTCAAGCCGGTGCCGCTTGGGCGCCTGCTCGACGAATCGGTCGCGCTGCTCGCGGACCGCGACAAGGGTTGATGGGGAGCGACCGCGTGTCCAAAAAGAGCCGCATGATGGTCCTCAGCCGCAAGGCCGAGGAAGGGGCCGAGCCCGGACCGCTCGGCACGCGCGCCGAGATCAAGCGGCTCCTCGCCGACTTCAACACCGCGACCGACGGAGGCCCCGACAACTCCCTCGGCCTCGAGCGATTGCACGGGCCGGGCTTCGTCGTCGACCTGCCCACGAGCATCGACGAGCCCATGCAGGTAATGGCCTCGATCAACGACGACGAGACCGCCTGGCCCGTCCTCAGCCGCATCTGCCGCCGCCTCGGCTGGTCCCTCATCGACGGCGAGACCGGACGCGTCTTCATCTGAGTAGAGCCCGAAGCGCGAGCGAGGGTCAAAGAGCCCGACGCGCAAGCGAGGGCCGCGCCGGCCGGAGGCGTCCTCGGCGCACGACACCCGACGGCACGCGCGGGCCGTGACACTCGCGCGAACGCATACCATCCCTCATGCCCACCTACGTCTATGAGGTCTTGGACAACGAAGGCAACGGCACCGGCGAGTTCTTCGAGGTCGTCCAGGCGATGCGCGAGGAGCCCCTCGCCAAGCACCCCGAGACGGGCAAGCCCGTGCGCCGCGTGCCCCAGGCCCCCATGATCGCCGGCAACTGGTCCGACGTGGGCTCCAAGGGCAAGCTCTCCGACAAGAACCTCGACCGTCTCGGCTTCACCAAGTACGTGCGCAAGGGCGACGGCTACTACGAGAAGACCGCCGGCAAGGGGCCCGACACCATCAACAAACCGGACTGATGGACGCCGACCCTACGCATGCCCCGGGAGAGGCCGAGACGGCGCGCGCCTGGCTCGCGGCCGCGCTTGACCCGCAGATCTCCGGCGAGCTCGAGCTGGTCTACGAGGCCATCGCCCGCGCCGTCGACACCCGCCGCCCCGTCTGCGAGCGGTCCGGGCGATGCTGCCGCTTCGAGGAGTGGGGCCACCGCCTCTACGTCACCGGGCTCGAGGCCGCGTATCTCCTCACCCGCCTCGATCGCCCGCTCACGCCCGACACCATCGCCCGCGCCCGCCAAGCCGGCGGCTGCCCCTTCCAGAAGGCCCTCCTCTGCTCCGTGCACGGCATCCGCCCGCTCGGATGCCGCGTCTACTACTGCGACGAGTCGGCGCAGGAGTGGCAAAGAGAACTGTGCGAGCGCATGCTGGGCGAGGTGAAGGCGATCCACGACCGGCACGGGCTCGCATACCGCTACGGCGAGTGGCGCGGCATGCTCGAGATGCTCGTCGGGCGCGGAGGGTGAGGCGGCGCAAAGCGCCGAGAGGCGGCCCAGCGCTGATCGGCCCCGGGCGCCCGCCTCTTCGACTCGTGCCTCGTGCCGCATGCCTTCTGCTGCATGAATCCTGCTCGTCGCTCATCCGCGGCGTCTCACAAGCCGCAGGGCCAGCAACGCCGTGAACGCTCGCCCGTCCGGCTCGACAGCCCCCGGCAGCGGCGGCGGCCGGCGCGTAAGGCCCTCGAACCCGCCGCGGAGCGCGCTCCAGTGGCTCGCCCACGAGAGACCCGCGAGGCGGTGCGCCCAGCCCCACCCGAGCAGCGCCCCGGTGAACGCACGCCAGCCGCGCGCATGACGCCGCGAAAGCCACACCCAGTTCCGCGTGGCGAGATAGCACCAGCGAGCGCTCTTCCTCGCCGCCGCGGGCGAGTCGTGCTCGCACCGCCACGCCGGGTTGCAGTGCACGCCCCTGCCCGTGGCAAGGATCTTCATCGCGAGATCCACGTCGTTGCGATAGAGGAAGAACGACGCCTCGTATCCCCCCACCGCGCGCCACACGCCCCGACGCACCAGGTTGCAGCACCCCATCACCGGCCAGTCGTCCCGCGCCCCGTCGAGCCCGTCCGCGAAGGGCCACTCGCTCGCGCCCGTCGCCGGATGGACCGGCACGAGCGTCACCGCCGCGAGATCGCCCCGGCGCGCGAGCAGATCGACCGCGCCCGCGAGGGCCTCGGGGTCCGGGCGGGCGTCGTCGTCGAGCACGAGCACCAGGTCGCCCGCCGCCTCCTCCACGCCGCGGTTGAACCCCGCCACCCCACCGTTCGTCTCCAGCCCGACCACCCTCGCCCAGGGCGCGTGCTCCCGCGCCGCCGCGCCCGAGCCGTCGGTCGAGGCGTTGTCCACCACCACGATCTCGGCGTTGCGCGTCGCCGCCGACTCCCGCACCCGGCGCAGCGTCTCGAGCAGCGCCTGCCTGCGGTTGTGGCTCAGGATCACGACCGAGAGCGAGAGCCCCGTGCTCGCCCCGCCCAGCGGCGCCAGCGCCAGCGCGTCCTCCGGACGCGGGAGCGGACACACGGCCGCGGGCCTCGCCGCGAGGCGCAGCGCAAGGAAGAGCCCCTCCGCGAGGGCCCCCGCGCTCCTCGCCAGCAGCGGGAGCCGCCGGATCGGCCGCACCACGAACCCGCCCGCCGAGACCTCGACCATCGTCCGGGCCAGGAGCCAGTCGGCGATCGATCCCTTCGCGGGCACGATCGCCAGGTCGAACCGCGGGCCGGCGATCGCCCGGCGCACGAACGCCGCAACACTGCGCGTCGGCGCGCGCGTCACCGCCCCGGGCGCCGCCTCGCGAAGCACCAGCGACGAGGGGAACGACTCGCCGCGCTCGCCGCAGGAGCGGAGGATCATGTCCCGCTCCGCCGCCGCCAGGTCGCGCGGCAGGTCGATCGCGAGCGTGCGCTTCGGCAGCGGCGCGATCGCTTCCGCGAGCTCATCGAGCGGGCGCGCGGGCGCGATCGCCGGCAGATCCGCCGGCAGGCCTCGCTTGAGGCCGCGCGCCGCGTCGCGCAGGCCCCGCATGTGCAGCCCCGCAATGTCGGGCCTGGCCATGAGGTGCTGGTTCACCGCCCTCGCGGCCTCGCGCATCGCCCGCCGGAACCGCACGCCCCGCCCGAGCCCCAGCGCGTCGATCGGGCCGAACGCGTTCCGCGCCCCGAAGTAGCGCGGGAGCGTCGCGTACCGATCGAACCGCGGGTGCGACGCCCGCGCCGAGGGCAGCACCGCCACGCGCCCGCCGCTCTCGCGCGCCAGACGCAGGCACCACTCCACGTCGTCGCTGTTGAGGAACGTGTCGGGCATCAGCCCGGCCCGGCGCACGGCGCTCGCGCGGACCAGCACGCAGCACGCCGCCACGTAGTCGCACTCGACGGGCGAATCTCCCGCCGCCGCCGTCGCGGCCGGACCGAACCTGCCCGTGCGCCGGTCGAGCCGCCCGCCCACCTCGTGCACCTCGCCCGAGACGGTGTCGGCGATCGCCGGCCCCAGCGCCACGAGCGTCGCGTCGGACTCCATCGCGCGAAGAAGCTGCGCGAGCGTCTCCGGCTCGACCCGCGCGTCCGAATCCACGAGCCACAGATAGTCGGGGTCCCCCTCCTCCAGCGCAACCCCCATGCCCGCGTTGTACCCGCCAGAGCCACCGGTGTTTGAGGCCAGGCGCACGAGCCGGCCCTTGATACCAGCGGGGAGTGCCGGCGGCTCCAGCGGAGGCGCCGACGCGTTGTCCACGACCAGCACGCCCAGCTCGATCGCCACCCGCTCGCGGGCCAGATCGGCGTGGAGCCGGCACGCCGCCAGATCGCCACCGACCGCCGCCAGGTCCGCCGGACGGTTGAAGCACGGCACGACGGCGGCCACGCGCACCGTGCGCACCACGGGCTCGACCCGCACGGGTCGGCTCAGCGAGGCGGGGGCGATGCGGGCGTGTTCCATCCGCGGGGAGTCTACGGGCTTGCCGCCGTGGAGCCCCACGCGCGAGCGAGGGCCCCAGAACCCGACGCGCGAGCGAGGGCCCCAGAACCCGACGCGCAAGCGAGGGTCTCGAAGCCGGATCCGCTCCCGAACACCCCGCCCCCGCCATCCCCCGGTTGCCCAGGGACACCGTGCCCACGTGAGCTTGTCCTGCAATACACATTCTGTTAGGATGCCACGCATGCCGCTCGGCTACCTCCTCACGTGGAACACCTACGGCACGTGGCTCCATGGAGACGCTCGGGGCTCGGTCGATAAGGTGCACAACGTCTACGGCGAGCCGTTCGCGCCACCGAACGCCGCGCGGATGGAGGCACGCTTCCAGCAACTGAAGCATGAGCCCCTCACCCTCGGCGCCGCGGCCAGAGAAATCGTGCGCGAGACGATCCACGCCCACTGCGGCGTCCGCAAGTGGAAGCTCTTCGAGGTCAACGCACGCACCAACCACGTGCATGCTGTCGTCTGGGCGCCGCTCGAGCCCAAGCCCGTCATGTCGCAGCTCAAGGCTTGGTGCACGCGAAGGCTCAGAGAAGCGTGCATCGTGTCGCAGGATCACCCGGTCTGGGCGGAGGACGGAAGCAGGAAGTATCTCTGGGACGAGGAGTCCCTGACGCGAGCACGTGAATACGTCCGCAATCGGCAGGGACCCGATATCTGAGCCGGCCGCTGGCGGCGGGCGAACGGCCGCTCAGCCACGACCGATCGCTCCCGGACTTCGCCCTGTCCGGCCCGCGTAGCCCTCGCTCGCGCTTCGGGTTCAGAGGCCCTCGCTCGCGCTTCGGGTTCAGAGGCCCTCGCTCGCGCTTCGGGTTCAGAGGCCCTCGCTCGCGCTTCGGGTTCTGTTGCGGCAGGCGCTCTAAGCCCCGTCCTCCGCGAATACGCTTCACCATGACCAGCCAGTACGACACCTACACCTCCCCCCTCGCGACACGCAACGCAAGCCCGGAGATGCTCCGCCTGTGGTCGGCGCGCCACAAGTTCAACACGTGGCGGCGGATCTGGCTGGCGGTCGCCGAGGCGCAGCACGAGCTGGGGCTGCCGGTGACAAAGGAGCAGGTCGAGGAGCTGCGGGCGGTCGTCGAGCGCGGCATCACCGACGAGGAGATGCATGCGGCGGAGAAGTACGAGCGGGAGCTCCGCCACGATGTGATGGCCCATGTCCACGCCCTCGGCGACTCGTGCCCCAACGCCCGGCCGATCATCCACCTGGGGATGACGAGCCAGGATGTGGTGTGCAACGCGGATCTGTTGATCCTCACGGAAGCTGGTCAGTTGCTCGATCGGAAGATGCACCGCGCAGTGGTTGCTCTCGCAGACTTTGCCGCGAAACACCGCTCGGTGCCGACACTCGGGTTCACTCATTACCAGCCGGCGCAGCCGACAACGGTGGGGCGTCGGGCGGCCAACTGGTCCTACGACCTCTATCGCGAGTACATGAACTCGGAAACGGGTGACGAGGGATTGTGGATGCGCGGGTTCCGAGGAGCGACTGGCACGCAGGCGTCGTTCCTCGCGCTATTCAATGGCGACACCGGACTCGTTGATCGGTTTGAGCAGACGGCGCTGTGCCTCCTTCGTTTTGGTCGTGAGGGGTACGAAAGGCTGAGGGCGCGATGGGACCAACATCGCCAGCTTGGCACTAATGCGTTCCATCTCACCGGCCAGACCTACCCGCGCTCTCTGGACGCCGGAATCCTCGCGGGCTTGGCGAGCGTGGCCGCCGCCCTCCACAAGATCGCCACCGACATTCGCCTGCTCTCCAACCGCAAGGAGCTCGACGAGCCCTTCGAGTCCAAGCAGATCGGCTCCTCGGCCATGCCCTACAAGCGCAACCCCATGCGCTGCGAGCGCATCTGCGGCCTCACCCGCTTCGTCATGAACCTCGTCGGCAACGCCTACGACACCGCCGCCACCCAGTGGCTCGAGCGCACGCTCGACGACTCCTCCAACCGCCGCCTCAGCCTGCCCGAGGCGTTTCTAGCCCTGGACGGCGCCCTCGACCTCATGCACAACGTCGCCAGCGGGCTGATCGTCCACGAGGCCATGGTCCGCAAGAACCTCATGGCCGAGCTGCCCTTCATGGCCACCGAGAACATCCTCATGGCCTGCGTCAAGCTCGGGGCGGACCGGCAGGACTACCACGAGCGCATCCGCCAGCACGCCCAGGCCGCGGGCATGCGCGTCAAGCAGGAGGGCCTCGACAACGACCTGCTCGACCGCCTCAAGGCCGACCCCGCCTTCCAGCCCAAGTCCCGCGGCGGGCTCCTCGACGGCGAGCTCGACTGGGAGGGCGTCATGGACCCGATGAAATACGTCGGCCGCTCCGTCGAGCAGACCGAGCGCTTCATCAAGGAAGTCGTCGAGCCCCTCCGAGAGCAGTACGCCGACGCGATCGCCAGGCTCGGCGAGAGCGGGCCGCGTGTATGAATCATTTGAACACAGAGGCGCCGAGACACAGAGAGACAATCAACGACAGATGAACGCGGATGAACACGAAAAAGGAGCCAGAACGGCCAGACAATCTTCCTCCCATCTGTGTCCATCCATATCCATCTGTGGTCACTTCCTTTGGCTTTCTCTCTGTGCTCTCTGGGTCTCTGTGGTGAAAAGAAAAGCGCCCGGGCCGTCCCGGGCGCTCGCGTGCAGCAGAGTCGCTCAGCGGCTCAGCAGCCGGCCGTCCACGCGTTCAGGAACGCCAGCACGTCCAGCGTGTTGAACGTGCCATCGCCGTTGAAGTCGCCGCGCGGGTCGTGCCCCG
>CAYTAH010000041.1:0-39102 GCA_964435785.1 uncultured Phycisphaeraceae bacterium | reverse complement strand
CAGGGACTCTCGCTCGCGCTTCGGGTTCAGGGACCCTCGCTCGCGCTTCGGGTTCTGGGACCCTCGCTTGCGCTTCGGGTTCTGGGACCCTCGCTTGCGCGTCGGGCTCCCATGGGGCGGAGCCGTTGAGGGCCGGATGGGCGGGATCTGGGGCCACTCTGGCCGTAGAGTACGGCGTTTGGGAGGGTCATCAAGGAAAATGTTCGGTAGTGCCGCGAAAGCGCGCGCAGGGGCGGGCTTTGGCGTCGATTTGTGGGAGGGGGACGGTGAAATCGGGGACGGGGGCCCGGCGAGCGGCGCGGTAACAACGGCGCCTGGAAGTCGCCGGCTCGGAGGGGGAGGGCGCTTTGGACGGGTCGCCGAAGCCTTGGCGGGCGGGCCGCCAGCGGCGCCGGGCGAGCTCGGTCAGTCGCGCAGGGACACGGCCTCGGCCGCCTCTGCCGAGGTCATCACGGGCCACACCTCGAAGTCCACAAGGTCGCTCCAGTTCGCGATCCACGCGTCGATCAGGGAACGGTCCGCCGCCTGCATGAGCTGGAAGCAGACCGAGAGTCCCTCATCGACCCAGCTCGCGACGTATTCAAGGCCGGCGGGCGCCATGCGGCCTCGCTCGGTGAAGCGCCGGTACACCGGCGCAGCGTCGCCGTTTCGGAAGCGCTCGACGATCATGTAGAGGCGGCCCGCCATGCCAATTCCTTTCCTGCTCCCGCGGCGCGCCGCCCAAGCGAACTGGTCTGGTACGCTCCCGGTGAGCCATGAGTGCGGGCCCGCTGATCATCCGGATCGTGAAACGCCGGGGCAAGCCGGCGCTCCTGGCGTGCACGCGTGCGGACGGGTCGGTCACGATGGCGGAGATCGCGCCCGGACCGTCGCACGACCTGGCCCACCACGCGGTCGAGACGACGCTCGGCCTGGAACGCGGCTTCTTCGGGCTGCTCGCGGCCGGGTGGGAGATCGCGGGTTTCGACGTCGCGGGCGCTTCCAAACGCCTGGGCATCCCGCCCGAGGCGGTCGCGGTCGAGCATGTCGTGAACCTGCTGACGATGGAGCTGCTCGGGGGCGAGCCGTACGCGGATTTCGAGGCGGAGCTGGCCCGTGCCCTGGCCGCCGGGCGGAAGCCCGTGGAGCCGATGTTGGCGATTACGCCGGCGCAGCTCGCGGCGGTGCGCGCGCGCCTTGGGGTGCTGCTCGGGCAGTGGCGCGATCTGCCGCCCGGAGGCACACTCCAACTGGCCTTCCGGGGGGCGAAGAAGGGCTGAGCTCACGCCTCTCAGCTACCCTGGGGTGAGCCGGCGGGCGCCGGCGCGGCTTGTGGATGAGGCCCTGAGAGGGCCGCGAGAAGGAGGGCCTGAGATGCCCGGCGAGCCTGATCTTCGATTCGACATCGACGCGCTCTTCGCGCACATCTCGGAGAACCTCGAGCGCGATCCCGAGGCGGAGGCGGAGTGGCACTTCACGTTCAGGTCCGAGGACCTCGGGAAGCTGACGCGGGTGGGCGAGCAGCTCGCCGACGAGTTTGACGTGTTCCTCCAGGAGCAGGTCGAGACGGTCGAGGAGGGGCGCACGTTCATGGGGCCGCCGCTGATGGCGGTGGTGATCCAGGCGGCGCTCGGCGCGGCGCAGGTGAAGGAGCTTTCGGAGGTATTTGCGGGGGTGGCGCGCGATGAGGGCTTGACGTACGAGGGGGTCTCGTCGTTTGAGGCGATGGACGAGGAGTCGGCGTTCGGCTGGCTCGACCTCGAATCGGCGGTGTGGCGCCTGCGCTCCTTCACCGACTCGGGGCTCGGGGCCGGCGAGCCGGTGCCGTTCGTGTTCGCGATGGGGGCCGGCACGGCGGAGGCGCTGCGTCGGGCCGAGGCGGCGCTCGAGAAGGCGGGCTTCCGGGACCTGGAGATCTTCGACGAGGAGGACGACGAGGAGGGGCTGGGGATCATCGTCCACGTCGAGGGCAGGAACGAGGAGGCGCTGCTGGCCGCGAACTATCGGCAGGTCGAGCGGATCGCGAGCGCGGCGGGGGCCGAGCTGATCGGCGTGCAGTTCTTCGAACCCGACGACGGGCTCGACGACGAGGACGACGAGTTCGATGACGATGACGACGAGGACCTCAGCGATGACGGGCTCGATGACGACGAGCTCGCCGACCGGTACGCGGACGACTTCGCCGATGAGTTCGGCGGCGACGTGGATGGGGGGGAAGACGCCTCGCGGGGAGATCGGTAGAGCGCGGATGGGCATCGGCTTCGGCGCGCGGCGAAGAGGACCCATGCCGGGTTCCCTCTGCGCCAGGTGAATAGACGTGCACCGGGGGTGTCGCTTCGCTCCACGCCCCGGCGACTTACAAGCACCCCTGCCGGGGTGCGGGAGCGCAAGGCCGAAGGAGCTCGACTTGTTATGTGAGCTCCGCGGCGGTCGTGACATTGGATGCTACCTTCGCAGCGCGTCGAGTCGGGCGCTCGAAGTCCGCCCGAGCTCGCGCTCGGGGCTCGTCAGGGCATCACTCGCAGCCCGCCGTCCAGGCATTCAGGAAGGCAAGGACGTCGCGCGTGTCGATTGCGCCGTCGGCGTTGTAGTCGGAGCGCGGGTCGCGGGCGGTCCAGGCGTTGAGGAAGGCGAGAACGTCGCGGGTGTCCACGGTGCCGTCGAGGTTGAAGTCGGCGGGGCAGGGGGAGAGGTCGGTCCAGTAGCCGCCGGCGATGGCGAGGGTGGCGCTGGCGATCGAGCCGGCGTCGTGCTGGCCGGAGGTGGAGGCGATCGAGAGGGAGGATCCGGAGATCTGTCCTCCGCCGCAGTCGATGGTGCGCCAGGCGATCTCGATGGACTGGGCGTGTGCGGCTGGGGCGAGCGCGGCGAACGGGACGGCCGCGAGGATTGTGGTGCGCGGGATCATGAGGGGTCTCCTCGTCTGGGGTGTGCGGTGCGGTGTGAGCTGGTTCAGTAGCGCTGCAGCTCGAAGGTCATCTGGACGCCGTCGTGATCGGAGAGGGTGCGGGTGGTGAGGCCGTCGTCGGACATGTTGGGGAAGCCCTGCGGCACCTGGAAGCGTCGGACGCGGTAGCTGAGCGGGACGACCTTGACGGCGCCGTCGAGGCTGTGGGCGTAGAGGATGTAGTCGAGGCGCTTGTCGGTCCCCTCGGGGTCGAAGTAGTGGTGCAAGTCGTTGTCGGCGCACGAGGTGCAGTCGTCGCTGTTGCCGGCGCAGGGCTGGTTCTGGGCGCCGTCGAGCGTGCCGGCCTGGACGCCCATCGAGGTGAGCATGCTGGTGTAGTACTCGATGTCCTCGCCGGTGACGTTGAAGTCGCCGAGGGCGATGACGACGTGGTCGGGGTGGATCGACCGCCAGACCTGGATGCCGATCGCGAGCTCGACGCGCTGGCTCGCACGGGCGTCGATGTCGCCGGAGCCGTCGCCGGACTGGGTGTGGGTGTTGAAGAGGGTGACGGGGAAGCCGTCCTTCTTGAAGGTGGTGCGGATGTAGCCCTTGGAGGCCATCGACTCGAAGAAGCCGTTCTCGTCGGAGTAGACAAACTGGAAGGGGTCGGTGAGCTGGTGGCGCGAGACGGTGAAGAGGCCGGAGTTGAGGATGTCGGCGCCCTCGCGCTCCCCGCCGTAGAAGCCGCTGGGGTAGGCGCAGTTGACGCGGATGACGTTGAAGAGCTCGGGGTCCCAGACCTCCTGCATGCAGAAGGCGTCGGCGGGCTCGTCGCGCACGTCGAAGGCGATGTAGAGGGCGCGGAGGCCGTCGAGCCAGCGGGGCAGGCCGGGGATGTGGTCCTGGCCGAAGAGGTGGGTGTTGTAGGAGACGATGTTGAGGCGGGTGGTCGCGCCGTCGGCGGGGGCCTGGATGGTGACGGGGCCGTTCGTGCCCGTCAGCGTGGCGGGCTTGGAGAGGATGCCGGGCTCGTAGTACATGCCGCCCTCGAGGACGAGCTGGCCCTCGCTCGGCGCGGCGCAGAGGCCGCTGGCGACGGTGTTGTAGGGCGCGCCGCTGTTGCCGGTGGGGCTGAAGGAGCCGTTGTCAACGGAGACGTGCGTCTGTGCGGCGGCGGCGCCGGCCGCGATGGCGAGGGCCGCGGCGGCGAGGATTGGGTTGCGTGGTGCGTTCATGGCTGGAGCTCCCGTGTGTTCGTGGTGTGCTCGCGGGGGAGGGATCACTGGAGGCCGACGAGGACGAGGACCATGCCGCGTCCGGACTCGAGGGAGGACATGGCCTTGCCGATGACGGCGCCCTGGGAGCGGGCGTGGTCGGCGACCTTCATGGCGTGGCCGGGGGTGGCGGAGGTGGTGAGGAGGTCGCCGGGCTGGATGGGGCCGCTCCCGGCGTCGCACCAGCACCACACGCGCCCGACGGTGGCGACGGGCAGCTCGCCGTCGGCGACGGTGCCGGTCTGGGTGAGGGTGATGCCGGGGTTGACGCCGTTGGCGCCGCTGATGATGCCGGCGACGGTGCGGTCGTACGCGCCAGCGGCGACACGGAGCTGTCCGAGGTTGTCGGGGTCGATGGCGACGACCAAGCCGGGGGCCGGGGCGATCTCACCGGCGGGGGCGT
This sequence comes from uncultured Phycisphaeraceae bacterium, assembly GCA_964435785.1. Classification (GTDB taxonomy): domain Bacteria; phylum Planctomycetota; class Phycisphaerae; order Phycisphaerales; family UBA1924; genus PNC22. The sequence goes on along the minus strand of CAYTAH010000041.1, from coordinate 34,556 downwards.
TGCAGGGGGCGATGGTGTAGGGCTCGGCGATGTCGGAACCGCCGGTGATCTGGAGAACCTTGCAGCGGACCCAGCCGGCGGCGGTGAGGTCGCCGCCGAGGGTGATGTGCTTGGTGAAGGTGGCGGAGCCCTCCTTGGTCATCTTGATGCCGCGGGTGGCGAGGCTGTAGGGCGCGGCGGTGAGCTTCTGGCGGGGGAGGGTCTCCCAGCCGGTGCCGCCGTCGGGATAGCGGACCCGGACCTCGAGCCAGCGGGTGTTGCCGTCGGCGAAGGCGTCGTCGTTGGCGGGGTCGAACTCGATGGTGAAGAGGCCGTTGGCGGCGCTCACCTGGTACAGGCGGCTGTTGCCGATCTTCGTGCCGCCGGTCGCGGCGTCCCAGAGCTGGAGATCGACCTCGACCTGGCCGTTGATCGGCGCGCCGTTGTGGCTGACCTGGCCCTGGTAGGTGAACGTGTTGGCCCAGGGGGTCTGGGCGGTTGCGGCGGACGCGCCGAGGAGCAGTCCGGCGGCCATGGCTATCAGAGTGGTGCGCTTCATGATTCGGTCTCCTTCTGCTGAGTGGTGTTTCGGTGGTCGTCGCGGCCTCGCCGCGTTGACGGAGAGCAGTCCGAGATCCGCGCCGGCGACCCGACAAGGCGGGGAGAAAAAAGGGCGCGAGGGCGGGCCGCGGTACACTGGGCCCCGAAGGGGCAAGGGCGGCGGTGAGCGATAGCGAAGGAAACAGGATCGATTTGTCTGGAAGGAGCGCGCCGGACCCGCGGGTGACCGGCGTGCTGCAGGCCGCGGCTGCGGGGGACTCCGACGCGGCGGCGGCGCTCCTGCCGCTGGTGTACGAGGAACTGCACCGGCTGGCGCAGGCGCGGCTGCGCCGGACGCCGCCGGGGAACACGCTGCAGACGACGGCGCTCATCCACGAGGCGTATCTGAAGCTGGTGGGGAGCGGGGACCCGGGGTGGAGCGGGCGGCACCACTTCTTCGGGGCGGCGGCGAGGGCGATGCGGGAGATCCTGGTGGATCAGGCGCGTCGGAAGGCGTCGGCCAAGCACGGGGGCGGGGTGCGCCGGGTCGACCTCGACCAGGCGGAGATCGTGCTCGACGAGCCGCCGGAGAGCCTGCTGGCGCTGGACGGGGCGCTGAAGAAGCTCGAGGCCGAGGAGCCGCGGCTGGGGGAGATCGTGATGCTGCGCTACTTCGCGGGGCTGACGCAGGGGGAGACGGCGGCGGCGCTCGGGGTGTCGGAGCGGACGATCGAGCGGGACTGGCGGTACATCAAGGCGTGGCTTCGCCGGGAGCTCGAGGGCGGCGGGGAGAGACGCGGCCATGGTTGAGGGGCGGCGGGCCCGGGAGATCTTCCAGCAGGCGGTCGAGCTGCCGCGGGAGCGGCGCGGGGCGTTTCTGGAGGAGCGGTGCGCGGGGGACGCGGGGCTGCGCGCTGAGGTGGAGTCGCTGCTCGAGTTCGACGAGGGAGGCGACGGCTTTCTGGAGGGGACGCCGTTCACGGCGTCGCCGTCGCTGGCGGCGCGGATGGGGCTGCGGGTGCCGGAGCGGTTCGGGCGCTACCGCGTCATCCGGCTCGTCGGCGAGGGCGGGATGGGGGCGGTGTACGAGGCGGAGCAGGAGAACCCGAGGCGCAAGGTTGCGCTCAAGGTGGTGTACCCGGCGTTCGCGTCGGGTCAGCTGCTGCGCCGGTTCGAGCACGAGGCGCACGTGCTGGGGCAGCTCAAGCATCCGGGAATCGGACAGATCTTCGAGGCGGGGTGGGAGGACACGCCGTACGGGCGGCAGCCGTACTTCGCGATGGAGTTCGTGAGCGGGCCGACGCTGACGGAGTACGCGGAGCGAGCGGGGCTGGGCGTGCGCGAGCGGCTGGAGCTGATGGCGCGAGTGTGCGAGGCGATCCAGCATGCGCACATGAAGGGGGTGATTCACAGGGATTTGAAGCCGGCGAACATCCTTGTGGAGGAAGCGACGGAGCGGCGGAGCGACGGAGCGACGAAGGGGGGAGCACGCGCGGAGGTTGGGCAGCCGAAGATCCTGGATTTCGGGATTGCGCGGATGACCGATTCGGACATCCGGTACGCGACGGTGCAGACGAACGTGGGGCAGCTGCTGGGGACGGTGCCGTACATGAGCCCGGAGCAGGTGTCGGGGGACCCTTCGAAGCTCGATGCGCGGTCGGACGTGTATGCGCTGGGCGTGCTGATGTACGAGCTGCTCGCGGGAAGGCTGCCGTACGACGTGCACGACCGGCCTCTACCCGAGGTGGCGCGGGTGATCCGCGAGCAGGAGCCGCGGACGCTGGCGGGGATCGACCCGGCGCTGGCGGGCGACGTCTCGACGATCGTGGGCAAGGCGCTCGCGAAGGAGCCGGAGCGGCGGTATCAGTCTGCGGCGGATCTTGCGGCGGACATCCGGCGCCACCTGCACGACGAGCCGATCTCCGCGAGACCCCCCACCACGTTCTACCAGTTGCAGAAGTTTGCCCGGCGGAACAAGGCGCTCGTGGGCGGCGTGGCGGCGGCGTTCGTCACGCTGGTGGTGGCGGTGGTGGTCGTTGCGTCGCTGGCGGTGCGCGAGGCGAATCTGCGCCGCGTTGCGGACGAGAGCGCCGCAGCGGCGCGGCGGCTGGCCTACCGCACGAGCATCGCGGCGGCGGCCGCGGCGCTAGACAAGCACCAGCGGAGCGTGCTGCGCGAGCGGCTCGACGAGGCGCCGGAGGAGCTGCGCGGGTGGGAGTGGGCGTATCTCGACCGGCTGTACGACCGGAGCGTCGCGACGGCGCGGCTCGATCCGGGCGAGCGGCTGCTGGGCTTCGACGGCGACGGCGAGCACGTGCTCACGCTCTCGCGGGACGGGCGGGTGAGGAAGCTCGATGCGGCGGGCGGGCGCGAGGTGGCGCGGGCGGGGACGGGCGCGCGCGGGGTGGCGGCGCAGGCGCTCTCGCCGGACGGGTCGCTCCTGCTGATCGTCGATGCGTCGGGACGCGCGGCGGCGGTCGAGGCGGAGGGATGGCGCGAGCGCTGGGCGGTGGAGGGAATCGCGGCGTCGCACGGGCCGGTCTTCAGCGCGGACGGCGCGCTGGTTGCGCTGGCGCTCGCGGGCTCGCCGTCGGTGATCGTGGTCGAGACGTCCACGGGGCGCGTGAGGGACACGATCCGCGTGGGCCCGGGGCAGCCATCGCCGCTGGCGTTCCGGCCGGACGGATCGGGGCTGCTCGTGCTCGATGAGCCGCGGGTGGTCGAGGTGGACTTCGTGACCGGTGAGCGGCGAACCGCGCCGCGGGCCGACCGCCTGGCGCTCTCGCCGGACGGGCGGGAGGCGTACACGACGTGGGCGGCGTACATCACGGTGTACGACACGCGGACGTGGAGCGAGATGCGCGTGCTCGAGGGCGTGACCGGGCCGGTGATCGGCTGGGACATCGCGCACGGGCGCGGCATCGCCGCGCTGGGCGAGACGAGCGGCTGGATCTCGTTCCGCGACGCGGCCAGCGGTGAGCTCCTGAACGTGGTGTGCGCTCATGGATCGCGCGCGGAGGCGGTCGCGTTCTCGCCCGACGGCTCGCGGCTGGCGTCGCTCACGCGCGAGGGGGAGCTCAAGGTGTGGGACACGCCGGAGGAGCCGATCCCGGTCGTGATTCCGCCCTCGAACGACAACATCAACGCCGCGGCGTTCGGTGCGGGCGGCTCGCTGCTGGCGACCACGGGATGGGGCAGCGTGAAGGTGTGGGACACGCGGACGGGCGCCGAGCGCTGGTTGCGGGTCGTCTCGCATCCGCGGGAGCAGGGCGGGGCGGTAGCCTTCGATCGGGAGGGCGAGACAATCGCGGCGGCGCTGCGCTCGCCGGGGGTTTGGGTCTTCGGGGTGGACGTCGGCGCAGCGCGCGTGCTGCAGGAGGATCGGGAAGAGCTGGTCGATGCGCTCGCGTGGACGCCGGACGGCCGGTCGATGGTGGTCGTCCGCAAGAGCGGGATCGAGGTGGTGGACGCGACGAGCGGAGCGACGGGTGCGGCGTTGAAAGTCGCCTCGGAGGCTCCGCGGTTCACGTGCGCCGCGGCGTGGGGCGATGAGCCGCGGATCGCGGCCGGCGCCGCGGATGGATCGCTCTGGCTGTGGGAAGTCGGTGCGGCGGCGGGCGAGCGCGTGCGGGCCGGGCGGGGGAGCCCGGCGTCGTGCATCGAGTTCTCGCCGGAGGGCGACATCGTCGCGGCGGGGCACGCGGACGGATCGGTGACGATCGCGGCGCTCGGCGGCGATCGGGAGGTCCGAGCGAAGCTGCCTTCTCCGGTGTGCGATCTGGAGTTTCACACCGACGGATCGCGTCTGCTCGCGACAAGCCGCGACGGGCACGTTCACGTGCTGAGGGCCTCGGATGCGGAGGACCTGCTGGTGCTGGATTGCAGCACGGACGTGCTGGTGGCATCGGCGTTCGTCGCCGGCGGGGAGGGGATCGCGGCGTGCGGCCCGCGGATCGGGTTCGCGGTATTCGAACCGGGGTCCGACGCTGCGGATCGGCGGGCGCGGGGGCGCTTCCGCGCGGCGCGGCGGTTCATGGACGCGGGTATCGAGGGGGCGCACTGGGTCTCCGCGGATGTGCTCGCGCGGGCGCGCGAGAACGCATCGATACCCGCGGACATCCGCTCGCTCGTCGTCGAGCAGGCGGCGGCGCGGGGCGACCAAGCGAACTGGCTGAACTCGTCGGCGTGGGGATTCGTGCAGTACCCGAACCAGCCGATAGCGACGTACGAGCGCGGGCTGCGGATGGCGGAGGCCGCGGTGCGCGTGATGCCCGATTACCAGAGCTACCTGAACACGCTCGGCGTCGCGCAGTACCGCGTGGGGAGGCACGCGGAGGCGGCGGCGACGTTCGAGCGATGCAACGAGCTGAACGCGGCGAGCGGGGCGGGGCCGAGCGCGTACGACGTCGTGTTCCTGGCGATGGCGTACCAGGGCATGGGGAGGGCGACGGATGCGCGGACGGCGCTCGGGCTTGCGCGAGAGCTGATCAGCCGGACGGGGGAGCCGTCGGACCTGCGGAGCATGCTGAGAGAGGCCGAGAGCGTGATCCCGAGGGAATAGGAGTGGGACAGGCAGAGCCGGCCGAGAAGGCGCCCTCGAGTGACGGGCTCAGGTGTGCAGCACGCGGCGGAGGTCCGCGCGGCGCCGGAAACGGACTTGAAAAAAGAGCAGCAGGAGCAGGGGCGGCAGGACGGCGCCGAGGACGATGAAGGACCAGCTCGGACGCGGGACGGCGCGGTGGCCGGAGATCAGGAGGTCGAGCGCGACTGCGCCGGCGGCGCAGGCGAAGAGGACGGCGGAGGCTGTCAGCGCCGGGTCACGGCGGGTGAACCGGGCGACGAGCCAGACGAGCACCGACCCGGCGGTGACGATCCCGACGATGGGCAGCCCCAGCGGCACGAGCCAGTCGAGCCTCCCGTCGAAGAGGTCGATCGCAAAGAGGAACCCCGCGGTCGCGACCGCCTGGCCGAAGATCACAAAGATGGGCCGGCGGGCGAAGGCCACGACCAGCGTGACGAAGAGCCACAGGATACCGGCGCCGGTCAGCGGGTAGAGCGACCAGGAGACGCGTCGGTTGAGCACGATGTCGAGGCCGAGGAGCGCGAGGGCTGCCGAGAGCAGTGCCGCCGTGGCGACCATCCACACGAGCTGGCGCACCTGGCGGCGCTCCGAGGGGGCGGCCGGGGGATAGCGCGGCGGCTCGGGCGGCCCTTGGTCGAGGCGCTGGATGGGGGCGGAGCAGAGCGGGCAGGCTTCGGCCCCGGACTCGACCTCGACGCCGCAACGCGAGCAGTACGGCATGACCGGCTCCCTCAGTTGGTCTCAACGCGGACGGGAATGCCCATTCGTCGCAGGCGCGTGAAGAAGGCCCGCTCCAGCCCGGTGCGGGAGACGATGCTGGCGAAGGTGATGAAGAGGCGGTCGCCGTAGCCGACCAGGGCGCAGCCGACCCCGTGGGCGGCGCTGGGATTAGGGATGACCTCGAAGCGCTCGACGTGCTCGGCGAGCGCGGCGGGCAGGTCGACGCGCCCGAGGTTGGATAGCGCGGTGGTGTAGCGGGCCCCCCACCGGCGGGTGTAGAGCCGGCGCTTGGCCGGGATCTTCAGGAGGAGCGGCACGTGGCGGATGAAGGAGTTTCGCTCGGCGCCGACGTTCCGCCGGATCTGGCGGCTGATGCTCTTGGCGGTGATCTGACCCTGCACCGAGTGGTGGACCTCGTGGAGGATCTCCTCGAACGAGTAGGCGCCGAGGCGCGGATCGATGCTCGCCGTCACCGAGAGGAAGAAGTTCCGCATCGTGCGCGAAGGGTACACCCGGCGGAGGTCGACGGGGATCATGATCGCGATCGGCCGTCGGGCGTTGGGCGCGAGGTCGAGCACTGAGGCGAGCAGGATGGCGGCGAGGAGCTCGGTGAGCGTCACGGCGCGCTCGCGCCGGAGTTCGTGCAGCGGCGCCAGCGGGACGATGCCGAGCACGATGCGGCAGTCGTCGGATGGGAGCGGGTTGTTGCGGATTCGGAGAGCCCGGGGGCCGGATCGCGGCGGTGGGATGCGCGGGTCGTAGAAGCGGCGGTAGGCGTCCTCGGCCTCTTCGGGGTGGGGCTCTTCACCCGGTCGCATGATCGCGGAGCCATCGGGCGCCTGCACCCCGGCCGCGCGCAGATACTCGGCGAGCAACGCGCAGAGGAACGCCGTCGCCCCCGAGCCGTCGGTGAGCACGTGCGAGCACTCGACGGCCACACGTGTGTGAAATACGAGCACGCGCAGCTGCCAGGGGCCATCTTGAGCGCGGGTCATGCGTCGACAGGGGGCGCGGCGCTCGGGGCGCACTGTCGGCGCTCCTGAGAGCGGCTCGAGGTAGTGCCAGAAGAGTCCAGTGCGCAGGCGGACCCGCAAGTAGGGAAACCGCGGCATAAGGGCGTCGAGCGCGAGTTGGAGCCGGGCTGGGTCAACGGGCGCCCGGAGAGTCACCGCGACGCGGAAGACCGCTGTCGTGCGCCGGGAAGCCAGCGCGGCGAAGACCCGCGCGGCGTTGTCGAGACGGTACCAGTCGTTGGCCATGGGGCCTCGCTGGTTGGCTGAGCCCGCGAACTCCCCCAGAGCGTACCACGCCCGAGCATGCCACGAGATCCGATACGAACAAGCCGGGGCCTCTCGGCCCCGGCTCATCGGCAGACTCTATCTCTCGCTCGTGCCGTCGCGGCGCACGGTCGTGCGCCGCGTTTGATTTACCAGCGGCCGCCGGCGCGGTTGCCGCCGCTCCCGCTCCCGTTCGAGCGGGGCTCGCGGGCCTTGGCCTCGTTGACGGTGAGGTCGCGCCCGCCGACATTCTGGCCGTTCAGGGCCGCGATGGCGGCCCGAGCGCACCCGCCATCGGCGAACTCGACAAACCCAAACCCCCTGGGGCGGCCGGTGTCGCGGTCCATGACGAGCGCGGCGCTGGTGACCTCCCCGTGCGGGCTGAACAGCTCGCGGAGCTGGGCCTCCGACGTATCGAACGACAGATTTCCCACGTAGAGCTTCATACGACGCTTCCTTCGAATGCCCGTGGACGTGAACCGGTGCAGCAGCTCGGGCATGAGGAGTGCGTCGGGATCTTCGCGGATCGCCGCGGTTGGGCGGTCTCCGCGATGGAACTACAGATACTAGGCCGATCGACGGGAGCGATCGCGGATTCTCCTGGGGAATCTTGGAATCGTGTTCAGGGACGCGTGACGGAGGAGCGCCTGCGCCCGATGTGAGGCGAACCTCGCCCGGGAGCCGAGGCGCTCGCGGGGTGAGCCAGTCAGCGATCCACGCACCACCCACATGCTCGGGCTTGCGCTGCGGGTGGCACAAGGCCATCGAGCGCCAGGAGTTACCCGGCCGACGTCCCAGGCGCTGTCTTGCCACGCGCGCTCGCCGGGCCTGCACAAACACGGCGAACCCTGTTGACGGCGGATTGAAAGCGCATTCCAATGGAGGGCGGAGGATCCGGCGATGAAGAACTCGATCCGTGCTGTCCGCATCCTGGCGATTGCGTCGGCGCCTTGCGCAGGCGCGTGGGGTCAGGCGCAGTTCATCGCGCTGGGCGATCTGCCGGGGGCCGAGCGGTACAGCAAGGCCACCGGCGTCTCCGATGACGGGCGGTATGTTGGGGGCGGGAGCATCGGCGACGCGCCGGGGCTGACCCCGGTGCGATGGGATGGCACGATCGCCACGCCGCTGTCGCTCCCGCCCGGATTCGACCTCGGGGCGGAGGTGAACGACATCTCGGGCGACGGGATGTGGCTCGTGGGGATGGGGCCGGGGCCGACCGCCTTCGTCGGGCTGCGCTGGGAGCCGGACGGGTCGGTGCACGTGACGGGCGACTTCGCGCCGCCCGGCTGGAGCTCGGCCAACGCGGTGAGCGGGGACGGGTCGGTGATGACGGGATTCGGCGGGCTGGACTTCTTCTCGAACTCGTCAGAGATGTTCCAGTGGACGCCGGGCGGGGGCGAGCAGCCGCTGGGGGATCTGGACGGCGGGGACTTCTTCAGCAACGGGACGTGCGTGTCGAACGACGGCGGCGTGCTCGGCGGGTACGGGACGGACGATCTCGGCCATCGCCCGGTGAACTGGACGGAATCGGGCGGCTTCGAGGTGCTGCCCACGCCGGACGGCGGGAGCGGCCTCGGGCGCGTGCTCGGCCTGTCGCACGACGGGCTGGTCTCCGTGGGCGAGGCGGAGGCGGGCGGGGCCTTCCTGCCGGCGCGATGGGAGGGGGCCGAAGGCGAGGTGCTCGGCGTCCCGCCGCAGGGCTATCAGGTGGGCCACGCGATCGCGTCCAACGCGGACGGTTCGGTGGTCGTCGGGCTCTGGCGCGAGACGGAGTTCAGCGACGAGCTGGGATCGGTGGCGTTCATCTGGGACGAGCTGCGCGGCACGCGCCTGCTCGCGGACGCACTGCTCTCCGACTACGGCCTGGACACGTCGGGCTGGACGCTCAACATGATCAGCGATATCACGCCGGACGGCACGACGATGGTGGGCTACGGCCTGAATCCGGCGGGCGATTTCGAGGCGTTCAAAGTCGTCGTGCCGGCGCCCGGTGGAGCGGCCCTGCTGCTCGCATCGGGCGCGCTCGGCGCGATCCGCAAGCGGCGCTAGAGACGGACTCGCGTGCTCGGAGCCGTTCGGGCCTCACGCGGCAGAGTATCTCGGCGGCGAGCTTGAGCCTCGGCCCGCGCCGGGGTACGCTGGCGGCATGGGTCGGCGCGGGTTCACGCTGATCGAGCTGCTGGTGGTGATCGCGATCATCGCGCTCCTGATCGGCATCCTGCTGCCCGCGTTGGGGAAGGCCCGGGCCTCGGGGCAGCAGGTCGTGTGCCTGTCGAACGTGCGGCAGATCGACGCGGCGATGCTGCTCTACGCGCAGGACCAGCGGGAGCACATCTGGTCGGTGGACCACTGGCTCCGCACCGGGCCGGGCGCGCCGTACAGCAAGGAGCCGGGGCTGGTGTATGAGTACACCGACCGGGCGCACGAGATCCTGGCGTGCCCGACCAACAAGCGGCGGGCGGAGAAGAGCCCGAACTGGGACGCGATCTACACCGACGTTGACCCGCTCGACACGGACTACACGATGCTCGGGCACGTGGGGGGCGTGCGGCTGGGGACGGTGACGCTGGGAGCCTTTCTGCGCGATCCATCGACGGCGCCGCGGTTCATCACGCGGGAGCGCGAGCGGGACGAGGACCTGCTCGAGAGCTTCGTCTCGATCCCTCTGTTGGTGGAGGAGAGCCTGTACTTCCAGAACCAGAACTGGGCGGACGCGCGGTGGCTCGCGAGCGATCAGCTGACCGAGCGGCACTCGAAGGGGGCCCACGTCGCGTTCCTGGACGGATCGGCGGCGCTCTTTGACTCGGCGCAGGGCAGGGACGAGCGGGTCGATGAGCGCGGGGACTTCGATACGGGATCGGTGTACTGGTCGGCAATGGACCTGCAGGGACGGCCGGGCTGGATGCAGAACCCCGTGACGGGGTCGCCGATGAAGTACGGGTGGCTCAATGATCCGTGAGTGGGTGAGTGGGCTGATGCTACTCCGCGAAGGCGCCGGCGGTGAGCGGTGCGACCGGGCGCCCGTGCTCAAGGCGCCGGTCGGCCTCAATGGTGCGGTTGCCGCTCCCGCTGAGGGCGGCGAGACTCAGCCGCTGGGAGCAGCGGCTGAGTCTTGGCACGTTTGCAGGAAGGGTCAGCAGCCGGCGTTCCACTCGTTGAGGAAGCAGAGCACGTCGCGGGTGTCCACGACCCCGTCGCCGTTGAAATCGGCGAGGCAGTCCTCCCCGCCCATGTCGAACTCCATGCCGTAGCCGCTGGTGATGCCGGGGACCGTGACGGTGTCCAGCAGGTTGCCGTTCGCGTCGTACTGGTAGATGAGGTTGGAGTTGTAGCCTCCGATCCAGAGGGTGCCGTCGGCCGGGTCCATCGCGATGCTGTAGGCGTAGTTGCTGTCGGCGGCGGAGAACGAACTGAGCTCGTTGCCGTTGTTGTCCAGGTTGCGCACGACGCGGCTCAAGCTATCGCACACCCAGAAGGTGCCGTTCTTGGGATCGACCGTGATGCCCGATGTGAAGGTACCGACGTTGAACAGCACCTCGGGGTTGCCCCACTCCCGGTCGAAACGGTAGAGGTTGTAGTCGCCATTGTGCTGGACGGAGTAGTTGTACTCTCCGTCGGTCGCGCCGTCGAACCAGTTACCGCCGCCGATGATCGTGTAGGTCGGCCCGAGCGGGTTTCCGTTGAGGTCGTACTCGGCGCCTTGACCGCTGTTCACCCAGTAGTTGCCGGCGGTCCGGATGGTGCCCGCGACGGCCACCGCATTCTCGCCCGCGTTGAGCGTGTTCCAGGAACGGACGACCGAGCCGTTCTGAACGACGACCATGCCCGGGTTGTCGATCTGGGTGATGTACAGCTCGCTGGTCTGTGCCGCGGCGAGCGACGCGGTCGCGGCGGCGACCCCTATCCCGATGGTACGGATCATGGCTGGATTCCTCTCTCTTCGGGGGCGCCGGGATTCGGGCCCCATGTCAGGCTTGTACCAGAACCGCGGACCGGAATCAATCCGGACCGGGTTGGCCGGATCCCCCTCGTGGATCGGGCGCGCTGCCCGGTCCGTCGCGGTCGCGATCGCGCTGAGGGCACGCCGCAACGATCCGGGCCATCCTGCGGGGTCTGCGGGCGTCGAATGCCACGCGGCGAAAGAAGAGCTCGCTCGCCCCGGGGCGGGGGCGAGCGAGCCGGTGTTGCGTCGCAATCCCTTGCGGCGGCAGTCGAACGTCGCGTGAATGACCGAACGGCGAGTAAGCGTCAGGCCCGCCGCCTCCGGACGGCCGCGAAGCCGAGGAGCCCGACCGAGGCGAGCCCGGCGGCGCTGGGGAGCGGGACGATGATGAGCATGTCCTGGATGCCGCCCTGCATGTTGTCGGCGTCCTGCCAGACGTTCATGACGCGCACGTTGCCGAGGCTGTCGGTCTTGCCGAACGCGGCGTTCCACAGGGCGTTGATCTTCGCCTGGTTGATGTCGCTAGTGGTGTAGCCGCCGTAGAGCTTGTTCCAGAACGTGCGCTGGACGAGCTCGCGGTACTGGCTGTCGCTCAGGCCGCCGACGCCGGAGAGCGCGGCGATGGCCGCCTCGCCGCCGTCCTGGAACGTCTGGAAGATGTAGGCGATGGCGTAGCCGGTGTCGTTCTCGAGGCTGAGGGGGCCGTCCCCACCGCGGTTGCGGATCTCGGTGGAGATGCCGTACTCGTAGACGGTCCCGTACGAGAGCGGCTCGGCGACCTCGATGCAGAACGTGATGTAGTCGAAGGTTCCATCGGCGCCAAGGTCGGCGCGGTGGCCGTCGCTGGAGTTAAATGCGCCGTCCGGAACGTCGCCGAATCGCACGGTCGGTGCGGCGCCCGCAACACCCACGGTTGCGGCCGAAACGAGCACCACAGTCAGGAAGCTGTGGGCATGCGGTTTGATCATCGCTGACTCCTCCTTCTGTTCGATCTGGGCTTGACTTCCTCAAGCCGCGGGCGCTGCCGCGTGCACTTCACGCATAGGGTGCAGCCGCAGACTCACGAACATGTGAAGGGGGCGTGAACCGCGCCTCACAGGCGACACTTTTTTGTCATCGTGTGCGGATATGGCGGAGTTGCGACATCCTGGTGGCGTCCAAAAAGGCAGCAGGCCGGGGTCCGCCGACCCCGGCCTGCGTGTTGTTTGCTGAACGCTAGGGCTTACCAGCCGCCGCGATCGCCACCGCGCCCGCCGCCGCTGTATCCGCCGCGGCCACCGCCGCCGCCGCCGTATCCGCCACGGCCGCCGCCGCCGCCGCCGTACCCGCCGCGCCCGCCACCGCCGCCGCCGCCGCCGCCGAAGCCGCGGTTCTCACGAGGCCTGGCCTCGTTGACGGTGAGGTCGCGCCCGCCGAGGTTGTACCCGTGCAGGGCCTCGATCGCCGCGCGGGCCTCGTCGTCGTTGGCGAACTCAACGAACCCGAACCCACGGGGCCGGCCGGTCTCACGGTCGGTCACCAGCGACGCGGAGGTGACGTTGCCGTGCTGGGCGAAGAGCTCGTGGAGCTCCTGCTCGGAGACGTTGAAGGGAAGATTCCCGACGTAAAGCTTCATTCCTGACGCTTCCTTCAATTGCCCTTGGACTGACTTGAAACCGCTGCTTGAACTCGGGCAAGAGAAAGCGTCGGCATTCCGGCGGCGCCCGCCTTCGGGCACGTCCCGCCTGAGAACGCCCGAGTATAGCACAGGTTTGGGGGGGCTGGCCAGGGGTTTTGGCGTGTTCGGGGCCGGCTGGGGACCCCTGGAGCCGCAAGGGCCGAAACCGCAAGACGTTGGGACAAGGGCCGGAATAGGGGCCCGTCCGGTAGGATTGGTGGGGTATGGACGCACGAGGAATCTGGACGCTGGCGGGGGCGGGGGTGGTGGCGGCGGCAGCGGGGAGGCTCGTGACGGCCCACGGGGGAGAGGAATGCGCCGCGGCGGCCCCGTGGCGCGAGTCGCGGCCGGAGACGCCCGGCCTTCAGGAGGACCGAGCGTTGGGCACCACGAGCGATCGGAAGTACTCGAGGGCGGGCTACGACGTGACACCGCTCCCCCGGGAGGAGGTCGAGCGTCTCGCGGCGAAGCTGGACCCCGAGACGTACCGCATCACCCAGAGGGCGGGCACGGAGCCGGCCTTCTGCGGGAACCTGCTCGACAACAAGAAGCAGGGGGTGTACACGTGCGTGGTGTGCGGCCTGCCGCTCTTCTCGAGCGAGCACAAGTTCACCTCGGGGACCGGATGGCCGAGCTTCTTCACCGCGTTCGACCCGGCGCACGTGAGCGAGCGCGAGGACCGCTCGCACGGGATGGTGCGGACCGAGATCAACTGCGCTCGGTGCGGGTCGCACCTCGGGCACGTGTTCGACGACGGGCCACGCCCCACCGGGCTGCGGTACTGCCTGAACTCGTCGTCCCTGCGGTTCTACGGCCAGGGGGAGGATCGTCCGGAGGCGAGCCTGCCCGTGAAGACGGAGACGGCGTACTTCGCGGGCGGTTGCTTCTGGGGGATCGAGCACTATTTCCAGAAAGGCCCCGGCGTGATCGAGGCGGTCAGCGGGTACATGCAGGGGCGCACGGAGAACCCCACCTACCGGGATGTGTGCTCCGAGAACACGGGGCACGCGGAGACGGTGAAGGTCGTCTTCGATCCGGCGGTGATCAGCTTCGAGCGGCTGCTCGAGGCGTTCTTCACGATGCACGATCCGACGCAGCTCAACCGTCAGGGCCCCGACGTGGGGGACCAGTATCGCTCCGGGGTCTGGTACACCAGCCAGGAGCAGCGGGCGGCGGCGGAGGCATTCATCAGGAAGCTCGCCGACACGGGCAAGCAGGGCCGCCCGATCGTGACCCAGGTGCAGGCCGCCGAGACGTTCTATCCGGCCGAGGACTACCACCAGGACTACATCGAGAAGACGGGCAGGGCGTGCCACGTGAAGAACCCGTGGTGAGCGCCCGGCGCGCGCCGCGGTGCGGACGCCGACGGCGGTCCCGGGCCAAACCCTGGCGGTACGCTGTGGAGCGTAAAGTCACCCACGCACGGAAGGCGCGGCCGGCGGCGCGACCTGAGGAGTGTCGTCCATGCGGCGCCTCCTGGACCCGATCGATCGCAGCTCGGAGATCCTCTTCGGGCTGATCATGGTGCTCACGTTCACCGGCTCGTTCAGCGCGGCGCACGCGGGCCGGCACGACGTGGACGTGATGCTCGCGGGGGCGCTGGGGTGCAACCTCGCCTGGGGCATCGTGGATGCGGTGATGTTCCTGATGAGCGCCCGCTTCGAGCAGGGACGGGGGCTGCGCACGCTGCACAGCGTGCGCGGGGCGGGGGATGCGGCGGAGGCGCAGCGCACCATCCGGGAGGCCCTGCCGCCGATCGTCGCGTCGGCGCTGAGCCCGGCGCAGCTGGAGCGGGTGCGCCGAGCGCTGCTTGCGATGCCCGAGCCTCCCCGGCGCCCGCGTCTGGGGAGGGATGACTGGCTGGGGGCGCTCGGTGTGTTCATCCTGGTCACGTGCTCAACGTTCCCTGTCGCCGCGCCCTTTCTCTTTCTGGACGACGCCGCGCTTGCGCTGCGCCTCTCCAATGGCGTGGCGATCGTGATGCTCTTCCTGATCGGCTGGGAGGTCGGGCGCTACTCCGGCGGCCGCCCGTGGCGCGTGGGGCTCGCCATGGTGCTCGCGGGGTTGGCGCTCGTGGGCGTCACGATCGCGCTGGGGGGCTGAAGGCTCGACATGCTCGACTCCGCCCCGGCGTCTCGGACGGCCGACCGGTGATCTGCCGGACGCACCACAGGCGGTCAGCGACCGATGGCGCGGGGGGCGCGGCGCGGGCGCTTACGGATCGAGCCCAGTACCGCGGCAAGCAGCGCGAGAAGGATCTCGTCAACGAAGGGGATCGGGTCGGGGAAGGCGAGGTTGACGAGCAGGAGCGCCACGGTGAGGCCGAGCAGCCAGGGGAAACGGAGGCGGGATGCCCACCGGATGATCGGGGCGAGGAGCGGGGCGCGGAGGGCGCGAGTGACGGGTGACATCCGGGCACGATAGGCCTCACCCCGACGCCCCCGCGCCGCGAGCCGTATGCTGGGGCATGAATTATGAATCACCCATCCCGTACGAGTCGGAGCGCATCCACGCGGCCGCGGTGTACTGCTCGGACGGTCGAATGGGCGAGCACTTCGACGACTTCCTTCACACGGGGCTCGCCCTCCCCCGCTACGACCGCGTAGCGCTCCCCGGCGGCCCGGGCTGCCTCGCGGGACACACCGAGGCGAGGCTCGAGGAGGAGGGGGTGATCGACGAGCTGAAGTTCCTCGTGGATGCGCACGGGCTGGAGCGCGTGATCCTGATCCAGCATGAGGGTTGCGCGTTCTATGCGCGCCGGCTCGGCGTGCAGCAGGAGCGGATGGGCGCGCTGCAGCGGGCCGACCTCGTCCGCGCCGCGTTCCAGATCCGGCGTGTCTCCCGCGAGCTGGACATCCACGCCTACTTCGCAACGCGGAGCGAGCGGGGCGTGCGGTTCCAGCCGGTGGAGATCGAATAGGTCCGGCGGCTCGGCGGCCGACGCCTCAGAGGCGCTCGGGCAGCTCGCGGTCGATCGCGGGCGCCCAGCGGCGTGCCATCGCCGCGTCGAACCGGTCGGGGAGGTCGTCGTCGGGACGGGCGGCGAGGAGATACTCGACGACGGCCTGGGCGACGCGCGACGGCGGGATCGGCCGCTCGCCCGTCCAGAAATTGTGGTCGACCCAGGCGAGGCGGACCCGGTGCGAGGTCGGGGCGCCCGAGTCGTGGTCGATCTCGACGACGTACCTCCAGCCCTGGGGCACTTCGGACTCGGACCTGATGTGGACTGTGGCCAACGGGTGTCTCCGGGCTTGCGGCCGCTAGAGTATCCGAACGGACCGGCCAGGCCGGCCGGCGGCCGATGCGGCGCGGGCATCGGGGTCGGGTAGGCGGGAGCGAGGCAGACACGGAGGCCGCCCCGGAGGGGCGGGGAGCCCAGCGGTGACATTCCTGATCGAGACGATGCGGCTTGGACTGACGAACCTCCGGCTGCACCTGCTGCGCTCGGTGCTGACGGCGCTGGGCATCATCCTCGGCGTGGGGGCGGTGATCACGATGGTCGCCATCGGCGAAGGGTCGAAGCGCGAGGCGTTGCTGCAGATCGAGCGGCTGGGGGCCAAGAACATCATCCTGCGGAGCCAGCGGCCGCCCGAGACGAACACGCAGCAGGGTGGGCAGCAGCGGAGCTTCGTGATGACGTACGGTCTCACCCGGAACGACCTGCAGGTCATCCGGGAGAATTTCCCGGAGGCGGAGGTGATCGCACCGCTCAAGGAGGTCGGTGGGCAGGTGCTTCGTGAGGACCGGGCCCAGACGAGCCAGTCGTTCGGCGTGACGCCCGAGCTGATGGACGCCGCGGGCCTGCGCGTGGACCGCGGGAGGTACATCACCCAGAACGACATGGACGAGCGGGCGATGATCGCGGTGATCGGGAGCGAGGTGGCCCGCCAGATGTTCCCGCAGTCAGACCCGCTGGGACAGACCATTCGGATCGATGACCGGGCGTTCCTGGTCGTGGGCGTGCTCGCGCCCGTGGGCCTCTCGGGCGGGGCGGGGGCGTCGCTGGTGGGTCGGGACTTGAACCTCGACCTGCACATCCCCTTCACGACGGCGACGCAGGTGTTCGGCGACATCGTTCTCCGGCGCACGAGCGGGTCGTTCACCGGCGCTGAGGTGCAGGTGTCGGAGATCTACATCGTGTGCAAGAGCCGCGAGCAGGTGCTGCAAGACGCCCGGCGGCTCGAGCGGATCATCGAGGTGCGCCACCCGACGGAGCAGGATGTAGCGACGATCGTGCCGTACGAACTGCTGGAGGAGGCCAAGCGGACGGCGATGACGTGGCAGATCGTGCTGGGGGCGATCGCGGGCATCTCGCTGCTCGTGGGTGGCATCGGGATCATGAACATCATGCTCGCGACGGTGCAGGAGCGCACGCGGGAGATCGGCATCCGTCGGGCGGTCGGGGCGACGCGCCGGCACATCACGGCGCAGTTCGTCGTCGAGACGGGCGTGCTCAGCGCGATCGGGGGGCTGCTCGGCGTGCTCTTCGGCGTCGGGCTGAGCGTGGGGATGGACGCGCTCGGGCCGGCCCTCAAGAGCACCTTCCGCCTGCAGAACGTGATCTCGGCGGAGGTGACCGGCTGGTCTGTCGGCCTCGCGTTCACCGTGGCGGTGCTGACGGGGCTCTTCTTCGGCATATTCCCCGCGATCAAGGCCGCGCGGCAGGACCCGATCGTGGCGTTGAGGCACGACTAGAGAGGCTTGAGGCCTGAGCGGGGAATGGGCGGCTCGCCCGCCGTTTTCGTTCCCATGATGAAGCGCTCCGCACGGGACTCAGCGCCCCGGCCAGGAGCACATCCCCGCCCGGGCTCGCGGCCCAAG
Organism: uncultured Phycisphaeraceae bacterium; assembly: GCA_964435785.1. Taxonomy (GTDB): domain Bacteria; phylum Planctomycetota; class Phycisphaerae; order Phycisphaerales; family UBA1924; genus PNC22. The sequence goes on along the minus strand of CAYTAH010000041.1, from coordinate 17,037 downwards.
CTTCACCCCTCAAGAGCCCTCAGGGCGTTCCTCCTCACAGCTCGCCGAGCAGCTCGCGCAGCTCATCGTCCACGGGGTTGCGGGCGCGGTCGTCCTTGGGGCCCCTGGACTTCTTCCGGTCCTCACGGGCCTGCCCGTCGTCGGCGGCGCGCCCGGAGGGCTCCAGCTCCTCGTCGTGGTCGTCGTCGCCCTCGGCGAGATTCTGGGCCTCGACCTGCGCCTCGAGCTCCTCGAGGCTCAGCTCCTCCTCGACCCTGTCTCCCTTGGCGAGGCGCTCGGCCTTCTCCTTCTCGACCTTGCGCTTGTACGCCTCGACCTTCGGCTTGTCCGGGGCGAGGATGAGGTTGGCCGATCGGCCCACCCAGCGCGGCGGCGCCTCGACCTTGGCGATATCCGACAGCTCGTTGACGATGCCGGCGAGCCGCTCGATGCCGAGCTCGCGGTGCATCATCTCGCGTCCCCTGAAGCGCTGGGTGATCTGCACCTTGTGGCCGGCCACCAGGAACCGCCGCGCCTGCTGCACCCGGATGCTGACATCGTGGGGGTCGATCTTCACGGAGCGACCCAGCCGGATCTCCTTGAGCTCGGTCTGCTTGCTCTTGGCCCGGTTCTTGCGCTCCTTCTGGTTCAGCTCGTACTTGTACTTCCCGTAGTCCATGATCTTGCAGACCGGCGGGCGGGAGTCGGGGACGATCTCGACGAGATCCAGCCCCTGCTCCTGCGCCATCCGCAGTGCTTCCTGCGTCTCGATGACGCCGATCTGCTCGTTCTCCGGACCGATCACGCGGATCGGGGAGATCCTGATCATGAAGTTGACGCGCGTCCGCCTGATGGGCCCGGCGTCTCTGTAAAAGCGTCTGCCTCTAATGGTGCCTACTCCTGTCTGGCCGCGGGTGCGGCGGGGTGATGTCAGCCGCGCGGGCCGCCCTCACGCGGGTCGTCCGGCGAGCGTGGGTCTGGTGATGGTGGGATCCCGGTGGCTCATGCCGACTGGCCGCGGCCGGACCGGGTGCCGCGGGCGTCGGTGATGGTGTGGGACACCAGCATGATGGGCACAGGCCGCACTCCGGGACACGAGCCGGGGCGGCACCGCGCCGCCCCTGTCCGGAAGGCTAATCGGACCGGGGGGGCAAGGCAAGCGGAATGCGCCGGTGAATCCCCCCCGGGGCGCCCGGCGCCGAGGCGGGAGGTGGGGTTCCTGGCTCGGGAAGTGGGGTGGAGCCCCCGGGGAAGGCGAGCCCGGGTGTTCGACCCCGGCCCTCGCGGGTGGCCTCAGGTGACAGCCTGGATGATGTTGAACGTGATGCTGATGCCCGCCACGACGCACAGGAGCACGAAGAGCCAGGGACGGATCACCGGGCTGGCGGAGACGGTGCGGTCCTCGGGGATCGCCGCCATGGAGGCGGCCTGGGCCTCGGCGGCGGCGAGGCTGGCGATCGTGTCGGTGGGCAGAACGTCCTTGTGGGCGATCGTGGGGATCTCGCCCCTGCGGACCTGGCGGAGGTCGAGGAGGAGGTCGGCGCAGGAGCGGTATCGCTTGCGCGGGTCCTTGGCCATCATCATCTCGATGACCTCGGAGATGCCCGCGCCGAGCTTGGGGTTGACGTGGTCGGGGGCGACGAGCTCGGCCTTGAGGTGCTTGTGCATGACGGCGGAGGGGTTCTTGCCGTCGAAGGGGACCGAGCCGGTGACCATGTGGTAGAGGGTGGCGCCGAGCGAGTAGATGTCGGCGGGAGGGCCGATGTCCTTCTCGCCGCGGATCTGCTCGGGCGAGATGTAGTAGGGCGTGCCGAACGCCTTGCCCGCCTCGGCCTCGGCGACCTCCTTGTCGGAGATGGCGCGGGCGAGGCCCATGTCCGCCAGCTTGGCGACGCCCTCGCGGGTGATCATGATGTTCTTGGGCTTGACGTCGCGGTGGATCAGGCCCTTGGCGTGGGCGTGGTCCAGGGCCTCGGCGATCTGGATGATGATGTCCAGCGCCTCGGCCTCGCTGTACCGCTTGTGCTTGACGATGTCGTCGTAGACGGTGCGGCCGTCCACATACTCCATCACGAAGAAATAGAGCTCGCCAGCGCGCCCGACGTCGAAGGCCTGGACGATGTTGGGGTGGTTGAGCTGCGCGGCCGCGCGTCCCTCGGCGTAGAACCGCTCGATGAACTGTGGGTTGGACGCGAACTTGGGCGGGAGCACCTTGATCGCGACGGTGCGGTCCAGGCTGAGCTGCTTGGCCTTGTACACCGTGGCCATGGCGCCCGCGCCCAGCCGCCCGAGAACCTTGTATCCCGGGATCTTCTGCCCGGTCCGCTCGGCCTCGATGATCTGCCGAAGCCGGGCGATCTGCCGCTTGGTGACGTAGTCGTGATCCACGAGCAGCTCGGCGAGCGAGAGGTGGCTCTGCTGCTGCTCGCGGAGCGTCTTGACGCGCTCGAAGCACTGGTTGACCTCGTCCTCTGTGGCGAGGCCCTGCTCGACCACGAGACGCCCGACGAGCGTGTCGACGTTGGTGCCCTCGGGGAGGGCCTGCTGCAGGGCATGCTCGGCGTCCCGGAGCGTCGACGTGTCGCCCGGGGGCACGGGGCGCGTCTCGTCGGGGCCGGCGGCGTGAGAAGAGTGCTCGCGGGAGGAGTCATTCATCGGTCGATCGCCGGTCCTTGCGCCGACTGCCGCGGGGCGGCCCCGGGCTTGGTGGGACGTCGTGCCCGTGGAGAATCCCTGCCCGGACATGACTGTCTATACCGGGCGTCAACAGAGCCGGTTCGATTCTACCGGGTCCGGCGGGGCGTGTGGAGCACGAGCCGGGGATAGGGCCTCGCCGCAGGCGTTTTCGGACCGTCTGCGAGCGGAGCGCGGGACGGATCGCCCTCGCCGGGTGTACGCTAGAGCGGTCGAGGGACCGAACGGAATCGGCGATGACCATGACGGATCTGGACCACCTGCTCGACGACCTCACCGAGCCCCAGAGGGCGGCGGTGACGCACACCGAGGGCCCCCTGCTCGTGCTCGCCGCGGCGGGGAGCGGGAAGACCCGCGTCATCACACGGCGGATCGCGCACCTGATCGGGTGCGGCGTGCCGGCCTGGTCGATCCTCGCGCTCACCTTCACCAACAAGGCCGCGGGAGAGATGCGCGAGCGCGTCCACTCCCTGCTCGCGCCCGACGGCGAGGAGAGCCGACGCACGCGCGGGCTTACTGTCACGACCTTCCACGCGCTCTGCGCCCGCCTCCTCCGCCGATACGCCGAGATGGCGGCCGCCGACGGCGTGCCGCTGGGGATCAGGGGCGACTTCACGATCTACGACAGCGCCGATCAGCTCGCGGCCATGAAGAGCGCGGTCGCCGAAGCCGGGCTGAGCACCACCAACTGGCCGCCGCGGAGCGTGCTGGGGGCCGTCTCGAACGCCAAGAACGAGCTGCTCGACGCCGCGGCCTACGGGGCCCGGGCCAGCGATTTCTACACCAAGACCGTCGCCAAGCTCTTCGGGGCCTACCAGAAGCGGCTCCGGGCCGCCAACGCCGCGGACTTCGACGACCTGCTGGTGCTCGCGGCGAGGATGCTGCGCGAGTCGCCGGCGGTGCTGGCCGAGTGCCGGCGGCGCTGGCAGTACCTGCTCATCGACGAGTACCAGGACACCAACCACGCCCAGTTCGTGATCGCCTCGACGCTCGCGGGCGAGGGAGCCGAGGGGGGGAGCGGGCCGAATGTCTGCGTCGTCGGCGACCCGGACCAGGCGATCTACTCGTGGCGCGGCGCCGACATCAAGAACATCCTCGAGTTCGAGGAGCGCTACCCCCAGGCGGAAGTCATCACGCTCGGCGAGAACTTCCGCTCGACCGCCCCGATCCTCGCCGCCGCCGACTACCTGATCCGCAACAACAAGAAGCGCAAGCACAAGGACCTCTTCACCAGCCGCGAGGGCGGCGACCGCCTCAAGCTCGTGCTCTGCCGCGACGAGCAGCACGAGGCCCAGCTCGTGGCCGACTGGCTGAGGCTGATGCACGTAAACGAGGAGGGCGATGGCTTCGCCTGGCGGGACATGGCCGTCTTCTACCGCACCAACGCCCTCAGCCGCGTGATGGAGGACGCGCTGCGGGGCGCGGGGATCCCGTACGTGATCGCCCGAGGCACGGCGTTCTTCGACCGCGAGGAGGTCAAGAGCGCCCTGGCCTACCTGCGGGTGATCGCCAACCCCGCCGACGACGTCTCGCTCGAGCGGATCGTCAACACGCCCACACGCGGCATCGGCGGCACGAGCCTCTCGCGCATCCAGGAGGCCGCCCAGGCGGCGGGCGTGCCGCTGTGGGAGGCGCTGCGGGACGTCGAGCGGATCGAGGGCCTGAGCGCCCGCGCCGCCAACGCTGTTCGCGCCTTCGTAGACATGGTCAACAACTGGACCGGCGACGGCTCCTTCATGGGCCAGGAGATGAACGGCTCGCTCGCCGGCCTCGTCGAGCGCGTCATCCGCGAGAGCGGCCTCGAGGCCATGTACAAGCGCCAGGCCGAGACGAGCAAGAGCGAGGCCGACGCCGAGCGGCTCGACAACCTCAACGAGGTCGTCTCCTCCGCCGCCCAGTTCGAGAGCGAGTACGACCCCGACTCCGACCCCTTCGCTTTCCCGGGCATTGACGTCGCCGAGTCCGGCCAGGACGCCGAGGCGCCGCCGCTGCTCGCGATGCTCCGGGCCTATCTCGAGCGCGTCTCGCTCGTCGCCGACGCCGACGCGGTGGACCCCTCGCAGGGCTCGGTCACGCTCATGACGCTGCACGCGGCCAAGGGCCTCGAGTTCCCCGTGGTCGCGATGATCGGCCTCGAAGAGGGCATGCTCCCCCACTCCCGCGCCCACGCCTCCGAGGACGACCTCGAGGAGGAGCGGCGCCTGTGCTTCGTCGGCATCACCCGGGCGATGCGCCACCTCCAGCTCTCGAGCGCCAAGTACCGCACGATCCGCGGCCTGAGCGAGCGCACCGTGCCGAGCCGCTTCCTGGAGGAGCTGCCGCGCGAGCACGCCGAGTTCAGCGACCAGGCCGATGCGTGGGATGACTACGACGACGAGTTCGGAGAACGGAGCCAGGCCGAGGTCGTCATCGCGCGCGGCGGGGCGCTGTCGAAGGCCAAGCAGGAGTTCCCGGTCGGCTCCCGCGTGCGCCACCCACAGTTCGGCGTGGGCGAGGTGATGGGGCTCGACGGCGGGGCGAGCGTGCGGGCGAAGATCCGCTTCAGGGATGTGGGGGTAAAGACGCTGGTGCTGGAGTATGCGCGGCTGCAGCGGCTGTCTTGACGACATGCAACCGACCACCGATTGCGAGCCAACCCCGATGCAGTCGTCACCGAGAATCGATGGTCGTGGCCATAGACGAGAAGTCACAGCCAAGCTTGCTCGGATAGCTCCTTTCGTGCCCGCGGTGATTGTGCCGCTACTGATCGCGCACGCGTTCCTCTACTCGCTACTGAAGCGAGGAGTGTTTGGGCCGACTCCTGCATTCCTTATGGCAACGCCGGTCCTCGTCTACTCCCTATTCGCTGTCACGATGGTGGTGCTCGCAGCTTGGCTGTCCCTCAAGCGTCGTGTGGCGGCTCTGTGGTACTTCCTCGCTGGAGTCTTCCTGATAGGCGGCCTGGTGATGGCGGTCGTCGAATTTGATCACTTCCTCCAAGTGGTGTAGCAACCGACCGCATCTCGAGCTTCAGCCCCGCCGCGTCTTCCGCGACTTCTTCGTCGGCCGCACCCCAGGCATCCCCGCCTTCTTCCGCCGCCCGCCGCCCCTGCCCCGCAGGGCGTTCTCGATCTCGGTGCGGGTGAGCATCAGCGGCGGGTATTGGTCGGCGAGGGCGGGCGTGATGGGGCCGGAAGCGATGAGGCCGTCCGTCCCGAGCTTGCGCTCGGGGCTCGTAGAGGCAGCGGCCGCGCCGGCGGCGGCCGCGCTCGCGGCCTCGGCGTGCTCGCGGATGTGGTCCTCGACGAGGGTCCGCACGATCGACGCCTGATCGCGCAGCTCCGCGGCCTTCTCGAAGGCCATCTCCTCCGCGGCCGCGAGCATCTCCTCCTCGAGCATCTTGAGCAGGGCGGAGGCGTCGATCCGCTCCTCCTTGGTCGCCACGGCCTCGCGGGCGCTGCGACGGGCCTTGAGCTCGGCCTCGATGCCGCGCCGGATCTCCTTGACGATCGTCGTCGGCACGATGCCGTGCTCGGCGTTGTAGGCCACCTGCTTGGTGCGCCTGCGCTCGGTCTCCTCGATGGCCGCCTGCATCGCCGGCGTCATCTCGTCGGCGTACATGATCACTTTGGACGCGGCGTTGCGGGCGGCGCGCCCCATCTGCTGGATCAGGCTCGTCGGCGAGCGAAGGAAGCCCTCCTTGTCCGCGTCGAGGATCGCGACGAAGGAGACCTCGGGCAGGTCGAGCCCCTCGCGGAGCAGGTTGACACCGACGAGCACGTCGAACTCCCCCGAGCGCAGGTCGGTCAGGATCGTGATCCGCTCCAGCGTGTCGATCTCCGAGTGCAGGTAGCGCACGCGGAAGCCCTGCTGGTCGAGGTAGCTCGCGAGGTCCTCGCACAGCCGCTTGGTGAGCGCCGTCACGAGCACCCGCCCGCCCGAGGCGATCCGCTCGCGGCACTGCTCGAGCAGGTCCTGCACCTGCCCCGTCGCGGGCTTGACCTCGATCTCCGGGTCCAGCAGGCCCGTCGGCCGGATCACCTGCTCGTGCACGACGCCGCCCGAGCGCTCCAGCTCGTACGGAGCCGGCGTGGCCGAGACGTACAGCGTCTGCGGCACGATCGACTCGAACTCCTCGAACTTCAGCGGCCGGTTGTCCAGGGCCGCGGGCAGCCGGAACCCGTGCTCGACCAGGATCGTTTTCCGCGCCCGGTCCCCGTTGTACATCGCCCTGATCTGCGGCACCGTCACGTGCGATTCGTCGATGATGAGCAGCCAGTCGCGGTAGTTGGGGCGCGAGGCGGAGGAAGCGGCGGAGTGACGAAGCGACGAAGCGACGGAGGGATCGGACTTCAAGGCGCCTCGATGCCTCGATGCCCCAGTGCCTAGGTGCCTCTCTTCATATTCAACTGCCTTCCCCCCTTCATCGCTCCGTCGCTTCGTCGCTTCGTCGCTCTCCCCGCTCGGCGGCGCGAAATCGAAGTAGTCCAACAACGTGTACGGCCTCTCCCCCGGCATCCGCCCGTCGAAGTAGCGCGAGTAGTTCTCGATGCCGGAGCAGAACCCGACCTCCTCGATCATCTCGAGGTCGTACTTGGTGCGCGCCAGCAGCCGCTGCGCCTCGAGCAGCTTGCCCTCGGCGCGGAGCTGAAGCACCCGCTCGTCGAGGTCCGCCCGCATCTTCGCGAGAATCGGCTCCAGCTCCTCCTCCGGCATCACGTGGTGCACCGCCGGGAAGAGGAAGAACTGCCGCTCCTCGGCGAGCAGCTCGCCGCTGGTGGGGTTCACCAGGTCCACCCGGTCGATCTCGTCGCCGAAGAGCTCGATCCGCACCGCGAACCGCTCGTACGCCGGCCACACCTCGATCGCGTCCCCCCGCACGCGGTACCGGCCGCGCTTGAACTCGATGTCGGTCCGCTGGTACTGCATCGCGTTGAGCGCCAGGAAGAAGTCCCGCCGGTTGATCGTGCTCCCCCGCGTGATCGCCAGCACCCGCTGCGAGTAGGCCAGCGGCGAGCCCAGCCCGAAGATGCACGACACGCTCGCCACCACGATCGTGTCCCGCCGCCCCAGGATGTTGCTCGTGGCCGCGAGTCGGAGCATGTCCAGGTCGTCGTTGCGGCTGGCGTCCTTCTCGATGTAGATGTCCCGCGCGGGGATGTACGCCTCCGGCTGGTAGTAGTCGTAGTAGCTGACGAAGTAGTTGACGCTGTTGGAGGGGAAGAACTCCCGCAGCTCCTCGTAGAGCTGGGCCGCGAGCGTCTTGTTGTGGCTGATGATCAGCGTCGGCTTGCCGAGGCCCGCGATGACGTTGGCCATGGTGAACGTCTTGCCTGTGCCTGTGGCGCCGAGGAGCGTGGTGGCCGGCGCGCCCGCGCGGATGTCGCGCACCAGACCCTCGATCGCCGCCGGCTGGTCGCCTGTAGGCTTGAATGGGGCGCGGAGCTCGAAGCGGCCGGGGCGGGGCATGGCGGATGGTATGGGTGAGAGGGCGAGATCGAAGCGGGCGCCGACCCGGCGAGCCGGGCCGTGCCGGCCCGGTCGAAACGACCGATCCGCGGGAGCGGTGCAACCCGCCGCGTATTCCCCTATACTCGGGGTGATGGTCATCCACCTCAACATCCCGGATGAGCACGCCGAAGCGCTCCTCCGCGCATGGGGTGGCGACCTCGACCGCGCGGCCATCGAGGCCCTCGCGATCGAGGGGTACCGCACCGGCAAATTCGGGGCCGCGACGGTCGGCCGACTGCTCGCCCATGCCTCGAGGTGGGACACGGAGCGCTGGCTCGCCGAACGAGGCGTGCCGATCAACTACACGCCCGAGGATCTCGAAGCGGACAGGAGGACGATCGCCGGAATCCTCCGGGAGTCCGCGTGAATGATCGTCGTCGCTGACAGCTCCCCGATCAACATCTTGGTCCGCATCGAGTGCATCGATCTGCTGCCCAGGCTGTTCGGTTCTGTAAGCATCCCCACCGAGGTTCAGGCGGAGCTCATTGACCCTCGGACGCCTCAGTCAGTCAGAGGCTTCGTCGCGAACCCTCCGCCGTGGCTCACCGTGAGATCGCCGCAGAAGGTCGATCGCATCCCCCCGCTGGATCGCGGAGAAGAGGCGGCGATCAGCCTTGCCCGAGAGCTCCGGGCCGATGCCCTTCTGATCGACGAGCGAGACGGGCGGAGAGCGGCAATGGCGCTTGGGATTCCCGTGCTCGGGACAGTTGGTGTTCTGGATGTCGCTGCGGACCGAAAGCTCATCGACCTCAACGCCGTGACCGCACGGCTCCAAGCCTCCGATTTCCGACTGTCCCCGGCGCTCCTGGCATCCCTCCTCGACCGGCGCGGTCGGAACCCCTGACGGGCGAGCGCCGGCCGGCCCGCCGGTACACTCCCAGCCATGAGGGACACTTTCTGGCTCGCGCTCGGCATCGCCTTTCTTGCCGCCGCTCTCTTCGTCCTCGCCCGCTTCGCCATCGGTGACCGTGCGCGGGGCCGTCGCCGCTGCCCGAAGTGCTGGTACGACATGGCGGGGGGCGGCGGGGCGTGCCCGGAGTGCGGCCGAGAGATCCGCTCCGAGCGCGAGCTGACACGCTCACGCCGGCGCAAGGCGTGGGCGGCTCTCGCCATCGTGCTCGCGCTGCTCGGCTGGGGCTCGCTCTCGACCGGGCGCGCTATCGAGCACGGCGCGGTCGGGCTCGTGCCGGACTGGGTGCTGGTCGAGGGCATGGAGCACTGGCCGAAGGGAGCGCTGAGCAAGGAGCTGCAGCGCCGGCACTGGGAAGGGGAGCTGAGCGCGCGCGAGCAGCGCAGGCTGATCGCGAGGGCCGATGCGCTGCTGGGGAGCCGGGACCCGCAGACGCTCACGCGCGCGCTCACGGTCATCCGCACGGCCGAGTTCCTCGGGCGCGACGAGGCCGAGCGGCACACCAAGCCGTGGGCGACCTGGGTCCCGGCTTCGCAGGTATCCGACGGGCGTAACCTCGTCCTCCGGCTCGTCCCGCTCCTCTCGCACGCGGACCCGAGCGTGCGAGACCTCGCGGTGCAAGCGATTGAGCAGTTTGCCGATGCTTCCGCCTTCGCCTTTCCGACCAGCGTGCTCCTCGCGCGCGAGAACCCCGGCGCGTTTGCCCAGATCTCCAGCGTCCCTGGCGTGTTCAACCTGGACCGTCGTCCCTATCGCGGCCTAGAGGATGTGGTCTCAGGCTTGGACGGGGCTACACCCGAGGCAGCTCGCGTGCTGGAGTTCATCGGCTTGCTGCGTGAGGTGCAGTTTGATACAGACAGCATGCACAACCGTCTGCTCGCGGGCATCGCAAGCGACCTCCCGCAGATCAGGCTGATCTCGTTGTGGATGCTGCGCATGTGCTTCTGGCCGGACGAGGGAGCGCGGCTGGCGGCCCTCGCGATCTACGACCACGACGAGCGCATCACCGCGCCCGCCATCGTGGACTTCGCCGTCTCCGGCCCGCTCGACGAGCCCGCCGCCGAGGTGATACGCCGGGCGCTCCGGACCAGGGACTACGAGCAGTGGGCCTGGGCCGTCGAGCGGCTGGGCGAGCGCGGCCCCGGGGCGGCCCAGTTCGAGCCCGACATCCGCGAGCTGCTCGGCACCCCGCAACGCGTCATGGCCGCCATCCCCTACGCCCAGATCACCGGCGACCGTGAGACCCCCGCTCGCGCGCTCGTCGCGCTCACCCGCGAGCAGGAGGCCTTCGGCGGCCTCAGCATGAACCGCAGACTCGGGCGGCTCGGCTGGGTCGACGGGGATGTGGTCGCGATGTGGCGAGCCGGGCTGGCTTCCGAAGACCCGAACATACGGATGGTCGCCGCCGCCGCGCTCCTGCGCAACGGCCCTCCGAACGGGTTCGACCGCGCCGAGCTCACGCGCATCGCCGGCGAGTCGTGCATCGCCCAGTGGGGCGGTCTGAACGGCAAGGACTTCGGCGACACGATCCAGTACGCTGAGGCGGACATTCCCACGGTCCTCCAGATCCTCGACGAGCACCGCGACCTCGACCGATCGCTGCCCGTCTGGCTCCTCGGCATGGCCGGCACGAAGGCCGAGGCCGCCCTCCCGTGGCTCCGGCGCGCCCTGAGCGATCCCGATCCCACCGTCGCAAAAAACGCCGCGCTCTCGATTCGTCGCATCGAGTGGTGCCTCGAGCACGGCGACCCGCCCCCGGAGCCGCGAGACAAGTACTGACCGCGCACGCGGCTCCCGATGCAACGCGTCCCCCGCGTGGCGGGATCACGCCTCGGCGCCCGGCGAGGTCTCGCTCGACCGGCCCGAGATCACCCGGCCTGCTCGAACCCGCTTGGTGGCGAACAGCGTGCCGCACTCCGGGCACTGATCTGAGGCCGCGGCAGGGTCGCCACCGGGTAGCCGCACATGTGGCACTTCTCGAGCGGAGCTCGTCGGCGGCAGGATCGCCGCGAGGCCCGTGGAGATCCACGCCTGCGCGCGCAGGGACGGCCCAGCCGCGAAGAACTCCCCGGCTCGCAGAGAAAAATCTTTTGCGCCATGCGGCACAGGCCTTTACGCCCACGTTCGCACCCGCAAACTTCCACGCCTGCGCGCGCAGATCGCAACCGGGCCTGTATAGGTGAGGGCACCGCGCGGCCCGCTCTCGACAGTTCGTTCGTGTTCTCAGGCAAGTGACGGGGCGGGTGGTTCCGCTCGCGCACGCTCCGGGCGGGGCTCTTTTGGCAGGAGCTGGTCCCCGGGGTCAGAGTACTCGCAGTGCATCGCGCGTGCAGACCTCCTGCACGCTCACTACGTCGGCCGACATCCGAAGGAACCCCCGCCCCGCTCACTCTTCTCGATCCACCAGGCCTAAGCCAGCCCACGGCCATGACGAACCGGGCACCCCAACCAGCCCGAAGCTCTGAACCGGTGTGCTCAGCCATCCGCCCTCGCCGGGCCCGGCGGCTCTGCGCGGTAGACCGGGCTCCAGCTCGCCCCGCACGCGGGGCACACGCGGAAGCCCTCCGCGTCGGGGGCGGCAAGGTCCGCCGCACACGATGCGCAGAGCGACTCCCCCACACACGCCCCCACGAGATGGCGCGTGCGGATGCCGAGCTCTCCCGCGAGCGTGGCGACCAGCGCCGCCGCGAGCACGAGCAGACCGAGCGACCAGCCGAGCCACATCGCGGCGCTCTCGGGGGCGGTCACCGCGGGGGGCATATGGGCGAAGAGCCAGACGAGAGGGATAACGAGGAGCGCCGCGAGCGTGGCGCGGAGCCAGAGCGAGGAACGGCGGATCTCCGCACGCAGGCGGCGAAGGCGCCCGGCCCCGATCGCCCGGCGCCGCGTCCGCGGCACCGAGAGCAGCCAGGAATCGAGCCGCCGGCAGAGCATGGACCGATCGTCCTGCGCGACCGGCGGACGCACGAAGATCGTGCGGAGCGGCACACCGGGACGCGGCGCGAGCGCGCGGAGCGGGCGGCTCCAGTGCGGGCGCGTGATCCGTCCCGCCCGCCAGGCGCCGCCGCACTCCGGGCAGACGAGGCAGCCGTCCTCGGCCGGCTGCAGCCCCCGGAGCGAATACCCGCACGAGGCGCAGAAGCCGTGGGCGGCAATGGTCGCGCCGATCGCCGAGCCGATGCGCCTGGTGGCGATCGCGCGGTCAACCGCGCTGAGGACACCGATCATGAGGAGCACGAAGATCACGGCGGGCACGGCGCCGAACGTGGCGCCCGCAACTGCGAAGAGGGCGACACCGACGACGACGGCCGCGCCCCCGAGCGCAAGGCCCGCGAGGAGGCGGTCGAAGGACCACCGGCGCGTCTCCTCCGCCGCGATCGCCCTCAGCGAGCGCTGGAGCGAGCGGGCCGCGTCGCGATCGGCCGCGCCCTCGGCGCGGAGCGCCATCTCCGCGAGCACGACGGGGACGTATGAGCGATCGCGGTCGTCGAGCGCTGGGCGGCGGAAGACGGAGGCCATCGCTGAAGGATACACCCCGTGCCACTACGGTCGGACTCCTCCCCCTCCTTCTTCGACTTCCGGCTCCCCGACCGTAGTGCTCTCGCAGCGGTCGGCACTACGGTCGTGCCGCGGACGGGCCGGCGACCATCGGACGTGCGCTGAAGGGCACGACCGTAGTGGCACAGTCACCCCTTCGTGCTCAGCAGCTCCCGCGGCTTGAGACGGTTCAGCCGCACGACCGCCGGCACGCTTGCCAGCAGGCAGATCACCAGCACGATCGCGCACCCGGCGAGGATCGGGAGCGGCGGCGGCCTCAGCTCCCACACCAGCCCCAGGAGCGCACGGTGCAGGAACTGGGCCGCGAGCGAGAGCTGCGTGCCCATCAGGGTCCCGAGGATCCCGGCGGTGATCGCGATCAGGATCGCCTCGGCCGCGATCATCCGCGCGAGCATCGCCCGCTGCCCCCCCACCGCCCGCAGCACGCCCAGCTCGAACCGCCGCTGCTCCACGCTGTTGATGATCACGTTCGCCACGCCCAGGCTCGCGATGAGCATGTTGATGATCGCCACGACCGACGTGGCCAGCAGCATGCCCCGCATGAACTCGAGGATCTCCGCCAGGATCTGCCGCCCGCTCCCCGCGTCGAGGATGCCGTACGGCGCCAGCTCGCGCCAGATGGTGTCGATCGCGACGTCGTCCGGCGTCTCCTCGTCCAGCTCGATCTGGATGAGGTTGATCGCGTCGGAGCCGAACTTCTCGCGCAGGTCGGCCCGCGAGCCGAACACGGCGTGCAGGGCCTGGTGCGTGTACTCGGCCCCGATGTCGAAGAACTTGCTCACGATCTCCAGGCCCGGGCTCGTGACGACCCCGACGATCTCGAACCGAAACTCGTCGTCGCCCTCGCGGCACGTGAACGTGTCGCCGACGCCCAGCCCCTGGGCCACCATGAACTCGCGGGCGACGATGACCGCCCCGCCCTGCACGAGCCGGCGCTTGGCGACCTCCGGATCGCCCTCCACCCACGTGAGCGTCGCCATCTCGAAGAACCGCTCGGGCTCGAAGGCGACGAACGTCGTGTAGTACTGCTGGAGCGCACGCACCCCGAAGGCGTCCGTCTCGACCGGGTGCAGCGTGATCGCGCAGGTGCCCGTGACAAAGGGGAGCGACTCGAGCTTCTCCTGCGCCTCGGGCGGGATCGAGAGCCCGCTCACGAACGCGTCGGGGAAGCGCAGCTTCCCGATCCAGTCGCGCAGCAGCGCCCCGCCCTGCGTCCACAGCCCGACCATCAGGGCAAGCCCCGCCATCATCGCGCCCGCCGTGAAGCCGTAGCGGAAGGGCGTCGCCGCGACGAGCCGCTCCACGACCCCGCGCGGCACGCCCAGCAGCGCGACCAGCGGCCGGCCGCAGAGCCGCGTCACCAGCCCGATCATCGGCACGGCGAGGAAGAAGTACCCGAGGAAGATCGCCGGCAGGCCGACCGTGGCGTACGTCCAGAACATCACCTGGGCGTCGCGCGGCGCGAGGAACGTGACGAGGTGGATGCCAAGCCCGATCACCGCGACGAGCAGCGCCGCCGCGGTGACCGCCGGGCCCGGCGGATGGGCGCGCGACGCCAGCGCTTCCAGCGGCGTCGCCCGCGCCGCGCGGTAGGCCGGCCACGCGGCCCCGAGCACGCCCGCCCCGAGGCTGCCCGCCGAGGCGAGCACCAGGCCCAGCGTCGAGACCAGCGTCCCCTCGGGCACGTACTCCCGGAAATACGCGATGATCGCCCCCGCGATCGCGAGCCCCAGCGGGATGCCCGCCGCCGCGCCGGCCAGCCCGATGATCGCACCCACGAGCAGCTGCGCACCGGCGAGCTGCGAGCGCCTCGCGCCGATGCACCTGAGCATGGCGAGCTGTCGCTGCTGCTCCGCGGCGTCGATGGTCAGCCCGGTGAAGATGATGAATCCGGCGGTCAGGAACGCGAGCGCGGTCGCGAGCACCAGGCCGAGCTGGCTCGACGCGAGGTTCTTCTCCACGTTCGCCGAGACGCGGGCGGTCGTCTCGAGGATCAGCCCCGGCGGGATCTCGGGCCGGTGTGCCGCCGCGAATTCATTCGGGTCGATCGCCGGATCGGCGTCGCGGGCGAGGACGATCTCGATCTCGCTGAGCCGCTCGCGTCCGCCGAGCGCCCCGTGCATGCCCTCCAGCGGCATGTACGCCTGCGGCCGTCCGCCGAGGGGCGGCTGCCGAACGACGCCGACGACCTTGACCGTCGGCGAGCCGCCGCGAAGGCGTCGGAGAAGCTCGAACTCGTCGCCGGTGCGGACGATCTCGAGCGTGTCGCCGACGCGGACGCCGACGGCGTCGTTCACCGCGCGTGCCTCTTCGCCGGAAGCTCGTTCGGGGACGGCCGGCGCGGGAGTCTGGAACACCGCGCTGCCGATGGAGAGCCCGTACCGCCCCGAGCCGCGATCCTCCGACTGGTAGGCGTGCGTCATGCGCTCGGCGAGCAGGCCGTCGATGACGATCTCGCCGGGGGCCTCCGGGAAGCGCCCGTCCAGCAGCTCGAGCGGGCGGACCTTGTTCCAGCGCTCGAACTCCACCCCGTGGACCACGGGCACGACGTCGAGCTCGATCTCCTCCCGCACCCAGGCGCCCTCGCGCTCGACGAGCGCGGGGGCTTTCAGGCGGAGCGTCAGCGACTCGGTCCGCGCCGGCGAGGCGACCTCCACGCCGGGCCAATCCTCGACCCTGGCGAGCGCGTCGGGGGGGAGAGCGTCGGCCGAGCTGGCGGGCTTGAGGACGATGTCGGCGGCCCCCACGGTCGCATTGAGCCGCGTGCGGATGGCCGCGTTGAGCGAGGCCATGGCGCTGGAGACGACCGTGACGAGCGCAGCGGACAGCGCGACCGCGGCGATGATGAGCATCGTTCGTCTAGGCCTGGCTGATAGCCTGCTGGTAGCGAGCCGCCACACCGGCCGCATCGAGGTTCTCCGTGTCGATCGTGCCCTTGACCCGCCCGTCCTGCAGTATGAAGACCCGCTTGCAGTGCGCCGCGGCCGCGGGCTCGTGCGTGACCATGAGGACCGTCATCTCGTGCTCGGCGGCGAGGTCGGCCAGGAGTTGCCAGAGGCGCTCGGAGTTGTCGGAGTCGAGGTTGCCGGTGGGCTCGTCGGCGAGGAGGATCGGGGGCGAGTAGAGGAGAGACCTCGCGATGGCGACGCGCTGCTGCTCGCCGCCCGACATCGCCTCCGGCCGGTGCTCGGCGCGGTCGGCGAGGCCGAGCATGCCGAGCAGCTCGGTGGCCCGGGCGCGGAGGGAGGCCGGCTTGTCGCCCGCGAGCAGGCCGGGCAGCTCGACGTTCTCGAGGGCGGTCATGGTGGGGATGAGGTTGAACTGCTGGAAGACCATGCCGAGGCCGCGCCGCCGGAACTCGGTCGCCTCGCGCTCGGAGAGCTGGTGCACGGCCCGCCCGTCAAGGTGGATCTCCCCCGAGTCGGGCCGGTCGAGCGTCCCCAGAAGGTGGAGGAGCGTGGACTTGCCCGACCCGGACTGGCCCATGATGGCGTAGAACCCCGGCTCCGGGATGTCCAGGTCAACGCCCCGCAGCGCGGGCACCGTGCGGCTGCCGAGGCGGTAGGACTTGTGGACGTTCGTGCAGCGGATCATGGTTGGCAGCGCGGGCTCCGGGCGATTGTTGGCTGGGGAGGGTAGTGGGTTTCGGGGAAGGATGCGCGGGAACCCGTGCGACTGGCCGCCCCCAGGACGCCTGACCTGAGGCTTTGCGAAGGTCAGGGTATCGACGCCTGACCTCAGCCTTTGCGAAGGTCAGAATCTCCCCGGCCTGACCGTTACACTACCAGGACGTGCCTCCCGCTTGGTTCGAATGGGTACATGCGGTCTGGTCTACCCGAGGCCATTGGTTGCCCGGTGACCCTCGCGGATTCCGCGATCACGACCACCGGATCCACTCGACGGGCGACTACAAACACCCGCCGCCGCCCGGCGAGCATTCGGGGCTGTATGAACACGCGCGAGCGCTGAGTCCGGAGGCGATCGAGATTCCCGAGTCTTTGCGGCCGATTGTCGCCGAAGCACTCGGGAAGAAGTTCCTCGCGATGGATACTCCACCGCGCATTCTCGCCGTAGGGAGAGTGCATGTCCATGCCCTGGTTCGCGCCGGCTCGGGCGACGTGCGGCCGCTCGTCGGGCGCGCGAAACAGGCCGCATCGCACGCCGTGCGCCACGAGCTCCCCGGCAGCATCTGGGGTCAACGTTGTCATCCTGAGCGCATTTGTGACGAGGAGCACTACCGCAATGTGGTCCGCTATATCACGGCACATCTTGATGAGGGTGCCGCACTGTGGATCCACCCTGACCTTCGCAGAGCCTCAGGTCAGGCGTCGATGAGCACTCCCTGACTCAGCACCCCGACGTCCACTCGTTGAGGAACGCGATCACGTCGCGGCTGTCGACGCCCC
>CAYTAH010000040.1:0-39248 GCA_964435785.1 uncultured Phycisphaeraceae bacterium | reverse complement strand
CTACGGAATACCCGAGAATCCGGTTTGCGCCCGGAGTTGCTTAGCGGCCTGCTAGGCTGTGGTTGGCTCCGGCCGCGACCGCAACGAACCCCGTGTTGGGCTCGGGCACGACGCACTGGCCCGAGCTGTCATCCCCCCACGCTGCCATGGAGCCGTCGGTCCTGAGCCCGAGGCTGTGTCGCAATCCAGCCGCGACCGCCACGAATCCACTGTTGGGATCGGGCACGTCACACTGGCCCCGCCCATTATCCCCCCACGCGACGATCGAGCCGTCGGCCTTGAGCGCGAGGCTGTGATTGAGACCCGGCGCGGCGGCCACGAAGCCGCTGTTGGGCTCGGGGACGTCGCACATGCCGTAGCTATTGCTCCCCCACGCGACGATCGAGCCGTCGGCCCTCACCGCCATGTGGTGATAGGCTTGCCCCACGACTGATACGAAGGCGGTGTTGAACGCAGGCACAATGCACTGACCATCCGAGTTGGATCCCCACGCAACGATCGAACCTTGAGCTTTTACTCCGAGGCTGTGGGAAGAGCCCGCGGCGAGCGCCACGAAATCGGCGTTGGGGTCGGGGATGTCGCACTGTCCCCCGTAGTTGTCCCCCCACGCGGTGATGGACCCGTCGACCTTCAAGCCCAGACTGTGGTGCCACCCCGCCCGGACCGCCACAAAGCCGGTGTTCGGCTCGGGGACGTCGCATTGGCCGTCCTCGTTACTGCCCCACGCAACAATCGAGCCGTCCTCCTTCAGGGCCAGGCTGTGGTTCCATCCCGCCGCGACCGCCACGAAGTCCGCGTTGGGATCGGGCACATTGCACTTGCCGTACTGGTTGTCTCCCCACGCGATGATCGAGCCGTCAGCCTTCACCCCGAGGCTGTGGAACGATCCCGCGGCAATCGCCATAAAGTCGGCGTTGGGAGCGGGCACTTCGCATTGACCCAGATACTGATCGTCGTACAGATCGTAATTGCTCCCCCATGCCGCGATCGAGCCGTCCGACTTCAGGCCCAGGCTATGGTGCCACCCCCCAGCGACCATCAGAAAGTCCATATTTGGATCGGGCACGTCGCACTGGCCGTCGTCGTTCCTTCCCCACGCGAGGACGGAGCCGTCCGCCTTCAGCCCCATAGTGTGAGACGACCCGGCCGCGACGCTCACGAACCCGGCATTGGGCTCGGGGACATAGCACTGGCCGTAGCTGTTGCTTCCCCACGCGACGATGGAGCCGTCGGCTCTCACGCCGAAGCTGGACCCGCCGCCGCCCGCGAGGGCGACGATCCCGGTCTGCTCATTGGGAGGACGAACGACGTCGTCGCCCCAGCCAACGATGTATCCCGATGTCTGGGCGGGCGCGCCCGCAGGCGCCGACGTCGTCGCGACCAGCAGCGCGAGCGCGCACTTGATGAACCTTGTCATGATGACCCTCCTCCGGGCGGCCGCTCTCCGGCCGCCCGAGAATGTGGTGAGATGATGGAATTCGAGGCCGCCATTTGCGAGACGTGCGCCATCGTGTCGGGTCAGAACCTCCGCCAATCGGGGTCTCGGAGGTTCAGCTTCGGCTCGGCGATCAGCGTGATGGTTGCGCCGGTCGCCACCTCAACGAGATTGATGGTCGCGTAATCCTTTGTGCCCACGCATGGGAGCTGGTTGATAAGCAGGTAGCGGTCGTCCGGCGACCAGACGGGTTGGGTGAAGGCGCACGGTGTCGCGCTCACGAGCTGCGCGCTCTCGGCCCCGAGGGCGACATCAACCGTCCAGAGCCACGCCTGCGGGGGGGTCAGTTCGCGGTAAGCGATGCGCCAACCGGTGCGTGACCAGTTGGGGAACTGAGCGTCCATCGCCGTCATGAGCGTTTCGACGATCGCCCCGGTGACCGCGTCGAGAATGAGCAGCGAGTTGTCGGGGCCCTCGACCGCGATCAGCGAACCGTCCGGGCTCCACGTGGGTTCCCAATGCCCAGCGGTCGAGAGCACCGCCGAGCTGGAGGGGCCGTGTGTCGGTTGGACAGTCGTTCCGTCCCAGGACACCTCGATGGCGCTCACACACCATTCTCCGCCGCTGCTGCCGAAGTAGGCGATCTTGCCCTGGTAGCCGGGCGTGAGCGCATCGAGGTCGGGCGACCACGCCGGTTGGAGGATCGACCCGGCGACGGGGTCCACGTCGGAGGCGACGACCTCGCGGACGTTGATGCCGCGAGGGATACCGTCGGTGATGACGACATCGATGAGCCAGAGGATGTGGGCTTCGCGCGCATCATCCCTGGCCTGGAGGGCGATCGTCCCCTGAAAGCCGTTCGCAGCATCGCTGTCAACGTCGGGCGACCAAGTTGGATAATCAAGCAAGGCGGTCGGATTCCACTGGCGGCGGCTCCTCGACCATATCGCCGCCCGGTTGGTTCCGTCCGCGTTCGCGACCATGAGGTCCCGCCGGTACCTGCCTGCGTGGAACCCGTAGTCCGCCACGAACGTGATCGCGGGATCCGCGGCGGCGACGCCCTCGCCCGCGCCGGCGCGGGGCGCGGCGAACGTCCCGATGCTGAACGCCAGGAGCAGGGGCGCGGTTGCCGTCGTCCCGAGAACCGCGCGGTTCGCGATGAGAGTCTTGGACATGGCCTTTCTCCTGCTGGAGCGCCCGTCGTTCACGGGCGTGCTGAGGCGACACGCTCCCCACCCGGGCCGCGCGGCTCGTTCGATCGGGAGCGGTGCTTGTCACTGCGCCGGCGTCAACCGCCGGCCGATGCGGCCCGTCACGGAGACGGACCGGGTTGATTCATCTGTCCTGCCGCCAAGGCGGATTCAAGACGTGCGCGCCATTCGGCGGCCTTGGTGTCGTAACCCTTTCCCGGCTCCGCGGCGTCCCACAGCTCGTACAGCCGCACGACGCGCTCACCGGCCTCGCGGACGTAACGCTCGCCGACGTTCGGCACCGTGATGTGCTCGGCATTCGTCGTGAGCCACTGCGCGCTCTCGACGAGCAACGACTCCGCCTCGCGCAGTCGTCCCGGCGCAGCGCTCGGATCCAAGTTGAACTCCCACGTTGCCTGCGCCACAATCGCCTCCCCCAGCAGGCTGCGTGCATTGGGCACCCGCCAGTACTGGGGTGCGTCCGGCGACAAATCCTTCTCGTAAAGCGCCAGGCATTCTCGGAGCACGGACTCCGCCTCCTGAGGCCTCCCCTGCTCCACCAGCACGCTGCCAAGGGACGACAGCAGACCACTTAGCACTTTCTTGTCCGGGGTAGGAAGTCGGTGCTCGATGTCCACGCCCTCGCGCAACATGCGCTCGGCTCCTTCAAGATCGCCCATCCGTTGCAGAAGCTTGCCGGGGTTGTTCAGACTGGCTGCCACAGCAGGGTGACCCTCACCGAAGATGCGGCGGCGCATGTCGGTGGCCTGCTGGTAGTAGGACAAGGCTTCATCCGGCTTATCCTGGTCCGCAAGCTGAGCGGCGATATTGAACAGCATGGTGGCGCTGCTCGGGTGGTCGCCCTGGTAGAGTTGCTTATTGATCTCGAGGGCTTCTCTGAACAGACCCTCAGCTTCCGCCGGGCGCCCCAGTCGCCAGACAACCACCGCCAGGTTGTTCAGACCCTCCGCGAGCCGGGGATGGGTGGGTGGCAGTAACTCCCGTAGCAACTCGACTGACTCTCGCCACAGATCCTCCGCGCGGGTCAGCTCGCCTCGCTCGCGAGCGATGTCGGCAAGCTGGCCCAGGGCTGTGGCAACCTGATAGTCGTGATCTCCGTGCACCGCCCGAGACACCTCGAGAGACTCCTGGGCGAGGAGCTCCGCCTCGTCCAGTTCTCCGATGTTCCGCAAATTCAGCGCTAACGCCGCCAGGCTCTCCGCGACATCCGGGTGCATGTCCCCGAGCAGCTTTCGGCGCGTGGCGAGAACCTCGCGGCACATCGCCGCCGCTGCGGCGTAGTCGCCTCTGACTTGAACGAACCTCGCCCACTCCAGAAGACTCTTGGCCACGAGCAGGTGTTCCGGCCCGAACAGGCCACGCCGGATCTCCAAGGCGGCCGCGAGGTGCGGCTCGGCGCTGTCATACTCGCCGAGCTCCCTGTAGGCCATGCCGAGCGTCGCGTGCACGGTCGCTTCGATCTCCGGCTGTCCCTCGACGCCATCCATGAACGTGGCGGCGAACTGGTCGAGCATTTGGCGAACGGTGTAGGAGGCTCCGCCCTCGCACGGAAGTGCGGAGCCGAGCATATCGGTGAGTAGCTCGGCCAGCGTCTCGGCCTCCTCTTGGTGTCTCTGTGCCGTGTCGCGCTGCTGCTCCGCCCGCCGCCATAGCACAGTGGCGACCACGGTTGCCGTCATCAGCAGCAGCACGAACGCCGTCCCCACCGCCACGACCCCGCGGCGCCTCCGCAACGTCTTGCGCAGCACGTACCAGGCGCTGTCGCGACGCGCGTCCACGGGCTCGCCCGCCAGGTAGTGCCGGACGTCCGCGCCCAGGGCGTGCACGGACTGGTAGCGCCGCTCGGGCTCCTTGGCGATCGCACGCAGGACGATCGCGTCCAGCTCTTCTCCCAGGCCCGGGCGATGTCGAGAGGGCGGCGCCGGGTCCTGGCGCCGGATGGCGAGGAGCAGACGCTCCCAGTCCGACTCATCCCCGAAGGGCCGCCGGCCGGCGAGCATCTCGTAGAGCACGACGCCCAGGGCGTACACGTCGCCGCGCACGTCCGCCCCGTGCGCACCCGGCTCGAGCTGCTCCGGGGGCGCGTACACCGGCGTCCCAACGAAGCCATCGGTCCGCGTCAGACGCGAGATCTCCGGGCCGACCCCCGGCGCGAGGCGCGCCAGGCCGAAATCGAGCACGTGCGGCTCGCCGGCGCCGTCGATCAGGATGTTCGAGGGTTTGAGGTCGCGGTGGATCACGCCGCGCTGGTGGGCGTAGCTCACCGCGTCGCAGATCTTCGCAAAGGTGCCGAGGACCACGCGGGGCTCGCGCAGCTCTCCCGCGCTGTCGATGGCCCACTTGTCCGCGGCGAGCCCCTCGATCCACTCCATGACCAGCAGCGGCTGGCCGTCGACGACCTCGATGCCTTCGAACCCCACGATGTTGGGGTGGTGCAGGATCGCCCCGGCCTCGACCTCGCGACGGAAGCGCTCGCGCTCCTCGGCCCCCGCCAGCACCCCCGCGGTCGGGCGCTTGAGCGCCACCTCGCGCCCCGTCCTCACGTGCTCGGCGCGGAAGACCGCCCCCTGGGCCCCGCGGCTGACCTCGGCGACGATGCGGTACCCGCCCACGGTCCCGAGCGCCTCCGGTGCGGCCGCGTCGCGCATGAGATCCAGCCAAGTGTCGCTCTCGAATCCGAAGGCCGCGACCAAGTCGTCCGGCCCTTCACTCCCGGGATTGATCGGCCCCTCGCTCATCCGGGACCTCCTCCTCGCGCACCTGCTCGGCGACGAGCTCCTTCATGCGCTCGCGGACCCGCTGCTTGATCTTCCTGACCGCCTCCGCGCTCGAGTCGAACATCTCCGCGACCGCCTCGATCGAATCGCCGGCGAGCAGCCGATCGAAGACCTCGAGGCTCCGCGCCTCGACGACGCCCTGGAGCCTGGCCCGGGCCATCCGCACGTGGTGGAGGGCCCATTCCCGCTCCCAGAGCTTCTCGGCGCCACGGTCGTCCGCCGCCGGATCCGGGATGTCCTGCCATCCATCATCTAGACTGACCGTCACCGGCTTGGGACACGACGACCAGCGAAACACGACGCTCCGCACGACGGCGCCCAGGTAGCTGCGGAACCGGCCGCGCTCGCGGTCGTATTGGAACCCTCGCAGCGACCTGGAGAGCCGCAGGAGAACGATCTGGCGGACGTCGAGCGCGTCGGCGAAGCTCAGGCCGCGGGCGCGGGCGTAGCGGACGATCAGTTCGCCGTATCGTGACTCGAACTCCCGCCACGCCGCGGCGTCGGCTGGATCGCGCACGCGGGAGAGCAAGGAGGCATGTGTCGCCTGCGTGTCCACGAGCGAGCCCCGGTCCGGCGCCGCCTCAGGAGCACACGCGAACGAACGCTCACCCAGAGCATAGCGGCGAGAACGGCCGGATCCGAGACGAACGTGGCCGATGGCTCGCACCTAAAGAGCACACGTAAGGCGTACATTCGTCATCGCCTGGGGCGATGCGTTCGACGGTTGCTCTCGAAATGCTGATGATCGGGCCGCGCCGGGCATCATCGGCGGAGCCGCCGGGCATGGAAGCCGCGAGGAACAGCGCCGCGGGACGGATCGCGGCACCGGGTGAAGAGCGCGGATGGTTCGCGTTCGCGCTGCAGATCTGGATATGGTGCATCTCCCGGCGGGGCGGGAGAGGCACAGAACTCGTTCAATGCGCGCCGCGCGGAGCAACGCGGGGCGCGCCGGTGTGGTCAGATCAGCACCCTGCTGTCCACGCGTTCAGGAACGCGAGGACGTCCCGGGTGTCGATGGCCCCGTCGCCGTTGAAGTCCGCGCGCGGGTCCTGCGCCGTCCAGGCGTTCAGGAAGGCGAGCACGTCGAGCGTGTTGACGGCGCCGTCGCCGTTGAAGTCGGCGTCGCACAGGTCGAGGCGGACGATGAAGAGCCCCCGGTTCATGTCGGAGATGAGGATCGTGCCGCTGGGCAGGTAGGGGTAGTTGCTCCATGAGCCGTCGAAGCCCAGGTCGTTGTCCTCCGGGAACGTGTCGAAGTAGGCGACCTCGGTGGGGGCGGTGGGGTCGCTGGAGTCGAAGACGCGCAGCCCCGAGTGGTAGTTGGACTGGAAGATCTTCCCGTTGTGCGTGTACTGGTTGTGGTCGATGGTGCGGAGGCCGGTGGTGAAGGTGCCGACGAAGACGGGGTTGGCGAGGTCCTGGACGTCGTAGATGCGCGTCGTGGTCTGGTTCACGGTGCCGTAGTACTCGTCGAGCTCGTCGTCGATGTAGACGTACCTGCGGTCCTCGCTGAGCCACCCCTGGTGGGAGTACTGCGCGCCGGACCAGGACACCGTGCTGATCGTGAACATGTTGCTCTTGTCGGTGACATCGACGATCCGAAGGGCCGTCTGGCTCCAGCCGCCGCTCAGGCCGGAGAAGCAGAAGGCGATCTCGCGCCCGGCGTAGGGCCCCGAGGTGTAGGTCACGACCTGGGCGTCGTGGACGTAGTACTGCCCCCACGCGCCGACGATCGTGGGGTCGTGGGGCGTCGCGGTGCTCACCGCGACGAGGCCGCCGTTCTGGATGTTGCCCCCCGCGAGGTAGAGATACCCCGAGTCGGGGTTGGCGACGATGTTGTGGGTGGAGCTGTGCCCCATCTGCAGCTTGTTCTGCACGAGGGTGACGTTCCCGTTGTCGATGTCGGAGAGGTCCATGACCTGGATGCCTGCGCCGGCCTCGCTGACGCCGTAGGCATAGTGGCCGATGACCTTGACGTCGTGCCAGGTGCTGGCGGGACCGGGGATGGTCGCGATGATCTGGGCGTTGGCGGGATCGGTGACCTCGACGTAGCCGAACCCGCGCTCGAGGCCCATGATCGCGTACTCGCGCCCGGAGGGCGAGACGTAGCCCCAGCAGTCGTTGCCGCGGGTCGAGCCTCCCGGGAAGTCGCTCAGCGTGAACCACTTCAGCAGCGTCATGTTCATGCTGTCGAACGACGCGCGACCGGCGTCGTCGGAGGGGGGCGCGACCCGCCGAGCCAGCTCCTTGAGCACGTCCTCGTCGCGGGGCGAGAACGGGGGGTCGGACGGGCCGGCCGCCGCCCCCGCCGCGAGAGCAAGGGCGGCCGGGACGGTGGCACGCAAAAGCAGACCATGACGCATGTCGTGAACCTCCGTAAGGGGACGTGCGATCGCGCCTCGGCTCATGCCGACGGTTGTCGCGCGGATTGAGCATCCGATCGCCCGGGGTCAGGCTATATTGAACCGGCCGTCCGCACAAGCCCGCGGCCGGTCTTTTCGCGCCGGGGCTTCCGGGAGTTCCGCATTCGGATCGACGGAATCCAACGGATGTCTGCACGAGCCGCTGCCATCACCACGCTTCTCTTCCTGTGCCTGGGCGCGCCCGCGTGGGGTGCGGCCGGCCGACCCGCGCGCGGCCCGCTGCTCCTGGCCGACGACAGCAAAGTTCCCCACGTTCGCGTCGTGTGGACGAAGTCCGACGGCTCGGAGGTGGAGCTCGGGGCCGACCTTCCCTATGGAAGCCCCGAGGACCGGGAGTCCCTCGGTGAGAATCTCCAGGCGTTCGTCGGGCTGGGGGGAGCCCGCCTCGAGAAGGGCGCGGGCCACCCCGAGGGCGCGATCGTGCGCGTCGGGCTCTTCAAGCTCGAGCGTGAGCGTCTCTTCTTCGCGGATATCGCCAACGGGAGCGACATCATCGTCGAGCTGCGCAACGTCGCGTTCAACCAGCCGGCGGTGCCGGACCCCCTCACGCTCGTGCATCGGCTCCAGTACAGGACGGAGGACGTCGAAGCCTGCGGCCTGACCGTTGATCAGACGGAGATGTTCAACGTGGCCAGCGCCGGCGACGACATGGGCGGCACGATCCTGCCCCGGCAGGCGCGGTTCGCCAGTCTCGACGGCTCGGACCCGGGCGAGGCCGACGTGGATATTCAACTCGAGGCGGACGGCACGATCTCGCTGCGGGCGCGGATCCCGTACCGGCTGCTGCGACACAAGGGGGACCCCTGGGGCCTTGAGGTGCCGGGGACCTTTTTCGAGCCCTTCCAGTTCGATCTCGAATTCCAGGTTCTCCCGTCGCTCGTCGCCGAGGCCGAAGGGGTGACGTGCCCGCGCGCGGAGCCATCGGCACTCCACTGAGTCACAAGGTCGGGCCGGAGAGGGGGCCGCGCGGATCTTTTGCCGCGGAGCGCTCGACCGACGGCTCGCGCGACCTACCATGGATGCGACTGAGACTCAATCGCATAAAGGGGCAGCAAGTGCGACGCACGCTCGCTCGGTTCGGCCTGGTCGGCTTGGCGTTCTTCACCATCAAGGGCCTGCTGTGGCTGCTCGTGCCCGCCTTGCTGGCGGCGGGGGCGGTGGGGGTGGCGCAGTGAGCCCCTCCGGCGCCATGCGGGCCGCTGCGGAGCCTGCCGGTGTGCTCGCGCAGCTCCGGGCCGAGACACGCGATCTGCACACGAAGGCGGAGCGGCACCCGATTCAGGCGGCGCTCGTGCGTGGCCAGGCGAGCGTCGAGGCCTATGTGCTCTATCTCCAGCAGCTTGGCCACATCCACGCCGCGCTCGAGGATGAGCTGCTCGCCCGCCGCGGCGAGGCGTTGCTCTCGCCGGTCGATCCGAGCCGGTTCCGGGCGACGCTCGCCGCGGAAGATGTGCGGGAGCTCGGGGCGGACGGCCTTTCGGCGCCGGTCGGGCCTGTGGCGGCGTTCAGCCGTGAATTGGTCGACGTGCCGCCCCTGCACCTGCTGGGCATGCATTACGTGCTCGAGGGCAGCACGAACGGAGGGCGCTTCATCGCCCGCGCCGTGCGCCGGTGCTTGCCGTTGGAGGGCCAGTCTGCGACGCGCTATCTCGACCCCTACGGGGACGAGCAGGGATCGATCTGGGGCGAGTATTGCCGGGCCTTGGCCTCGCTGCCGCTCTCGGAGGCGGATGCCGCGCTGCTCCTGGGCGGGGCGGAGGCGATGTTCCGCCTCATCATCGACACGTTCGACGCCATGGAGAGTGCGAGCGGGGCGGCCCGGGCGTAGTCCTGGGGCGTATTTCGATCGCGCACCCGAGTGGATGGGATAAATGTAGATATAAATGTCTATAACTCCTGGACAGGTATTGAGGACACATATAGCATGTATGGTTTCGGGGGCACCTACGTAGAAGGGGCCCCTGTGCGGCTCCCTGACGGAAGGAGAACACACGATGACCGGTTTCTGGAAGCTCCCTCTCGCGGTAGTGCTCGCGGCCGGCGGCAGCGCGACGGCCGATTTCATCGGGCCCGATGCGTACGGCTGGTCGCGCGGCGATGCGGACTCGACGTATTTCGAGTGGGACTACTTCACGAACGCCAGCGGCGGGAACGAGTGCGACATCGGGCAGTTCCCTGACCCGCTGCCCGACGGGTGGCCCGATCCCGACGTGGTGGAGATCACGGGCAACGGGTTCGCCACCGGCGCGGGCAACATCTACTCGCCCTTCGGGCCGCAGGTCTTCGAGATCAGCGTGCCGAACTACGGCTACGGCCAGGGCGAGACGACGCTGCTCCTGCAGATCCGCGGGCTGGGCACCGAGCTCGACTACGACGGCGTGACGTTGGACGGGGTGCTCCCCGACGAGGTCGTGGAGCTCTACCGCGAGAACACCGACATGGGCTGGATCGTCGACGTGCTCTTCGCGTTCACGGTCTCGGGCAACGCGGATCAGTACGTCTTCACCGCGCCGACCGTCGAGGCCCACTTCAGCCTCGACCGCGTCGCGGTGGACACGATCACGCTCGACGACTGCGCGGCCGACTTCAACGGCGACGGTATGGTGGACACGCGGGACGTGATCGCATACCTCAACGCGTGGACGGCGAAGGACCCCTCCGCGGACATGAACGGCGATGGCATCGTGGACACACGGGACTTCATCGCCTACCTGAACCTCTGGACGGCGGGCTGCTGACCCGGGAGGGAGTCCGATGGGACGGCGCATCGATTCGGTGAGGCGTGCGTTCACGCTCATCGAGCTGCTGGTCGTCATCGCGATCGTGGCGCTCCTCATGGGCATCCTGCTCCCGGCCCTGGCGCAGGCGAGGGTGCAAGCGCGGGCCACGAACGCGGCGGTCGCGAGCAGATCGCTCATGAGCGCGTACATCCTCTACGCGGGGGACCATCGGGACTGGGTGATCCCGGGCTACCTGGAGAACGGCACCGAGGAGACGGTGCTCGACGAGTTCGGGAACGAGTGGGACTGGCTCATCTCGCAGCGATGGGTCTACCGCCTCGCGCCCTGGTTCGACTACGGCTTCCTCGGCACGACGCTCGTCAACGGCGAGACAGACTTCTACAAGAGCCGCGACGAGGTCCTCGGCATGCCGGACGGCGCCTTCGAATGGGCCTATCGCATGAGCGTCTACCCCGCCTTCGGCCTCAACATCAACTACGTGGGAGGCAACTACACGCTGCCGGATCCGCAGTTCAGGAAGCGCGAGGCGGTCCGGCGCATCGGGGATGCGTTCAGGCCCACGGAGCTCATCACCTTCATCAGTGCGCGGGGGCCGTCGGGGGCCAACGAGTGGGAGTGGGGCTTCCACCGCACCGAGCCGCCGATCGACGACTTCTACGACGAGACTCGGCCTCCCAGCGCGTTCGGCTATGTGCATCCCCGCTACAACGGCCGGGCGCTCGTCGGATACTTCGACGGACACACCGACACGCTCTCGCCGGAGCAGCTCCTCGATCGCCGCCTCTGGTCCGACAAGGCGGCGCGGGAGGACGATCCCGACTGGCGGCCGTAGCACGCACGAACTCTCTCCCCTCTCCGCGGGCATGCCCGCGCTACCCCGGCGATACCTCCCCGTCGCCGGGGATTCTCTTTCCCTGCGGGTCGAGCGAGGGCGGTGCGGCGAAGTCCCGGGCGCGTGGGCCGACGCGGGGGAGGTGCTCGAGCTGCTCGGCCGCGTCGTGCACGTGATCCGCGGGCAGGCCGGCGCGCTCGACCAGATAGGTCTCCCAGAGCCGGTGGCGACGCACGAGCGCTCGGGCGGACTCGAGCCCCTTGGCGGTCAGGTCGACCCCCGGGTGTCCGCCACCGGTGCGGACCACGAGGCCGAGTCTCTCCGCGGAGCGCGCGGCGCGGGCCACCCTCGGTGAGAGCGGCGCGGAGAGCGCGGGTGATTCCCGGGTACGGTAGAGCGCGCCGAGCAGGTCTTCGAGGGCGATGCGCGTGGCCAGGGCCCGGCGGCGCACAGCGGCGGCGAGGACGCCGTGCGTGGGGGAGGCAAGAGCGGCGATCGCGAAGGCCGCGCCCGCGGTGACGGCGATCGCGCCGGCGGCGTTGACCGCGCCGGGCAGGCCGAGCGCCTGGGGCAGCCGGGTGCCGGCGAAGTACCCGGCCGCCGCGGATCCTGCCCCGATGACTCCGCTGAGGAGGATCTGGGTGCGGAAGCGGTCGGTGAGCAGGCGGGCTGTGGCGGCGGGGCAGATGAGCATCGCGATGACGAGAATGGAACCAACGGCCTCGAAGGCCGCGACGGTCGCGGCGGCGACGAGCGCGAGGAGCATCGCGCCCAGCCACGAGGCGCGGAAGCCGAGGCTCGTGGCGAGCTCGGGGTCGAAGCTCGCAAGGCGCAGCTCCTTGTAGAGCAGCGCGATGAACGCGCCCGAGGCCAGTGTGATCACCGCCAGCGTGGTCACCTGGCGCGGCGGGTGGAGGAGGACGTCCACGAGGACCGGTCGCGGGGACGAGCTCGGCGGGAACCAGATGAGCGCCTCCAGGTCGCCGTAGAGGACGCAGTTGGGGTCGAGATCGACGTTCCTCGCCGCCTGCTGCATGAGGTAGACGCCCAGCGCGAAGAAGACGCTGAAGACCACGCCCAAGGCGGCGCCGGGCTCGACGCGTCCGACGCGCCGGACCACGTCGATCATGAGCACCGAGAGCAGCCCGGCCGCGCCGGCCCCGAGGAGCATGATCAGCGGATTGCGCGTGCCTGTCAGAAGGAAGGCCACGACGATCCCTGGCAGCACGGAGTGGGAGACGGCGTCTCCGAGCATGCTCTGCCGGCGGAGCACGAGGAAGTTGCCGAGCAGGGCGCAGGAGAGCCCGGCGAGGATCGCGGCCGCGAGCGGCATGAGGTCGATCGTGATGAAGCCCGCCGGCGGGGTGTTCACGGCCGGGCCTCCCCCGGCGTGGCCGGCGATCGGAGGCCCATCGCCCGCTCGAGCGCCGCGACGGTTTCTTCGGAGAGCACGTGCTCGACCTGATCCACCGACCAGTCCACGTGCGTCGGCGCGACATCGGCGTGGTGGATGAGGTACGCGGCCCAGAGGCGGTGATTCCGGGCGATGCGGGCGCCCTCACGCCGCCCCGCGCTCGTGAGCGCGTATCCGCCCGGGGCGGGTCGGACGAGCCGGCGGGCGCGCAGGAGCGTGAGCAGGGCCCGCGCGTGCGGGGTGGCCAGGCCGCGCCGACGCGCCAGCGCGCCGATCGGGAGCCCCTCCGGGTGTTGCGGCGCGGCGTCGTGGAGGGTCTCGAGGAGGTGGTCGCCGGCGATGCGGAGGTGGAGGCGCGCGCGGCGCAGCGCCTCGGCGACGACCCCGCGTCGGGGAGCGCAGAGCATGCTCACCACGAAGATCGCCCCGGCGACGAGCACGATCACGGCGCCGGTCGGCTTGTTCGGGACCGCCGCGGAGACGGCGGCGCCGCAGTAGCCCGACAGCCCTCCCACGAGCGCGCTGACGACCAGCAGCCTCCAGAGGCGGTCGGTCCAGAACCTGGCGGCGGCTGGCGGGATGATGAGCAGCGAGACGACCATGATCAGGCCGACGGTCTGCAGCCCGGCGATGGTGACGAGCACGATGAGGGCCATGAGCGTCAGGTCGATCCGGCGGATCGGCCAGCCGAGCGACTGGGCGAACGTGTCGTTGAACGCGACGAGGGCGAAGGGCTTGAGCATGACGATGCCCGACGCGAGGGCCGCGGCGCCTATGCCGGCGATGAGCAGCACCTCGGAGCGCTGGAGCGCCGCCGCCTGGCCGTAGACGAAGCTGTTGAGCCCGCCCGAGGGCGTGGTGGTGAGGCGGGGGATGGCCGAGAGCAGGATGATCCCGGCGCCGAAGAAGACGCTGAGCACGAGGGCGATCGCGGCGTCCTCGCGCAGTCGCGTGCGGGAGACGATCGCGTGGATGCACAGAACGCCGAGAACCCCGCTCGCGCCCGCCCCGGCCATGAGGGCGGGGAGGCTCTTGGCGGAGAGTCCGAGGGCGTCGGCGACAAGGAAGGCGGCGCAGATGCCCGGGAGCGTCGCGTGGGCGAGGGCGTCGGTGGTGAGCGATCGCTTGCGGAGGAGCGCGAAGGCGCCGATGAGACCGGCCGCGCACCCGAGCAGGGTCGCGCCGAGGAGCACGTTCGTCGTGTTGACACCCGAGCGGAGGAGGAGGATCTCCACGAGCTCCGCGCCCGTCGCCCCGCGCGTGAGCTGTCCCGTCGGCGCGTTCACGGCTCACGCTCCGCACGGGCGACCGCCTCGCTGGCCTCGGCCAGGAGCGTCAGGCGGCCGCCGTAGGTCTTGTGGAGGTTGTCGCGCGTGAGCGTCGTCGCGGCGGGGCCCGCGGCCACGACGCGCATGTTGAGGAGGAGGACGTGATCGAAGTACTCGCCCACCGTCTGGAGGTCGTGGTGGACGCAGATGACGGTCCTGCCCTGGTCCCGCAGGTTGCGCAGCAGCTCGACGATCGCCCGTTCAGTCGCGGCGTCGACGCCGGCGAAGGGCTCGTCCATGAAGTAGAGGTCGGCCTCCTGGGCGAGGGCGCGGGCCAGGAACACCCGCTGCTGCTGGCCCCCGGAGAGCTGGCTGATCTGCCTGTCGGCGAGGTCCGCGAGGCCGACGCGCTCGAGGCAGGCCAGCGCCGCGCGTCGGTGCGCCCGGGAGACAGGCCGGCACCAGCCGATCTTGCCGTAGCGTCCCATCAGGGCGACATCGAGAGCGTTGACGGGGAAGTCCCAGTCGACGCTCTCGCGCTGGGGCACGTATCCGATGCGCCGACGGGCCCTGCGGTAGGGCTCGCCCCAGAACTCGACGCCCCCCGAGGCGCGGGGGATCAGCTCCAGGCACGCCTTGATGAACGTGCTCTTCCCGGCCCCGTTGGGGCCGACGATGGCGACGAGCGAGCCGGCGGGGGCGTCGAAGTCCACGTCCCAGAGCACGGGCTTTCGGTGGTACGCCACGGTCATCGCGTGCACCGAGAGCGGGTTGTCGGCCGAGTGCTCGGGCCTGGCGTCGAGCACGCTGCGGGGGTGCGGCTGTCCGGTCGCCGGTGCCATCCGTTCGCGCCCAGCCGCCCCCGCGCGTGCCACGTCGGTTTTGTCGGTCATGGCGCGAGCCTTCCGTGCAGCCCCCGGGCGGGGGCGTCCCCGCCCAGGGCCCGCGCGATCGCGGTGACGTTGTGGTCGATCATGCCGATGTACGTCCCCTCGTACGTGCCGGCCTCTCCCATCGCGTCGCTGAAGAGGCTGCCGCCGATGGTGACGGCGTGGCCCCGTGCGCGGGCGCCCTCGATGAGCGCTCGGATGTTCCGCTCGGACACCGTGGACTCGATGAAGACTGCGGGGATGCGCCGCTCGACCAGGAGCGAGACGATCCGCTCGATGTCGCGCACGCCCGCCTCGCTCTCGGTGGAGATCCCCTGGATGCCCACGACCTCGAACCCGTAGCGCCGCCCGAAGTAGTTGAAGGCGTCGTGGGCGGTCACGAGGACGCGACGCTCCTCCGGGATGGTGCCGAGCACCCGCGCGGCGTAGGCGTGGAGCTCCCTGAGCTGCGCGCTGTACCGCTCGGCCCGCTGCGAGAACTCCTCGGCGTAGGCGGGATCGATCCCGCTCAGCGCGTCCCGGACCACGCCCGCGACGGCCGCCCACGCGGTCGGGTCCATCCAGACGTGCGGGTCGTGCTGTCCGGCGCCTTCGGGGGGGACCAGGAGGAGGGCCTCGTCGAGCCGCTCGGCGACCGGCACGAAGGCGCGTCCCGACGCGCCGGCGCGCTCGAGCACCTCGCGCATCTTCCCCTCGAGATGCAGGCCGTTGTACAGCACAAGGTCGGCCGACATGAGGGCCTCGATATCCGTGCGCGTGGGCTTGTAGAGGTGGGGGTCGATGCCCGCCCCGAGCAGGCCGACGACCTCGGCGCGATCGCCGGCGATCGCGCGCGCCACGTCGGTGATCATGGCGACGGTGCAGACCACTCGTGCCCCGCGCGCGGCGGACTGCGCGCCGGGCGTCGCCTCCCCGCACGCGGGCAGCACGAGCGCGAGAATGAGGATCGCGACATGCGGAATGAGGCCGGCCCGGCGGGTAGAATGTAGCATAAGCTACAATAGCATCATCGGCGCGGGGCCGGCAAGGGGCCCGTCGGAACGGCTCAGCCGGGGCGCTCATCGGCGAACCGCTCGAAGAGACGCAGGGTCCTGGGGCTGACGTGGTGCTCGATTCCCTCGGCATCCAGCTCGGCGGTCCTGCGATCGAGACCGAGGGCGAGGAGGAACCGGACGCACGTCTCGTGGCGGGCCTTGGCCCGGGCCGCGAGCCGCCGCCCGGCGGGGGTCAGCTCGATCGGGCGGTAGGGCTCGGTCGAGACAAGCGCCGGGGCGCCCTTACGGAGCGACAGCCGCCCGATCGTGCGGCTGACCGTGACGTGGCTGACGCCGAAGCGGGCGGCGAGGTCGGTGACGCGGCACTCGCCCCGCTCGGCGATGATGTCGGCGATCGCCTCGACGTAGTCCTCGGCCATCTCGGCCGAGTGGGCGTCGCGCACGCGGGCGTGGCGTGCGGCGGCGGAGGTCTTTGGGTGCGATCGCTCGGCCATCCGCCTCATGGTAGTTGCCCGGCGGGACGGGTGCGAGCCCGCGCGGCCGGCGCACTAGAGTTGGCCATGCAGACGCGCAATCTGATCAGCAACGAGTGGGTCGGGGCCGCGGACGGGCGGACGTTCGCGGTGATCGACCCGGCGACCGACGCGCACATCGCGGACGTCCCGGCGTGCGGGCCCGCGGAGGTTGCGGGGGCGATCGACGCCGCGGCGGGGGCGCTGCCGGCGTGGCGGTCTCGCCCGGCGCAGGAGCGCGCGGCCTCGCTGCGCCGGCTCTTCGAGCTGATGCGGCGCGACGAGGAGCGGCTCGCGCAGTTGCTCACGCGGGAGCAGGGCAAGCCGCTCGCCGAGGCGCGCGGTGAGATCCGCTACGGCGCGAGCTTCGTCGAGTGGGCGGCGGAGGAGGCCAAGCGCGTCTACGGCGAGCTGATCCCGGCGAGCCTCGCAGGCAAGCGCATCCTCGTGCTGCGCCAGGCGGTGGGCGTGGTCGCGGCGATCACGCCGTGGAACTTTCCGTGCGCGATGATAACGCGCAAGATCGCTCCGGCGCTCGCGGCCGGGTGCACGGTGGTCGTCAAGCCCGCGGAGCAGACGCCGCTCTCGGCGCTCGCGTTGGCGGAGCTGTGCGTGGAGGCGGGGTTCCCGCCAGGAGTCGTGAACGTCGTCACCGGCGAGCCGGGGCCGATCGGCGAGGCGATCTTCGCCGATCCGCGCGTGCGCAAGGTCTCCTTCACGGGCTCGACGGAGGTTGGGCGGATCCTCATACGCCTGGCCGCGCCGAACATCACGCGCCTCGGGCTCGAGCTCGGCGGGCACGCGCCCTTCATCATCTTCGAGGACGCGGACCTCGACGCGGCCGTGTCGGGGTTGATGGCGAGCAAGTTCCGCAACGCGGGGCAGACGTGCATCTGCGCGAACCGCGTCTACGTGCAGCGGTCCGTGCGTGAGGCGGTGCTGGGGAGGCTGCGCGAGGCGGTGGGGGCGCTGCGGGTGGGCGCGGGAACCGACGAGGGCGTGACCATCGGGCCCTTGATCGACGACGAGGGCGTCGCCAAGGTCGAGCGGCACCTGGCCGACGCGAGAGGCCGCGGGGCGCGCATCCTCTGCGGCGGGGAAATCTTCTCGCCGCGGGCAGGGCTGGCGCGCCGCTTCGTCAGGCCCGCGATCATCGACGGCCTCACGCCGGAGATGCTCTGCGCGCGCGAGGAGACGTTCGGACCGATCGTTCCCGTCGCAACGTTCGACACCGAGGAGGAGGCGGTCGCGCTCGCCAACGGCTCGCCGTTCGGCCTTGCGGCGTATTTCTACACGCGCGACGCGTCGCGACTCATCCGCGTGGCCGAGGCGCTCGAGTACGGCGTGATCGGCGCCAACGACGGGGCGCCGAGCACCGCGCAGGCGCCGTTCGGCGGCGTGAAGCACTCGGGATTCGGGCGCGAGGGGGGGCGGTACGGCGTGGAGGAGTACACGGAGCTGAAGTATGTCTCGTGGGGAGTGGGGGGGTAACCGGGAAACGAAGAGACGAAGAGACGGAGAGGGGAAGCGCTCCTGCCCCTGGGGTGGAGCGCTCGTCGAAACGAGCGCGACAGGGGCCAGACGGATTGGGAGCATGGGCAACCGCGGCGCGCTCGGCCGCTCAGCGCGGCGTGGGCTCAGGGGCGTGATCGGAGGGCTTCACACCCCGTCGGAAGCCGTCGAAGGCGAAGGGGGACGGGTCGTACTCGCCGACGAGCCGCACGTCGGCGCCGGTCGGCGGGAGCTGGTCGTCGAGCCCCAGGGTCCAGTAGACGGCGTTGACGAGCATGCGCCGGGTGCCTTCGGCGGTGAGGTCCGTGGCCGCCCCCATCGTGGTCGTGAAGACGCGGGCGGGCTTGCCCGAGCCTTCGGGGAACTCGCGCGTCCAGGCGATGGGGATGAGCGGGTCGTTCTTCTCGCCGGCGACCGGCTCGTCGTCGGGGCTCATGCCGGCGAGCACCTGGCCGAGCACGACGGGCTCGCACCCCTCGGGGAGCGGGAGGTTCACGAGGTAGACGTCGGTGGGACCCCAGATCGAGCCGGGCTCGATGCCGAGGAGGATGGGGTGGCCCTCGGCCCCCGGGGCGGCGAGGCCGCGGGTGCTCTCGTGCCCGTGGTGCCCGTGGTGGGCGACCCACGTCTCGCCGAGAAACTCCCGTCCGAAGCCGCCGGTGGGAGAGTTCCAGGTGTAGTGGGCATAGGTCGAGCTCGACTCGAGGTTGAAGGCGTGCGTGGCGGTGCGCAGGCCGATCACCGGCTTGCCCCCGGTGAGGAAGGCGTCGATGTGGGCCATCTGCTCGTCGGGCAGGTCGCGGAAGCGCGTCGCGATGATCATGAGGTCGGCGTCGTCGAGCGCCTCGAGGCCGGGGATGTTGGTGCGGCAGTTGGGGTCGATCTCGCCCGTCTCGGGGTTGATCGCGAAGAGCACCGTGCACTCGAAGCCGTGGCGGACCGCCAGGATCTTGCCGAGCTGTGGCAGAGCCTCCTCGGAGCGGTACTCCTCGTCGCCGCTGACGAGCACGATGCGCTTACCCGCGCCAGGGCCGTCGCCGCCGGGGTAGGCGGTCCACTGCGGGTCGGGGCCGTCGCCCTGCGCGTGGGCAGTGGGTGCGAGCAGGAGCAGAGGCATCAGGGCGATGGCAGGGAGGGGTCGGGACATCCGCGCCAGCGTACCAGACGCGGGCGCGCCAGCGCGAGCCGCTACACTGGGCCCGGCCGGCCTGCCGGCGAGGGAGTGCGCGATGTACCTGGCGATGCACACGTGGATGCGGGCCGAGCCCATCGAGGTCTCGATCCGGCGGCTGCCGGCCCTGGGCTACGAGGCCATCGAGATCGCCGGGATACCCGACCAGGTAGATACGGCCTCGGTGCGCCGGCTGCTCAAGGACACCGGTATCCGTTGCTTCGGGGCGGTCTCCCTGATGACCCCGGAGCGGAGCCTTCTCGCGAAGGACGCGGCCCGGCGGGCGGCGTCCGTCGGCTACATCAAGCGGTGCATTACGATGGTGCGGGAGCTCGGCGGGGAGGAGATGTCGGTGGTGCCCGGGTCGGTGGGGCAGGTGGTGTCGGAGGCGACGCCGGAGGAGGAGTGGGGGTGGGCCGTCGAGTCGCTCAGGGAGTGCGATGACCACGCCCGGCGCTGCGGCGTGCGGATCGGGATCGAGCCCATCAACCGCTTCGAAACCTTCTTCATCAACCGGGCGGCGCAGGCGCTGGCGCTGGCGGAGTCCGTCGGGCCCTCGTGCGGCGTATGCCTCGACTCGTTCCACATGGCCCTCGAGGAGCGCGACATATTCGAGGCCATCCGCTCGGCGCGGGGGCGGCTGGTGGACTTCCACATCGGCGAGAACAACCGCTTCGCGCCGGGGCTGGGCTCGCTGAACTGGGAGCGGATCGTGGCGACGCTGCGCGAGATCGGGTACGACGGGCCGCTCTCGGTCGAGTTCTGCCCGCCCTTCGACCGCACGCCCGCCAACCCCCACCCCCACCAGGCCGAGACGGATTTCTCGGGTGTCTCCGCCGAGCAGCGGAAGTTTCTCGAGGACCACGGGTCGAACCTGATGAGCGAGCGGTTCTACGTCGAGCAGATCCGGCAGAGCGCGGGCGTGCTCCTGCCCCTGATCTCCTGACGGCGCTCAGCCACGAGAGGCGTCATGAAGATCGCGCGCGTCGATGCATACTGGCTCCACTGCCCGCTGCCCGAGAAGGACCAGCACGTCTCCGACTTCGGGCGCCAGCGCACGTTCGACACGGCCGTCGTGCGCGTCGAGACCGACGGTGGCCTGGTCGGCTGGGGCGAGGCCAAGCCGGCCGTAGGCAGCACCGGGGGGGCCGCGGCGATCGTCGCGTGCATCGAGCACAACATGGCCCCGGCGATCCTGGGCAAGGACCCTCGCCGGATAAGCCGCATCTGGGAGACGCTGTACTGCGGCGGGCGTGCGGCCCTGGCGCTGGAGCGCGGGCGCTCATTCCCGGCGCTCGGACGGCGCGGGCTGAGCGTCGCGGCGATCAGCGCGGTGGACACGGCGCTGTGGGACATCCTGGGCAAGTCGCTGGGCGTGCCGGTGGTGCAGCTCCTCGGGGGGGCCTGCCGCGAGTCGATGTCGGCGTACGCCTCCGGCGGCTGGGCCGACGCCGCGGGGATCGGGCCCGAGCTCGGCCGGTACGTCGAGGCCGGCTTCGGGGCGGTGAAGATGCGCGTGGGCGCGATGGACGGGCGCGTGGAGACGAGCATCGAGCGCGTGCGGGCCGCGAGGGAGCACCTCGGGCCGGACGTGCAGCTCATGTGCGACGCCCATGGAACGATGAGCTCCTCCGAGGCGAAGCAGTTCTGCCGCGGCGTCGAGGGCTGTGTGCTCCGCTGGTTCGAGGAGCCGTGCAGCATGGACGACATGGCCGCGACGGCGGAGGTGCGGGCGTCCACATCCGTCCCGATCGCGCTGGGGGAGAGCTGCTTCACGCGCTTTGAGATCCGCGACGCCATCGAGCGACGGGCGGCCGACGTGATCCAGCCCGACGCGGCCATCGCCGGCGGCGTCACCGAGCTCGTCCGCATCGCCCACCTGTGCGAGACGCACCAGCTCGAGCTGGCGCCGCATCTCTGGGGCTCGGCGATCAGCTTCATGGCGGGACTGCATGTCGCCTTCGCCAGCCCCGCGGCCCGCATCATCGAGTACTCGCTCGGCGGAAACCCGCTGCTCCGGGAGATGGCGGAGGAGACATTCGCGCCGGTGAACGGCGTGTTCTCGGCGCCGACGGCGCCGGGGTTCGGTGTCTCGCCCAGGCCGGAATTCATCGCCGAGCACGACGGGCTGCGCCAACGCGCGCACGGTGGCTGAACGAGAGGAATGTCCCATGGCACGCGCCCTGTACATCAACCACGTCACGCTGAT
Organism: uncultured Phycisphaeraceae bacterium; assembly: GCA_964435785.1. Classification (GTDB taxonomy): domain Bacteria; phylum Planctomycetota; class Phycisphaerae; order Phycisphaerales; family UBA1924; genus PNC22. The sequence goes on along the minus strand of CAYTAH010000040.1, from coordinate 17,858 downwards.
CGTGGACAACCTGGAGAAGGCCGCGGCGTTCTACGAGAGGGAGCTCGGCCTCGAGCCGCTGCCCGCGTACAAGTTCGACTACCCGGCCGCGTTCTTCAAGATCAACGACACCCAGCAGCTCCACGTCACCGAGTGGGAGGACACGCCCTCGTTCCGCGGCCACGCGTGCCTGCGCGTCGACGACTTCGCCGCCGCGTTCCGGCGCTTCAAGCAGCTCGGCATCATCGACACGAAGCCGTGGGGCAAGGTCCGCAAGCTCCCCGACGGCACGTTCCAGATGTTCATCCGCGACCCCGCGGGCAACCTCGTCGAGATCTCCGCGCCGCCCGGCTCGCCCGTGGACGAGTCCATTTTCACCGATGCCGACCTGTGCCAGCAGGGGGCCGGCGCGTTCGTCTCCGGGCGCGGCGACGCCCGGGGCCCGCAGTCTGAGGACGCCTCCCTCTACCACAGCGAGAAGTCCCGCAAGTGACCGGCGCCAGGCCACGAGTGCTGCTCCTGGAGTCCCTCGATCCCGCCGCGGAGGATCTGCTGGCGCGCGAGGCCGAGCCGGTGCGATCACCCTCCACCGATCCGCCGGCGAGTGTCGAGGCCGCGCGGCGTGCGCCCGTCCACGCGATCATGACCCGGGGCAAGGGACGCGTCACCGCCGAGCTGATGGACGCGTGCAAGGGCCTCAAGGTCATCGCCCGGGCAGGGGTCGGGCTCGACAACGTCGACATGGCGTCGGCGAGCGAGCGCGGCCTCCCCGTGCTCAACCTCCCCGGCTCGAACGCGCAGACCGTGGCCGAGCACACGCTGATGCTGATCCTCGCCGTCAGCCGCGGGCTCCTGGAGTACGCCAACGCGGTCCGCGACGGGCAGTGGGAGCGGCGCGCCGGCTACGACCGCGACGAGGCCCGCGGGAAGACGGTGGGGATCGTCGGCCTCGGGAACATCGGCCGCCGTGTGGCCTCGATGTGCGAGGCGTGCGGCATGCGCGTCGTCTACGCCGACCCGCGGGCCCATGATCCCTCGCGCGAGCGCCTCGAGCTCGACGGGCTGCTCGCCCGGTCCGACATCGTCACGCTCCACTGCCAGCTCGACGCCTCCACGATCGGCCTGCTCGACGGCGCGAGGATCGCCCGCATGAAGCCGGGCGCGATCCTCGTCAACACGGCGCGCGGCGAGCTCGTCCACCAGCCGGCGGTGATCGAGGCCGTCCGCACCGGCCGGCTTGCCGGCTACGGCGCCGACCTGGTCGACCGTCAGAAGCCCGAGGAGCTCGACGCGCTCCGCTCCCTTCCCAACGTGGTCATCACGCCCCACGTCAGCAGCCTTACCCGCTCGACGTACCGCGACATGTGCGTCCGCTCGGCCCGCAATGTTCTCGCGATCCTCAGCGGCGACGAACCCGAGCCCGGCTGCATCTTCAACCGCGAGGCGCTCGCGAGGGCGCGGTGAATCGCCGCTCATCGAGGCGGCGGGCGTAGCATCCGCCGGGGCGTGCCTCGTGGGGCTCGGGCGCCCGGCCGCGCCCCCGTCCTGAAGCGGAGGGAGCGATCGAGGATGGCGTCGACCACGAACGAGAGCAGACCGGCCACCTTGGCGGCGCTCCGCGAGAGCGGCTGGCGTTCCCGCACGGTGAAGGCGGAGATCCGCGACAACCTGGTCGGCGCCCTGGAACGCCGCGAGGACCTCTTCCCCGGCATCATCGGCTACGACGACACCGTGATCCCCGAGATCGCCCACGGGATCCTCGCCGGGCACGACATGCTCTTCCTGGGCGAGAAGGGCCAGGCCAAGAGCCGGCTCATGCGCCTCATGGTCCGCTTCCTCGACGAATGGACGCCCTACCTCGACATCCCGGGGAGCGCCGTGCACGAGGACCCGACGCGACCGATCACCGGCGCCGGGCGTGCGATGCTTGCCGAGCGCTCGCCCGACGAGATCCCCATCAGGTGGTGGCACCGCTCCCAGCGCTACGCGGAGCGGCTCGCCCCGGGCACGAAGTTCGCCGACCTCATCGGCGAGATCGACCCCGCGAAGATCCTCTCCGGCGGCGTGAGCCTCAACACCGAGGAGGCGCTGAGCTTCGGGCTCATCCCACGGATGCACCGCGGCATCTTCGCCATGAACGAGCTGCCCGACCTCGACGACCTCGTCCAGGTCGGGCTCTTCAACATCCTCGAGGAGCGGGACGTCCAGATCCGCGGCTACCCCGTCAGGTTCGACATCGACGTCTGCGTGCTCTTCTCGGCCAATCCGACCACCTACAACCGCTCCGGCAAGGTCATCCCGCAGCTCAAGGACCGGATCGGCACGACCATCGTCACGCACTACCCGCGCGAGCGCGAGACCGGCATGCAGATCACGCGCGAGCAGTCCCGCGAGGACGGGCTCCGCGAGCTCGACGACAAGTACCCCGTGCTCGTCCCTCGCTTCATGGCCGAGATCGTCGAGCAGATGGCGATCGTCGCCCGGCGCAGCAAGTGGGTCGACCACGCCTCCGGCGTCTCCGCCCGCTTCTCCATCGCCAACTACAAGACCATGGTCTCCAGCGCCCGCCGGCGGGCGATCCTCCTCGCGGGCGAGGGGGAGCCGCTCCCCGCCGTGCCCCGCGTCAGCGACCTCGCCCACGTCCACGCCTCCGCCCTCGGCAAGCTCGAGCTGGACATGATGGGCACGCACCAGATGACCGAGCCGCAGGTGCTCGACGCCATCCTCGCCCAGGCGGTGGGCGAGGTCTTCGGCGAGTATGTCGACGAGCACGGTCTGGCCGAGATCGCCGAGCTCTTCGCCAAGGGCGTGCGCATCGAGGTCGGTGACCTCCTCCCCAGCCGCCACTACGCGGAGCTGCTCAAGCGGGTCCCGCCCGCGTGGGACAAGGCGTTCGAGGTCAACGCGTCCGCCGACCCCGCGGTCCGCGCAAGCTGCGTCGAGTTCGTGCTCGCGGGTCTCTGGGCGACCGAGCGAATCAGCCGCGGCGTGAGGCACGGGCGCGTGGAGTACGAGCTCTGATTGGCGGTCGAGCGCCGTCCTGTCCGCCGAGCCTCAGCCGCGCACCCGCCACACCTGGCACGCCCAGGTCAGCCCGGCGCCGAAGGCGAGCATGAGGATGATCTGTCCCGGGGCCAGCTGACCGCTGTCGCGGGCCCGCCCCAGCGTGATCGGGATCGACGCCGCGGACGTGTTCCCCGTCTCGGCCATGTCCAGCATCGCACGCGCCGGCGCGATCCCGGTCTGCTCCGCGACGGCGAGCACGATCCGCGCGTTCGCCTGGTGCGGGAGCAGCCAGTCGATATCGCCGGGGGCGAGGCCCGTCGCCGTCAGGGCTTCTTCCGCGGCCTCCGCCATGCGGCGCACGGCCTGCCGAAACACCGCCTGGCCGTCGAGGCGCAGGAAGTGGCCGCGCTCGCGCACGGTGGTCTCGCTCGCGGGGTGGCGGCTGCCGCCGGCGGGGATCTCGATGAGCCTGGCCATCTCGCCGTCGGTGCCGAGCGAGGAGAACAGAAGCTCCAGCCCCTCCCCGGCGTGCGGGCCGGCGCCCTCCGGGGTCCCGTTCGGCGCCGTCACCACCGCGGCCCCGGCGCCGTCGCCGAAGAGGATGCACGACCGGCGGTCGGAGTAGTCGGTCACCCGCGTGAGCGTCTCGGCGCCCACGACCAGCACCCGACGGGCGGCCCCGGCCCGCACGAAGCATGCGGCCGTGTGCAGCGCGAAGAGGAACCCCGAGCAGCCCGCCCCGACGTCCATCGCCGCCGCGTTCCGCGCTCCCAGCCCCGCCTGCACGAGGCACGAAGCCGCGGGGACCGGAGAGTCCGGCGTCGCCGTCGCCACCAGCACCGTGTCCAGCTCGAGGGCGTGCACGCCCGCACGGTGCATCGCCCGCTCGGCCGCGGCGATCGCCAGGTCGCTGGTCGCCTGCTCGGTCGACGCGCGGTGGCGCGAGCGGATGCCGGTGCGCTCGAGGATCCACTCGTCGGAGGTGTCCACCATCGCGGCGAGGTCCGCGTTGGTGATCACGTGCGACGGCAGGTAGTAGGCGTAGCCGGCGACGTGCACGCCGAGCGAGAGCGCCGGGTCCGTCGGCTGGAGGCGGGCCGCCGGACGGATGGGGGTTTCAGCACTGCTCAAGTGGACGCTCCTCGTTCGAGAAACCTCCGCCGAAGGCGCCGGCCCTTCGGCGAGGCCGCTCGAACGGATGTGCGGTGACACGGGCATCGTAGTCACCGATTCTGAAGAGTCGTTCACGCGCCCGCGGCCGTGGACGTGTAAACAATCTCCCGATGGTCCGCCCCGAGCCAACCCGGCACCGAACGCCCGGCGGCATCGTCCACAGCTACCTGGGCTACGACCCGAAGCGGTTCCCCTCGCCGACCGCACCGGCGGGCGACGCGCTCGCGGAGGCGGCGATGGAGCACCTGATGCTCTACGGCTCCCACCGGCCGCTGACCGAGGAGGACCTGGCCGGTGCGGTCCAGATCGATCCCTCTCAGATCTCCGGGCTGGGCCCGAGCATCGACGCGCTGATCGCCCTCCTCGAGGAGCGCAAGCGGAGCATCCTCGAGACCTTCGACCCCGCCCCCGCCCTCGGGCAGGCCGTCAGGGAATTCGCGGACGCCGGAGCGGCCGTCCGTCCGCGAGATCCCGAGCTGCGGGCTCAGTTCGAGCGGGCCCTCCGCTCGGCATCCATCCCGGAGCTCGAGAGGCTCTGGTACCGGGCCGAGCGGGAGTCCGGCCCGCTCGCCGGACGGCTCGTCGGGCTGATCGAAGCGCTCGGCGTCAGGCTTGAAGTGGAGCAGCTCCTGGCCACCTACAGCTTCACGGGCCGTCGCGTCCTGACGCCCCCCGAGGCCATCGAGGTGAAGGAGGAGCTCGAGGCGATCGACCGCCTGCTTGAGCAGCTCCGAGAGGCCAGGAAGAACGCGAAGATCGGGCTCATCGACCTGGACGCGCTCCGGCGTTTCGTCGACGACGCGGACGTCGAGCAGATGCGCGCCATGGAGCGGAAGATCTCCCAGCTCATCCGCGAGCAGGCCGAGCTTGCCGGCCTCGAGCGCGACGCCGGCGGGTACCGCCTCGGGCCGAAGGCGCTCCGCACGATCCAGGGGAAGCTGCTCGACGAGATCTTCAGCGAGCTGCAGGCCTCCCGGTCCGGACGGCACACCGGACCCATCGTCGGCGAGGGCGCAGTGGAGATGGAGCGGACCCGGGCGTACGAGTTCGGCGACTCGGCCGCCCACATCAACATCGTGCAGACGATCACGAACGCCGCCGCACGCGCCGTCTCGACCGGGGCTCGCTTCGGCGTCGGCGCCGACGACATCGAGATCCACCAGACGCGCAACGCCCCCAGAGTCGCGACGGCCGTGATCATGGACATGTCCGGCTCGATGCGCTATTCCGGTCAGTACATCGCCTGCAAGAAGATGGCCCTCGCCCTCGACGGGCTGATCCGGCGGGAGTACCCCGGCGATCACCTCTCGCTCATCGAGATGTACACGTTCGCCAGGCTCCGGCACATCTCGGAGATCGCCGGGCTGATGCCCAAGCCGGTGACCGTGCACGATCCCTGGGTCCGCCTCCGCGTCGACATGTCCGACCCCGACGTGACGGAGCTGATGGTCCACCCTCACTTCACCAATATCCAGGCCGCTCTCCGGCTCGCGCGCCAGATCCTTGCCGCCCAGGACACGCCGAACCGGCAGATCATGCTCATCACCGACGGGCTCCCTACCGCGCACTACGAGGCCGCGCACCTCTACCTGCTCTACCCACCCGACCCCCTCACCGAGAAGGCCACGATGCGCGAGGCCCAGCGCTGCGCCCGGGAGGGCATCACGATCAACATCTTCCTCGTCCCCAGCTGGAGTCAGGACTCCGACGATATCGCCTTCGCCCACCGTCTCGCCGAGTCCACCCGCGGGCGAGTCTTCTTCACCGCGGGGCGCGACCTCGACCGCTTCGTGCTCTGGGACTACCTCAAGCAGAAGCGCCGCGTCATCGGCTGAGGGCGCGGGGAGCTCGCACGTCGCCCCGCCCGCTTGACCCGACACGTCGCGGGCCCGGAACCATCCAAGGCCCGGTCCTGTCTAGACTTGGCGGGGTTCCCGGGGTGTCGGGGGCCGGGGCACGTGCCCGAGAACGGATCGCGGGGGTGCATATGGCCGGGCGCATCAGGGTGCTCGTGGTGGACGACGAGCCGACCCTGCGAAGCCTGTGGCAGCGCCTGCTCAACGCCCAGCCCGACCTCGAGTGCGTCGGGACGCTCGCGAGCACCGACGGGCTCATGGATCTCGTCGCCGGCACCGGCGCCTCCGTCGTCCTCCTCGACCTCAACCTCCCCGGGCTCGACCCGATCGAGGCGATCAAGCGCCTCGCGGCCTCAGCCCCGGACTGCCGTGTCGTCGTGTGCAGCGGCCTGAGCGACAGCGAGACCATCGACGCGGTCATCGGGGCCGGCGCCTGGGGATTCGTGGACAAGATCAATCCACCCAACGACACGCTCGAGAGTATCCGTCGGGTCGCCGGCGGCGAGTTCGTCCTGCCGCCCAGATTCTGACGATCGCGCCGACGCGCTCCTGAGCGGGCGATGAACAGGCGGTGAATGCAGGTTGAGGCGCGCGGAAGTTGGAGCGATATTTCCATGGCCGCCGACCCGGCGATCGGGTACGTTGCCACGATGATCCAGGCGCAGCTCAGAAAACATGCTCGAGCCGCGGGCGCACGTGCCGACGATCGTGCGTGCATCGGCGGGCTGGCGTCCATTGCGATCGGGTGCGGTCTGCTCGCATTGGGTGTGGCCAGCCTCGTGCGCGGCCGGGCCTTCCGCGGCGCGGTGCTCACCGCCGCCGGGGGAGCCATCGCGTCCACTGGCGTCGCGGGGGCGAGGAGGCAAGCCGGCCCCGACCGTGCAATCCCTGCCGGCGCACCGGCGGCGGGCTGCGGGAGTCCCCTCGCCGCGTCCCGGCGTGTGCCCGAGCACGAGCGGCGCGCTCCCGAGCGGCGGGGCATCGACCCCGTGGAGCAAGCCTCGATGGAGTCCTTCCCCGCGAGCGACGCGCCCGCATGGTGAGCGCTGAGCCCGTGCGGCGGTCGATCAGGCGGCAGCAGCTCCGAGGGTCGATCGAGCCGAGCGCCGCGCGCGTCGGCGCCTCGCGCATCTACGCGCGAACCGACGCGCTCCCGCGATCGTCCTCCTGTTGAGGCGAGGGGCGGAGTCCGAGACATGCCCCACCGAGCCGGTGCGTCCGACCTGCACATCAGCGAGAACGAGACATTCCAGCGCCGCGAATGGCTGGTGCAGCGGGTCGCGTGGGCCGTGTTCGTTGCCATCCTCGTCGCGGCGGCGCTGGGCCTGCTCGGCGGCGGACCGCTCAGCCACGCCACGGCCGTGGGCGATGGCTTCAGCATCGAGTACGAGCGTTTCGCGCGCCGGCATCGTCCGATCGAGCTGACGCTCCGCATCGACCGCGCGCCGGCGGACTCGGTCGGCGTCGAAATCGCTGGGCCGATGCTCGCCGACTCTGACATTGAGCGCATCCGGCCCGCGCCCACGCGGGAGACGGCGGTGGTCCGTAGGGCCAGGTTCGAGTTCGCCGCGAGCGCCGGCGAGCCTGTCGAAGTGAGCTTCCGGCTCACGCCGCAGCGGGCGGGCCGGCAGAGCGGGAGCATCCGTGTCGAAGGTGTGACTGTCTCGTTCTCGATGCTTGTCTACCCGTGACCCGGCGTCGGAGAAGCCCATGGACATGATCCTTCGCGGTGCATCCATCTATGTCGTCGTGTGGCTCCTGTTCCGCCTGTCCGGCCGCCGGACTCTCGCTGAGATGACCACCTTCGACTTCGTGCTCCTGCTCATCTGCGGCGAGGCGACTCAGCAGGCGCTCCTCGGGGAAGATTTCTCCATCACCAACGCCGCGATCGTGGTCCTCACGCTGATCTCGCTCGATCTCGCCCTCACCGCCCTGCGGGCGAGGCTCCCGGCCCTCGAGCGCGTCATGGAGGGCCGGCCCCTGCTGATCATGGCCGACGGCAAGCTTCTCAAGGACAGGATGGCGAAGGAACGCGTGGACGAGGAGGACATCCTCCACGAGGCCCGCCACGCCCACGGCATCGCGAGGCTCGACCAGATCCGCCACGCCGTGCTCGAGACCAGCGGCGGCATCTCCGTCATCCCTTACGAGCCGGGGGAGACCACGAGCTGACACGCCGCGGCCACGGGTTCCCCGCGCGGGCGGCGCCCGGCGGGCGCCGAACCCCGGTGGCGTGGCTTTCGCAACGCGGGGTTCGAATTCCTGGGACGATCGCTGAAGGATGGGAAAGCGGAGAGGGGGGGATTCGAACCCCCGATACGGTTACCCGTATACAGCATTTCCAGTGCTGCTCCTTCAGCCGCTCGGACACCTCTCCGGCTGTGGGCGTCAAGTGTAAGCCGCCCGGCCCACGCTGTCAGGCGAGGCCCGCCCCTGGGCTCGCCGGGGCTCCCAAGCCCCCGCTCGGGCGCCACCGGCGCGCCAGGCCGACCGCGATCAGGCCCACCGCAGCCCCCGCGGCCACGTCGCTCGCGTAGTGCCCCCCCAGCAGCAGCCGGCCCGCCGCGACCACCGCCACGAGCCCGAGCATCAGCCAGCGCAGGCGCGGATACCAGGCCGCGAGCATCCCCGCCGCGACCACCGCGTAGACGGTGTGGCTCGAGGGCATCGACCACAACTTCGAGACGTCGTCGCGCCAGAACTCCCAGGCGTGGGCCACCCCCTGCTCGGGCCCAAGCGGGTACATGCCCAGCGGCCCCAGCAGCAGGTCCGGCTCGCCCAGCACCGGACGCGGACGGCCGAGCAGCATCTTGAGCCCGAAGGCGATCACCGCGGCGATCCCGATCGCCGCGAGCCAGTCGATCAGCTCGCGCCGGCGCGCCGGGTCGAGCAGCCAGATGGCGATCACGATCGCGATCGTGACCGTCCCCTGGCCGAACTGCTGGAGCGCCTCCAGCTCTCGCCGCAGGTCGCCCCCGAGCCACGCCGGGGCGCGCCCTTCGGGCGCCATCGCGCCGTTGAGCCACCCGTCCAGGGGCCAGAGGAGCAGCACGGCGATCAGCCCGTAGAGCAGCGGGGGGGCCCAGGCTCGCCGAGCGGAGTCCGTCGCCCAGCGGTGCACCGGCGACCACACCGCCCACGCCGGGTGCAGCGCGCGGACCGGCGTCGCCAGGCCGCGATTATGCTCCCACGAGATGCGGACCGACGGATTGCGCGACATCGGGGCTCGCAGAGGCTCATCCCTTCGCTTCGCGCGGGGGCCTCTCGGGGGCCTCGCGCTCGTGCTCCTGTGCTGCACAGTCTATCTGCCGGGGTTCTTCTCGATCCCGCCCGTGGACCGCGACGAGTCGCGCTTCGCCCAAGCCAGCCGCCAGATGTTCGAGGGCGTGGCGCTGCCCGAGAGCGAGCGCGACCCCACGCTGCACGCAGGGGGCCTCGTGATCCCGATGGTCGCCGAGAAGCCGCGACTCAACAAGCCCCCGCTCATCTACTGGCTCCAGGCCGCGTCCGCGGCCGTCTTCACGGGCGGCGACCCGCTCCGCGACGCGATCTGGATGTACCGAGTCCCCTCGCTGCTCGCGGGCTTCCTCACCGTCCTCGCGACCTGGCGCATGGGCCTGGCCATGTTCGACCCCCGCGCCGCGCTTCTCGGGGCCGCGCTCCTCGCCGTCAGCCCCGTCTTCGTCTGGGAGGCCCACCAGGCCCGCGCCGACATGGTCATGGTCGCCTTCACCACCCTCGCCATGTGGCAGCTGCACCGGATCTGGCGCGCTGCCGGCCCCCTCTCCCGCGCCCCGCGGGAGAGGGCCGGGGAGAGGGCTACCACTTCCTCTTCTTGTTTCTTCCCTTCGTCGCTTCGTCGCTCCGTCGCTCCGTCGCTTCTCCTCTGGCTCTGTACAACTCTCGGCATCCTCACCAAGGGCCCCATCACGCCCCTCATCGTCGTCCTCACCGCGCTCACCCTCTCATTGCTCGCGCGAAACTTCCGCTGGCTCCGCGCCACGCGCCCGGTCCTCGGCCTGCTCATCATCGGCGCGGGCGTCGGGCCCTGGGTCTACCTCGTCGCCGAGCGCGTCGGCTTCGCCGAGTACTGGTCGATCGTGACCAACGAGTTCCTCGGCCGCGCCGGCGCCCCCCGCGAGGGCCACTGGGGCCCGCCCGGCTACCACACCCTCCTCCTCGTCGTCCTCTTCTGGCCCGGCTCCCTTCTCACCGCCCTCGCCATCGGCCGCGCGTGGCGCAAAGGCGTGCGCCCGGCCTCTTCCGCTTCATCGCTCCGTCGCTTCGTTGCTCCGTCGCTTCGCTCCCGCCCCGAATCCTTCTTCCTCGCGTGGCTCATCCCCTCCTGGATCCTCTTCGAGCTCTCCCTCACCAAGCTCCCGCACTACACCATGCCGCTCTACCCCGCCGTCGCGCTCATCACCGCGCGCGCAGTGTTTGCGTGGCCCGCGCTCGCGCCGGAGCGGAAGCGCCGCGCGCTCACCGGCGCGTGGCTCTGGCTTGTCATCGCCCTCGTGCTCGTCGTGCTCGTCGGCGTCGGCCTGCTCATGCATGTGGAGGCGCCGTTCGCGTGGCTCGGCCTCCTGCTCCTCGCCGCGGCCGTGATCCTCCTCGTGCCAACATCGGCCGCGGTGCGCCGTTGCGAGCTGGTCGCGGCCCAGCACTGGTCGCTCGCCCTCGCCGCCCTCGTGCTCGGCGCGTTCCTGATCGGCGTCGCCCCCGGCCTCTTCGGCCTCTCGCGCCACGGGTACACGCGCGCGGCCGCGCTCGCGGAGGGGCGGCCGCTCACCTGGGTCGGCTTCACCGAGGACAGCATCGTCTGGTTCGCCCGCGGCCGGCCGAGCTTCACCGCGCCGGCCGATCTCACGGATTGGTTCGACGCGCACCCCGACGGCCTCGCCGTCGTCTCCGTCTACGCGGAGGACAGCTTCCGATCCGATCCGGAGCTCTGGGCCATCGAGCACGCCTTCGGCGTGCACTACTCGAAGGGCCGGCTGGAAAAGCTCGCCTTCGTCGAGCGGCTGCCACCGGCGGAGCCGCGCCCGTGACTGACCCCCGCCAGCCCAAGACCCCCGAGGGCCTCCTCGTCATCGACAAGCCCCGCGGCCCGACCTCCATGGCCGTCTGCCGCGTCGTCAAGGCCTGCCTCCGCAAGGGCGGCGCGCCCAAGAGCACCAAGGTCGGACACGGCGGCACGCTCGACCCCCTCGCCACCGGCGTCGTCGTCGTCCTCGTCGGGCGCGCGGCCACGCGGCTGTGCGACCAGATCATGGCCGGCGAGAAGCGTTATACCGCCGAGATCGACCTCGCCCACCGCTCCACCACCGACGACCTCGAGGGCCAGCTCACCGAGATCCACCTCCTCCGCGCACCTTCCCTCGAGGAGGTCCGCGCCGCGTGCGCACGCTTCGTCGGCGAGATCGACCAGATCCCCCCCGCGCACTCGGCCGTCTGGGTCGAGGGCGAGCGCGCCTACCACCTCGCCCGCGCCGGCAAGGACCCCGCCCTCAAGCCCCGCCCCGTCACCATCCACTCGATCGACATCCTCGACTACGCCTTCCCCCGCCTCACCCTCGACATCCGCTGCGGCAAGGGCACCTACATCCGCTCCCTCGCCCGCGACATCGGCCTCGCCCTCGGCGCCGGCGGCATGCTCACCGCCCTCCGCCGCACCGCGGTGGGGGAGTTCACCCTCGACCGCGCCATCCCCCTCGACGCCGTGCCGAGCCCGCTCCTGCAGGAGCACCTGCTCCCACTCCCCTCGATGACTTGATGCCTCGGTGCCTAGATGCCCTCTTCCGCATAAACTCCAAACGTGCCCCCATCCTCCCCCTCTTCCATCCTCGGCCTCGGCGGCCCGATCTCCCGCGCCCTCGGGCCCGACTACGAGCCCCGCGAGCAGCAGCTCCGCATGGCCGAGGCCGTGGCCCGCGCCATGGAGGACAGGGCCACCCTCCTCGCCGAGGCCGGCACCGGCGTGGGCAAGTCGTTCGCCTACCTCGTGCCCGCGGTGCAGCGCATCCTCGCCCGCGGCGAGACCGTCGTCGTCGCCACCAACACCATCGCCCTCCAGGAGCAGCTCGTCGAGCGCGACATCCCGCTGCTCAAGGCGACCATCGAGCCGGTCGCCGATGGAGCAGAGCCAGCGGCCGAGCCGAGTGAGGGCGCTCCCCTCTCCCTCAGGGAGAGGGTGGCCGAGTCTTCGAGGCCGGGTGAGGGTGCAGTCTGGTCCGGCGACCTCCGCGCCTGCCTCGTCAAGGGCCGCGGCAACTACGTCTCCATCCGCCGCCTCGCCCTCGCCAGCTCCCGCCAGGACAAGCTCTTCGCCGACGCCGCCGCCCGCCGCTCGCTCCACGCGATCGAGGAATGGGCCTACGACACCCGCGACGGCACGCTCGCCACGCTCCCCCAGCTCGAGCGCATGGGCGTGTGGGACAAGGTGCAGTCGGACTCTGCCAACTGCATGGGGCGCAAGTGCCCGACCTACGACAAATGCTTCTACCAGCGCGCCCGGCGCGAGATGGAGCGCTCCAACCTGCTCGTCTGCAACCACGCCCTCTTCTTCTCCGACCTCGCCCTGCGCATCCGCGGCGTCGGCTTCCTCCCCAACTACGACCACGTCATCCTCGACGAGGCCCACTGCGTCGAGGACGTCGCCGCCGAGCACTTCGGCCTCTCGCTCAGCGAAGGCCGCGTCAACCACCTGCTCTCCACGCTCTTCCAGGCCAAGGGCCAGCGCGGCTATCTGGCGAACCTTCTCAACCTCCACGCCGACTACGCCGCCGTCGAGCGCGCGATCGACCTCGTGCGCCGCTCCGAGCTCGCCTCGCGCGACTTCTTCGAGAGCCTGCTCTCCCTCCACGACTCCCCCGGCGTGCAGAACGGGCGCGTGCGAGAGGGCCGCGCCGTCGCCAACCCGCTCACCCCCGCGATGAACGACCTCGCCACGCGCCTCCGCTCGCTCCGCGAGGACGTCAAAGACGAGGCCGAGCGCTTCGAGCTTGCCGCCTACGTCGAGCGCGCCGTCTCCATCGCCGACACCGCCGAGGCGTGGGTCGAGCAGGCCGCCGAGGGATGCGTCTACTGGATCGACGTGCAGCGCCCCGGCGAGGAGAGCGGTTCGTTCATGGGGGGGGCGTACCGCGGCCTGCGCGTCTCCATCGCCGCCTCGCCCATCGATGTCGCCCCGCTCCTGGACAAGCACCTCTTCTCCAAGGAGCACTCGACGGTCCTCACCAGCGCCACCCTCGCCACCCGCACCGTCCGCGAGGGCGAGGCCACCGAGCACGCCGAAACCGCCTTCGCCCACGCCATCGGCCGCCTCGGGTGCGAGGGCGCCCGCACGCTCCAGCTCGGCAGCCCCTTCGAGTACGCCCGACAGGTCGAGGTCTACGTCGACCGCACCATGCCCCCGCCCAACGCCGGCCCCGCGCGCGGCAACGGCTTCCGCGGCGGGGCGCGACACGCCCGCCTCGCCGGGCGCCCGCCGCCCGCCTCCGAGACCTTCGCGACGCCCGCGCAGGGCCTCACCTACGAGCAGGCCCTCGCCGAGCGCATCCTCCACCAGGTCCGCGCGACCGACGGCGGCGCGTTCGTCCTCTTCACCAGCTTCGCCACGCTCAACAAGGTCGCCGACATCCTCCGCGCCCCGCTCGCACGCGACGACTACCCGCTGCTCGTGCAGGGGCGCGATGGCCCGCGCTCCGAGCTGCTCCGCCAGTTCCGCGACACCGAGCGTTCCGTCCTCTTCGGGGCCGCGAGCTTCTGGCAGGGCGTGGACGTGCGCGGGCGCACGCTCCGCAACGTCGTCATCACGCGCCTTCCCTTCGAGCCGCCCGACCGGCCCCTCACCGAGGCCCGCCTCGAGCGCATCCGCGACCGCGGCGGCGACCCCTTCAAGGAAGATTCTCTCCCCCGCGCCGTCATCCGCTTCAAGCAGGGCTTCGGGCGCCTCATCCGCTCGGCCAACGACACCGGCCGCGTCGTCATCCTCGACCCGCGCGTGCTCTCGACCGGCTACGGGCGCACCTTCCTCGCCGCGCTGCCGGAGGGCGTGCGGACGCAGGTGATTCATGGCGCCGACGGGAGCATGGCCGACGCGTTCTGAGCGGCCCGCTGAGCGGGAGAGAGCAGAGAGCAGAGAGCAGAGAGAAGAGAACCGAGAACAGAGAACAGGAAGACAGGGCCGGGTCGGCTGCGGGGCCCGCCCCGGTTCTCGCTCCTTCGGTCTCGTCCAACGCCCAATAAGCGCCGATCGGCCGCGGAAGGCGTGTGAACGGTCGCCATGCGCAGGCGCACGGCGACCGTGCGCAGGCGCACGACGAGCGTGCGCAGGCGCACGACGAGCGTGCGCAGGCGCACAACGACCGTGCGCAGGCGCACGAAGACCGAATCGCGGCGCACGACCATCGAATCACGGCGCACGGCGGCCGTGCACACGCTCCCCGCCCCCGCAACCGGCAATCCCTGCGCGATCCGGGGCGATGGAGATCGGGGCAACCCCGGGCCTCCCGCCCGATCCGGGCCGATCCGGCCCGTCCGCCCCGCCGCCCCGCTCTCTGTTCTCCGTTCTCCGCTCTCTCCCCGCGTAGCGGGGCACGCGCCCCAAACAACTTCCGACTAAGGACGACTCCCGCCCCGCCTCGCGCTACCCTGTGCACCCGAAAGAACGGAGACCCCCATGCTCGGACGAGTGTTCAAGGCCTACGACATCCGCGGGACCTACCCCGACCTGCTCAACGACCAGATGGCCTGGCAGATCGGCTGGGGGGCCGCACGCTTCCTCTTCTCCGAGGCCGAGGCCCAGGGGCAGAACGCCCCCATGATGCGGAACATCGTCGTGGGGCGCGACATGCGGAAGTCCAGCCCCTCGCTCTCCGACCACCTCATCGCCGGCGTCAACGCCTTCGGCGGCGACGTGATCGACGTCGGCCTCGTGGACACCCCCTTCGTCTACTTCGCCGTCAACCACCTCGGGTGCGCCGGCGGCATCATGGTCACCGCCAGCCACAACCCGCCCCAGTACAACGGCTTCAAGATCTCCAAGATCGGCGCCAAGCCCGTGGGCGAGGCGACGGGCCTCGCCGAGGTCCGCAAGCACGCGGCCACCGCCGACCGCGCCGCGGGCAAGGGCTCCGGCCGCCTCGAGAAGCGCGACCTCTGGGATGCGTACTCCAGGCACGTGCTCTCGTTTCTCGATCTGGGCGGCAAGCCGCTCAAGGTCGCGATCGACGCCTCCAACGGCATGGCCGGCACGATGCTCCGCAAGATCTTCGGCAGGAACGGCGCGAGCGTGCCGGGCCTGGAGATCATCGAGATCAACTTCGACAACACCAAGGGCGAGTTCGCCCACGAGCCCAACCCGCTCGTGGCCGCGAACCTGCGCCAGACGCAGGAGGCCGTGGTCGCGAGCGGGGCCGATCTGGGCATCTGCTTCGACGGCGACGCCGACCGCTGCGTCGTCGTGGACGAGAAGGGGCGTGCGATCGGGTGCGACCACCTCACCGCCGCGCTCGCCGGCTCCTTCCTCGCCCAGTGCCCGGGTTCGGCGATCATCTACGACCTGCGCTCCACCAAGGCCGTCGAGGAGACGATCCTCGCCCACGGCGGCAGGCCCGTCCGCTCCCGCGTCGGCCACGTCTTCATGAAGCAGAAGATGGCCGAGCACAACGCGGCCTTCGGCGGCGAGCTCTCCGGCCACTTCTACTTCCGCAAGAACTTCAACGCCGACTCGGGGGCCATCGCCATGGCGACCGTCCTCACCGTGCTCGCCCAGAGCGGCAAGCCCATGAGCAAGCTCGTCGCCCCGGCGCAGAAGTACACCCAGTCCGGCGAGATCAACTTCGAGATCGAGGAGAAGGACGCCGCGCTCGAGGCCCTCAAGGACGACTACGGCGACGTGGCCGACATCGACGAGCTCGACGGCGTCACCATCGACGCCTTCAAGAGCAAGGGCTGGTGGTGCAACGTCCGCAAGAGCAACACCGAGCCGCTGCTCCGGCTCAACCTCGAGGCCAAGGACGTCAAGACCCTCGAGAAGGTCCTCGCCGAGCTCGCCCCCAAGCTCGGCAAGCGCGTGGAGCATTGAGCAGAGAGGCGCCAAGGCACTGAGGCATCAAGGCACCGAGGAGCGAGGCACCGAGGCTGGAGCCCCGCTCGACCGCGCCGTTCGCCTCACGCCCCTAGAGTCCCGTGAGCCAGTCCCGACCTGCATACCCGTCCCCCCTCTCGCTCCGACACTCGATGCCTCGCTGCCTTAATGCCTCGGTGCCTCCCCAATGAACCTCTCCCAGTTCTTCGAGCACTGGTCCATCACCGAGAACCCCTTCAAGGGAGAGGAGGCGCGCGACGACGCCGTCTTCGCCCGCCTCGGCGTCCCCGCCGAGAGCCGCCCCGCCCAGGCCGGGCCCGCGGCCGCGCACTCCGACCTCGAGAAGATCCTCGGCTCTCTCGCCCGCCCCTCCACCTCCGTCGTCTTCGGTGAGAAGGGCTCGGGGAAGACCGCCATCCGCATCCAGCTCGCCGACCACGTGCGCCGCTACAACGCCGCGCACGCCGACCAGGGCGTCTGGCTCGTCCCCTACGACGACCTCAACGCCATCCTCGACGAGATCCACGAGCGCACCGGCTTGCCCGATCCCGCGGCCTCGCTGAAGACCATGCGCCTCGTCGACCACATGGACGCGCTGCTCTCGATCGCGACCACCTCGATCGTGGACCAGATCGTGGACGGGCCCGCGACGCAGTCGCCCTCGCCGGTGCCGGCCGATGCAACGAAGCGCCTCCGCAGGGCCGGCCCCGAGCTCGTCCGCGACCTCGTGATCCTCCAGGCCGTCTACGACAACGCCGACCAGGCCCCCGCCCGCGCCCGCGAGCTGCGCAAGCGGCTCCGCGTGTGGCCCCGCTGGCCGCGCGTGCTCATGACCGCCGGCGCGTGGGCGGGGTGGGTGCTCCCGGCCGCCGCGGCGTGGTACGCCTTCTTCGGCCTTCCCGAAGACGCCGCGACCCTGAAGGTGGCGATGCAGATCCTCGCGGCGGTGCTCGCGCTCGGCTGGATCGCGCTGGCCGCGAGGGAGTTCCTGCTGGAGCGCTGGCGGCTGGCCCGGCTCGGCAAGCGCCTGCACCGCCAGGTCCGCATCCTCCGCCGCTCGGAGGGCTCGCTCGGCGAGACCGTCCGCGCCCTCGCGCGCGAGGACCAGTCCACCCTCGTCCTCCCCCTCTCCGACACCGACGAGACGCGCTACGCCATGCTCGACAGGCTCAAGCGCGTGCTGCTCGTCCTCGGCTACCGGGGCGTGATGGTGCTGGTCGACCGCGTGGACGAGCCCACGCTCGTGAGCGGCGACCCCGAGCGCATGCGCTCGGTCGTTTGGCCCATGTTCAACAACAAGTTCCTCCAGCAGGAGTCCTTCGGCCTCAAGATGCTCCTGCCCATAGAGCTGCGCTACGCGCTCTTCAAGGAGTCGAGCGCCTTCTTCCAGGAGGCCCGCCTCGACAAGCAGAACCTGATCGAGCGACTCACCTGGACGGGCTCCATGCTCTACGACCTCTGCGACGCGCGGCTCAAGGCCTGCCGCGAGGAGGGCGCCGAGCCCATCTCGCTCCTCGACCTCTTCGACGAGGATGTCACCGGGCGCGACGTCGTGGACGCCCTCGACCAGATGCACCAGCCGCGGGACGCCTTCAAGCTCCTCTACCGCTGCCTGAGCGAGCACTGCTCCAACGTCACCGCCGACCAGAACCAGTGGCGCGTCCCCCGCCTCGTCCTCGAGCACGTGCGCAAGCAGGAGGCCGACCGCGTCCAGCAGCTGTATCGGGGCATCCGCCCCGCGTAGGGGTACCGAT
>CAYTAH010000039.1:0-39360 GCA_964435785.1 uncultured Phycisphaeraceae bacterium | reverse complement strand
ACGAGGGGAGCCTGCGCCGGCTCATCCTCTTCGGCTACGACCGGAGCACGGACTCGGTCGTTGTCGGGCCGGTGGGCTTCAAAGACAGCACCGCGCCGAACGTGCTGGAGTTCGGCGGTAAGACCGTGACCACGCGCCGTGTCCGGGGACGCCTGGTTCGCCAGCGCGTCAAGATCGCCAAGCGTCCCTACATGGGGCCGGCGCTCAAGAAGGAGAAGGACAAGCTCCCGAAGTCGTGGGCAAACAGTGTGCGAGGAGGGCCTTGACGTATGCGGTCAGTGGTTGCCGAACGAGTTGTAGGGAGTCTGCAGCTCGAGGGCTGCGTACATCTCCAGCAGCGCCTGGCGGATCGGGTCGGACACCTCGATGTACCGCATGTCCATCTGAGCGATTCGGGCCTTTGCCTTGACGAACTCGGCGGAGAACATCGGATCCTTCATCAGCTCCTTCCGCGATCCCTTCGGCTTGTAGGACGCTCTCACCTGCCCCGTGGCCTCCCGCGCGAGCCGAAACGCGAATGCGGACTTGGTTTGCGCAGACGAGGGGTTTCCGTGGTCACGCATGCGTGCCCGGAGCCGGTCAGAGCGCCCGACGTACAGGTGCGTCCCTTTCTCAGAGAGGACGTAGACGCCAGACGCGGCAAGCGACGAAGGACATTCACCCACGCGGACCGGCTCGGCCGCGAGCAGCCTGTTGAGGAGTTCCGGCAGGGCGTCGATGTGCTCCTTGAACGCTGCGTTCATGGATCGAGTGTATCCGAGGCGGTGTCCTGATGGCCGGCGCCAAGGGCATCCGGGCGGGCCGGGCCTTCGTCGAGCTGGGCGTCAGCGACCGGCTGACGGCGGGCCTTCGCGCTGCGCAGCGCCGGCTCCAGGCGTTCGGCGCCGGGGTGCGGTCCGTCGGCACGCGCATCGCTGCCATCGGCACGGCGGGCCTGGCGCCCTTGGCCGCGAGCGTGCGGTCGTTCGCCAGCGCCGGAGACGTGCTCGACAAGATGAGCCAGCGGACGGGCATCAGCGTCGAGGCGCTGTCCGAGCTCGGCTTCGCCGCCGAGCAGTCGGGCGCCGACCTCCAGACACTGGAGAAGGGTGTCCGCACGCTCCAGCGATCGATCAACGACGCCGAGCGCGGGCTCTCGACCGCCACGGATGCCTTCTCCGACCTCGGCCTGACCGCCGAACAGCTTCGCGGTCTCACGCCCGAGGAGCAGTTCAAGCTCGTGGCCGACTCGATCAGCCGCATCGAGGACCCGTCGAAGCGGGCCGCGCTGGCGATGCAAATCCTCGGCCGCGCGGGTACGCAGCTGCTCCCGCTCATGCAGAGCGGGGCGCGCGGGATCGAGGAGCTCCAGGAGCAGGCTCGTTCCCTCGGCCTGACCGTCTCGACCGAGACAGCCAAGGACGCGGCGCTGCTTAACGACACCCTGAACATCCTCTGGCGCGTGCTCAAGCAGGGCGTGTTCGTGATCGGCTCGGCGCTGGCGCCGACAGTCATCGACCTGACCAACGCGGTCGTCCGAGCCGTGGTCACCGCGACGCAGTGGGTGCGCGAGAACAAGGCGCTGGTCGTCACCGTCGCCAAGGTCGCTGCGGGAGTCGCGGCCGCCGGGATCGCCATCATCGGCCTGGGCCTGCTGATCGCGGGCGTTGGCGCCGTCTTCGGCCTCTTGGCCGGGGCGGTGGGCGCTGTCGGAACGGCGCTCGGCTTCGTCGGGACGGTCCTGGGTGCGCTGCTCTCGCCGATCGGCCTCGTTGTTGCGGCGGTCGTCGGACTCGGCACGGCGCTGCTGGTATGGTCCGGCGCCGGCGGCGAGGCGCTGGCGTGGCTGCGCGACCAGTTCGGCCAGCTCCGAGAGTTCGTGGGAAAGGTCATCGGGGGGATCGCCGACGCCCTGGCCGCCGGCGACATCGCGCTGGCCGCCGAGATCCTGTGGCTGGCCCTCAAGCTCACCTGGCAGCGCGGTGTGGCCGAGCTGAACAAGGTCTGGCTCCAGGCTCGCGCGTTCTTCGTCGGTACTGCGCAGAAGATGTGGTTCGGCGCGTTGGCCGCGGCCCAGCAGGTGCTGCACGCAATTGAAGTCGCGTGGATCGAGACCACCGCGTTCCTCTCCAAGACCTGGACGCGCTTCACCTCGGGCTTCACCAAGATCTGGGAGCGGGCCAGCGCCTTCGTCGCCAAGCGGATGCTGGAGATTCAGGGGCTGTTCGACGCAGGGCTCGACGTCGACGCCGCCAAGCGGGCTGTGGACGAGCAGCTTGAGTCGCGCCTGGCCGAGATCGACGAGGGCGCCCGGCGCGACCTGTCGCAGCGTGAGCAGCGTCGGCAAGCGCAGCGCAGTCGCTCGCGCGAGCTGAACGAGGCGACACTCGCCGAGATCGGGCGGCAGTTCCAGGAGGCGCAGGAGGCGCTCCAGCAGGGCACGGATGCCGGCCTCACCGAGACCCAGCGTCAACGCGAAGAAGCCCGCCGCCGCCTTGACGAGGCGATCGCCGAAGCCCGCCGCAAGGGCGAGGAGGCGGGCCCCGACGGCACGCCGCGCCGCGGACCCGGGGACCTGCTGGCTGACCTGGAGGATCGCCTCGCCGGTATCGGCGACGCCATCGCCGCGCGGATCAGCGTCCGCGGCACGTTCAACGCCCTGGCCGTGCAGGGCCTCGCCGGGAGCGCCGACGCCGCCGAGCGCACCGCCAGCGCCACCGAGCAGACCGCCAAGAGCACCAAGCGACTCGCCGACGCCGCGCGCACCGGCGGGCTGACCTTCGGATGAGGAACACCGCGTGCCCATCGTCGTCGAGGAACGATTCGAGAGCCGGTCGACCGTCGCGGGCAAGAGCCCCTCGGTCGAGCTGCGCTACTGGATCAAGGGCACCAACGACGACCTGGCCGCGCGAGGCGCGCTGGAGGCCGCGGCCCCGGCCGAGTACGACGGGCTCGTCCGCCAGGACGTGCAGATCGAGCCTCAGGGGCACGAGCTGTGGGACGGCACGGTGCGCTACGCCGTGCCCTCCTTCGGCGGGCTCCAAACCGGCGAGAGCGTCTTCAGCTTCGACACCGGCGGCGGCACGCGCCACATCACCCAGAGCCGGCAGACGATCCTGCGCAAGGCGCCATCCGGGCAGACCGCCCCGGACTTCAAGGGCGCCATCGGCGTCACCGACACCGGCGTCGAGGGCGTGGACATCGTCGTCCCCGTCTACAACTTCTCCGAGACGCACTACCTGCCCGACGGGCAGGTGACGCAGGGCTACAAGCTCACGCTCTTCGGCCTGACCGGCAAGGTCAACAACGGCTCGTTCCGCGGCTTCGCCGCCGGCGAGGTGCTCTTCCTCGGCGCGTCCGGCTCGAAGCGCGTCGCGCCGGGTGGCACGCAGGACTGGGAGGTCACGTTCCGGTTCGCCGCCAGCCCCAACGCGACCGGCCTGAAAGTCGGCGACATCACCGGGATCAGCAAGAAGGGCTGGGAGTACCTGTGGGCGCGGTACGCCGACCGCACGGACGACGACGCCAAGGCGCTGGTGAAGCGTCCCATCGCGGCATACGTCGAGCGGGTGTACGACGCCGGCAACTTCGGAGGGCTGGGGATCTGACCCCCACACATCATGGGCGACGCCTTCCGCAAAGTCCGCTCCGGCCAGCCGCTGGCGATCCCCGCCGCGGCGTACAACGCATTCGTCGATGCGGCGGTGGCACATCGCGAGCAGGGTGCGGGCGCCGGCGACGCGATCCACGCCATTCGCCAGGCCGGCATCGTGCCGGTGCTCAACGCCAGCGGCAAGGACAAGAGCCGATTCGACATCCTCGGCATCGGCGGCCCGATCATCTTTCCGAAGGAGAACTTCGACGAGTTCGCAGCTCGCGTGGCCCTGCGCGGCGTCGAGCCCAAGCCCAAGCACACCGGGCGCTTCGTCGTGTTGCTCGAACCGATCGCCAAGAACGCGATCGGGCGCGCGTGCGTGGACGGCGTGTGCCCCGCGCGCGTCCGCATGATCGACGAGTGCGATCGCTTCGCCGACCTCGACCCCGACGCGGGCAGCTCGGGCGGTGGCGGAGGAGGAGGCGGCGGCTCCAGCGGCGGGAGCGGGGGCAGCGGCGGCGGAGGGGGCGGCGGATCGGGGAGCGGCTCGGGCGGGTCCGGCTCCGGTGGCGGTTCGGGCGGAGGTGGCGGTGGGTCCGGAGGCGGCGGAGGAGGTGGCGGCGGCGGCGGAGGAGGGGGAGGCGGAGGTGGCGGGGGCGGAGGTGGTGGTGGTTCCGGCGGGGGCTCGGGCGGTGGGAGCGGCTCCTCCGGCTACAACTGCTTCCTCGAAGGCACGCTCGTGCGCCTGTCTGACGGCGCGCTCGTCCCCATCGAGGACTTGTGCCCGGGCGATCGTGTGGCATCGCTGCACGTGCCCGGGCTCGATCCCGACGCACCAGACCGCGCGCAGTATCTGTGGCGCACCGATGCCGGCGATGCGAAACTCGACCGCTGCGACGCCGCGGTCGCGAGCGTCACGCGAGGCGAGCACGAAGGCTTCTACCTCGTCAACGGCCGAATCAAGGCGACGTTCGAGCACCCGCTACTCGTGCGCCGCGGCCACGAGTTGGGCTTCTGCTCCGTGGAGATGCTGCGCATCGGCGATGCGCTCCTGCGCCACGACCTGACGGAGGAGGCCGTCGCCACCATCGAACGCTTCGACGGCATCGTTGCCACTGTCGCTATCCACGTCCCCGGCACGAACACCTACGTCGCCGATGGGATCTGGGCACACAACGACCTTGCCCAGTTCGCCGGCTCGGGGAGTAGTTCCAGCTCCGGGTCCGGGTCGTCGAGTGCCTCCGACTCTGGCAAGTCCAGCGGCTCGTCGTTCAGCAGCAGCAGCGCGTCGTCGTCTTCATCGGGTTCGAGTTCCGCCATCACCGTGCCGTTCGGCGGCGTGACGGTGCCGTTCTGAGGAGGCCGCGATGATCCTTAAGAGCAGCACTACCGGCTCCGCTCACCTGCTCTGGGTCCAGCCCAAGGGGCAGCGCGACGACCCCGAGATCGCGTGGGTCATCGCGCGCATCGGCAACCCGCAGCTCAACCCGCCCTGCCTGAGCAGCTCCAGCGGCTCGTTCAGCGAGAGCAGCATGTCCGAGCCGTCGGTGTCGGAGCCCTCGAGTTCGGAGAGTTCCGGCGGAGGATCGGGCGGCTCCAGCGGATCGGGTGGAGGGTCCGGCGGGTCCAGCGGAGGTGGCGGTGGCGGCGGCAACTGCTTCCTCTACGGCACGCTCGTGCGTCTCGCCGATGGCAGGCTCGTCCCGATCGAGCGTCTCGAGCCCGGCGACGAGGTCGCGTCGCTGGATGTTCCGGGCCTAGCCCGAGACGCCGACTGGCAGGCGCAGTACCAGTGGCGCGTGACCGGCGCCGCGGCTCCGCGCCCATGCACATCGCGGATTGCCAACGTGCGACTCGGGACGCACGACGGCTTCTTCCTGATCAACGGTCGTGTGAAGGCGACCTTTGAGCACCCGTTCCTGATCCGTCGCAGCGACGAGACGGGATTCTGCTCGGCCGAACTCCTGCGCGTGGGCGACCGGCTTGTGCGCCACGACCTGGCCGACGAGCCCATCGAGTCGATCGATCGCATCGACCGAACGGTCCGCACCGTTGCCCTACACGTCCCCGGCACCAACGTCTACCTCGCCGACGGCGTGTGGGTTCACAACGACGCGCTCAGTTCCGGCAGCGGCGGCTCCGGTTCAAGCAGCGGCGGTGCAGGGAGCAGCAGCAAGAGCAGCGGGTCGTCCTTCGGCGGGCCGGGGTCGAGTTCGAGCGGCAGTTCCGGCAGCGGGATCACCGTGCCCTTCTGAGGAGGACCATGAAGACGATCGACATCCTCCAACGCGCCCTCGCCGCCCGCGACCGGCTCATGGCCGACGAGCGCATCCTCCACGCCGAGATCACCGGCTCGGTGCGGCGCGGCCTTCCCGAGGTCGGCGGCCTCGACCTGCTCATCGTCACCAACGACCCGTGGGCGTTCCACGGCAATCCGGCCAAGCCTCGCACGCCTGAGCGCGAGGCCGACCTGTTCGTCGCCACGCCCGAGACCTACGGGGCCGTCCTGGCGTTCTCGACCGGCCCGCGCGAGCTGAACCGCGTGCTCCGCGAGAAGGCGAAGGAGAAGGGATACCTCTTCGACTTCGCCTCCGATGGCAGCGATGGCACGCCTGTGGTCGAAGCCAAGCACGGTCCGTTCATCGGGCTCTACACCCTGGACGGCGCGCCCACTTCCACCCCCACCGAGGAGCAGTTCTTCCGCCTGGTCGGCGTGCCGCACGTGCCGCCGCCTTTCCGGGAGTGGCTCGCCACCCAGCTATGACCACCATCACACCCGCCAAGGTGTTTCCGCCCCCGCCATTCGCCGAACGGATCGAGCGGGCTACCAGCGCGCCCATAAAGAAGGATGCGGCGCCGGCTTCGGGGCTGGAGGACGAGACTCTGAGGCTGCTCTCGCAGTCGGCGAGCGGCGCCGAGGTCCGCGCCCTGTGCATCAACCTCGACCGCCGCCCCGAGCGCTGGGAGGCGTTCAAGCGCAACTGCCCCATCCGCGGCGTGCACCGGTTCTCGGCCATCAACGGCCGCGCCGTCCGCCCGCCGGCGTGGTGGCGCCAGGGCGGTGGGGCCTGGGGGTGCATGCTCAGCCACATCCGCATCCTGGAGCAAGCGCTCACCGACGGCCTCGACCGCAGTGGCGGCGTGCTTCTGGTGCTCGAAGACGACGCCCTCTTCCCGCCCGACTTCGCCGAGCGTGCGGCCCGGTTCATCCGCGCCCTGCCCGACGATTGGGAGCAGGCCTACCTCGGCGGCCAACACCGCGGCCTCCGCGTCCGCCAGCCGCAGCGCGTCAACGACGAGGTCGTCCGCCCGTTCATGGTCAACCGCACGCAGGCCTACGCCGTGCGCGGCGGGTTCATCCGCGTCCTCTACCAGCATCTGTGCGACTGGCCCGCGCATGCGCGCTCGCCGCGTCACCACGTGGACCACCGCATGGAGCTGCTCCACGCCTCGGGGCGGCACAAGGTCTACGCGCCCACAGAGTGGATCGTCGGCCAGGCCGGTGGGCCGAGCGACATCTCCGGCCGCGTTACCCAAGACCGCTTCTGGAACGGCTGGGGCAAGGGGCCGCGGCAGATCCACCGCCCGCCCGTGTGGGTCATCGGCCTGCACCGCTCCGGCTCGTCCGTCACCGCCGGCATCCTCCACCGCCTCGGCGTGCACATGGGCAATCGCCTCATTGGCTACGAGAACCGCGGGGGTCGCGGCACCGGCGGCTTCGAGGCTCACGGCCTAGCGATGATCTGCGAGCAGGCGTACCCGTTCCCGTCCAGCGAGCGTGCCGTGCCCGTCGAGACGACGCGCGAGCGCCTGCGCGAATGGATCGACGCCCGCCAACGCGAGGCCGCGTGGCGCGGCACGATCATGGGCGGCAAGTACCCGCACCTCTGCTTCATGATCGACCTGCTCCTAGAGCTCGAACCCGACAGCCGGTTCATCCACATCGACCGCCCGATCGAGGAGTCGATCCGTTCCCTCAAGAATCGCTCGGCCAACGCCCGCGGCTGGCTTCGAGCCACGCCGGAGCAGTGCGAGCGGCTGCAGCGGGCGCTGTGGGAGGCGAAGAAGGATGGGCTGGCCAAATTGGCGTCGGATAGGGTGCTGACTGTGGCATACCACGACCTCGTGGCCTCCCCGGATGCGCAGGCTGATCGGATCATCGGCTTCTTGTCGCTTCGCGTCCGAGCCGAGCAGCGCGAGCAGGCTATTCAAATGGTGTACCCGCAGCGCGCGAGTGCGGCTGCCGTACAGCGCGCGACGGGCCTGCGCGTGTGCTAACCAAGCACACGCGAAGACGCGATCGCGGGTTCTCGCGTGTCAGTCCGGTGGCCGATGCCTTTCAGGGAACATGAGCCGCGCAGGGATCTTGCTCTCGGACTCGATTGAGTTCAGCAACGAATGGCGTCAGGGCAACGCCCTTCATGCGACATGCTTGCCGCAAAGACACCTGGCGGGCGACGGTGCGCCGTAGGACCGGGTTGCGGATGAGGTCGAAGCCCGCTTCGATGAACTGGGCCTCAAGGGCCGGGAACCAGTCCAGCACGGCTCCTACACGATGCTCGGGTTCGATCCTGCTTGGGGGAGGCAAGTCGTTTCGTTGGCTCGCGGTTCTGTATCGCGCGGCTCCGAGCATAATCGCACCAAGATGGCCCGCCCAGATCGCCAGCGCCAGCCATTCCAGCACACCGCTCGCCGGCACGAGTCGAAAGGCGGCGGGCGTCCAGTCGGTGAGTATCTGAAGCGAGACGCGAAGCATGCATCCCACATTGAGCAGGACAAACGGCGACCACAGCGCGGGCAAGGTCCGCGGGTCGATGCCGCGCAGCGTCGGAACAACCTTCGCGCCCATGCCCACGATCATCATGGAGACAAATCCCACCGTGACCGCGTGACGTACGGCGCCGTGGTAGGCGTGGCTGAACGCCGTAGCGCTCACGACCTGGTACAAGGGCATGAGCAAAAGCATGGCAAACGAGATGAACAGCCAAGCGAACGCGGCGCGGATGAACTTTACGCTCCTGTCGGCGCCGCCGGCTTCGGCGATCGGTCGCCACAGGCGCCACGGCCACACAATCAGCGCGGCTCCGATCGGTAGCAAGATCCAGGGGACGAGGAGCAGTCCGGCCAGAGCGTGGACGCCTGTGAGTTGAAAGGCCAGAAAGGCCCCGATCTCCAGCACGACTGCCCCGACAAGCAGCCGCCACGCCCACCAGCCTCGCTTGGCTCCGACCTCGGGCAGTCCGAACATCGCCGGGAACATGCGAAGGCCTACACCGAAGATCATCAGCATCGCCATGCCGTGGATCTGCATGTCCTGCAGCGGCGCCTGGAACACTGCAATCTGGTCCAGCAGGGAATCCCGGTTGGGCGTTCCCATGAGTCGAGACGTGTGCCAGGCGCTGTAGACGCACTGGATCAGCATGAAGCCCAAAGCCGCGAAAATGAAGGCGGAATATGGCTTGATGGTTTGACGGCTGCGTTGGAATGCCACGGCGACTTGAGTCACGAATGTGACTACGGCGCAGATCTGGACAGCGGCGCCGGCGGCGTGCACGGGACCGGCCCAGGGCGTTTCGTCGTAGAGCATCGAGGCGCTGCGCGCGAGGATGCCGAGCAGCGCCGCGGCGAGAACAGCGACCGCGACCCTGGGGGCGGGCAGTTCGACCTGCCACATCCGAGGGAAGGCCTGGTAAGCGAACCCCATGATGAACAGTCCAACCCACCCCATGATCTGAGCGTGGCCGTGGGCGTTGACCTCTTGCACTCTCACGCCCGTGAAGGATGCGGCGACGCCGATCTTCCAGAGCAGAAGCACGCCCCAGGCCGCGCCCGCCGTCAAGACGACGGCCATGCCTGTCAAGAAGAACGGCCGGTAGATCGAGTCTGCCAGCCGCGGCCCCGCTTCCGCATCAAGCTGACGGCGCGCCTCCTCGCGAGCGCCCGCGGTCTCGACGACATTGCGAATCTCCGCGATCAGACGGTCCGGATCGACGCCGTGCGTACGGGCGAAGAACTCAATCGATTGGGCCGGCCCGCGAGTGCCTCCGCACCCTCTGAGCCCGTAGCGGTTGAACACGGAGCGGGCCTCGGGGCACTCGTCGAAAAGGTCGGGAAGCAGGGTCTCGGGATGGACGTGGATATCACTCACCGGTCTCGCTCGGATCTGTCTCACGCTGTCCGTCTTTATCGAGGGTCGAATGCCCGCGGCTCCTGTTGCGCGAGCGTTCGAGTTCCTCTGTCGCCTCGGCCAGGGTTGCAAGCTCGCTCGGAGTCGCGTTCTGCTGCATGAGATTGAACAGCACACGCTCCTCCCAGCGGATGTGCTGTTCTAGGTCGCGGCCGAGACGCTCCACAAACATCGGATCGGGATCGACGGCTCGACGCATGACCATGGCTTGTTCGGCGGTCTGCGCAATCGCGGCATGGTCATCGAGCAGGCGGCGGCAGTCGTCTTCGCCCGGTATCAACGGAGGCAGCAGACGCTCCTCGTCGCGGAAGTGCGGCTCGATCTCGGTCCTCCACGCATCGAGGAAGTCGGCCAGGGCCTTGTGCCGGGCGACGCGATCCTTGGAAGCGGCCTTGATCAGCCGTTGGGCGTGGACCAGGCCGATGTAGTGATCGCGGCTGAGCGGAATCAGCGCCGCGTGGCGATTGATCGGAGGCGTTTCAAACCCAGACATCGCTTCGTCCTTCCTGGTGTCCTGTCTTGTCAGATTTGCTCCGGCGATCGACTCGATCGCATGGGGATCCACACGGAGTGGACGCCGACAGAGCGGTGCACATCTGGTCGGACGGCGACCGGTCGAGGGCTAGTTCCGCGATGGTCGTGCCGGCAAAGTCCCGCTCGATCGATGCCAGTGAGTCGTCGATGCGCCGATGGAGCCGGCAGAGCTCGCGCGCGTGCGCCGACAGTCCCAGCGGGCACGACCGGATCCTCTCGATCGGATCGATCGCCGAGACCACCTCGAGCACGGTCAACGCCCCCGGGTCGCGGTTGAGGGCGTAGCCCCCCGTGGTGCCGCGATGGGCAGAGACGATCCCGGCCTTCGCAAGGGCCTGGAGCACCTTGATGAGGTATCCCGACGCTGCCCCGGTGGCCTCTGCGATCGTTTGCAGTTTGTGCGGGTCTCGGGGTTGATTTGAGAGCCACACTGTCGCCCGCAGGCCGTACTCGACGGCGTCACTCAGCAGTCTCATCGTGTCGGAACTCCTTGCGGCAGTCGCCGAAGTGTAGCCGCCCGGGTATAATCCGAGCAAGTGTGCACGAATACACGGTACTAGATGGAGCATCTGGACATGCAGAGCAGCTTTCTCGCCCAAACGGTCGGCGAACTCGTCCGCGGCAATCCGGCACGCTCCCGGGTCTTTGAGGACTACTCGATCGACTATTGCTGCGGTGGCAAGACCCTGCTGGAGGCGGCGTGCCGCGAGCGGGGCCTGGATCCCGAGCAGGTCGCGCGACATCTCGCTCAGATCGACGATGAGTCGGCTCGGGCCAGCGACAGCTGTGCCAGCATGAGCCTGACGGGACTGGCCGATCACATCGAGGCCCGCCACCACGCCTACCTGCGCGAGGAGTTGCCCAGGCTCGAGCAGCTGGCTGGCAAGGTGGCCAAGGCCCATGGCCAGAGTGATCCCCGGCTGGCGCGGTTGGTGGATGTGCTCGATTCCTTCAGCGCGGAGATGCGGCACCACATGACCAAGGAAGAACGGATGCTCTTCCCGATCATCCGCGCGCTCGAGGCTGGGGACCAGCCCCCAACCTACAACTTCGGCTCCATCGCGAACCCGATTCGGATCATGGAGTCCGAGCATGTCCGCAGCGGCGACTCGCTCGCGCAGATGCACGACCTCACCGGCGGTTTCGTGCGCTCGTCCGCCCTGTGTAATACGCACCTTGCCCTGCTCGACGCCCTCGAGACGCTCGTGCGCGACACGCACCAGCATGTCCACAAGGAGAACAACATCCTGTTCCCACGGGCGATCGAGCTGGAGACGGCCCGATCCACGGGAGGACGCGCCTGATGCCTGTCGCACTCGGCACACAAGGACAACCGGGCTTCGATCGCCCCTTCGAGTTGATGAGCGATTGCCATCGGCGGATCGAGCACTTTCTCGCTGTACTTCGCCGGGCATTGGAACGGTACGCGAAGAGAGAGCTCGACGACGAGTGCTCAAATGCCCTTCGCACGGCTCAGAGGTACTTCCGAGAAGGCGCCCCTCGGCACACCGAGGACGAGGAGGTCTCGTTGTTCCCAAGGCTGCGGGCTCTGGGCCGAGAGAACCTGCGCGAGCTGCTCGACGCCGCGGACCGCTTGGAACGCGAGCACGAAGAGGCCGAGCGCATCCATGCCGCGGTTGATGCACGGATCGATCGGTGGCTAGGTGGCCTGCGGCTGACGCCCGATGAGGCGCGGGCGATGGCGTCCGATCTCGACGCCCTGGATCGTCTGTACTCCCAGCACATCGCCTTCGAGGACCGGGTGCTGTTCCCCGCGGCGGCGCGGGCGCTCGGGCGCGAGGCTATGCGGCGCATCGGCGAAGAGATGGCCGCCCGCCGCGGACGGGATGTTGACGGCACGACGGCCCGGGAGGTGCCCGCGCCTCGAGGTATAGAGCGATGAAGCGCAGGAGTTGGGCCGAGCCATACAAAATCAAGATGGTCGAGCCGATCCGCATGACCTCGCGCGAGCAGCGTGAGCGTGCGATGGCCGAGGCTGGGTACAACACCTTCCTGCTGCGGAGTGAGGACGTTTACATCGATCTGCTCACCGACTCGGGCACCAGTGCGATGAGCGACCGCCAGTGGGCGGGCATGATGCTCGGCGACGAGGCTTACGCCGGGTCGCGGAACTATTACAACCTCGAGGCGGCCGTCCATGAGCACTACGGCTACAAGCACCTGATCCCCACCCACCAGGGGCGTGGGGCGGAGCACCTGCTCTCGCAGTTGTGCATCAAGCCCGGCGACGCCGTGCCCGGCAATATGTACTTCACCACGACGCGACACCACCAGGAGGCGGCTGGTGGCTCGTTCGTAGATGTGATCATCGACGAAGCCCACGACCCCGCCAGCGAGCATCCGTTCAAGGGCAACATCGACCTCGATAAGTTGCGTCGCCTGATCGAGACCGTCGGTGCTGATCGCATCCCGTACCTATCCCTGGAAACCAATGTCAACATGGCTGGCGGGCAGCCGTGCTCGATGGAGAATGTCCGTGCGGTCTGCGCGCTGTGCCACGAGCACGGCATCCCGGTCTATCTTGACGCGACACGCGCGGTCGAGAACGCATGGTTCATCAAGCTCCGAGAGCCGGGCTTCCAGACCCGGAGCGTCAAGTCGATCCTGCTGGAGATTTGCTCACACACCGATGGCTGCACGATGTCGGCCAAGAAGGACTCGCTGGTCAACATCGGCGGGTTCCTCGCCGTCAACGACGACGAGCTGGCCGAGCGGGCACGCAACCTGGTGGTGGTCTACGAGGGCCTGCACACCTACGGCGGGCTTGCCGGGCGCGATATGGAGGCCATGGCCATCGGCATCGGGGAGTCGGTACAGGAAGACCACATCCGCGCCCGCAGCGGACAGGTCGAGTACCTCGGGCAG
This sequence comes from uncultured Phycisphaeraceae bacterium, assembly GCA_964435785.1. GTDB lineage: Bacteria > Planctomycetota > Phycisphaerae > Phycisphaerales > UBA1924 > PNC22. The sequence continues at coordinate 26,179 of CAYTAH010000039.1, read as the reverse complement.
CGGCTGATGAGCGCCGGCGTGCCGATCGTGCGCCCGATCGGCGGCCACGGCATCTTTGTCGACGCAGCCCGCTTCGTGCCGGACATCCCCCGCGAGCTGTTCCCCGCCCAGGCGCTCGCCGCGGCATTGTATGTCGATTCGGGAGTCCGCTCGATGGAGCGCGGCGGCGTGTCGGCCGGCCGGGATCCCAGCACAGGGGAGAACATCTTTCCCCCGCTCGAGCTGATCCGCCTGACCATTCCCAGGCGCGTCTACACGCAAGCGCACATGAATGTGGTCGCCGAGTCGGTCATTGAACTACACGCGCACCCCGACCAGGTGCAGGGGCTCGAGATGGTGCATGAGCCCGAGCACCTGCGCTTTTTCCAGGCACGCTTCCGGGTCGTTACCACCAGCAACGCGGGACGACGCCCCGCCACAAGGATCGGACATGAGTCGTTGTGATCGGAGTCAGGCTGGACCCTTCGAAGTGGTCGGGAGTCGAACCAGGGTCCGGTTTGCCCACACCCAGGGGGGCATAGTGATTACCGCGAGGGATTGGATCGAGCGCAAGATGAATAACCGGTCGGACGCCCAGATGTGCCGCTGCCGCCAGAAGGTCGGGTGTGCACAGTACAAGGAGAATCGGCATGTTCCGTGATTTGTGGACGACTTGCTCTCGCCTGGCCGTTGGCACCCTGCTCCTGATACTCGCCGGCTGCGGTCGTTCGGAGCCCAACGCCCAGGCCGCCGGAGCCACCGACAACCCATCGCCGATTGTGGCGAAGGGTGCAGCCCTGTTCAAGACCAACTGTGCGGTTTGTCATGGCGACGGAGGGAAGGGTGACGGGATGGCCGCCGCCGGGTTGGCGGTCAAGCCACGCGACCTCACCAGCGAGCCCTACCGCTATGTCGATGTCGCTGGCGCCGACTCAGAGATGAACGCGATCATTGCCTACCTCAAGACCGGGCGTGTCGAGAACGGCATGCCACCCTTCGCGCACCTTCCCCAGGCCGATCTCGAGGCGATCGCGCAGTTTGTGTTGTCGATGCGACCGAAGACAGACGCCGCGGCGCCCGAAGGCGGCTGATCGTCTACCTCGCCGGATATCGCGCGGCTTGTGACAGCTCACGCGGGCTGCCGCGGCGCGACGGATGACAGGAGTTTTCCATGATCCAAGACGCCGTGTCACTCATAACGCTGATGGGCATTGGGCTGATCGCCGGGGTGTTCGTGTTCGTGTTCCTTCGCTCGAAGCCGCCCGGCGAGTCGAAGGCCGTGAAGCATCGTTGGTACGCCGTGCGGCCGTACTGGTTCTTCGTGCTGGTCGGACTGGGCACCTGGGCCGGCGCGGCAACCCTCGGCGGTCTGCCTTACACCGACACCCACTCGGACTCGGGTACTTCGGGCGCGTTGACTGTTGATGTGGTCGGCCGCCAGTGGGCTTGGCAGATCAGCCAGACCTCTGTGCCCGTGAATACATCCATCCAGTTCCGGGTGACCTCCGCCGATGTCAATCACGGCTTTGCGATCTACGACAAGAACTGGCGTGTCCTGGCCCAGACGCAGGCCATGCCAGGGCGAACCAATACCTTGCGGTACTCGTTCGACCAACCGGGCCAGTACACGATCCTGTGCCTCGAGTATTGCGGCCTGGCGCATCACACCATGGCCTCCGTGCTCACCGTTACCGAGAAGTAGGCCGAGACACCCACCGCCGGGCGCGCTGAGCTCGGCGTGCGGGAGCGTCCAAAGAGGACACGCCGATGAATACTCCATATCAGCCTGACGCCGGCGTCACCGCGACGCAGCGCCGCCCGGTGCTCGCCTACCTGACCACGGCCGGCCTGCTGCTCCTGCTGATGATGCTTGTGGGCGTCTTGCTCCGCGTGAGCCAAGCGGAGATCCTGGTCGTGCGGCCGGACTGGTTCTACCGGCTCATGACCCTGCACGGCGCTGGGATGGTCGGGATGGCGGGGCTCGCCGGGGCCGGGATCATGTGGTACTTCCTCGGCCGGCATGTCTCGCTTTCCGCGCGCGTCGCATGGATCAACCTCGTCTTGTTTGTCGTCGGAGTCCTGCTCATTCTCGCCGGGATCACCGTGGGCGGCTATGCGGGGGCGTGGACCTTCCTTTACCCCCTCCCCAGTCGTGGAATGGAAGTGTGGACAACGTGGGGGGCGGCCGCCTTCCTCGGCGGCCTGCTGCTGATCGGCGTTGGCTTCCTGCTGTTGCACCTGGATACCGGACGCGCCATCCTGTCACGCTACGGAGGTCTGGGCAAGGCGCTGGGTTGGCCACAGCTCTTCGGACCATCGCAGGCCGACGCCCCGCCGCCGGCGGTCGTGGCCTCGACCATGGTGCTCATCGTGAACACATTGGCGCTCATCCTTGGCGCGTCGATCATCGTGGTGAATCTGATTTCGCTGTTCGCACCTGAGATGCGGTTCGATCCATTGGTCGCGAAGAACCTGACCTACTTCTTCGGGCACGTCTTCATCAACGCCACCATCTACATGTCCGTGATCGCTGTCTACGAGCTGCTCCCGCGCTACACCGGGCGGGAATGGCCTTCCACCAACCGCGCCTTTCTGGGCGCGTGGACGGTCTCGACGCTGATGGTTCTCGGCGCCTTCCCGCACCATCTGCTCATGGACTTCGTTCAGCCTGTCTGGGTCGCAGTCGTGGGACAGGTCTTGTCCTATATCAGCGGATTGCCGGTGCTCGTGGTCACAGCGTACGGCGCCCTGGTCAATGTGCACCGGTCCGGGATCCGCTGGGATCTCCCATCCGGCCTGCTGTTCCTCTCGGTCTTCGGGTGGGCGGCCGGCATTGTCCCGGCCATGATCGACGCCACCATCAGGGTCAACCTGGTGATGCACAATACCCTGTGGGTCCCTGGACACTTCCACTTCTACCTCCTTCTCGGCATGTGCGCCATGGCGTTGGGGTTCATGCTGTGGATCGTGCGTGCCTGGGGGAATGCCAGGCCGATCCGGTGGGAGCGTGCGTGGTTCTGGATCTTCGCGCTCGGCGGGTTGGGATTTGTCGCTATGTTCCTGGTGGGCGGATATGGCGGAGCGCCGAGGCGTTTCGCCACGCACCAGGCCCTGTGGTTGCCCTACGACCGGCTCGCGTCCGCTTTCGCTCTGCTGATTCTTCTGGCGGTTACCGTCTTTGTAGTCCGGTTCATCTTGGCCGTAAGACCGGCTCTTGGCGAGGGGAACAAGCCATGATTCGACAGGCTCTTTTGGCAGTGCTTGCGGTATTGGCCGGATCGGCGGTGCTGTGGCGAGCGACCGACGGTCTGCGCGCCTTCACATCCGAACAGGCGCGGATCGTCGATGTGTCGCGTCAACCGCGCGAAATCCCGGATGTCCCGCTGCAACTCTCCAACGGTGGCACGGCGCGTCTCAGCGATCTCCGAGGACGGCCGGTCGTGGTCACATTCATCTATACACGCTGCACGACCCTTTGTCCCATGCTCAGCGCACGGCTCGTGGACCTCCGCGACCAACTGGCCGAAGATACCGCCGGGCTCGATGTTCACTTCGTCAGCATCAGTTTCGATCCGGATCGTGACCGTCAGGACGAACTCGCCGGCTACGCGGAACAGCTCGGAGCGGACGCGGACCGCTGGTGGGTCGCTCGACCAACCTCGGGGCTCGGCCAGCTCCTCGACACATTCGGAATAGTCGTCATTCCTGATGATCAAGGGGGTTACATCCACAACGGCGGGTTCCACCTCATCGATCGCGATGGGCGACTGGTCAGCATCTACGACGAGCAGGACCCCGCTGAGCTCATCGAGGCTCTGAAGCGGATGTGAGACAGGCAAGCACGACATCCCCCTACCCGTGGCTCGGCGCCCTGCTCTGGGTCGCGCTGCTCGGCACGCGTTCCATTCTTGAACGATCGCTCGTCGGACACGCGGTCGCTCAACTCGGTCTACTGGCGCTTTCGGGCTGGCTCCTCGGTCGGTGGCACGACGCTTCTTGCCGCCGAAGCCGCGCGAGTGCGGCAGAGCTCGTGCTCGCCGCGTTCACGGTGGCTCTCTGGATGCTGCCGCGCTCGCTGGACGCTGCGCTCCGCGACGCGTCTTGGGAGGCGGCCAAGTTCATCTCCGTGCCGCTGCTCGTGGGTGTGCCGGCGGCCCGCGCCTGGCTACATCTTCCGACGATCGTGCGTGGGCTGCTCTGGGCCAACATCCTTTCGATGCTCATCACGCTCGGCTGGGTCTACTGGACTGCCCCCACGCGCCTGTGCAACAGCTATCTGCTCGCGGAGCAGTTCATGTTGGCACGAGCATTCTGGGGACTCGCGGCGCTGATCGCGGCCTCACTTCTCGTGCGTCTCACGATCTCTCAACGCGCTCACACGCAAAGCGACCAAGCCCCCGCGGCGAAGCCGCTCATCAAACATCATCGGCATCCCGAGCAGACATAAGGGCTCCAGATCGTGCATCAGCCCCGCAGACTCCACGCGTTCCAGTCTCCCGTCCCGTCGCGAGCTCCGTCGCCCACCTCGGCGGGCCGGGACGCGAGGGATGTGTTGACAAGGCGACAACTGTGACCGAGCTTCAGCCACGCCAACGCATCACGCTCCGTCCCGGCATCGACTTGTGCCAGACCGACCTGCCGCTTGACTGGTACCAACCCGAGTTCCAGGCCTATGCCGTGGAGTACCTGGCCCTCCCTGATCGAAAGCCCGAGACCGTGCTTCCCTGGCTTGACGCCTATGTCAGGCCCGCTATCGAACAGTTTGGCGACTCGTTGCTGCTGCTCGCCCACTTCTACATGGGTGGGGAGATCGTCAAGCTGGTGGAGCGCTACGGCGGCTCGATCGGCGACAGCTACACGCTGGCACTCATGGGCGCTCGCACGCCGCGGGCGTCGGTCATCGTGCAATCGGCGGTGCACTTCATGGCCGAGGCAGTCGCCATCCTGGCCGAACCGTATCAGCAGGTGTGGATCACGAACCCCAAGGCCGGCTGCACCATGGAGATGATGGCCAAGGAGGATGCCGTCGCGCCTATCGCCGATCGGCTGATTGAACGCTACGGCGACGACCTCATCGTGGTTGCCTACATGAACACCTCGGGCCGCATCAAGGCGCTCGCGGGGCGAACGGGCGGGGCGACGTGCACGAGTTCCAACGCGCATCTTGTGCTCGATTGGGCTCGGCGGCGGGCGCGAAAGGTGCTGTTCGTCCCCGATCGACACCTTGGCCAGAATGTCGCAGCTCGGCTCGGAATCCCGGACAAGCGGGTCGCGGTCCTTCCGTGGGAGTGGCTCGGCGATGAGCTCCCGCAGTTGTGGCCGCGCATCGACGGGCCGGATCTGCTGCTGTGGGGTGCGTATTGCGGCGTGCACACCGTCTTCAGACCCGAGCATGTGCGGTACTGGCGTGAACGGGGGTGGACGATCCTGGTGCACCCCGAGTCATCACGCGACGTGGTTCGCGCGGCGGACGGTCAGGGGAGTACAAGCTACTTGTGGAACGAAGTGATACGGGCGGAGCCCGGTTCCCGCTTTGCGATCGGCACCGAAGGCCACTTCGTCCGGAATCTCCGCGAGCAGGCAGCGCTGCGGGGCATCCAGGTGGAACACCTGGCCGCGGTGCCCATCCCGGGCGCGCTGCGGGTCGCCGGATGCGGCTGCGCGACGATGAGCCGCAACGATCCCCCGCACCTTGCCGGGCTGCTCGACCTTCTGCGAAAGGGAACGCCGCCAGATCTCAACCGGGTGCTCCCCGGGGATGAGGTGAACGAGCGAACCGGCGTGCGCGAGCGTCTCGGCGCGGCCGATCGCGACGACCTTCTTGTGCATGCGCGAAGTGCGCTTCGCAGGATGATCGAGATCACCGAGGGCGGCAGCGCCTCGCCCGCATCGGGAAGACGCGCATGAGCATCATCCATGCGCATGCCGGCCGACCGCTCAAGGCAGGCATCATCGGCGCGGGGCCGATGGGCATCTGTCTCTCGGCTCTGCTCGGGCAGGTGGCGCGGGTCGCTATGGTCGTCCGGAACGCGGGTACGGCGTCGAGGATCCGCGAGCGCGGGGCTCGGGTTGTCGGGCTCCTCCAGGGATCTGCACATCCGACGGTCGTGCCCGACATCACGACCCTCGTCGAGTCGGCGCCGCTCGATGTCGTCTTTGTCGCGACGAAGACGACCGCCATCGACTCGGTCGCCGAGGAGCTCCGCCCTGCTCTGACGGTCCTCGCCGGCACTGAGGGCCCGCCCTATGTCGTGAGCTTCCAGAACGGCATCGACCCCGGACGGACACTGATCGAGCGGTTGGGGCACCGGCGCGTCCTGCGGATGGTGCTGAACTTCGGCGCGATCCAATTGGACTTGGCGACCGCAGAAGTAACGCTCAACAACCCGCCGCACTTCCTCGGTTCGCCCGATGCCGAGCTTCACCAGTTTAGCGTCTCGCTCGCGGCGATGCTCTCGGTCGCTGGCCTGCACTCCCAGGCTACCGATCGAATCGAACGGCAGGTCTGGGAGAAGGGAGTTCTCAACGCTTCGATGAACCCTGTTGCGGCGCTGACAAACAGCAGGGTGGGCGAAGTGCTCGACTCGCCTGCCAGGTCCATCGTTGCGCGGCTCATGAACGAGGCGTTGGTCGTTGCCGACAGCGAGGGTATTGGACTCGACAAGAGCGACGCCGATCGGATGTGGCAAGTCCTGGAGGGCGCACGCTCGCACACGCCGAGCATGGTCGGGGACATCCGCAGAGGACGCCCGAGCGAGATCGGTCAACTCAATCGCCAAGTCATCGCGCACGCGGCCCGGGTAGGCGTTCCAGTGCCGTCGCACGAACTCATCACATCGCTCATCGACGCCTTCGACTGGCGCGTCTTCCGTCGGGACGAGTCGCGGCAGCCGGCGTTCAGCGCACACGCCGGGAGGCATCGTCCCCGGGACGAGGAGGCAAACCCGTGACTACGCCCAGGCGGCAGCGCCGCCGACCGTTGCTCGATTCTCTGACCGGCCTCGTTGCGTGCGACGACTTGCCCGAGGTGCTCCCGGCCGACCCGATGCCGCTACTCATCGAATGGTCTGAGCAGGCGCGCCGCAACGATCGCTACGATGACTTCAACGCAATGGCGCTGTCCACAGCGACGTCGAACGGACTACCCTCGGTCCGGATCGTGCTGTGCAAGTCGATCGAGCTTTCGCCGCCGGCCCTCGTCTTCTACACCAGCTACAGGAGCCGCAAGGGCCGCGAGCTTGAGGCAAATCCAAACGCCGCAGCCGTCTTCTACTGGTCGCACGAGAAGCGCCAGGCTCGCATCGAAGGCGCCGTTGTGCGCACCTCGCCCGAAGAGAGCGATGACTACTTCCGGACCCGACCGCTACTATCGCGGATCGGCGCTACGGTCAGTGCTCAGAGCCAGGAGATCGAGTCGAGGCGGCGACTCGTCGCCGATGCCATTCGACTCGGAGCAAGTGGTGCGCTCCGCGGCGAGAGTCAGCGCCCAAGCCACTGGGGCGGATATCGAATCCTGATCCACTACGTCGAACTGTGGTCCGCCCGTTCGGGCCGACTACACGACCGCGCCCAGTGGACGCGCAACCAGGACACAGGTGAGTGGCTCGTTCGGCGATTGGGGCCTTGACGCTATGAGTCCGTGTTGCAGTGGACAGCGGTACATCGTCTCGTTCGACGCCGACGCGCTGTCGTCGTGTCGAACCGACGCGCTTGTGATCGGGGCGTGCGTCAGCGGGCTAAGGGCGGCGATGGCGGCCGCTGCTCACGGCCGGGTGCCTGTCCTGGCGAGCGATGGCTCGCAGGGCGCGAACACCTGGTGGCCGCAAGGTGGAGCGGCAGCGCCCGTGAGCCCCGGCGACTCGGTTGATCAGCACCTCGCCGACACGCTCCCGACCGGCGCCGGTTTGTGCGATCCTGTCGCCGCTCGCTTCATCATCGAGCGGGGTCCGCGCCGTCTGGAGGAACTGATTGAGTGGGGGCTTGGATGCCATTTCCGCAGTGATGCCCCTACCCCGGATCCTACCTTCGCCAGTCACGATACGTGGGTCTCTACGACCGATGCTCGTCACGCACCGACCGCGCATGATGACCGCCACTTGCACGAAGCAATCGAGTTCAATAGACCCGACGCCCGCAGGGCTGTGCCCCGCGCCATCAACGGAATCACCCGATGATCGATCCTGCATGCCTCGTCGCTGCCGCCGGCCTCAGCACTCGATGCTCGGCATGTGGCAGGGTCTATCCCGCGCTGGAACGCACCTGCCGTGATTGCCCGGACGCGCTCCTCCGCGCGGAATACGCCCAGCGGTCCTTCGAACCCGCATCGGATCGAGGGATCTTCCGTTACGTCGATTGGCTTCCGCCCGCTTTCGGCATCGACACGCAGATCGGCCCGACGGTGTACCGGGCGGAGGCGCTGGCCCAGACCGTGGGCATCAACGAGTTGTACGTGGGATACAACGGCTATGCGCCCGAGGTTGGCGCATTCAACCCGACCGGTTCGTTCAAGGACTTCGAGGCGATTCCCACGCTTCTGTTCCTGCGCGAGCACGGCGTCCAGTCAGTCGTGCTTGCCTCAGCGGGCAACACAGCACGAGCGTTCGCCTACGCGGCCACGCTCATCGACTTCACTGTGCACATTGTTGTGCCCGAGCGATGCCTCGATCTGCTCTGGTGCCCCGTCGAGCCCTCGGAGCATGTACGCCTGACCGTCATCCAGGACAGCCCCGACTATGCCCTGGCGATCGAGTGCGCCCGACTCATCGAAAGGGAGTTCGGCATTCTCGGTGAGGGAGGAGCAAAGAACATCGCCCGTCGCGACGGGATGGGCACGAGCCTCCTGGAGTACGCGCGCGTCGTTCGCGCCATGCCGCACCACTACTTCCAGGCTGTCGGTAGCGGCACGGGGGCGATCGCCGCGTGGGAAGCGGCCATGCGTCTTATCGGCGACGGCTCCTTCGGTGATCGCCCGCCGGTGCTCAACCTCGCACAGAATGCGCCGTTCACGCCGATTCACGATGCCTGGACGCACGCCCGGCCGATTCGACCGTTCGACGATGTGCAATCGCAGGTCCGACGGATTGATCGGATCGGCGCGCGTGTGCTCGCCAACCGGAACCCGCCGTACGGAATCGCCGGGGGCGTGCGCGATGCGCTGCGGGCGACTCACGGCCGCACCTACGCCGTGACCAATCGGCAAGCCAGGGAAGCCGCCGAGATGTTCCGCCGTGCTGAAGGCCTACCGATCGGTAGCGCCGCGGCGGTCGCTTTGGGAGCCCTGATGCAGGCCGTCGGCGATGGTCGGGTGCGCCCTCACGAGTCCGTCCTGTTCAACATGACCGGAAACGACGAGGCGCTCGTGGCGAGGGACTACACGCTGCACCCGATCCGACCCGCACTCCACCTGTCCGCCGAGCAGATCACCTCCAATTATGTGACGACCCTGTACAGGCACCTCCACGAATGAGCCGACACGACCCAGACGACTTGATGTCTGATCGAGAGGGTGCGACGCCATGGTCCTCAATGGACGATGCCGACCGCAGGCGTTTCGTTCGGAGCCATGCTCGCCGATTGCGCGATTCGCCGCCTGATCAGATCGTGGCGTGGGCCGTCAAGCAGTTCGGCGATCACCTTGGCTTCATGACATCTTTGGGATTCGGCGGCCTCGTGCTTATCGACCTTCTGCGCCGCCGGCTTCCGGTGGTTCATGCATGCTTTGTCGATACCGGAGCCCACTTTGACGAGACCCTTGAACTCCTGGAGCGGGTGCGCACCTGGTCCGAAAGCGACGGCAGCGGGCGGGTCTGCTTCACGGTCCTGAGGCCCACCGTCTCGAGCGAATCCTTGATCAAACTAGCCGGTTCCCCCCCGTGGCAGCATAGTCCTGATGTCTGCTGTCGACTTCGGAAGGTGGAGCCGATGCGGGCCGTGCTACCCACACGAGAGGCGTGGATGAGCGCCCTGCGCCGGGAGCAAGGAGGATCTCGGATGACCACCGAAGTGGTCCGTCTTGACGCCGGCGGCGCCCCACGCATCCATCCGCTCGCGTTCTGGCGGTCGGCACAGTGCTGGGACTACATCCGATCCCGCGGCATCCCGTACAACCCGCTGCACGACTGCGGCTACTCGAGCGTCGGCTGTGTTCACTGTACGATCCCAGTCATTGCCGGCGAGGGCGAGCGGACGGGCCGCTGGGTCGCCACCGACAAGACAGAGTGTGGCTTGCATACGCTGGCCCCCGAGCCGGGCGCATGACCGGACGGAGCGCGTCAGGCAATGCGAAGCCGGCGCGACCGGGCGGTCATGCCCGCCGGTCCTAACAGAGACCTCGAACCTTGTGGTACGTCCACTATTTGACGGTCGGTTGCAAACGCCGCCGGCCCCACGGTTCACGATGAACGCCGCCGAGAGACCTCGGCGGCGTTCTCGCTTTCTGGCGGGCGTTTCGCCGAGTTGGCCCCCCGGCGGGGAGTCTCTCGGAGGCTCCTGGTCATCACCGGCCGGGCGGCGACGGAGCGCCCCGAACCCCCGATTCGGGCCGAAGTCTCTGAGTCTCTCCCCGAGACGCGCGCCCGGGTTATAGCGCGGTCATGACCACCCGAGCGGGCGCAACGGTGGGGTCACGACCGCGATGTCGGCGCAACCGTGTTCGGCTCACCCGGCATGCCGTCCTCCGTTGAGCCGGCGAGCCGCCCGCTCCGGACGACGCCGACGAGGTAGTCCAGGTACTCCAGCGCCTGCCGCAGGATCCCGGCGAAGACCGTGCGGAGATTCTGACCGCCGACGCCGAACTCGCTGGCGATCTTCCGGTAGTTGCTGCCCTTGCGATGGGCCGCGCTGCTCGAGCGCAGGGTCTGGAGCCTGCGCAGGAACGCGATGTGCTTATCGGCGTCGGGCACGCCGCACGCGGCCAGGGCGGCCTCGAGACGGGAGATGCTTCCCTTGAGACTCTTCCGCTGCTCCTCGGGGATGATCGCGTTGAGCTGCTTCTCGTTAAGGGAGTCGATGAGGACCTTGGTCAGACCCAGGACGAGCTCGTCAAAGTCGCGCTGCTCGTCCGTGGCGGGCACGCGGACGCACTGGAAGTGGTGCTCGTCGCCCGGGTCGAGCGGGAGGAGCAGGCGCCAGCCGAGGCGCTCCGCACAAGCCTTCGCCAGATCCTCGTACCGCAGCTGGAACACGTGCTCCGGGCGGTCCGAGTCGGTGCACTGGGCCAGGATCTGCCTCCGGAAGAATGTCTCGCTCATGCGCCCCTGCGGCGGGATGTTGTGGGCGCGCCAGTGCAGCTGCTCCTCGTAAGGCAGGTCGCGGCCAAGGTCCCCGAGCCAGGCGCAGACCTTGTCGTCGTGGTGGTTGTCGAGGTACATGCTCCAGAGGGATCCGCACCGGAGGATCGCGTCCTCGACGGAGTACTTCCCCGGCTGCTGGTAGTACCTGTCGAGCACCTGCTTGCGGAAGTGGACCGGGGTGAGGTAGTCCGGCGCGCCCGGATTGAGTCCGAAGTAGTTCCCAAGAGCGCCGGGGTTTGAGGTGTGCAACACCTCCTCCCCGTTCTCGTCCACGCCAATGACGAAGTCCACGTACCGCTTCGGGCGCTCCTCCGTGAACCCCCAGAAGCCGCTCTTGGCCTTGGGCAGCGGCTCGATCAGCCGGACGCCGAGGAGCCGGCTGAACGCGCCGTAGCGCCCCATCCCCCTGAAGTCGCCGTGGTGCAGGCCCCAGCAACAGAGCCCCTCGCGGTGGTCTCCGCCGCCCTCGCTGAGGCCGAGTTCCTCCAGCGTAAGATCCGAGTACTCCCCGAAGTCGAACTGGATCGAGAGGTGCATCTCCTTGATCGCGAGGAACTGCCGGATCTCCTTGAGGCGGACCTGCACCCGGCTGGGTTCGACGACGGCGACGAGGTGCTCGTTCCCGTCGTTGTCGATCTTGATGTAGTGGTCGAGTTGACGGTCGTGGTACAGGTGATGGAAGTGGCGGAACTCCTCGCTCAACTCCGCATAGTCGGGCCTGATCTTGTGGAACACCCGGTCAATCACGAGCGGTTCGACGCCGGTATCATCGCCGAACCGGAGGTACTCCACTCGCTTCTCGCCGTCCCGATAGTACTGGACGGCCCCGGGCAGCCCCTGCCCGTGAAGGAGATCCCAAGAGGGTGAAGCGAGCGTTTGTTCGATCCGGTCCGTGGGGATCAGGGCGCAGTAGATCCCATGGCTGTGGGGCCCCTGGTCATCGGTGAGGTACAACGTGACCATCTCTGTGGGATCCAGGTCACGGCGCAGCCATGCAAGGGTACGGGCCTGCGAGAGACGTTCCTTGTCTGCCGGTATGGTCATCGGATCCCCCGAAGGCCGTACGGGCCACAGAGGGCGGCCCGGTTCCGCATGGGCGCGGGGCATCCGATCATAGCGGGTAGAGTGCCACCGCCTGTGCCGCCTCGCGACCGGCAGATGGGCGGTCGCGGGGCTTACACCCCGTCGCGGATCTCGCGCCACCACCGCCGCTGCTCGCCCCAGTCGGGGCAGGCGGCGACCTCGCGGAGCATGTGCTCGTGGACGGGGTCGCGGCCCTCGGTCACTGGCGGGAGGAAGAGGATCTCCTCCTGGATGTCGGGCGCGAGGTGCAGCAGGTTCATGATCTGCGTCATCCGCGGCTGGGTGACTCGGGCGAGGCGGGCCAGCTCGCTCTGGCTGGCGACGCGGCCGTCGCGGAGGAGCCGGTCGAAGCGGATCGCCAGGGCCATGAGGCGGGCCACGCGCGGGACCCGGCCGACGGCGTGGTTGGCGGCAGGTGGCGCCTCGGGCGTCGTGACGGCGCGCTTGCGCCGGCCGTGGGTCGTGAAGCGGATGGGTCGGACGACGGTGGTCATGCGGCGTCCTCCAGGCGGCGGTCGATGAGGGCGCGGATGCTCGTGGGCCGGAACGTCACCGCCACGCTCTCGCCGTCGTACTCGACGGACGCGACCAGGAGGCGGACCAGCCGCTGCTGCTCGCGCGGGGATAGGCCCTGCCAGAGCGCGTCGAAGTCGGCGAATGCGGCTTCGGCCTCGGCGCGGGTGATGGACTCGCGCTCGAGCTCGGCGATGCGGGCCGCGAGTTCCGGCAACCGGCGCTCTGCCGCGGCGATGCGCTCGTGCAGCTCGGCGGTGCGCGGGGTGTCGCTGCCCGTGAGCCGGCGCAGCTCGCAGTGGTGGCGGTCGATCTCAGCGCGGAGCCCGTCGCGCTCTTCGGTGAGGGCGTCGAGATCGGCGCGGACCGCCGACTGGGCCTCGGCGAGCACGCCCCCGAGGAGGGCCTTGTCGCCGGCGAGACGGCGGACCTCCTCCACCACGACGCGCTCGATCTCCGCCGCGGGCAGCGTGGCCGAGGGGCAGGCGGCGCTGCCGCTCTTGATGGCGCGGACGCAGCGGTAGTAGCGGTGGGCCCGGCCCTTGCGGCTGCTGGTGAAGGTGTGCGTCATGGCGCACCCGCAGCGCTTGCAGCGGAGCAGGCCGCGGAGGAGCGCCCCGTGCTTGTTGCGGGCCTCGGCCCCGCCGCCGCGGCCGTGGGCGCGGAGCTGGGCCTGCACCGCGTCGAAGAGCGCGGGCTCGATGATCGCCTCGTGCTCGCCATCGTAGAGCTCGCCCTTGTGGGCCACCTTGCCGGCGTAGACCGGGTTGGTCAGGAGCAGGTGGAGGGTGGCCTTGTCGAAGGGGCGGCCGCCGAGCGCCTTGCCCTTCTTCGTCACGCGCTTCTTGTTGGCCCAGCCGCGGCGGGCCAGCTCGCTCACCACCGGGAGCAGCGAGCCCTTGTCGAGGTACATGCGGAAGACCTCGCGGACCCGCGCGGCCTCGGCGGCGTTGACCACGAGGCGGGGGCTCGGGCCGCTCCGGTCCACGTCGTAGCCGAGGACGGGCACGCCGCCGGCCCACTTGCCGCGGCGTTTCTGGGCGGCGATCTTGTCGCGGATGCGCTCGCCGATGATCTCGCGCTCGAACTGGGCGAAGGAGAGGAGGATGTTGAGCGTGAGCCGCCCCATGGAGCTCGTCGTGTTGAACTGCTGCGTGACCGAGACGAAGGAGACGCCGCGGCGTTCGAAGGCCTCCATGATGCGGCCGAAGTCCAGGAGCGAGCGGCTGAGCCGGTCCACCTTGTAAACCACGACGCAGTCGATGTGCCCGGCGTCCACGTCGCGGAGGAGGCGCTCGAGGGCGGGCCGCTCCATGCTGCCGCCGCTGAAGCCCCCGTCGTCGTAGCGCTCGGGCAGGCAGGTCCATCCCTCGGCCTTCTGGCTGGCGATGAACGCCTCGCCCGCCTCGCGCTGGGCGTCGAGGGAGTTGAACTCCTGGTCGAGCCCCTCGTCGCTGGACTTGCGGGTGTAGACCGCGCAGCGGACCTGCCGTGGAGCGACCGCTTCGCGCTGGTTCCGGGGCCGGCGACTCATCGCTCCTCTCCAAGGCGGAAGAACCGGAACCCGTTGATGTGGCTGCCCGTGATCCTCTTCGCAACGGCGCTGAGCGTGCGGTAGCGTTCACCCTCCCACTCGAAGCCGTCCGATCGCACGACGACCCGGATGGTGCGGCCCTTGTACTCGCGCACGATCGCCGAGCCCACCGGCGGCACGCGCGGATCTTCGTGGGGGTCGTCATGATTCTCGCTGAGGCTGCGGTGCGCGGTGGTCGGCGGACCCGGCTGCGGCGGGCAGACCAGAGTCTTGGGCGCCATAACCCGCACCTGCGCGTCGTCGGCGAGTTCCGCGGCGCGGCGACGGGCGCGCTCGGTCAGGTCGCCCTCGGCGTCGGCCTGGAGCCGCCATGCGATCTTGCGGACGAGGTAGGCCCGGTGGCGGGTGCGGCACGGGTAGCCGTGCAGCGCCGCGAAGCGCTCGGCGAGCTCCGAGGTGGTCATGCGCTGCAGGGCGTCGATCTGGTGGGCGATGGTCACGGGCATGGCGGCTCCTTGTCTTGACATCGAGACGCGGCCCTTAACCCGCGGGCCGCGGAGCCACACTGAGCCCGGGATCGGCGGACAGTTCAAGGCATGTGGGGGAGGATTCTGCGGGCTCGCCCCCGGGCGGGGATGTGCGCGCCCGGGCCAGGCGCACGGCCCGCACCAGGCCCCGCGCGAGGATGCGCTCGACCTCGCCGCGGCGCTCCTGCTCGGTCATGCTGTCGGGGTCGCGCGTCGCGTCCATGCGATTGCTCCGCGCGGCCGCGCCGCGCACTCCATGTTCGAACGGCATCGCCCGCCCCCACCCGGGCGCTGGCACAGACCCACACTCGGCGGATCGCTCACACGCCCGGCCGCGTGGTGGCGGTCATCAGGAACGCGTAGACGAACCTCGCTGCCTCGTCCGGGAGTTCCTTCCACCCCCGGCAGCCGTGGCCCCTCCGCAGGGCCGCCTCGGCGGCCAGCGCTTCTCGCATCGACAGCGTTCCGACCACGATGGTCCTGCCGGTCTGGTGACTGAAGGAGTGCTCGCAGGCCAGGCGGTCCTTGGGGTCGGCGGCAACCCCCACGAACCAGCGGCCGAACTCCCCGCCGTTGGCCTCGATGTAGCCCCTGACCTTCTCGTACGCGTCCATGCGGCTCCTCCTGGGTTCCCGCTCACCCCTCTGGATACGCAAACGGCGGCCGGGGGCCGGCCCGGCCCGTATCCTGCCCCGGCATGACCACCACGGATGTCGCCGCCGCTGTTGAGAGCCTGCTCCGCTCCATCCCGGAGCGGTGGACCGACTTCGACCACGACGAACTGAGCGCGGCGGAGCAGCGGGCGGTGTTCCTGTTGGTCGCCGCCGGGCTCGTCGAGCGACGGATCGGCGTCCGCGGCGAGTTCGCGGGCCAGGCCCCGGCGATCGAGTGCACCATCGACGCGACAGGCGAGTACGGGATCGTTGAGGCGCTGGAGCCGGTCGCCGCGGAGGTGTGGACGGTGTGGGGTCCGGCCTTCGCCGCCTGGAAGGCCGGCGACGCCGGCGTCTCGACCCCCTTCCGCTTCACAAGGACCGGTCTCGACCGCTGGCGGCTGACTGAGCAGGGCGTGACCGCCCGCGACGACCTGGACGTCGATGCTCCCAGCCCGGGCGCTGCCGCCTTTGTGGGGAGCCGCCAGCGGGCGCTCGAGTTCGTCCTCCGGACCGGACACCAGGCCGACCGGCCGCCCGTCCGGGGCGAAGGGCGGCTCGTGGCGTTCCGGTCGGACGCGACGGGTGGTGCGCCGGCCCCCGCGCCGGTCGCGCTGGCGAATGCCGGAGAGGTCGCCGCGGCGTTCCGGGAGGCGCTCGCGCCCGTGATCCAGGCCGCGCTGCAAGGGCGGGAGGAGCCGCCGGACGAGGCGGCCCCGGGCGGGGGCGTCTCGTGGGAGGAGGCCATGGCGGCGGCCGAGTCCCACGTCAAGAGGCACGGCGGGTTCTTCCCGGGCCGCAACGAGCTCGCGAGGCTCGTCGGCTGCTCACCATCGACGATGACCAAGGCGATCAAGAGATCGACGTACCTGCGGGCGCGGGCCGAGGAATCGAAGAGACGTCGAGTCCGCGAGGTGCAGCTCGGGACCCCCATCGAGAGCGCACCGGCCGACGATGACGCCCCCCGGCGGTCGGACCTGTCCGGGGGCGAAGGCGAGCCGGCGGCCGACCCGGTGGACGCCTACCACGCCGGCGGAGATGACGAGGACGAGCGCGATGTCGTCATCAGCAAGCTCGCCGCCCAGCAGCGGGCCGAGCTGATGCGCGAGGAGCGTCAGCGGCGTCGAGCGGCCAAGGACGGCAAGCTCGGGTAGCGGAGCGGGGACCGCGACGGGCGCGCCCGGTCGCGACCGGGCGATCCCGCCGATTCCCCGCGAGATCCTGGTGGTTGCACGACCGTTCGCGGCCTTGTGACCGGGCATGTCGCCCGGACACGGAGCCGCGACATGGAACGCACCGCCCCTCGATCGACCCCACCGCCAACACTCATCACCCCCGGCGTCATCGCCCGCGAGCTCGGGGAGCCCCTCCACCGGGTGCTGCACGTGCTGGCGACCCGGCCCGCGATCCGGCCCGCGGCGCTCGCCGGCCGGGTCCGCCTGTACGACCGCCGCGCCGTCGAGCGGGTCAGGCTCGAGCTCGCGGCCATCGACCGCCGCCGGCGGGTCGCGGAAGGCGGTGCCCAATGAGCACGGCCACCGTCGATCCGGTCTCGCGTTCCCCCGTTCGGGGGTGCCCCGCGGACCCCGTCTTCGATGACCTGGACCTCGACCGGGTCCGCGCCATCGCGCACCGCCAGGCGTGCCGGCTGACCGGGCGCAAGCGCCTCGACGAGGACGGGCGCGACCTGCACGCCGAACTCGTGCTCGCGGCGCTCGAGCGCTGGCCGCGCTACCAGCCGGAGCGCGGCCGCCCGATGGCGTTCCTCGCGATCGCAATGGCCAACCACGGACGGTCGCTCCTCCGTCGGCAGAGCGCGGCCAAGCGCGGTGGCAACGCCGTCACCGTCAGCGTGAGCGATGTCGCGCCGAATGAGCTGCGAGCGCCCGGCCGCAGCCGCCAGGATCTCGCTGACCTCGCGCACGACGTCCGCCTGGCCGTCGAGGACCTGCCGCCCGACCTCGCCTCGGTCTGCCGCGAGTACCTCGGCGGCCAGCGCGCCTCGCTCGGCGATGCCGCGCCGGCCCTCCGTGAGCACTTCGAGGCTCTTGGCCTCCAGGAGTACCTGCCATGACAAGCGCCCCGCGTTCCTCATCTCGCGCCGCGTCACGCGGCACGGAGCCTCCAGCGTCCGGGGCGCCCCGCCGCCCCTGGCAGCCCAAGCCTCGCGTGTACCTCGCGGGCAAGATCGCCGGCGGCGGCGACTGGCGCGAGCCGCTGGTCCCCGGGCTCGGCACCGAGCCCTTCGGCTGCCCCATCGATTGCGGGCGCTTCGTCTTCGTCGGCCCCCACTTCGTCCCCTTCCGCGGCCGGCCCCACGAGTGGGCGGGCTGGCACATCGGCGTCGAGCAGCGCTTCGACGGAGTCTGCCCCGGGGCCTCGCGGCCGCGCTGGCTGGTGCCGGCGCTGTGCCTGGAGTGGATCAGGCGCTGCGACCTCTTCTTCTGCTGGATCGACGACGACAGCTGCCACGCCACGCTCACCGAGCTCGGCTGGACGCACATGCTCGGCCTGCCCGTCTACATCGCCTTCGCGCACGGCGGCCTCGAGATGGACCTGTGGTTCATCCGCCACTGCCCTCGCACCATGGCAAGAGAGCACGCCTCGGCCTCCGAGGGGCTGGCGCACGCCCTGGCGTGGAGGGCGATGCTAGCATGACGGGCACGCCCGATCACTCCGACCTGCGGCGCTTCCTGGGGCTGCTCTACCGGCCGGGGGACGTGTTCGAGGTGCGCGCCCCCAAGTGCCGCCAGCGGGCCGAGTCGGCCTACACCTCGACCGTCAGCGGCTACTTCGCCTTCGAGGCCATCGACCGCGCCGTTGCGGCGATCGCGGAGCTCGACGAATCGGCTCTCGCCCCGGGCGTCTACGTCACGCTGAGCCCCGTGCGGCCCGACCTGCTCGCCCGGGCCGCCAACCGCCTGCGCCCGCGCGCCGCGGAGACCACCGCCGACGCCGACGTGCCGCGCCGCCGCTGGGTGCTCGTCGATGTCGATCCGGTCCGGCCGAGCGGCGTCAGCGCCACCGACGCCGAGCTGGAGCTGGCCCGCGAGCGCGCCGAGGCCGTGCGCGCCGCGCTCTCGGCGCGGGGCTGGCCGGCGCCGGCGGTCGCGATGTCGGGCAACGGCTACCACCTGCTCTACCGGGCGGACCTCCCCGCCGACGACGGCGGGCTCGTGCGCGGGGCGCTCGACGCCCTGGCGGCCGGGTTCGGCGACGGGCGAGTCGCCATCGACCGCTCGGTGTTCAACCCGGCGCGGATCGTCAAGGCGGTCGGCACCGTCGCGCGCAAGGGCGACGATCTGCGGGGCCAGCCGGGGGTCGAGGACCGTCCGCACCGCCGCTCCCGCCTGGTCGATGTGCCGGCGACGATCGACACCGTCACCGTCGCGCAGCTCGAAGCCCTCGCGGATTCCGCGAGTCCCGCAGGGACCCCGAGGGCCGACGCGACCGGCGAGCGCTTCCCCACATCGCCCGTGGGCGTGCGCGCCTGGCTCGAGGCCCGCGGCGTCCCCGTCAGGGCCGAGCGAGCCGCCGGCGACAAGACGCTCCTGCTGCTCGACCGCTGCCCCGTCGACCCGGGGATCGTCTCGGAGGGCGGATCGGACATCGCCGTGCTCGTGGGCGGCGACGGCAAGCTCGCCTACTGCAACAAGCACAACCGGGGGCGCGACTTCACCTGGCACGACCTGCGCCGCGCCATCGACCCCGACTACGCCGCCCGCCCGGCCGCCGATGCCGGCGTGGATCTCTCCGGCCTGGTGGGCGCCGGGGCGGGGGGCGAGTCCGATGACGGCGGCCGCGGGGCCCCACCGCCGCGCGGCGCCGGCCTCACGCCCTTCGTCGCGTCACCGCCCCCGCCGCCCGACGACCCCCTGGAGCCGGCGTTCGTGTGCGCCGCGGACCTGCACGCGCAGTACCCGGCCCTGCGCCCGCCCGTGATCCACAGGCTGCTCCGCGAGGGCGAGACCATGAACGTCATCGCCGCGCCCAAGACCGGCAAGAGCTGGCTCACGCTCGACCTGGCGCTCTCCGTTGCGTCCGGACGCCCGTGGCTCGGGCGCTACCCGACCGAGCCCGGCGAGGTGCTGATCCTCGACAACGAGCTGCACCGGGAGACCAGCGCCTCGCGCGTGCCCCAGGTCGCCCGGGCGCGCGGCCTGGACTTCGCGCGGGTCGGCCGCCGCGTGGCCATCGACAACCTGCGCGGTCGCCTCCGGGACATCTTCGCCCTGCGCCCCTACTTCGACAGGCTCGAGCCCGGGCGGTTCCGCCTCGTCGTCCTCGACGCCTTCTACCGCTTCATGCCGATGGGCGGGGACGAGAACGACAACGCCACGATGGCCAACGTCTACAACGCTATCGACGCCTACGCCGACCGGCTCGGCTGCGCCTTCGTGCTCATCCACCACTCGACCAAGGGCAACCAGTCCGGCAAGAGCGTCACGGACGTCGGGGCCGGCGCGGGGGCCCAGAGCCGGGCCACCGACACCCACCTGGTTCTGCGGCCGCACGAGGAAGAGGGCTGCGTCGTGCTCGACGCCGCGGTCCGGTCGTGGGCGCCCATCGAGCCGGCGGGCCTGCGGTGGTCGTTCCCGGTCTGGGACGTGGACGAGACGCTCGACCCGGCGCTGCTCAAGAGCGAGCGGCCCAAGCGGGCCCGGCCCGAGAAGGAGGATCGCCGCGAGGAAGACCCGTGGGACGTGGGCAGGTTCGTCGAGACGTTCATCTCCGATCAACCAGCGAGCAAGGCGCAGATCCGCGAGGCGGCGAAGGACGCGCCGGGCCTGTCCTGGCGCCGCGTGGCCGACCTGCTGGAGATCGCCGAGACGGAGGGACGAGTCCGCCGCCGGCAACTCCCGGGACGCGGCGGGCCTGTGGGGTTCGTCCTGGCTGGACCCGACGCGGAGGTGGGCGATGCGTGAAGCGGATCGGCCCGAACCCCGCGCAAACCTCGAGCGCCGAACTTCTCGAAGCGCGTACGCGCTCGCGGTTCGGCGCTCGCGCTTCGGGTTGAACTCGAAGCGCGCGCACCCCCCCATACCCCCCCGCGGGTGCGCCGCGAGAACGCGGCGACCCGCGAACCCGAAGCGCGTGCGCGCTTCAAGTTCGCGCTCCGAGTTCGCCGAGCGGGTCCTCCGGCCAGCAATCTTCGTGCCATGCGACGCGGGAACAGCCGCGAGAATCGACAGACACCAGATAACGCGGAAGGGGTGTCCGAAGTGCCAGCAACCATCGACGACGTGCTGCTCTGCCGCCTGACGGGCGAGCTCTGGGCCGCCTTCGCCCCCTGGCGGGGGCCGTGGACGGGCGGCGGGCCCGCGACGGCCTGCCTGTCCCGGCGGGCCTTCCGCGAGGGAGCCGGCCTGCGCTGGCGGCACAGCGGGCGCGACCGCGACGAGCGCGACGACAATGTCGAGGCTCTGGGCCGGCTGGAGCGCGCCGGGCTCCTGTACCGCCGCGTCGAGCGCACCAAGGTCGTGGCCGTCCTGCTCTACGAGCCCGGGATCGAGCGGGCCTGCGCGCGGGCCCGGGCGCCGGCCCTTCCGGCCGCCCGAGAGCTGTGCGAGACGATCGCCGGGCGCGAGGGCGTCGAGGACCGGGGTCTGCGCTGGGTGCCGGAGTGGATGCTCGCCGGCACCCCTCCCCACTGGGCGGGCTGCGCCAGCGAGGCCGGACGCGAGAACAGGCAGCGGCTGGCGGCGACCGAGGAACGGGCGATCCCAGCGCTCGTCCGCGGCTGGCTCGAGAGCGGCTCGGACCTCGAAGGCCGGGTGTGGTACGCCCTGACCGACGCGGGACGGGCCGCGCTCGACGGACCGGAACCCGACCAGGTGGGCGGCATGGAGGGCGACGACGATTGCGCGCTGGCATGGCGCGAGGGCGCGCACGCGATGTACGGCCGCATGGCCTCGGCACCACGCTCGGAGCGCGAGATCGGCCTGATCCCCCTGCCGGCAAGTCTCAGCGCCCCGACCACCGCGGCGGATCGCGCGCGATGAGGTGCGGAGATCGCCTCACGCCCCGATGCTGCTCGCTTCCCCACACCGGCCCCACTGCCGCAGACTGTCGCGCACTGTCACGACAGTTCCCATTGTGCCCAAATCCGTTCCGCGCGCACATGCGCGCGCACACGCGCGGCCGCGCACGCGTGCAATAAGGACTGTCGCGACAGTCTGCGACAGTGCGCGGCAGTAGACCCCCCTCCGCAGGCTCAGAAACCGGGTTGGGCATGGTTCCTTCCCGGCCGAATCCGAGAGGAGACGGCGGCGGGAGCAGCCGCGAATCCGGACTGGGTTTGTTGCGCTTGTCCGGTCCGGTTCCGCCCGCGCCCGGGAGGGTGGCCCACGTGGCCAACGGGCCGCCGAGTGGCCCCGTCCCTACGCCCCAGGGCCAGGAACGCGACACGGGCCAACGACGGCCGTTCTGGTCCGCGACGTGGGGTGCGCGGTGACGATCCACGCCGAGCATGCCGACCGGCGGCCCGAGGCCCCGCCGATCGCGTCGGGCGTCTACCCGGGCCCGCTGCCGAGGACCGCCCGCGATCCGGATCTGGCGGCGTGGGCCGCGTCGATCCCCGTCTGCCGGGGCGGCGGCGGCCCGTTCTCGCTCGGGATCGCGTTCGGCGGGGCCATCAACATCGGCGACATCGCGACCGGCCGGGTGAAGGCCGTGATCGACTGCCTGTACCCCTGGCTGGGCGGGACCCGCGGAGCGCCGGAAGATCACAGGATCTCCGCGCTGCATGTTGAGCAGGAGGCTGCGGGCGTGCCCGCCGGCTCGGTGGCGATCTCGCTGTGGGCTGCCACCGGAGAAACACCCGCGACGAGCGCCGCGGGTGGAGGGCGGGGGTGAAAGAGGGCCTATTCGTACCCGAAGGCGGGGTCGGCCGGCCCCTTCTCGCGCAGGGCGTGGTACTCGGTCATGGCGTCGAGGTGGACGCCGGCGTCGCCCGGCGCGGCCCGGTGCCGCCGGCCGTGCGTGGGGACGGCGCACCCCCGCTCCTTGAGGAACGCGAAGGCGACGGCCGCCTGCGTCCACGGCAGGCCCGTGCTCGCGTGGATGTCGTCGAGCGTGAACGGCTCGCCGGCCATGTCGTCGATGGCGTGGGCGACGGACTCGTAGGCGTCGAGCACGCATCGGTGCTCGTAGGGCTGACCGCGTCGCGGCACGACACGGCGGACCAGGAACCCGTCCTCGACGGCGAAGGTTTGGTTGCGCTCACGCGTTTCCATCGCGGCCTCTTCCCGGCGTGTAGACGGTGCCGCACATCTGGCACTCGACGCGGTCCTCGTGGGGGGCGCCCTGCCAGACCAGGCGGTCGGCGTCGCGCTCCCCGCAGAGGGGGCATGCGTCCTCCGGCGCGACCATGTTGTCATTGGCGCTGGCGTCCATGCTCACGCCTCCTCGCTCTCGAAGTCGGCCTCCTCCAGGACGGCCAGGTAGAAGACGTTCCCGTCGGGATCGATCACGCGCAGGCCTGAGACGCCCGACATGGGCGCCCCGCCGGCGAACGTCCCCTGCGGTCGTGGGCCGAGCGGCGGGCCGTCGGCGGCTTGGGCGAGGACCGTGGTCAGGTAGTCGATCAACTCGTCGCGTGTCATGGCTCACGCCCCCTTCCCGCTCGTGGGGGTGGCGGCGAACAGGCCGCGGTCGGTCTTGCGGAAGCGGGCGTCGGCCCCCTTCTTGGCGATCTCGCGGATGATGGCGGCGTAGAGCGTGGCCTCGGGCGTCTTGCCGTCGGTCTTCCAGCCCGCGGCGATGGCGCGCTCGGCGATGGTCTTGGCGTTCAGCGGCTCGCCCGCGTCGGATAGGACCTTCGCCGCCAGGTCGAGCCCGCTCACGCGCTTCGGCTTGCGCTCCTTGGGGGCCTTGGCGGTCTTGGTCTCCGTGGCTGCCGCGGGCTTTTCGGCCTGCGCGGCCTTGGTCCGCTGCGAGCCCTCGGCGCGAGCGGCGCTGGCGCTCATGCGCGGCGTCTTCTTCGCCGCCGCCTTCTTCGTGGCCTTCTTGGTGGCCTTCGTACTCATGGCGTCTCCTTCTGGTGTTGGTGTTCCCGTGCCGCACGCGCGGCACGGCTCGTTCGCTCCCGCGACGCGCGGGGGCTACAGGTGAATCCGGATGGTCTCGGTGCGGTCGGGCTCGAAGTCCCGGCTCGGCGACACCAGCGCGTCGTAATACGCGCCCTGCTCGTCCTCGCGCGGCGGCTCGTCCGTGTCATCGACCGAGACGTAGCGCTCGGTGGCGCCCGATCGGTACGCGAAGAGCGTGCGGTCGTCGATGGGAAGGAGCGTTCCCTCCCCGAAGCGGTCCTTCAGGACCCCGGCCAGACGGACCGTGAACCGCTCCCATTGCTCCCCGGTCCATTCCATGCTTTGTTCGTCGTTCCTCTCGTTCGTGCTCATCGTCGGCTCCCTTGTGAGGGTGCGAAACGCCGCCACACGTCGCGGCGGCCAATCGCGTCCGGCGCGGTTCCCCGCGCCGCCGCGCGCTGGTCGGGGTCAGCAGCCGGCGACGCGCTCGATCTCGTTGAGCACGTCGTGGATCATCGAGTTGGTGGCGTTGGGCTCGCCGCGCTTCGTGGTCCCGCAGACAACCTTCGCGGCGTTGTACGCGACGGCGTAGCGATCCTCGCGGCTGTCGTTGCGGGCGACCTCGATCTCGACGTCGTTGGCGATGACGACCGCGCCATGCTCGGTGCGGCGGATCTCGACATCCCCCTCGACGCCTTCGATGACGATCTGCTTGATGAACATGCGCATGCCTCCTTCTGGTCCTCTATGCCCGCGGCCTCCCGCTGGCGTGGGGCACATGAGGGCCGGCATGTCCCCGGATTGCAAGGCCATTCCGGAGGAATCGGCGAGAAGGGGGCGACATGTGGGCGCCGACCTGCGGACGCGCAGAGCAGCGGCGCCGCAAGCAGGGGAACTCCTGGCTGGCGATTGGCAGGGGAGGCTGCGGTCGCGCCACGGATAGACCCGTTGGACGCAATCCCTACATCCGAGCACTTGTCAGGTGACCCTGTCCACGACCCGGCGTTGCGGGGCTCTGCCGGGTTCGAGCCGGTCATGCTCCCGCCGCAGCGCTGGAATCTGAACGCCTACGCCGAACGCTTCGTGCAATCGATCAAGGAGGAGTGCCTGTCGAGAATCGCTCCGATCGGCGAGCGCCACCTACGGCACGCCATCGACGAGTTCGCTGCCCGCTACCACCTGGATCGAAATCATTAAGGCCTTGGCAACCGGCTGATCGACGGTGCAGCCGAG
Source organism: uncultured Phycisphaeraceae bacterium (assembly GCA_964435785.1). Classification (GTDB taxonomy): domain Bacteria; phylum Planctomycetota; class Phycisphaerae; order Phycisphaerales; family UBA1924; genus PNC22. The sequence goes on along the minus strand of CAYTAH010000039.1, from coordinate 1,336 downwards.
TCGGAGCCCGTCCATCGGGTCGAATGCCGCGAGCGGCTGGGCGGCCTCCTGCGGTCGTTCCACCGCGCCGCGTGAGCGGCTGATCTGGTTCAACATCCGAACCCTCGGGCATCGCTCCAGCGATTTTGCTGCGAGACCTCGGGCCACAGTCTATTTGGCGCTTGTGGCCGCAGGTGCTCTGGGCATCGCTGGCTTCGCAAATCGGCCGGCGGCTGAGGAGTGGAACACTTCGGGAGTCGCCATCATCGTCCGTGGCCCATGTCACTCCGTTGATTCAGATCTCGCTCTGCCTGGTCCACTTCCGTGGAGGGTGCACCTCGACTGCCGTGCTGTTGACTCAGACGATGTGCGACATAGACGAACACAAATGCTGGAAGTGCCAGCAACGAACCAACAAGCGGCGATGGGCGACCGAACCAGAAGATGTATGGAAGAAATAGAAGCGCAAGGTACCCAGATGCGACTGCGATGAGAGTAACGATCTTGCGAACCAACTGCTTCCCTCCCATGGAGATCGGTTATTGTCGTAACCAGTCTCTATAGCACTCGTTGCCGCAATTGCCACCAGCACTCATTATGCACCCGCCACACGCCGTGCATGTACCCACGGTCTTAGCCAGCCAGAAGTACACGCATCCCTTGATGCACCCAAGGGCAGCGGGACCTATTCCCCTCGGCATTTCTGGAACCACCCCTGGCTTCCCGGGCAACGCTAAAGGAACCCCGCAACCGAGCGCGCAGTCAAAGAGCACCGTGCGAAGGTCGAATTGGCCAACACACATCGAGCACACCCAATTACATCCTCGCAAGGCCGTAAGATAGCACGCATCGTAGCATGCTTCGCGATCCGCATCGCTTGGTGCGCCGTTACATCTAGCCATCGCGCCGATACCCTCGGATGCACATTGCGACGCTCTGCCGGGCCGCTTGCAGCCCCGGCTACTGCAGCACTGCGCTGCGGTGTCGATGCACTTCTGCCTGCATGCAGGCCTTATTCGTGCGCCCAAGCGCGATTCACACTGCTGCGCAGCCCACCGTTTGCACGACGCTTTGCGCTGAGCGCTGTTGCACTTGACCAGTGGACTTGGATACGGAACGGTAAAGTCCGCCGTGGAGACGATCGGCGCGTCCATCGCCGGCATGGTGACATCACCATCTCCACCACAGCTCCTTCCGCATTCGCCGCCTCCACCGCTGGCGTATGCGAGGCCGTCCCAATCGGTGGCGATGAGCGGAATCGCGCCGCCCATCAGATAGAAGTTCACACCATCGATGTACCCCAGCGGATCCCTCCTCGTCCATCTTCCCAGCTCGGCGATGTAGACGCGGTGCCTGA
>CAYTAH010000038.1:0-41387 GCA_964435785.1 uncultured Phycisphaeraceae bacterium | reverse complement strand
ACGCCAGGCCGGGCTCGGGGAGCTACCTCACCAGCCCGAGCGGGGCGCCGCTGCTGCGCGTGAGGCTTGGTGCCGGGACGGCCGTGGAAACGGCGCCCTGGGGGCGGGCGGTGCGCGTCGGCGACGCGACCGTGAGCCTCCACCCGGCGGGCCACGTGCTCGGCTCCTGCCAGGTGCGGATCGAAGCGCCCGGGTACGAGAGCTGGGTCGTCACCGGCGACTACAAGCTTGCGCCCGATCCCACCTGCGAGCCCTGGGAGCCGGTCCGGGCCGCGGTGATGCTCACCGAGAGCACCTTCGGCCTGCCGATCTACCACTGGCCGGACGAGGCGGCGGTGGGCGCGGAGATCAACCGCTGGTGGGCCTCGAACCGCGAGCGTGAGCGGACGAGCGTGCTCCTGGCCTACTCGCTGGGCAAGGCGCAGCGGGTGCTCGCGGGGCTTGACCCGTCCATCGGACCCATCGGCGTGCACGGGGCGATGCACGCGGTGAACGACGCGTACGCGGTCGCGGGGATCGCCCTTCCCCCCTGGGTGCACGCCAACCACGAGACGTCGGGCACGCTCCGGGGCGCGGGGATGATCCTCGCCCCGCCCTCGGTCGCGGGCTCCAGCTGGGAGCGGATGTTCGTCGGGCGCGGAGGGATGGCCGTGGGCATGGCCAGCGGCTGGATGGCGGTTCGGGGCCGGCGACGGTGGCGGGCGCTGGATCGCGGGTTCGTCCTCAGCGACCACGCCGACTGGGAGGGGCTCAACGAGGCGGTGCGGGCGTGCGGGGCGCAGCGGGTGGGGGTGACGCACGGGTACGCGGCCCAGTTCGCGCGGTGGCTCGGCGAGCAAGGGCTCGACTCCTTCGTCGTGCCCACGCGGTTCGTGGGCGAGGGCGCGGAGGAGAGCGACGAGCCGTCTCCCGCCTCCGCCCCCGAAGGAGCCGAGGACGGAGGCTCCCCCTGATGCGCCGCTTCACGCGCCTCTACCTCGACCTCGACGCAACCAACTCGACCAACGAGAAGGTCGCCCTGCTCGAGGCCTACCTGCGTGACGCGCCCGACGCCGACGCCGCATGGGCCGTCGCGCTGCTGCTCGGCCAGCGCCCCAAGGGCGGCGCGAGCACCCGCGCACTCTCGCGGCTCGCACTCGACGTCACCGGCCTGCCCGAGTGGCTGCTCGGCGAGAGCTACGGAGCCGTGGGCGATCTGTCCGAGACGATCGCCCTGCTCGTCCCCGGCGAGGGGGAGGGGGCCGACGAGCCCCTGCACGTGACGATGCGCGATCGCGTCCTGCCCCTGGGCGCGGCTGGCGAGCGGGAGCGCGAGCGGCTCATTCGCGACGCGTGGCGGGCCTTCGGGCCGCGCGAGCGGCTGGTCTACCACAAGCTCGCCCGAGGCGGGTTCCGCGTGGGCGTGCAGCAGCGGCTGGTCGCGCGGGCGCTCGCGTCGGTCGCCGGGGCGGAGCCCTCGGAGATCATGCTCAGGCTGAGCGCCACGATCGACCCTTCGCCCGGGTGGTACCGCGCGGTCCTCGAGGGAGGGGGTGACGCGCCGCGGGGCGCGTACCCCTTCTTCCTGGCCCACCAGCTCGACGAGGATCCGCGGGCACTCGGCGATCGCGACGCCTGGCAGGCCGAGTGGAAATGGGACGGCGTCCGCGCGCAGGTGATCCGCCGGCGCGACGTGGTCCTGTGGTCGCGGGGCGAGGAGCCGATCACCGGCCAGTTCCCGGAGATCGTCGCGGCCGCGCGGGCGCTGCCGGAGGGCACGGTGCTCGACGGCGAGGTGCTCGTGTGGCGGGGCGATCGGCCGCTCCCTTTTTCCGAGCTCCAGAAGCGGCTGGGGCGCAAGGTCGCGCCCACCGTGCAGGGAAGCCTCTTCGAGCGTGACGAGGCGGTCTTCCTCGCGTTCGACCTGCTCGAATCGGGCGGGGAGGACGTGCGCCGGCTCCCGCTGCGCGAGCGGCGGAGGGCGCTCGAGGCTCTGGTGGGGCGCGCCCGGCACGACGGGACGATGCGCGTCTCGCCGGTGCTCGACGCCCCCACGTGGGAGGGCCTGCGCGAGCTGCGCGCCGGGTCGCGCGAGCGCGGCGTCGAGGGGCTTGTCCTCAAGCGGCACGACTCGCCCTACGGCGTCGGTCGCACGAAGGCCGGGGCCGATGCGTCGTGGTGGAAGTGGAAGGTCGACCCCTACAGCGTGGACGCGGTGCTCGTCTACGCCCAGCCCGGGAGCGGGCGGCGGGCGAGCCTGCTGACTGACTACACCTTCGCCGTGTGGGAGGGTGAGGGGGCGGAGCGCCGCCTCACGCCCTTCGCCAAGGCCTACTCGGGCCTGACCAACGAGGAGATCGAGTCGCTCGACGCGTGGATCCGGCGCCACACGACCCACAAGTCCGGGCCGGTGCGCCAGGTCGAGCCGCGGCGTGTCTTCGAGATTCACTTCGAGGGGATCGCCGAGTCGGAGCGGCACCGCTCCGGCGTAGCGGTGCGGTTTCCGCGCATCGCGCGCGAGCGAACCGACAAGCGGGCCGAGGACGCGGACACCCTCGAGAGCCTCCGCTCGCTGCTCCGGGCGGCGAGATGAGCGTGGGACCGGCGGAGGCGGGCGGCGGGTGTGGTTACACTGCCCCGGGGCGGAGCATCTCGACAGACGGGGAGCGCCGATGGAGCCGCACGAAAGGGTCAGCGCCAAGCTCAGCAAATTCCGTCCTTCGATCACCCTGGCCCTCAAGACCCTGGTGGCGGAGCGCCACGCCCGCGGGCTGCCGGTCCATGACTTCGGGCTCGGGGAGACCAAGGGGGAGCTCGACCCGTGGATCCGCGAGGCGGGCGAGCGGGCCTTCCGCGAGATGGACACGATGTACTCCGATCCCGGGGGCATCCCCCACCTGCGCCGGCAGGTGCTCTCGTGGCTCGGGCTCGACGGGCACTACTCGATCGACAACGTCGTCATCTCCACGGGCGCCAAGCAGTCGCTCTACAACATCTTTCTGGCGGTGTGCAACCCCGCCGACTGCGTGCTCTTCGACGCCGCGCCGTGGGTGAGCTACCAGCCGCTGGCCACCATGGCGTATGCGTTCCCCGTCATGGTGCTCCCCCTCCAGGGGCGCGCGGGGCGGATGAAGGTCACGACCGCGGACCTCGAGCGAAACCTCGACAGCCGGCCCCATACCAAGCTCTTCCTCGTCAACAGCCCGGTCAACCCGACGGGGCAGATGTACACGGGCGAGGAAATCGACGCCCTGCTCCGGGTGTGCGTCGAGCGCAGGGTCTACTTCGTCCTCGACCGGCTCTACTGGCGGATCGTCTTCGACGGGGCGAGCTACCCCGAGCCCCGCGTGGACGAGCACACCAGGCCGTGGCTCATCCAGGTGGACGGCCTGAGCAAGAACTTTCGGCGCACCGGCGGCCTCCGCATCGGGTGGAGCGTCGGGCCGGATGACCTCACCCGCGCCATGATCAACCTCCAGAGCCACTACACGGCGAACCCGAGCGTCCCCACGCAGCGGGCGGCGCTCGCGGCGATCGGCCGCCCCTACGACCCCTCGATGGTGCAGGAGCTCGAGCGCAAGCGCGATCTCCTCCGCGCATGCGCGGAGGGCATGCCGCACGTGGACATCTGGCCCACGCCGGCCTCGTTCTACTCCTTCTGGGACGTCACCGGGTGCTTCGGCAGGAAGACGCCGGACGGGCGCACGATCCGCACCTCCGACGACGTCGCCGCGTACCTCGTCACCGAGGCCGGCGTGGTCACGGCATCGGGGAGGGCGTTCATGCAGGACGGCTTCCTGCGCCTGAGCTTCGCGACGCCGGACGAGGAGATCCGCGTCGGGATGACCGCGGCGAGGCAGGCGCTCGCCCGCCTGTCGTGAGGCGTAGCATCGCCCGATGCTCCGCACGCTTTGCATCGCCCTGGTCTGTCTCGCCCCGATCCCGGGCGCGATCGCGCAGCTCGGCGGCGGGCCCGTGTTCGACGAGGCGTGGCGCCTCGTCCGCGACGAGTTCTACGACCCCGGCCTCCACGGCGTCGACTGGGAGGCGGTGCGCGCCGAGATGCTGCCGCTCGCCGAGCGGGCGGGCTCTCCCGCGCACCTCTCTGCGGTGATCAACGGGGCTCTCGACCGGCTCCACGCGTCCCACACGGCGCACTACCACGCCGGGCAGGCCGCCTACCACGAGCTGCTCGACGTCTTCAGCGCCCCGGGCGAGGTGTGGTACATCGGCATCGGTGTCGCGACGACGATCACCGAGGGGCGCATCTTCGTCGCCGACGTCTATGACGGCGGCCCGGCGCACCGCGCGGGCCTGCTCGCCGGCGACGAGATCGTCTCCGTTGAGGGGGAGCCCTGGGCCGACGCCGACTCGTTCCGGGATCGCGAGGGCGTCGCGACCACCATCGCGCTGCGACGCGACGGTCCCGACGAGCCGCCGCGCACGCTCCGCGTGATCCCCGAGCGCATCCAGCCGCACGCCCTCTTTCTGTCGGGCATCGCGGGGAGCGCCCGCACCATCCCCCACGGCGACGCGGCGATCGCCTACATCCGCGTCCGGAGCTACGCGAGCCGGGAATACCACGAGGCCGTGATGGACCTCGTGCGCGGCGACCTCGCCGGCGCCGACGCGCTGGTGCTCGACATCCGGGGCGGGTGGGGCGGCGCCAACCCGTCGTACATGTCGTTGGTGAACCCCGTCGTCCCCACAGTCGCCTTCAAGCCGCGGGCCGAGGAGTGGCGGACCTTCGACGATGCGTGGCACAAGCCCGTCGTCCTGCTGGTCGACGGCGGCTCGCGCAGCGGTAAGGAGATCCTCGCGTACGCGTACAGGAAGCACGGCCTGGCCCGGCTCGTCGGGGAACGCACCGCCGGCGCCGTGCTCGGCGGCAAGCCCCTCAGCCTCGGCGACGGCAGCCTGCTGTACGTCGCCGTGTCGGACGTGCTCGTGGAGGGCGAGCGGCTCGAGGGCGTCGGCGTCGACCCGGACGTGCACGTCGCCCGCGAGCTGCCCTACAGCGGCGGACGCGACCCGCAGCTCGCCGTCGCAGTCGCGGAGGCGGCCAGACTCGCGGCCGAGCGGGTCCGGGCGCAAGACCGCTGAGCGGACTCCCAATCACGCCCCATGCAGACCCTCCGACGTGCCCTCTCGTTCTCGCGGCGCCGCGGGCGCGCGCTCCTGCTCGGAGCGTTCACCCTCCTGGTCGGCGGCTACGGCGCGACCTACGCCGCCGTCTCGAGCGCGGCGTCTGACGCGGACCGGGCGCTGCGCCTCCCGGACGGGCGGGTGCTCGCCTATCGCGTGCTGCGCCGGCCGCAGAGCGCTCGCGCTCGATTGATCCTGGTGCACGGCGCGCCTGCCGACTCGGGCTCGTGGAGCCGGCTGTGGGAGTCACAGGCAAATGTCCTCGCCGACTTCGAGGTCATCGCGCCCGATCGGCTCGGATATGGCGCCTCATCGCCCGGCGTCGAGACCTCTCTGGCGGCCCACGCGCGCAGCCTCGAGGGACTGCTCGGCGAGAGTACGGTGCTCGTCGGCCACTCCTACGGCGCCCCAGTTGCGCTCCGCGCGGCGGCCGAGTTCCCCGACCGGGTGGCCGGCGTGGTGCTCGTCGCCGGTGCCTGCGACCCGTACATGGATGACGCGGAGTGGTTCCGTGAACTCGTGGACGCGGCGGGGGCGGCCGTCCCGCGCCCCTGGCGCGTCGCCAACGCCGAGCTCCTCGCCCTCACCGCGGAGAACAGGGCGATGATGCCGCTGCTCGAGCGCGTCCGCTGCCCGGTCGTCGTGGTCCACGGCACGTGGGATCCGGTCTGCCCCCACGAGGGCGCCGTCGGAGCAGTCCGCCGGCTCGTCCCCGGCGCCGCGGTGCGCGTGGTGAGCCTTCCCCGCGCAGGGCACAACCTGCACCTGAGCCATCCGGGGGTGGTCGCCGAGTCGATCGGGTCCGTCGCGCCCCGCCCGCCGGACCCGTAGACCGGCGCGGCGGCCTTGTTCAGCGCGATGGACGGGCCCTGCGCCCGGCATCGGCCTTCGACGGGGCGCGCCGCGACCATGCCCTCGCGAGCCAGCCCGCGAGCTTCCAATCCGCCAGCGCGATGATCAGCACCAGGAGCACGAGCCCGACGAGCGGGGCGACGGCCTGATTGCTCGAGAGCGCACGCCTGGCCCCGGCGACGAGCTCCGCCCAGGCGCCCGCCCCGTCGCTCACGGACGCAAGCCGCACGAAGATGGGGCAGCTCCAGAAGACCATGCGCACCTCGGTGGTCATGATCGGCGCGCCCGGGGCGCGGCATCAGGCTGCGGGCGCATCGAGGGGGCTATCGGACCCTGGTCGGGCTCAGCGCACCCCCTCCGCCCTACAATCGTCCGCGCGTGGCGCGGAGGAGGATGGGAGCGGATGAGCCAGAAACCCGACGCCGTGCTCAAGCAGATCTTCTCGCACCCCGTCCCGATGAACATGAAGTGGCGCGACGTCACGCACATGCTCGAGGCGATGGGCGCCGAGCTGGAGGTCGTGCACGGCGGACGCGAGAAGGTGCGTCTGCGGGGGCGTGAGCACACGTTCCACATCCCTCACGGCAAGGTGGTCGACAGCAAGGACGAGATCCTGCAGCTCCGGCGCTTTCTGACTGATGTGGGCATCACTCCCGACGGGCAATGACGACGACGCGGCCGGCGCGCCGGCGAGAGAGGAGAACCGGGATGGGACACAGAGCGTTCATCGGCCTCGCCCTGCTCGGGGCGGTCTGCCCGGGGCTGGCGGGGTGCGCCTCCACGACCATCGCGCTCAAGGAGCAGCTCGGCTACGCGAAGCGCGAGCAGCTCGTCGACGGGGTGCAGGACGCCCGCGACGCGCAGGAGCAGGCCAAGGAGCAGTTCGCCTCGGCCCTCGACGAGTTCATCGCGATCACCGAGGTCGATGTCGGTGAGCTGGAGAGCGCCTACGGCAAGCTGCAGAAGGAGCTGGACCGGAGCGAGAGCCGCGCCGAGGCCGTCCGCGACCGCGTCCGCTCGGTCGAGCGCGTCGCCGATGCGCTCTTCACCGAGTGGGAGAAGGAGCTGGAGCAGTACTCCAGCGCCGAGCTCCGCGCCTCCAGCCGCGACCAGCTCGAGACGACACGGGAGCAGTACGGCCAGCTTCTCGGCGCGATGAAGAAGGCGGAGGCGAAGATGGAGCCGGTGCTCGCCGCCTTCCGCGACCAGACGCTCTTCCTCAAGCACAATCTCAACGCGCGGGCGATCGCGTCCCTCGAGGGCACCGTCGGCGAGCTCGAGCAGGAGATCGCCGCCCTGATCAGCGACATGGAGGCCTCGATCGCCGAGGCCAACGCCTTCATCGACGCGATGGGGACGACCTGAGCCCTCAGGCGGCCTGATCGATGTTGCCCAGCACGGTGCGACCCCCGTGCACGCGGCCCATCTCACGCAGCTCCGCGCAGCGGACCTCGTCCAGGCCGCGGAACTCGACGCCGACCTCGAAGCGCCGACGGCCCACCGGCTTCACCCACCGCACCACGGATGGGAAAGGGTGCGAGGGGCCCATCGCGGTCTCGAAGACCAGCAGCCGGTTCTGCCCCTCACGCGGCGGGGTCCACGACCGGATGTGCAGTCGCGCCCCGGTGAGCGACAGGTCAAGGACCCTTCCGCCGTGACAGGCCAGACGCTCGCACCGGACCCGCCCCGGCCGGCGGCGGTTGCCCCCGTCCCGCTCTTCACGGAACGACACGAGATTGATCGTGGAGAGTTGCACCGGCTTCATGGCTCCCGGGGTATCGGCGGGCGCGCCAAGCCGTGTGCAGGGAATGCGGCGAGCTCGCGCCCCTCCGGAGCGGTGCAACCGTCCCGACCGGAAACCCAAGATCTGATAACCTGGGTGATGCGGCGGCGAGCCGGCCGCCGCGGGGAGGGGCGGTATGGACCGGCCGGCAGGCGAGCGCGAGGTGGGCGTCCCGTTCGATCCCCGGGCCGTCAACCGGCCCGACCCGGTGCTTCTCAAGCACTACACCATCGTCGCGCTGCTGACCGGGCCGGCGTTCCCTTTCGTCTGGCTGGCGAGCTTCTGCCGGTACAAGACCCTCCGCTACCGCTTCGACGAGGAGGGCGTCTGGATGGCCTGGGGCGTGCTCTTCAAGCGCGAGATCAACCTCGCGTATCGGCGCATCCAGGACATCCATGTGACGCGCGGGCTCATCCAGCGTTGGCTCGGGCTCGCGAGCGTGGCGGTGCAGACGGCGTCCGGCAGCGCGACGCCGGAGATGACGATCGAGGGCGTCCTCGACGCTGACGGGCTGCGCGACTTTCTCTACGCGCGCATGCGCGGCGCACGGGACGAGCGGACGCCACCGAGCGACGCCGCGGACGGGGCTGATGAAGCCCAACGACTGCTCGGGGGCATACTCGAGGGTGTCGTCGCGCTGCGCCGGCGCGTCGAGCGGCTCGAGGAGCGGCTCGCGCCGGGCGAGGAGCGGGAGCCATGAGCCGGGCGACCGAGAGGGCGACCGCGTGGGTCTATCGCGGGATCTGGGGCGTGCTGGTCCGATGGCTACGCGTGCCGGAGGGGCAGCCCGGCGTGCCGCCGGGGAGCGGGCCGGTTGTCCGATCGGTCAAGCCCGCGCCGGGATTCCTGAGCTACCTCAAGTTCCAGTTCTGGATTCTGCTCCTGATCATCGACGTGCTGATCATCGGCGTGTGGGTGATCATCCTGGTTGCAAGCCCACTCGCCGGCCTCATCACGGCCCCGGTCTTCTGGGGCGTGGCGATCATCCCCGACATCTTCGCCTACGCCGCCCTGCACGTACGCTACGACACGACGTGGTACGTCCTCACCAACCGCGGCGTGCGCATCCGGCGGGGGGTGTGGATCATCCGGGAGAACACCATCACCTTCGAGAACGTCCAGAACGTGGAGGTGCGCCAGGGGCCTTTGCAGCGGCATTTCGGCATCGCCAACGTGATGATCCAGACCGCCGGGGGGGGCGGCGCGGCCGGGCCGCACGGCCAGCAGGACACCTCATCGCACCAGGGCCTGCTCGAGGGCGTGGAGAACGCCGGAGAGCTGCGCGATCTGATCACGGCCAGGGCCCGCGCCTCGCGGGGCGCCGGGCTCGGCGACGAGAGGGACGGGCGGACCGGGACCGGCGGCCTCTCGCCGGCGCACCTCGCGGTGCTGCGAGAGATCCACGCGGCGCTGGCGTGATTCAACATCGGGGGCTCGCTCGGTCGGGCCGCCTCGCTCGGCCGCTCAGGCCATGCGCACCCAGCGCACCAGCGTACGGAGGTTGGGCGGCTTGCCGTACATGAGCAGGCCGATGCGGAAGACCTTCGCGGCGAACCAGACGCAGACGTACGCCGCGGCGGCGGTGATCGCGATCGAGAGCAGGATCTGCCAGGTCGGCGGCGGCTCGGTGCTGGTGATACGGACGATCATCGCGAAGGGGGACATCGGCGGCACCATGCTCAGGACGAACGAGAGCGTCGAGTTGGGGTCGCGCGTGATCGGTAGCCAGAACAGATACGGCAGCATCACCACCATCATGACAGGGCCCATGAGCGACTGGGCCTCGCGCAGCTCGTTGACCGACGCCCCGATCGCCGCCATCAGCGAGGCGATGATGAAGTAGGCCAGCACGAAATAGACGATGAGGTACGCGATCTTGTCGATCGTGATCAGGTCGAGCACGGCGAAGGCCGAGAGCGTGGCCAGCCCGACCGAGACGTACACCGTCAGCAGCACCAGGCCGACGGACATCTGCCCGATGATCTTGCCGGTCATCAGCTGCATCGGCGAGACCGCGCTCAGAAGCACCTCGACGACGCGGCTGGACTTCTCCTCGATGGTGGTCGTCAGCAGGTACTGCCCCCCCACCATCACCGACATCATCAGCAGCAGCATGAACCCGAAGGGCAGCATCATCGCGATCTCGGCGGTCGATGTCCTCGCCTCGCCGGAGTCGGTGATCTCCTGCGGCCGGCCCGCGGCGACGCTCGAGAGCGCCTCGAGCTCGGACGCCTCGACCCCCGCGACCTGGTAGCGTTTCTCCAGGATCGCGCGGCGCACCCCGCCCCGGATCAGGTCGATGTGGCGGTCGTCGGTCTTCGCCCGCACGAAGAGCTCGTAGCCGCCGAAGGGGCCGGACCCGGACGGACGCGCGACCGCGTCGGGCGCGACCACCACGAGCGCGAGCAGCGCGTCCTCCCGGCCCGCCTCCCCCGGACGCAGGCGGGGCTGCACCCCCTCCGGCGCCGTCTCCGGCGGGAGCGGGCTGACCGTGAGCTCGGGCGCCTCGCCGAAGGCCTGGGCCATCGCGGCCTGGAGCGCGGGTGAGCGCATGGACGCGGGCAGATCGCCTCCGAACTGCTCATTGATCACCCGCTGGAGCTCGGCGTTGCTCTCGGCGATCCGCCGGGCCAGCCCCTCGGGCGAGAGTTCGCGGCGCACGCCCTCGATCACCGCCCCCGAGCGGTCGATGACCGCCACCGCGCCGGCCAGGCGCGGCGCCTTGGCCTGCTCGGTGAACTTCACGATCAGCGGGATCGCCCCGACGAAAAGCCCGGGGATGACGAAAGCCCCGATCAGGAACGCCTTGGTGATCACCGTCGAGGTGAACTCACGCTTGGCGACGGCGAGGATCTTCCCGATCATGCCCCGGCTCCCGCGGGCGCGCCCGCCCCCTCGCGCAGCGAGGCCCGCAGCTGGGCCTCGTCCACGCTCTGCTCGGCGCTCCGCTGCACGATGTCGATGAAGATGTCCTCGAGCGTCGGGCGTCGCAGCTCGATCCGCGTCACGGGCGTCGCCTGCACGATCCGGCGCATCACCTCCGTGGGCTGGGCGTCCTCCGCGAGGGAAACCTCGTGCAGTCCGTTGGTGCGCGTCACCGCCCGCACGCCCGGGATCGCGCCGAAGTCGGCCACCCCGGCGTCGAGGGTCTCGAAGACAATGGTGTGCGGGTCGTACCGCGAGCGGATCTCCGGCAGTGGGGCGTCGAGCACCTTATCACCCCGGTTGATCATCACGATGTGGTCGCAGAGCTGCTCGGCCTGGTGCATCACGTGCGTCGAGAAGATGACCGTGCGCCCCGCCGCGTGCTGCTCGAGGAACAGGTCCCGCAGGAGGCGCATGTTCACGGGGTCGAGGCCGCTGAAGGGCTCGTCGAGGATGATCAGCTCCGGCTCGTGCAGCACCGAGGCGATGAACTGCACCTTCTGCTGCATGCCCTTGCTGAGCTCCTCGCAACGCTTCTTGTAGCAGTCCCCCAGGTCCACGCGCTCGAGCCAGCCCCGCACCCTGCCCTCGATCTGGCTCCCCGGCACGCCCTTGAGCCGCGCCATCAGCCGCAGGAACGCCCCCACGCGCATCTTCTTGTACACCCCCCGCTCCTCGGGCAGGTAGCCGATGCGGTCCTTGCTCTCGACCGCCGAGGCCTTTCCCAGCACGCTCACCCGCCCCGAGTCGGGGAAGATGATCGACATGATCATGCGGATCGTCGTGGTCTTGCCCGCCCCGTTGGGCCCGATGAACCCGTAGAGCGCCCCCTCGGGGATCGCGAGGTGCATCTCACGGACCGCGACCTTCGGGCCGAACGTCTTGGTCACCCCCTCCATCACGATCGCATCGGCCACGCGCACCCTCCCCATCGCTGGATCGAACCCGGCCATTATTGGCGACGCCCGCCTCCCCGTTTCGGCCCTCAGAGCCCCAAGCGCGAGAGCGGGACCGTCCCCTCCACGTGCACGGGCTCGAACCCGCCCCGGCGCAGCTCCCCGATCGCCGCGAGCATGTCCGCCGGCGGCGGCGCCGTGAACACCATCGCCTCTCCCCTCACCGGGTGCTCGAACGCCAGCAGCCCGGCGTGCAGCAGCTGCCGCTGGATCGTGATCGGCGGGTCGCGCAGCTCCAGCGCCTTGCCACCGTACATGTCGTCTCCCACGATCGGCCACCCGTTGTAGCTCATGTGCACCCGGATCTGGTGCGTCCGGCCCGTCTTCAGCTCCAGCTCGACGAGCGAGTACAGCCCGGCCCGTCCCCCTCCGTCGCTCCGATACCGCTCCCGCACACGGCAGATCGTCACGCTCGGCTTGCCCAGGTCGTCGTGGCGCACGACGTACTTCTCTCGGTAGCCCTTCTCCCGCGAGGGGTGCGGGCCGAGCGGGAGATCGATCACCTGCCCGTCCGGCTCGACCCGCCCGTGCACGAGAGCCAGGTACCGCTTGTCCACGCTCCGCCTCTCGAACTGCCGCCCCAGCTTCCAGTGCGCCTCGTCGTCCTTGGCGAAGACGATGCACCCGCTGGTGTTGCGGTCCAGCCGGTGCACGACGCCCGGACGCGCGAACTCCTCCCCCACCGCCGACAGAGACCCCCCCGAGACATTCCTGAAATGCCACGCCAGCGCGTTGATCATCGTGCCCGAGAGCTCCGACCTCGCCGGGTGCACGATGATGTCCGGCTGCTTGTTGAGCACGATCAGGTGCTCATCCTCGAAGAGCACCTCGAGCGGGATCTCCTCCGGCCGGATCCCCTTCTCCGGGGGCGGCGGCACCACCACCTCCACCCGGTCGCCGCGCTGGAGCCTCGTCGAGGCCTTCGCCGGACGGTCGTTGACGGTCACGCCGCCGGACTCGATGAGCCGCTGCAGCTGCGTGCGGCTCATGAACGTGATGCGGCTGGTCAGGTACCTGTCGAGCCTCGTGCCCAGGTCCCGCTGGAGCGAGAACGTCACGCGGGGAAGCTCCTCCTCGCCGCCCTCCTCCTCGCCCTCGAGCGCACGCCGCCTCGCCCCCTCGATCGCGCGCCGGATCGCGTCGGGATCGACCTTGCCCCCCGGGAGCAGCATCTCGCCGCCGACCGAGGCGCGGACCTCCTCGTCGGCCCGCCCGCCCTCTCGGCCCGCCCGCGGGTCGGTCATCGCCCGCCGTCGTCGGACGCCTCGCCGGCGCCGCCCCCGGCCGACTCACCGCCCCCGTCGGCGTCCGCGTCGCCGGGCGGCTCGTCCGCGCCGTCCTCGCCCGGGCCGATCTCTTCGCCCTCGGGCAGCGCGGGGCCGAGCGTCGCGTCTTCCGGCGCGGCCTCGGGCAGGGGCGCCGGCTCCGGGGGCTTGAGCGCTGGAATCTCGGGCAGGTCGGCCTTGTGGTAGAGCGTCACCGGCGTCGCGAGACGCGGCAGGCTGTCGATGCGCTGCTTCGCGAGGGCGGCATGCTCCGCGAAGCCGTGCTTGATCGAAAGGTTGTACGCCTGGTCGAGCACGTTCCGCGCCGCGTCCATATCCCCGCGGGACTCCGACACCGCCGCCAGCCCATACAGCGCCGAGAGCGTGTGCAGCGCGAGCACCGGACGCTCGCTGGCCGCCTCGTGGACGTCTCTGTAGAGCGTCTCGGCCTCGCTCAGAAAGCGCTGCCTGTCCTCGTCCGAGAGGACGTCCTCGGCATTCTGCGCCGCACCCTCCGCGTCGAGCAGCGCACCCGGCCTGACGCCACGGCGTACAGCGCGCAGGTACTCGTCCGCCGCCGCGAGCTTTGCAAGAAGGCTGACCCCCTCGACATTCTGATAGTCCTGGGCGATGCGCCGGAGCGCATCGGGCGAGGGGGAGACCGAGTCGGTGGAGAGGCTCAGCTGCTCGAAGGCCTCGTCGATCCGCGCGGCGCGGGCTTCTTTCTGCTTGTTCCAGAGGAAGTAGCCCACCGCGAGCACCGCCATCACCACCAGCGCCGGCGTGCTCCACTTGCGGATGAACTCGACGAACTCCTGGTTGATCCGGGAGTCCTCGAGACCCGCGCCTTCCCTGATCTGGTCGAGCCGGTTGTCCTTCGCCATCGCGCGTGCACTCCCCGGAACCCGGCGGACCTTGATCCCCGCCCGCGGCGCCCGAGCGCCAGGGGCAGGCCCGATTGAGGCCCGGCCGGGAGTGTAGGACCGGCCCCCTACCAGAACCGCCAGGGAATCACCGAGGTCAACGCCCTGTCGGGCACCAGCTCGCCCCGCATCCGGCGCACGAGCTGCGCGATCCCCTCTCCCGATCGCGCACAGACCGACTCCCCGTGGGGCCACGCCGCCGGGCCCAGGTCCGAGCGCAGGGCGATGGCCAGCGACGGCACGCCCCCCGGCGGCGGCGGTGCGGGCGTCCGGTGGTCGCCAAGCAGCAGCACGAGATCGGCGTCCGCCACCAGCGCCTCGGCGATCTCCCTTGCCTCGCGCTCGGGGGCGGGCGCGCCCGACCGGATGCCCGGCGTATCGACATAACGGACGACGAGACCGTCGAGCTCCACGAGCGCCCCGACGTGGTCGCGCGTCGTCCCGGGCTCGTCGGCCACCGCCGCGACAGTGCGCCCGGCGAGCCGGTTCAGGAGCGTGGACTTGCCGATGTTCGACCGTCCCAGGGCGACGACCAGGGGGGGGTCCACAAGGCGGCCGAGCGCCCGAGAGTGCTCCGCGTCCGGTGCGGGCGTGGCCGGTTCGGGGTCGGCGCAACCCCACGCGGCCCACCGACGGGGCTGGTCAAGGAGGAGATCGACCGCCAGCGGGCTGGCTGCGAGGGCGAGCGTCGAGAGCAGGCGGGCTTCGAACGCCGACGCCGCCTCGGGAAACCCGCACCCCCCGTCTTCCTCACGCTCCAGCCCGGCTCGCGCGAGCGTTGCGCACAGCCTTCGGACGATCTCGGTCCCCCCGTGCGGCATGAGCAGGGCGAGGTCCGGACGCACCCGGGCGACCAGCCCCCTGTCGATGCCGGCGAGCTCCCGCACGGCGATCGCGCCGAGCCGCACCGGCGCGATCGATAGCCGGCGGAACGCCCCGTCGATCTCGCCCCGGACCTGCACCACCGCGATCGCCCCCGCACGCGCCCCCGGCGTGCAGAGCCGCCACGTCCCCACCGGGGTTGGCCGGCCCGAGGCGGCCATCAATCGTCCCCGTCGCGCCCCGCGGCCTCGATCGTCCGCTGGATCCCGATGAGCTGGAGGTCGGGGATGATCCGCTCGACGAGCCCGTCGTCTTCGTACAGAGCGCTCGCGTCGCCGCCGGTCGCC
Source organism: uncultured Phycisphaeraceae bacterium (assembly GCA_964435785.1). Classification (GTDB taxonomy): domain Bacteria; phylum Planctomycetota; class Phycisphaerae; order Phycisphaerales; family UBA1924; genus PNC22. The sequence continues at coordinate 26,390 of CAYTAH010000038.1, read as the reverse complement.
ACCACACGGGGGTACGCCTCGTAGCGCTCGGCATAAAGCTCGACGAGCTGCCGGACCAGCCCCCGCGCCGCGGCGGCCACTCCCAGCTGCATCGCGTGACGCGTGTCGCGCCCGAACGGGCCGCGTGTGGGATCCTGCGGCTCGAACACCACCGAGGGCAGCGCCGCGGTCTGCTCGTGCAGCGCCCAGAGCATCATGTTTACCCCCGGCGCGATCGCCCCCCCGTGGAACGTCCCCTCTCCGTCCACGAAGTCGACGGTGATCGCCGTCCCCGCGTCGACGACGACGCACGCGGCCTCGATCAGCGAGAAGGCCGCGAGGGCGTTGAGCGCCCGGTCCATCCCCAGCGTCGAGGCGTCGTCGAGGGCGTGACGGAGCGGCGGATAGAGGTCGCGGCCGACCCGCAGCACGGCGTGGCCCTCGGCGTGGAGGGCGGCCTCGACACGCCCCGCGACGGGGTCGTTGACCGAGGCGAGGGCGATCCGCGGCCGTCCGAGGCTGGCGGCGGCGGCGGCGACGTCCGCGGGCGCCGAGGCGTTGAATGCGGCGCCGGGGGACTCGCTCTCGCGCCCGCGGAACGTGCTCCATCGCGTCCTTGTGTTCCCGACGGCGATCGCGAGCAGGTCGGGCTCGCCCGAGGAAGGGGTCACCATGCCGTGAGCGTAGTTGGCCCGCACCTCGCCCGCCGCCGAACGTACGATGTCCGCCCATGGTGAGCTGCAAGCTCGATGAATCCCTGGAGCGAGTCCGTGTGGGGGACATGGACTTTCCCCTGGGGGTCTATCCCGTCGAGGAGATGACCCCCCGGCAGGGGTACACCGTGCTCTTCGAGCCGGCCGACGGCGACGAGGAGGGCGAATGGGAGGAGTGGCCCGACCGGTACGTCTTCGACATCGTCATCACGGCCACCCGGGTCGAGTCGCTCGTCCGGCATCTGCTGGCCCTCCTGCCCGGTCGGATCTACCCGATCCTCGACGTGCTGGGGCAGGACGCGTACCGCGAGGTCGATCCCTATGTCTCGTACGAGCTGATCGGCCTGGACCGTTTCACGGACACCCTGCGCCGGTTCCGGGCCTTCTTCTTCGAGGACGGGCTCGTGGGATTCGGGGCGATGAGCGATGAGCCCTTCCTCTACCTCTTCGTGGACGAGCACAAGATCATCACGATCCGGTGCACGATGGAGGATCGGGAGCGGGTCGAGGACGTGCTCCGCGCCTTCGACCTCGAGGAGGTCGAGGAGCCCGCGGGCGCGGACTTCGCGGTCCACGAGCACCGCTCGGTGCTCGTCGCCGCCCCCGATCAGGAGAACGTCCTCGGGTTCGACGAGGTCGTCGAGCAGCTCCGCGATGAGTGGCAGCTGACGCTCAACGTGGACCCCGAGTCGAACGTGGACGACGACGGGCGGGAACTGGGCATCACCCACTGGCGGGTGCTGGCCAGGGCTGAGTACGACCAGGACCCTCTCGTCCGGTACGTGGAGGTGCTGCTCAGGGCGGCCAATCTGCGCGAGGCCGAGGAGCTCGGGCGCGAGGCGTCGGACGCCCTCTTTGACGCCGAGGGGCGCGAGCCGGCGCTCGCCGCGTTCGTCGAGATCGACCGGATCGGGCCGGAGGCCTTCGCCTCGCTGCTCGCGGAATTCGGCGGTTCCGAGGCGCAGGTCCCGCCCGGCGCGGGGGTCGTCGCCAGCCGCTGGGCGGGGTGAGCCGGCGCGTATCCCCCCGGCCCCGGGAAAGTGCTGGCGACGAACCGGCAACCGGGCCCCCGCCGCAGTGGAATAAGTAGTTGCGGCAACGCGGCGAGGCCGAGAAAGGACCGGCCGGTTGAGTTGCGTTCCGCGGTGGGGCGGGTTATCTTCCGAGCCCACGGGCGAGCGGGTCTCCCCGTGGGACGGAGGCGCATGCCCGCCGGACCACCGGGCGGCAGTGCGGTCGCCTCCTTGAGACAACGCGGACAGTCCGTCCCGCACCAGACGCGGGCGAACGCATGGATACTCAGCGCGGCGGGCGCATCGTCGCGCTGCCGGACAAGTTGGGAGATCAGCATGGTCAGGCGCTCACATCGTCGTGTCGGTTCGTTGCTCGCCGCGGCCGCAGCTTTCGCCGGCGCGTCAACGCCTGCGGCTCTGGGCCAGGCGCTTGCGCTGCCCCCGGTCTCCGAGGATCTTGCCCAGCCGTCTGAGATCATCGGCAGGGCCCAGTCGCTGGCGGACTCTGGCAAGCTCGTGCACGCCTACGAGCTGCTCTCCGATCTCCTCGCCAGCGCGGGCGTCGACCTGACCGATGAGGAGCGCACCCGGGCCATGTCCCTGAGCGCGTCGGTGAACCGGCGCATCCGCTCGCTCGACTCCTACGAGGTGAGCCTCCAGAAGGCCGACCTGGCGCTCGGCTCCGATGATCTCCGCGCCGCGACGCACCACGCCAGCGCAGTCGCCACGTCGGGCACAGCCAGCGCCGAGCAGGCCGAGCGGGCCGAGCAGATCCTCCGCGCCGCCGAGGCGCGGCGCGCCCAGCTGGCCCCGGCGATGCGGGCCCGCCTGGTCGAGGCCACGGGGGCGCTCGAGGCCGGGCGGTACGCCGAGGCCAAGTCGATGCTCGACGCGATCGGCCGCTCGGGCGTCGAGCTCACCGAGCGCGAGCACGAGACGCTCACCGAGGCGCAGGAGTTCATCGTGTCTCTGGAGACCAGCCGGGGCGAGCGCTTCGACGCCGGCCCCGCGGCCGCGGGCGTGATGCAGCCCGGCGTGGTCACCCGCGAGGACCAGCCGGAGGGCCAGGACGACGCGATCGAGGAGAACGTCTGGCCGCCGGAGGGCATCCAGGAGGGCCAGGGGCAGGAGCAGCCGGTGTTCCAGCCCGATCAGCCCCCGCCGCAGGGCGAGGACCTGCTGCAGATCGCCCGCCAGCTCGAGGCCGAGAGCACGCTCGCCGAGGCGGACATGGCGTTCCAGGAGGCCCGCTGGAGCGAGGCGAGGACGAAGTACCAGCGGGTGCTGAGCGAGTTCCGGGGCTTCCTGAGCGCCGAGCAGGTCGCCCGCGCCGAGTCCCGCGTGCAGGAGGCGCAGATCAACCTCGGCAGCGCCCAGCCTGACCTCATCGGCGAGGAGATCCACCTGCGCACCCTGGCCGCCGAGCAGAAGCGCGTCGAGTTCAACGCGCAGGTGCAGCAGGCGAGGGCGGCGCTGGAGTCGGGCGACACGCTCGGGGCGCGCGACCACGTCGCCGCGGCCCAGGCCACGCTGGCGACGGCGAGGCAGCGTGCCCTCTTCTCCGAGAGCGAGTACGCCGGGCACGCCTCGACGCTGACGGCGCTCCGGGGGGAGATCAACGCGGCCGACGAGCAGATCCGCCTGCGGGAGCGGGCCGACCAGGAGGATGCCTCCAAGCGGGCCGCCGCCGAGGCGGCGCTGGCCCGCGAGCAGGAGCGTGCACGGAAGATCACCGAGGCGATCGACCGCGTGCGCGCCCTCCAGCAGGAGATGAAGTACCGCGAGGCGCTCGAGGTGGTCGAGAACCAGATCCTGTTCCTTGACCCGATCAATCCGGCGGGCCTGCTGCTCCGCGACATGCTCCGCGACAACATCGTCTACCAGGTCCACAACGAGCACACGATGAACCGCAACTTCGGCATCACGTTCCAGCAGGGCGAGAACAGCGAGGCGATGATCCCGCCGCGCGGCATCGTCGCCTACCCGCCGGACTGGCCGGCCATCAGCGCCCGGCGCGCCGGCGTCGAGAGCACCAACGAGAGCCCGGCCGACCGGCGCGTCCTCTCGACGCTCGAGAACACCGCGATGCCGGTGGACTTCCGGGACAACACCCTCCAGCAGGCCCTCAACTTCTTCGGCCAGTTCACGGGCCTGGACATGGACGTGGACTGGGACTCGCTCCGCGAGATCGGCATCGATCCCGAGACGACCGTCTCCCTCAGCCTCACCAAGGCCAACGCCCGCACCGTCCTCGACCGCGTGCTCGAGAAGGTCTCGACCGACCCGCTGACGCAGGCCGACTGGGCGGTGCTCGACGGGATGCTCCAGGTCGCCTCCGAGGACCGCATCCGCCGCCACACCGTCATCGAGACCTACGACATCCGCGACCTGATCTTCGAGATCCCCAACTACGACGAGGCCCCCGAGATCGACCTCCAGAGCGTGCTCCAGAGCTCCCAGGGCGGCGGCGGCCAGAGCCCGTTCACCAACACGCAGAACCAGGACATCGAGCGCCTGCCGCTCGAGGAGCGGATCGACCAGATCAAGGAGATCATCTACCGCAACGTGGACGAGGAGAGCTGGCCCGAGGGCGGCGGCCAGACCGGCGCCATGTACGACCTCAACGGCCTGCTCCTCATCAAGAACACGCCCAAGAACCACCGCGAGATCCACTCGCTGCTCGGCAAGCTCCGGGCCGCGAAGGCGATGCAGATCAACGTCGAGACGCGCTTCCTGCTCGTGTCCCAGGACTTCTTCGAGCAGATCGGCTTCGACCTCGACGTGTACTGGAACGCCGACAACAACCAGATCCGCGCCGCCCGCGCCAACGACCCCACCATCCTCCCCAGCGACTTCTTCGACTTCGACGAGGGCAACGGCCTCAAGCGGTCGGTCACCGGCGCCGGCCTCGACACCGACGGCGACGGGACCATCGACGTCTTCACGACGCAGGGGGTCGTGAACCCCGACCCGTGGTCGCCCATCGGCACGCCGCAGAACTCCCTCGGACTGGCCTCGGCCCTCATGCCCGGCGAGGGCATCGCCTCGACGATCCTCGGGCAGGCGCCCGCCCTGGGCATCGCCGGCCAGTTCCTCGACGACATCCAGGTCGACTTCCTGGTCAAGGCGACGCAGGCGGACCGGCGGAGCGTGCAGCTGACCGCGCCCCGCCTGACCTTCACCAACGGTCAGACCTCCAACATCTACGTCGTCACCCAGCAGTCCTTCGTCTCGGACCTCCAGCCGGTCGTCTCCGACTCGGCCGTCGGCTTCGACCCCGAGCTCGAGGTCGTCTCCGAGGGCGTCGTGATGCTGGTGGAGGGCCAGGTCACGGCCGACCGCAGGTACGTGCTCCTCAACGTCGACACCGCCGTGTCGCAGATCGAGGGCTTCGCCGAGCAGGCCGTGTCCGCGATCGCCGGCGGCCAGCTGGTCTCCTCCGCAGACACCCAGTCGTTCATCCAGCTGCCGACGGTGACCGTCACCCGGGTGCAGACCACCGTGACGGTCCCCGACCAGGGCACGGTCCTCCTCGGCGGGCAGCGGCTCGTCAACGAGACGGAGGTCGAGACCGGCGTGCCGGTTCTGAGCAAGATCCCGATCCTCAACCGCTTCTTCACCAACCGCATCGAGTCCCGCGAGGAGCAGACCCTCCTGATCCTGATCAAGCCGACCATCCTCATCCAGAGCGAGCAGGAGGAGCAGGCCCACCCCGGCCTGAACCAGATGCTCGGCCTGGGCGGCTGACGCGGGCGAAACGCAAGCAACACGGGGCCGTCCGCCGGAGCGGGCGGCCCCGCTTTCGTAGGGGCGTCGTCGCCCGGGCAACGTGGTTACACTAGGGCTACCGGCGGCGGGCCCTGCACGCCCCGTCGGGGGCGTTCGAGCACAGGAGGTGTGGCGATGGCTGGCAGTGACTCTCGGATCCGGGTCAAGCAGACCGAGGGGGTCACGCAGGTCGAGTTCATCGACCGCAACATCCTCGACGAGGCCAACATCCAGGCGATCGGCGAGGAGATCGGCTCGATCATCGAGCGCTCGGCGCAGCCGCGCCTGCTCATCAGCTTCGCGAACGTCGACCACCTCTCGTCGGCGGCGCTGGGCACGCTGATCACGGTCAACACGAAGATCCGCAACAAGGGCGGCAAGCTCTGCCTGGCGAACATCGACCCGCAGATCTACGAGGTGTTCGTGATCACCCGCCTGAACCAGTTGTTCGACATCAGGGAGTCAACCGACGAGGCCATGAAGAGCTTCGGCTGACCCGGCTGGTCCGATGCGTGAGCCCACGTCACCGATCTCCGGACGAGTCTCGCTGATCAACGACCGCGACCAGATCACCGCTCTCGAGGACCTGGTGGTCGAGGGGGCCGGCGACCTGGGATACTCACGCGGCGCCCAGTTCGCCCTCCGCCTGGCGATGGAGGAGGCGATCGTCAACGCGTTCCGGCACGGGCACCGGGGCCTGCCCGAGACCACGCCCGTCGAGATCGAGTTCTCCATCGATGCCGAGCGCGTCCGCGTGGCCGTGCAGGACCAGGGGCCCGGCTTCGCCCCCGAGTGCGTGCCCGACCCCACCTTGGACGAGAACCTCGAGGCCCCCAGCGGGCGGGGCCTCGTGCTCATGCGGGCGTACATGACGCGGATCTGGCACAACGAGGCGGGCAACCGGGTCGAGATGGAGCTCCGCCGCCCCGAGGACCTCTAGACCGCCCCTGGACCCGCCCGGCGCCGTTGTCGCGGTGGGTTGTGGGCCCTAGAGTTGAATGATTCTAAATCTCGATTTGGGAGCAAGGAATCCTGATCCGGCCCGGCCGGGAGGCGTTCACGATGCGACTGCCGATCTATCTCGACCACGCCGCCACCACCCCGTGCGACCCGCGCGTGGTCGAGGCGATGCTGCCCTACTTCACGGAGAAGTTCGGCAACCCGGGAAGCCGCAACCACGCCTTCGGCTGGGAGGCCGAGGCCGGGGTGGAGGAGGCCCGCGAGCACGTGGCGTCGCTGCTGGGGGCGGACCGCAAGGAGATCGTGTTCACGAGCGGGGCGACCGAGAGCAACAACATCGCCATCAAGGGCGCGGCGTACATGTACGAGAAGTCGCCCACGGGCAGGCGCGGGCACATCATCTCGTGCATCATCGAGCACAAGGCGGTTCTGGACCCGTGCAAGCGCCTCCAGAAGGAGGGGTTCGACGTCACGTTCCTCGAGCCGGGGCGGGACGGCATCGTCACGCGGCAGATGGTCGAGGGAGCGATGCGGGAGGACACGATCCTCGTCTCGCTCATGTGGGCGAACAACGAGATCGGCACGATCAACGAGATCCCCGAGATCGGCGCCCTGTGCCACGAGCGCGACGTCATCTTCCACACCGACGCCACGCAGTGGGCCGGCAAGATGCCGGTGGACGTGAGCAAGGACAACATCGACCTGCTCTCGATGAGCGGGCACAAGATCTACGGCCCCAAGGGCGTCGGCGCGCTCTATGTCAGGCGGCGCAGGCCGCGCGTGCGCCTGCAGGCCCTGGTCGAGGGGGGCGGCCAGGAGCGCGGGTTCCGCTCGGGCACGCTCAACGTCACCGGGATCGTGGGCCTCGGCGCGGCGTGCCGGATCGCCCGCGAGGAGATGGACGCCGACCGTGAGCGGCTGCTCGGCCTGCGCCACAGAATCGAGCGGGAGGTCCTGCGGCATCTCGACGTCGTGCAGGTCAACGGCCATCCCGAGAAGCGCCTGCCCAACCTCACCAACATCTCCTTCGGCTTCGTCGAGGGCGAGAGCCTGATGATGGCGTGCAAGGACATCGCGATGAGCTCAGGCTCGGCCTGCACCAGCGCCAGCCTCGAGCCGAGCTACGTGCTCAAGGGGCTCGGCATCGGCGATGACCTGGCGCACAGTTCGCTGCGTCTGAGCCTGGGCCGGTGGACGACCGAGGAAGAGGTCGACTACGCGATCGACAAGATCGTCGGCGCGGTCAAGAAGCTCCGCGCGCTCAGCCCGCTCTACGATATGCACAACGAGGGGATCGACATCACGAAGATCGAGTGGCAGGCACACTGATATGGCGTACGGCACGACATCGGACGGCGAATCGGGCCACGGCCGCCCCGGCGGCAGCCTGCCTGTCGTCTGAGCATCCGCGATCTGGAGCGTTGAGATGGCATACGGGAAGAAGATCGTCGACCATTACGAGAACCCCCGCAACGTGGGCAACTTCGGCACCACGAGCGAGGTGAAGCATCGCAAGGACATCGGCGTCGGCCTCGTCGGGGCTCCCGAGTGCGGCGACGTCATGCAGCTCCAGATCAAGGTCGATCAGGAGACGGGCAAGATCGAGGACGCGCGCTTCAAGTGCTTCGGGTGCGGCTCGGCGATCGCCTCCAGCTCCCTCGCCACCGAGTGGCTCAAGGGGCGCACGCTCGATGAGGGGCTCGCCATCCGGAACACCGAGATCGTCGAGGAGCTGAGCCTCCCGCCGGTCAAGATCCACTGCTCGGTCCTCGCCGAGGACGCCATCAAGGCGGCCATCGCGGACTACAAGGCCAAGAACGGCCTCGCCGAGCCCGCGGTCAAGGCCTGACCGAGCCCGCCCGGGAACCCCGGCCGTTCCGGGGCGTACGATCCGTGGACAGCCCACGGGAGACGACAGGAATGAGCGACGCGCAGAGCACCACGACCGGAACCACGACCGAGCCCGGCATCATTCTCACCGAGACCGCGGCCCGGGAGATCAAGAGCATCATCGAGCAGCAGGAGCTCGACCAGGACAAGGTCCGCCTGCGGGTCGGCGTCAAGGGCGGCGGCTGCTCGGGCTTCAGCTACGTGCTGGACCTGACCGAGAACCAGAAGGACACCGACGAGGTCTTCGAGCAGCATGGGATCAAGATCATCTGCGACCCCAAGAGCCTGCTCTACCTGGGCGGCACCACCGTCGATTTCCGCGACGAGATCATGGGACGGGGCTTCGTCTTCAACAACCCGAACGCCACCACGAGCTGCGGGTGCGGCTCGAGCTTCGCCGTCTGATTCACGCGCCGGCTCGCGCCGCCGCCGCCTGGGTCGGCCCGGGCGCCTGTCGGGCTTCTCTGCCGTTGCGCGGCGCCGCGGGACACGCGCGACCGGAGTGACCAACGCTCTCACCGGTCCCCCGAGCCCCCTCGCGGGCCCGGAGGCCCAATCCGCCCAGATTCCCTTTTCCCACGAGACGGTCCCGGATATTCTGCTCCCTGGTACGCCCGCTTGCCCCCTGCGGCCCGGGATGGTTTCTCTACCGGTGGCTCGTGGCCGGGGGTCGGCGATCACCAGCGGGCCCGTTGCGGGCGCGCATCCGGGGTGGAGGCGCCGATGGACGGCCATCGGCCGTGGACGTGCGGGCGTACGGAAGGACCGGAATGAGCGAGGCAACGACGCCCACCGAGACGACCCAGGGGTACGCCCCCCCCACCGTCACGCAGCTCAGCGTGTTCCTGGACAACCGTGTCGGCAAGCTCTACGACCTCGTGGAGGCCTTCGCCGACTCCCCCGACTGCTACATCTGCGCACTGAGCGTGCACGAGGCGGCTGACCACGCGGTCGTCCGGCTGATCACCAACAACGCCCGCGGCGCGAAGGAGATCCTGCGCAAGAGCCGCCTGCCCTTCTGCGAGATGGATGTGCTGGTCGTCGAGATCTGCAAGGGGCACACGCTGAGCAGCCTCTGCCTGAGTCTGCTGAGCGCCGAGCTGAACATCCAGTTCGCCTACCCCCTCATGCTGCGACCGAACGGATCTCCGACGATCGCCCTGGCGGTCGATGACAAGCACCTCGCCGGCCAGATCCTCCGGAAGAAGGCCTTCCGGCTCTTGGGTGAATCGGACATCATGGACGTTCGGTAGTCGCCAGCGGCCGCCCGCCGGGGCGCAGAGTGCGCCAGCGAGGCCTCAGGCCAACGCCCTGGACCCGAGCCACCGCTCGGCATCGAGCGCGGCCTGACAGCCCATCCCGGCCGCGGTGACGGCCTGACGGTACTCGGCGTCGGCGACGTCGCCTGCGGCGAAGACACCCTCGATGTTCGTGGAGCTGTGGCGGGTGGGGAGGCGGACGTAGCCGGCGCCATCCAGCTCGAGGCCCGAGTCTCGCAGGAACCTGGTGGCGGGCGTGTGGCCGATGGCGACGAAGAGCCCCTTGACGGGCAGCTCGGACCGCTCACCGGTGAGGGTGTCCTGGAGCACGATCGCCCGGAGCTTCTCGTTCCTGCCGGGCTCCCCCTCGCTGAGGCAGTCCACGACGATCTTGTTCCAGAGCACCTTGGCGTTGGGCTTGGAGAGGAACCGCTCCTGCATGACCTTGCTGGCCCGGAGCTCGTCCCGTCGGTGCACGACGTAGACGGTGGAGCCGAACTTGGTGAGGTACGTCGCCTCCTCCATCGCGGTGTCGCCGCCGCCTACGACGGCCAGCGGTTGGTTCCGGAAGACCGGGAGCGCCCCGTCGCAGACGGCGCAGGCGGAGACGCCGCCGCCGCCGCGGGCGAGGCGCATCTCGCTCTCGAGCCCCAGCCAGTTGGCGGTGGCGCCCGTGGAAACGATGACCGCGTGCGCTCTGACCGCGCCGCCGCCGGAGGCGTGGAGCACGTGCGGCGCGCCGGGGTCGCGCGAGAACTCGCAGCGCACGATGTCTTCGCCGACGACCTTCGCGCCGAAGCGCTCGGCCTGCGCCTGGAACGCGCTCATCATCTCCGGCCCCGCGATCCCCTCGGGGAAGCCGGGGTAGTTCTCCACCTCGGTGGTGAGCATGAGCTGTCCCCCGGGCAGGACCGGGCCCGGGTCCTGCTTGGGGACGCCGATGTACACGACCGGGTCGAGGTTCGCGCGGGCGGCGTAGATCGCGGCCGTCCAGCCCGCCGGACCGGAGCCGATGATGACGAGCTTGTGCACGATGTCGGCCATACGCGGTCACCCACATGCGGGGGGCGGGGGTTATTCCCGCCGGCCCTCTAATCGAACTCCCCGGACTGCGCGAGCGTGTCACGGATGACCGACATGACCGGCGGCCAGAAGAGGTAGTCCCGTCCCGGAGGGGCGTCGGCGGTGTTCTGGACCTCGTCGGCCCACTGCTTGCTGCCGTCGGCGCCGACGGAGTAGAGGACGAACTGGTCGGCGCGGAGCGAGATCGCCACGTTCGGGGCGTCGGGCACGAGGATGCTGATCTCGTGCGGCGGGGTGGTCTGGCGGTCCGAGTGGCGGTCCTTCGTGTCGCGCACGGGGACGAAGAAGTTCAGCGGGGGACGCTGCCCGCCCGCCCTGGGGGCGGCGAAGGGATCGCCCTCGAGCTCGGTGACGAAACGCGGGCGGATGGCCGAGAGGTCGAGCGGGTAGGAGCGCGTCTCGGCGTAGAAGCCGACGAGCCCCAGCGCGTTGCGCGTGCCGACCAGCTCCGCGATGACCAGCAGCCGCTTCGTGAAGAGGTCACGCATGTCCGGCAGGCTGCGGGTGACGACAGCGACGGCGTCGCGGTAGACCGGGCTCGCCGAGTACCGTTCGATCACGAACGGCTGCGAGAGGAGCGGGTCCATGTGGTCGCGGGGCCAGCGGAACTCGTAGTCGTTGCGCAGGGCCGCGAGGGCGTCGTTGGCGGCGAACCAATCCACGTGCGACGCGGCGACCTGCTCCCAGCGCGCCGCCTCGCCGAACAGGCGCAGCGGGCGCCTGGTCGAGGCGAGCCGGGCCATGGTGGGAGCAAAGACCCCGGCGCGGACCTGTCCCCGCGGCGTCATGACGGTGGCGATGAGCTGGTCGGTGCCGATGAAGTCGGCGCGGGGGAGCTGGATGCGCTCGGTGGCGATGCGCCCGCGCGCGTTCTGCAGCCGGTCGATGACGGACTTGAGCTGGTCGGCCGCCAGCGCCCGGTCGCCCCTGAAGTCGGTGTATGTGACGTCTCGGATCCGCTGGAGGCCGAGGAGCATCGCGTCGGCCGCCCAGCTCTTCTCGGCGTGGAACTCGCGCTCGGCGATCTGCCGGGCGAAGTAGATCCAGTCGACGAGCACGTCGAGCGCACCGGCGGGGTCGGCCGCGTTGAGCCGGCGCGTCGCCTCCACGTGCACGAGGCAGGCGATGTCGTCGAAACGCGGCAGGTAGAGGTGGCGTGCGGCCGAGAGCAGCGGCGGGTCGCCGAGGTCCGTGTAGAGCTGGGCCTCGATCAGCGCGATCTGATCGGGGCTGGAGCCCAACTCCGCGAGCCCGTAGGGCTGCCCGAAGGCCATCGAGCGGGGACCCTCGGCCACCGCCCGCTTGAGCGCCTCAAGCATCGCCACCTGGGCCTCCCCGGTGACCCACGCCTGCGCCTCGCTCCACGCCGCGGCCGTCCCGGGCAGGAGCGCGGCCTGGCGCGGCGCCTTGACGGCGTCGGGCGGGGGCTCGAGGTGCGCGAGCGCGCCGAGAATGATCGGGTCGCTGCGCCGGTCGGGGCGGATGTCCTGGAAGAGCGCGTTGACGCGGTCGATGAACTCGTCGGCCCTCGCGTCCGGGACGAGCCCGAGGGCGAGGGCGGCGAAGAGGGCGAGAGCGAGAACGCGTGCGCCGGCGCGGCGCAGCGGCGGCGCGCCGCTGGTTGTCGTGGGGGGCTCTGCGGTCATAGGCCCGATGGTAGCAGGCCGGCCGGTCGCGCGCAGGGCCAGAAGAAGCCGGCCGCTCCGTGCGGAGCGGCCGGCTCGGGTCGCGGGGAAGTGGTGCGGGGCGAGGGGACTAGCTAAGGGCTTTCCTTGCCCTGCTCCGGACGGCGCGGGCACGCTCGTAGGCCTCGAGCTCCTCGCTGGGATCGACCCCGGGCCTGCGGTTCTCCCGGTAGAAGCGGGTCGGCTTGGAGTCGTTGATCTGGGCGTTGAGCCGAGTGAGCGCCTCGTCCACGATCTGGCGGACGCGCTCGCGGCTGATGCCGACCGAGTCGGCGATCTGCTTGAGCGTGAGCGGCTGCTCGCCGTCGAGCCCGAAGCGCAGGCGGAGGATCCTCGCCTCGCGCTCGTCGATGGCGTTGAGCAGGCGGCGGAGGATGGTGAGCTCGTCGTCGCGGAGCACCGAGGTCTCCGGCGGCGAGGTCCGCGTGTCCGCGATCAGCTCGCCGAGGCCGACCAGCTCGCCGCTCGAATCGGTCGGCTCCTGCGTCGGCGCCTGCATCGCTTTGACGGCGCGCCGGATGATCTTGACCTTCTTGGGCGGGAGGTCCATGTGACGGGCCAGCTCTTCGACCGTCGGATGGCGGCCGAGCTCGGCCTCGAGCGTGCGCGAGGCGACCTTCCACTTGGCGATCAGCTCCACCATGTAGGCGGGGATGTGGATCGGCTGCGTCGCGTTGATCAGCGCGCGCTTGATGGCCTGCTTGATCCACCAGCTGGCGTACGTGCTGAACCGGGCGCCCTGCGCCGGATCGAAGCCCTCGACCGCGCGGAGGAGGCCGATGTTGCCCTCCTCGATCAGGTCGGTCAGGGGCAGACCGCGCCCGGCGTAGTTCTTGGCGATCGCGACGACCAGCCGCAGGTTGGCGCGGATCATCCGCTCGCGCGCCAACGGGCAGTTGTCGTTGATGATCGCCCACCCGAGCTCCCGCTCTTCCTCGGCGGTCAGCAGGGGTGTCTTGTTGATCTCACGCAGATACAGTTGGAGATCGGATTGCACGCCAGCCCCGGACGGGGCGGCACTCTCTCTGTTCCCACTCACTTCTCCACCCAACCTTTCGCGGCCCGAAGGCCGGCCCACTCACTCTCACTCAACTGTAGCACAACTCCGAGTCCTTGTACTACCCCAAATCGATTCGTTCCGCGCGCTTCCGGGGTTGCATCGGGGCGCAAGGTTTGGCACTTCAAGAGGTTGTGGCGCCAATTGTGGCCGGGCGGGGGCCGCGACCCCTGCGCCGTCTGGCCGGCCTGGGAGGAAACAGGAGAATCTGTAGGGCATTTTTCGCTTTTGCTGGCACACCCTCAGGCCTGATGTATAGTTCTGCGTTTTGGACCGATCGGGCCCGCCTCGGACCTATGAACGTTGACCTGACGCAACTCCTCCAGGACTGGCCCTTCGAGCCCGGGAAGATTAACGTCCGGATCGTTCTCGGGGAGGACGGGGAGCAAAAAATCCAGGTCCGGCTGGACCTGGGGATCCTCCAGATGAATATCGACGGCCGGCCCGACGGCCAGACCCCCAACGGCTTCGACAGCCTGCTGGAGTACTACGAGGCCCAGCTGGACGAGACGGCCCGCTCGGAGGAGCCGGCAGAGGGGGAAGAGCCCGAGGAGGAAGCCGCGTCGATGGCGGCGCCGCCCCAGCATGGCGAGCCCAAGTTCGCCCTCACCCCGGACGACTGCCGCGCTCTGCGGGAGGAAGCGGTGCAGTACTACCACCGCTACGTCGCGCTGCTGGTGCTGGAGGACTACGACCGGGTGGTGCGTGACACGACCCGGAATCTGCGCCTGCTCGACCTCTGCGCCGAGTATGCCGAGTCGGAGGACGACCGCACGGTGCTCGAGCAGTTCCGGCCGTACATCACGATGATGCGGGCGCGGGCGCTCGCCAGCCAGGCCCTCCGCGACAACGAGCCCAAGGCCGCGCTGCACGCGATCGACGAGGGGATCGAGTCGCTGCGCCGCTACTTCGCCGATCAGGGCGGCGCCGACCTGTTCGAGAGCTCCAACGAGGTGCAGATGCTGCGGGGGATGCGCGAGTCGCTCGTGCCCCGTCTGCCCGTGAGCCAGAAGTCGGAGCTGCGCCAGCGGCTCCAGCGCGCCATCGAGGCGGAGAACTACGAGTTGGCCGCGATCCTGCGCGACGAGCTCAGGATGCTCCCGGACTGACGCCCCCGGCCTCGCGGGGCGGGGCCGACTCGCCCTCGCCGGGCTCCTCGCCCCTGCCGGCCATCTCGCGGCGCGCCCTCGCGTGCTCGGCGATTCTCGCCACCACCTGCTTCTCCATCGCCTCGGCCGTCGCGACCTCCTCGACGACGACGAGGTCCGCGCCGAGCATCCTGGCCGCCATGCCCCGGCTCATATAGGAGGAGCGGACCGCGATGTACGCGTGAGGCGCCATCGACCGGACGAGCCTGCAGGCGCGGAGCATCGCGTCGTCGTCCGGGATCGTCAGCACGACCGCGTCGGCGTGCTGGATCCCGGCCTTGCCAAGCACCTCGGCATTGGTCACGTCACCGTAGACGAACGAACGCCCGAGGCGCGATTGGGTGCGTACGGTCGCGGCGTTGAGCTCGATCACCGTGTGCGGTATCCCTTCACGCACGAGCAGATCGACGATCGCCCGGCCGCAGACCCCGAAGCCCGCGACCACGACGTGGCCCGCCGCGCCGGCGCCGTCATCAGGGCCGGGCTCGGGCGCGGGCTCGCTGTCTCTCAGCGCAGCCGCGGCCTTCTTCCGGAGCCACGGCGGCGCAGGCACCGAGGCGAGGCGGCCTTGGCGCCGCTTGCCCAGGTCGTACGCGAAGGGCGTGACGATGAGCGAGAGCACGATGAGCGCGATCAGTGTGGACCGCACGACAGGGTCGATAAGCCCCTGCGCCTGTGTGGCGGCGACCACGACCAGCCCGAACTCCCCGGCTTGGGCGAGGAGGAGGGCGGCCCCCAGCGCGACGGGCGCCGATGTCCCGGCCGCCCAGCAGCTCACGCCGATGATCCCGCCCTTGACGAGGAAGAGCGCGCCGAGCGCGAGGAGGATGACCCACCACGCGCTGGCCAGCGCCTCGACGTCCATCGTGAGCCCGATCGCCGAGAAGAAGACCGCCATGAAGAGGTCCCGCATCGGGTCGAGCTGGCCCGCGATCTGGTAGCGGAAGGGTGTCGTGGCAAGCAGAAAGCCGGCGAGGAAGGCTCCGAGTTCGGGCGAGAACCCGAGGGCCGCCGTCGCCACCGCGGCGCCCAGCGCGATCGCCGCGGTGAGCACCAGCAGCACCTCGGCGGTCGTGGCGGCCGCCATATGGAGCAGGCGGGGCAGCACCAGCCTCCCGAGCCCGATGAGGAGGATGACACCGCCGAAAGCGACCAGGCCTCGCCACGTGAGCTCCCACAGTCGGTTGCCGAGGGGAGCAGCGCCGACACCGGCCCCCGGCGTGGCCCCACCCGCCTCCCAGAGCGCGAGGGCGGGGAGCAGCGCCAGCACAGCGACGGAAAGCAGGTCCTGCACCAGCGAGGTGCCGAGCGAGAGCCTTCCCTGCACGCGGTTGAGCTCGCGACGCTCTTGGAGCACCCGCATGCTGATGGAGGAGGAGGACATCGTCATCGCCATCGCAACCGCGAGCGCCGCTGCCGGCGGGAGCCCGAAGAGCATTGCCACGGGCCAGCCGGCCAGCGCGGCGGCCGCGGTCGAGATCACGCCGACCAGGATGATGGGCTTGGCGCTCCCGCGCAGGGCTTCAAGGTCGAGCGAGATCCCGACGCTGAACATGAGCAGGATGATTGCGAGCCGGCCGATCGCCTGAACGCTCTCGGCGTCGTCGACGACGCCCAGCGCGGAGGGGCCGATCAGTGCGCCGGTAATCAAGTATCCCGGGAGCGTGGCGAGGCGGAGCCGGTGCAGGAGGAGGCTGACGAGCGCCGCGGCGGCCAGGAGCTTGAGCAGATCCAGCAGCACTGCGCTGGTGGCTGGGGCGTGCTCCTCCTGAAGCAACAGCAGCAGCGGCATCGACGGCCTCCACCCGCGCAGCGCGTGCATCGGACCCGGAATCGCCCGCCCGCCGGGGGGGAGATCGTAGACAGACGGCATGGGCCGTTCCGACTCAGGCCTTCGCGGCCTCGGCCCGGGTCCGGCGCGCGCGCTCGACCAGCACCGAGAGGAGGGTCAGATCGGACGGCGTCACGCCCTCCAGGCGTGAGGCCTGGCCGAACGTCGCGGGACGGAATCGCGAGAGCGCCTGGCGGGCCTCGGTCCTGAGCGGCGCGAGCTGGCCGTAGTCGAGCCATTGGGGGAGAGCTCGGCGCTCGAGCTCGCCGTGCCGCTTGATCTCGGCGTGCTGACGGCGGATGTACCCCTCGTAGCCGATCTCCGCGTGCACGGTGGCCGCGACGCCGCGCGGCAGCGCCCCCACCGCCGCGTGGAGCCGTTCCTCGAGCCCGCGTTCGTCGAGCCTGCCCTGCTGGATGAGGCGTGCCAGCGGCACGCCACCGGCCTTGACCTCCAGCGCGGCGCGGCGCGACCGGGCGAGCGCCGCCCGCCGCTGCTCGAACCGGTCCACGCGAAGGCGCCCCAGCGCCGTCGATCCGAGCACGCCGAGATCCTGCGCAATCGGCGTGAGCCGATCGGCGGCGTTATCGGCGCGGAGGAGCAGCCGGTGCTCGGCCCGGCTCGTGAACATCCGGTAGGGCTCGACGGGCGTCTTGGTCACCAGATCGTCCATGAGGACGCCGATGTAGGCCTGGTCGCGCCCCAGCACCCACTCGCCCTCGCCCCGGACCAGGCGAGCGGCGTTGACGCCTGCGACGAGGCCCTGGGCCGCGGCCTCCTCGTAGCCGCTGGTCCCGTTGATCTGCCCCGCGAGGAAGAGGCCCTCGACGGGCTTGGTCATGCCCGTGGCGAGGATCTGGTGGGGGCGGACCATGTCGTACTCGACGGCGTAGCCGTAGCGGTAGATGTGCGCGCGGGCGCACCCGGGCATGGCCCGGACGATCTCGTCCTGCACGTCGGCGGGCAGGCTGGTCGAGATGCCGTTGCAGTAGATCCAGTCGTCGCGCAGGCTCTCGGGCTCGAGGAAGACGCCGTGGCTCTCGCGCTCGGCGAAGCGCACGACCTTGTCCTCGATGCTCGGGCAGTAGCGCGGCCCGGCCGACTCGATCTGCCCCGAGTACATCGGCGCGCGGTGCAGGTTGGTCCGGATCAGCTCGTGCGCGGCGGCGGTGGTGCACGTCTGGCGGCACTCGACTTGAGGGAGAGCGGGGAAGGAAGAGACGAAGAGACGGAGAGACGGAGAGACGGAGAGAGGCTCCGCCCCATTGCCGATTGCGCATTCCCCATTGCCCGACAAGTCGCTGAACGGCGTCGGGTCCTCGTCGCCCGGCGCGGGCGCGAGCGAGTCCCAGTCGATCGTGGACCGCTTCAGCCGCGGGGGGGTGCCGGTCTTCAGGCGCCCGAGCTCGAAACCCAGCTCGCGCAGGCTGGCGGAGATGCCCTCGGCGGCCGCCTCGCCGTGCCGGCCGCCGGGCACGCGCGATTCGCCGGTGTGCATGAGGCCGCGCATGAACGTGCCGGTGGTCAGAACCACCGAGGGCGCGCCAATGGCAACGAGCGGCCCGGGATCATCCGGCACGGGCGATCGACGGAGCACCACGCCGCGGACTCGCCCTCGCTCGACGACAAGCCGCTCGACGCTCCCCGGGATGACATCGATCTCGGGGCGTGAGGCGATCAGTGCGCGGACGCACTCCGCGTAGGCGTGCTTGTCGCTCTGGCAGCGCGGCCCGTGGACCGCGGCGCCCTTGGAGCGGTTGAGCACCTTGAACTGGATCCCCGTCGCGTCGGAGGCCAAGCCCATCAGCCCGCCCAGGGCGTCGATCTCCCGCACGAGCTGGCCCTTGGCGAGCCCGCCGATGGCGGGGTTGCAGGACATCACGCCGGTCTTGGCCGGGTCGAGGGTGACCAGGGCCACCGTCCCCGGCTCGGGCAGCAGGTTCGCGGCCGCCCACGCGGCCTCCACGCCTGCGTGCCCGCCGCCGATCACGATGACCCGGTACTCCTTCCGCATCGCGGGGATGCTATGGACCGGGGGTTTCGGTGGGGCCGGTGACCGACGCGATGCTCGCTCGGACTCGCCCGGGGCGGAGCCGGGAGGGCAGCGCGACTGCCGCCGCCCGCGTCTCGGCTGGTCCGCCTATTCGGTCGGCCCGACTTACTTGGCTGGCTGCTGGAAGCTGCGCCGGTCGCCCTGGAGGGTCGAGTCGCTCAGGCCCGCGATGGAGCCGGACTTGTTGCTGGCGTCCTCGCGGGCGAGCTTGACCAAGAGCTGCTCGCCGCGATCCGCCAGCCCCAGCGACCGCCCGTCACCGTTCTGCAGGTAGCCCTGGCGGACGAGGGCCGTCTTGAGGGGCTTCCACTGGTCGCCGAAGCCGAGCCAGAGGGAGTCCTCGAAGCGTCTCTCGTCGCCGGCGTGCAGAGCGGCCAACGCGCGAGCCAGCCATCCTTGTTGCTCGGAATCGAGCCTCATGTCGGGATCTTCTCCTCGTCGTACGCCCATTCGATACGCAGCGGTCGGGCCAACGGGTCCAGGCAGAAGAGAGTGCGGCAGGATTCCCATCCCGTCAAGCGTCGGGGCGGGAAAAGTTCGGATGGGCAGGCTTGTGGGCGCGTTCCCGGACGCTCAATGGGCGTTGCGGTGGGCGAAGCCCTTGAAGAGGGTAAGCAAGAGGATCTTGAGGTCGAACCCGATCGACCAGTTGCGGATGTAGTGGAGGTCGTAGCGGAGGCGGCGGCGGAGCGAGGTGTCTCCCCGCAGGCCGTTGACCTGGGCCCACCCGGTGATTCCCGCCTTGACGTGCTGGCGGATCATGTAGCCGCGCCAGTCCTCGCGGAAGCGCTCGATGAGCTCGGGACGCTCGGGGCGGGGACCGACGAGGGACATCTGCCCCTTGAGGACGTTGACGAGCTGGGGCAGCTCGTCGAGGCTGGTGCGCCTCAGGATCCGCCCGACGGGCGTGATGCGATCGTCGTCGCGCGTCGTCCAGTGCGGGGCCTCCTCGTCCTGCACGTCGTACATCGTGCGGAACTTGTAGATCTTGAACGTCTCGCCCGCGATCGAGACGCGGCGCTGCTTGAAGATGACTGGCCCGGGGCTCGAGAGGCGCACCGCGATCGCGCAGAGGAGCATGATCGGCGCGAAGAGCACGAGGCCGGTGAGCGAGCCGGCGATGTCCAGCGCCCGCTTGGAGAGCCCTCCGAGCCCGCGCGTCGGGCACTCGCGGTAGCTGAGCACGGGCATGCCGTCGAGCTCTCCCACGGCCATGCTCTGCGGCAGGTACCGCGGGAGCACGTCCGGGATCACGCGGACCTCCACCGCGAAACGCTCGAGCCGGCGGAGGATCTCCGGCAAGCGGTGGGCGCGGGCGCTGGGGATCGCGAGGTACACCGCGTCCACCGGGAAGCGCTCGAGCGTGCGCTCCAGGTCCGCGAGCCCGCCGTGCACGTCCCGCCCGAGGCACTGCTTACGCTCGCTCCGCTCGGCCGCGGAGATGAAGTAGGCGACGTTCAGCCCGGTCCAGCTGTTGCGCTCGATGGTGTTGCAGGCGACCTGCCCGAGCCGGCCCATCCCCACGATCGCGATGTGCCGCAGGTTGAGCCCGCGCCGGCGCAGCTGGCGCAACGTCCAGCGGAACAGCGTGCGGTGCACGCCCAGGAAGAGCGGGAGCGCGACCCCAAGGGCAAGGAACTGCACACGCCCCGAGTCGGGGTTCGAGCCGACGAAGCCGTCGTCCACGACCGACGTGCGGGCGGCCGTGATCAGGCTGCTGCGGACCAGGTAGAGCACCACCCACAGGAGCGCGACCGCGGGGACCGACGCCCTCAGGATGCCGCCGTACTCGCCCCACAGCGACTTGTCCCGGCGCGGGCGGTACAGCCCGCAGAGCCACATGCCCGCGAGGGTGATGGGGATGGCGAACAAGCACAGCGAGCCGCGGACCGAGGCCTCCCAGTCACCGGGGATCTCGGGGAAGGGCTGGTCGAGGGCGCTGACCCGGAACGCCCACGCCCCGTAGCAAGCCGCGGCGATCACCACGGAGTCGACCAGCACCAGCAGGGAGGTGAAGAGTTGGTGTTGCTGCTTGAGCATCCGGAGTCTCCGTTCCGGCAGTCCAGGGCCGATCCTTGGCCCCGCAGAGTCTCGGGCATCGTCGCGCACCTGTCAAACACACGCACTACGTGCCCGGCAACCCGGCCGGATACCAAACTTTTACTGAGGCCTTCCCCACGGCGGCTATCGCTCGCCCGGGGTGTCTAACGCGGCCCGCCACTGCTCCCCCGACCGCGGGTCGGGCGTGCGGCGGCCGATCTGCTCGAGCGTCCTGCGCTCGGCGTCGGAGAGCATATCACGATCCGGCGGCGGCACAATCTTCACGACCGCGTAGAGGTCGCCTTCGCGCCCCTCCTTGTCGCGGAGCCCCCTCCCTCGCACACGCAGCCGGCGACCGCTGGGTGACCCCGGGGGCACCACGATCTCGACCGCTCCCGCGAGCGTGGGGACCGAGACCTTGGCCCCAAGCGTCGCCTCGGCGATGGTGAGGGGCAGGTCGAGGTAGAGGTCGAGGCCCTTGCCGGCGCTCGCCCCGTCACCCCGACGGAAGATCGGATGGCCACCGACCTGCACCCGGAGGAGCACCTCCTGCCCGTCTGCGGCTCTGACGCGCAAACGCGAGCCGGGCTCGACCGCAGGCGGGATGGTGACCTCCAGCGAGGTGTCTCTGCCGCCGATCGTCAGCCGCACCCTCTCGACACCGCCTTGCGCGGCGGTCCGAAAGGAGAGCGGGAGCTCCACCTCGGTGGCTCCGCCGGCGCGGGTCCGCCGGCGGGGAGCGCCTGCGCCGCGCGTGGCGCGAGCCCCGCGGAAGCCCCCCGCGCCGCCCGCGCCGAAGAAGGTCTCGAACATCGAGCTGAGGTCCTCGAGATCGACGTTGACGCCGGCGGCGCCGCCGGGCGGCCACGGCGTCTCATGGCCCCCCGCCGCGGCGCCGGCGTGGCCGAACTGGTCGTAGAGCTTGCGCTTCTTCTCGTCCGAGAGGGTGTCGTAGGCCTGCTGGACCTCGGCGAATCGCTTCTCGGCGTCCGCGGCCTTGTTGACGTCGGGGTGATACTTGCGTGCGAGCTTCCGGTACGCGGCCCTGATCTCGTCGGTGGTCGCGCTCCGGGCGAGACCCAGCACCTCGTAGTAATCACGGCTGGCCATCGGGGCAGACTCTTCCGGGCGATGCGCGACGGCCGCCCGCCGCGGAGCGGCGGGCGGCGTCCGTCGGCTCCGTCCTCACTCCTGGTCCCCTCCCTCGTCGTCCGGGGTCGCCGGCTGCACGAAGACCAGCTCGGCCTCGAAGATGAGCGTGGCGTTCGGCGGGATCATGCCCCCGCCGGCGCCGCTCGGGCCGTAGCCGAGCTCCGCGGGCACAATGAACTTGCGCCAGTCGCCCTTGCTCATGCCCTCGGTCGCGAGCTTCCAGCCCTCGATGAGGCTGCCGGGGACCTGATACTGCAGGGGGCGCTTGCCCTGACGGCGCGACGTGTCGAACATCGTGCCGTCGGTAAGCCAGCCGGTGTACTGGAACGCAACGGAGTCGCCGTCACCGAAGGCGGGCTCCGTCGTGTCGTCGTGCAGCGTGATCGAGACGACGCCGAGCTCGGTGCGCTCGACCTGGAAGTAGGGCTCGATGCGCTCGAAGACGTAGCTCTCGCCCTCGGAGGAGCCCCAGACGACATTGCCGTCGGCGTCGTAGCCCCGGTCGGCCGTCTCGAGGCGATCGGGAGCGATCGTGATGTTCGAGGTCATCTCGACCGCCCCCTTGGTGGCGTTGGGGTACGGGTACGGGGTCTCGCCGACCCAGCCCCCGCCGGAGGCGACGATCTCGAGGTCGAGCGTGCCGCGCAGCGCCTCCATCTGGATCTGCGGCATGTGCTCAGGGACGGTCCACAGGCCCGTCACCATGTTCTGCAGGTCGGAATTGGGATCGCGCAGCTCGAGCGTGCGCATGCGGATCGCACCCTGGCGGCGGTAGAGCTGGAAGAAAGACCGCGTGTAGGGTCGGTCGAGGGAGTCGGCCCGGGCGATCTCGACGTACATCGCGTCGGGCAGCGCCTCGAGGCGGACCGGCGCGATCGACATGCAGATCTCGACCGGCTCCTCTTCGCCCACGGCCTCGGTCGTCTTCCACGAGCCGCTGAGCGCGCCGGCGATTCTCCCGAACTCCGGCTCGCTCCACGTGATGGGCGCGGGGGCCGCCTGCGCCCGGGGCTCGGCGTCCTGGGCCCACGCGGGCGCGAGGGCGGGCGCGGCGAGGGCCGCGCCGGCGGCGAGCACGTGCATCCGTCTCATGCGTCGTCCTTTCGTTGCTGGCGACCGGCCGGCTCAGGCCAGGTCGGGGAACATCTTCTTGACCACTCCGACCAGGTCCTTGACGTGCGAAACCGACTCCTCGAAGAGCTTGCGCTCGTCGGGGGTGAGCTTGAACTCCACGACCTTCTCGACGCCGCCGGCGCCGAGCACCACGGGCACGCCGACGAAGTAGCCCCCGACGCCGAACTCTTTCCCGCAGTACGCCGCGGAGGGGATGATCCGCTTCTTGTCCTTGATGATCGCCTCGACCATCTGGATCGTGCCGCTGGCCGGGGCGTAGTACGCGCTGGTCCCCATCAGCTTCACGATCTCCCCGCCGCCGACCTTGGCCCGCTCCATGCAGGCGTGGAGTTTCTCCTGCGGCAGGAGATCGGACACGGGGATGCCGTGCACGCTGGTGAGGCGGGGGAGCGGGACCATGTCGTCGCCATGCCCCCCGAGCAGGAGGGCGCTGATGTCCTCGATCGAGCACCCGATCTCCATGGCGAGGAAGGCGCGGTAGCGGGCGACGTCGAGCGCGCCGGCCTGCCCCATCACCCGGCTGGTCGGGAACCCGGTCACCTTCCACGCCGTGTAGACCATCGCGTCGAGGGGGTTGCTGACGACGATGATGTTGGCCTCCGGCGCGAACTCCGCGACCTTCTCGGAGACGGAGCGCACGATCTTCACGTTCGTCTCGATCAGATCGTCGCGGCTCATTCCCGGCTTGCGAGGGAGTCCCGCGGTGATCACGACGACCTCCGAGCCGGAGATGTCGCGGTAGTCGCTCGTGCCGATCACCCGCGAGTCGAAGCGCTCGATCGGTCCGCAGCAGGCAAGGTCAAGGGCCTTGCCCTTCGCGACGCCCTCCTTGTCGGGGATGTCCAGGAGCACGATGTCCCCGAGCTCTTTGGCTGCGGCCCAATGTGCGCACGTCGCGCCGACGTTGCCGGCTCCGATGATCGAGATCTTCGCCCGTTGCATTTGGTTTGCACTCCGTTTGGAAAGCCCCGGTCGCGTGGGGGAATAGCGGGGTCGATCATAGGCCCAGAGCGGCTGAGGCCCGCCCATCGGGTCTCCCTCCGGGACCCCGCCGCGAGACCCCAGGCATTCTCACGCGGCGCCGGGGGCGGTACAATGGGTGGCGACCCCCTGGGAGATTGGTGTGCTGCGCACCGATGCCGGGGGTCCTGAGGAGGGATCGAGATGCGTGTTCACAGCACCGTGCTTTTGTGTATCGTCGGCGGGGCGGCGCTGAGCGCCTCCGCGCAGCCGGTCTTCATCGCGTTCGTTGATGAGACCATGTACCGCTTCAATCTGAATGACCCGCTCGAGTCGTTCCAGCTCACGGACAAGATGATGAGCCTGACCAGGGCGCCCGATGGCCGCTTCGTCGGGCACAGCGCGGAACGCAACTCGGGCAGCAATCTCTGGGACTCTTACGAGCTCGTCGGGGCGCTCGGCAACAACCCGTCCCTGAGCATGCTCAGCGATCAGGTCCCCGGGCCGCGCCCGACCCTGAGCTTCGCGGGCGGGAACGCGTACTCCACCCGTGAGGACGCCAACGACCTGACCGAGCTGATCACCGTCGACCCCTTCACGCTGGTCGACTCGGGGCTGGTGGGCAACACGGGCCTGGGGCGCAGCACCAACGGCTCCGGGTACGACCCCGTGAACGACGTCCTGTACGTGATCAACGGAACCAGCGACTCGCTGTACACGGTGGATCGCGGCACCGGGGCCGCGACGCTGGTGGGGTCGCTCGGCCTCGACTACTTCAACGGCGGCGCCGAGTTCTTCGACGGCACGCTCTACGCCTTCATCCAGGACACCAGCCGGCAGGAGTTCGTCCTGGGCACCATCGACACCTCGACGGGCCAGTTCAGCTTCCTTCGCTCCATCACCGCCTACGACCCCAACGTCACGCACTACGCGAGTCTGGCGGTCGTGCCCGCCCCCGCGACGCTGAGCCTGCTCGGTCTGGGCATCCTCGCCCGCCGGCGCAGGCGCTGATCTCGCCCGAGGGCGGCAGCAGGATTCACCAACCGGCCCGGGGCCCGCCGCCCCGGGCCTTCTTCTTGTCATCGCCGGCCGGCCGGCCCAGCTACGCTGGCGCCATGGAGTTCGATCCGTCCTCGCTGGAGATCCGCGACCGCTACAAGCTCCTGATCGGCGCGATCGTGCCCCGCCCCATCGCTGTGGTCAGCACCGTCAGCGCGGCGGGCGCCCGCAACGTGGCTCCCTTCTCGTTCTTCGCGGGCGTCGGCTCCAACCCCATGTCGCTGCTCATCTGCCCCGCCAACCGAGCGGACGGCTCGGAGAAGGACACGCTGCGCAACTGCGCGCCTCCCGAGGAGGGAGGCTCCGGGGAGTTCGTCGTGGGGATCGCGCACGAGCGCCTCATCCGGCGCGTCGCCGCCGCGGCCGAGGAGCTGCCCTACGGCGAGAGCGAGTTCGCCCTCTCGGGGCTCACTCCGGCGGAGTGGCCCGGCGTCCGCCCCGCCCGGATCACCGAGTGCCCGGTCTCCTTCGCCTGCCGCACGCGCACGATCATCCGCACCAACCCCGGGGCGCCGTCGGGCGGCAACGTCGTGGTCGGCGAGGTGTTCCGCGTGCACGCGGACGGGTCGATCTTGGACGATCGCATGCGCCTCGACCAGGCGGCGCTCGGCGCGGTCGGTCGCATGGGGGGGCTCCGCTACTGCCGTACGCGCGAGACGTTCGACCTGCCGATGGGCCGGGCGGCCCTGGCGGCGCCGCTCCCCTTCGCCGCCGGGGACGACGCGTGCCCGACCTAAAAAGCGCTGGGCCGGCGCTCGCCGACCCAGCGTGGAGGACGACCAGAGAGATCGGGGAACGGGTCAGCGCCTGCGGCGGAGGACGCCCAGAGCGCCGGTCATGAACACCGCGACGGAGGCCGGGGCGGGGATCACGACGAAGACGCTGGTGCCGCTGGCCTGGTCGTTGGCGCTGAGCTCGAAGCTCCACTGGCTGGAGATGTCGTCGACATCGCCGACGAGGGTGAAGCCGCCGCCCCCGGGGAACTCGTCGTTGGCGTCGGTGGTCCCGAAGGGATCAGACTCAACGAACGGGCCCGCGAGGAGGTTCGCGAAGGGGTTGGAGCCGTTGTAGAACGCGGTGAAGAGCGCGCCGCCGGGCTGGAGGCCGGTCATGGTCGCCGTGTCGCCGTCGCTCTCGGTGAGCGTGATGCCGGCCGAGGCGCGACCGATCGCGTCCTCGATGGTCGGGAAGCTCACGGTCGAGGAGGTGATGGTGAAGATGGTGTCGGAGCCGCCCGCGGTCACGGCGAAGCCCAGCGCGACGACCGGGTCCTCGTGGATGAACACCGAGCTGTTGTTGACCGTGACGATCAGGTCGCCGGAGCCAGAGCGGATCTCGATCGGGTCGGACGAGGACCAGAACCACGAGTCGCCCGCCCAGGTGCCGTCATCGAGCGTGACGGTGTAGGACCCCGAGCCCATCGCGCCCGAGGCCTCGAACACGATCACAGGGTCGCCGATGTCGGCGATGGCCGACGCCGCCCCGACGAGGACCACCGCGCCGGCGGCCATCGCTGAGTTCCTGATGTTCTGCATATCGAAAACTCCCTCTCTAGGCGCCCGTCACCCCCTGCCAGGGGCGGGAGCTGTGCTCTTCCGGCTCTCCA
>CAYTAH010000037.1:9090-42888 GCA_964435785.1 uncultured Phycisphaeraceae bacterium | reverse complement strand
AAGGAGGACATCGCGACGCACGCGGGCGAGGAGGAGCGGGTGCTCTACCCGGTGGTGGCGCGGGCCGCGGGCGAGCCGGCGCGGCTGACCGACGTGCCGGTGTTCGAGCACCGGGTGGTGGAGCGTTGGATCTCGGGGCTCGAGGCCGAGTCGATGAAGGCGCGCCCGGACGTGAGGGCGTTCACGCGGGACGCGCTGCACCTGGTGGGGCTGCTGCGGGCGCACTTCGAGATGGAGGAGGAGGTGCTGCTGGCGCAGATCGACGAGACGATGAGCGCCGAGCAGTTCGAGCGGGAGGTCGGGCGGCGGATGCACTGAGCGCGCTGATGCGGGGGTTGCGGGCATGGCGTGCCGGCCGGCGCTGAAGGCCGGTACACTGGGCGGCGGCGCCCGGCGCCGCTGCGCCGGCGGTGTCGCGCCCACGGGAGGAACGCCATGCGCTTCGCACCCTTCGGATGTGCCATGCTCGCTCTGCTCACGGGGCGGTGCGCCGCCCAGGGGCCGGTGACCACCGAGTCGCTCATCCGCGAGATGATCGACCTGCGGGTGCTGGCCGAGTTTCCCGATCCGGCCTTCAAGACGGTGCAGTTCTCCTCGTACGACAGGCGGAGCGGGGTTCCGGGCGGGCCGGGGTGGTTCTCGAACGCGGACGGGTTCGGGAACGAGCCGATCCCGGCGTTCGAGGGGGTGCTGCGAGAGCCGGGCGGGGACGGGGTCGGGGAGTACCTGATCTGCGACATCGAGGGGCCGGGGGCGATCGTGCGGTGCTGGACGGCCGCGATCAACGGGCGGGTCCGGATGGAGCTGGACGGGGCGGCGGTGTTCGAGGGCACGGCGGACGACTTCCTGCGCCGGCCGTTCGACGTGATGGGCGCGGAGGCGGGGCTCGATGCGGCGGTGTTCGAGGGGACGTTCAACCAGCAGAACGCGGCGTATTGCCCCATGCCGTTCGCGGAGCGCTGCCGCATCGTGTGGACGGGCAAGCTGCGCGAGGTGCACTTCTACGAGGTGCAGGCGCGGCTGTACGAGACCGGGGCCGCCGTCGAGACGTTCAGCGCCGACGCCCTGGGGCGAGCGCGCGGCACGATCGGCGAGGTCGCGGCGGCGCTGGGCTCGCCGGGTGCGCATCTCACGCCGACGGGCGATGGCGCCCGCGGGGCGTCGATCGATGCGTCGCTCGCGCCCGGCGAGGCGAAGGACCTGCTGCTCGCCGAGGACGGCCCGGGCGCCGTGGTGGGGCTCACGCTCAGGGCCGATGCGGCGGACCTGGACCGCGCCCTGCGCCAGACGGTGCTGCACGTGCACTTCGACGGGGCGCCGCACGGGCAGGTGGAGTCGCCGCTGGGCGATTTCTTCGGGGCCGCGCCGGGGGTGAACCCGTTCGACTCGGTGCCGTTCACGGTGGAGGCCGACGGCACGATGAGGTGCCGGTTCGTGATGCCGTTCGCGAAGTCGGTGCGGGTGCGTGCGGTCAACATGGGCGAGCAGCCGGTCGTCGTGAGCGGGTCCGCGACCCTGGCGCCGTATGACTGGAGCGACGAGACCTCGATGCACTTCCGCGCCCGCTGGCGCGTCGATCACGGGCTGATCGGCGACCCGGCGTCGCCGCAGGACATCCCGTTCCTCGTGGCGCAGGGGGCGGGGCGGTACGTCGGCACGGCGAGCATCATGCTCAACCCGACCGACGTGCCCACGCCGGGCGGGGGCTGGTGGGGCGAGGGGGACGAGAAGATCTTCGTGGATGAGGATGTGTCACCGAGCACCTACGGCACCGGGTCGGAGGATTACTACAACTACGCGTGGTCGATCCCGGACATCTTCGGGTTTGCGTACTGCGGGCAGCCTCGCAACGACGGGCCGGGGAACCGCGGCTTCGTGACCAACCACCGCTGGCACATCGTGGACAGCCTGCCGTTCCGGGAGCGGCTCGCGTTTTACATGGAGTTGTGGCCGCACCGGCGCGTGCCGGGGTACTCGTACGCGCGGCTGGGCTACCACTACGCCAGGCCGGGCGCGATCGACGACCACCTGCCGATTACTGCGGAGGACGTGCGCCCGCTCGAGCTTCCCGCGTGGACAGCGCGGGCGGAGGGCGGGGCACGGGGCAGCATCTTCGTCGAGGCCGAGGGGGCGCTCGAGCCGCCGCCGTCGGGCGTGTCGATTCGGGAGGGCGCCCTCTACTCGGGCGGCGCGCTGGCCGTGTGGTCCCCCGCGGGCCAGGACGACGTGCTCTCGTTCCGCTTCTCCGTGCCTGAGTCGGGCGACTACGCGGTCGGGTTCTGCGCGCTCCAGAGCGACGACTCCGGCCCCGTGCGATTCTGGGTCGACGATCGCGCCGCGGAGGACGAGGTTACGTCCGTTGACCTGCGCCAGCCGTCGCGGCTGGTGCTGAGGCAGATCCACTCCGAGCCGCTGGCGCTCGCGCCGGGCAAACACACGCTCCACGTCTCGGCCACGGGCGAGTCGGGGCGGATCGTGGGGATCGACTTCCTGTGGATCCAGCGGCGGTGATCGGGGGCGGCGTCAAGAAAGCGAAACGCCCGCCCCGTGCGGGGCGGGCGTCGAGGGAAACCTCGCGCGATTTCGCTCAGCGGCGCCGACGGGCGGCGAAGAGGCCGCCGAGGGCGAGCAGGCCGGCCGCGCCGGGCGCGGGCACGGGGGTGCCGTTGAGCTCGTAGGTGGTCAGAATGGAGCTGGAGGTGCGGGGCGGGTAGGAGCCGAAGGTGGCGCCGAGGTGCGTCGCGACGCCGGTCGGGGTCTGCGACGGGCTGCTTGCCTTCCAGTCGTAGGTGGAAGCGTTCGCGGAGGAGGCGACGATCCAGTACGAGGTGTCGGCCTGGAGGACGAACTGGCTGGGCGGCGTGAAGGTGTAGTCGCCGAGGCCGAGCGTGTCGATGACGGGGTTGTCGAGCGTGATCAGCGAGGAGAAGGGGCCGCCGGAATGGCTGAAGATCTCGATGCGCGGGATCACGTTGACGTCCGTGATGTTGAGGCGCATGACGAGGCTGTCGAGGTAGTAGCCGTCGCCGCTGGGCATGGTGAACCCCATGCCCTTGGTGCGGGTCGTGCCGTTGATGCCCGCCGTCTGGCTCCCGTCGTTGCCGGGATAGTTGCTGATGATGACGTCGGCGCTGACCTGCCCCGCTGCGACCACGAGCGCAAGCACAGCACCCCTCGAGATTGCCCTGACCATTGGTCTGTCTCCTGTCTCTCTCTACGACTCTGACCCCGCTTCAACGGGATGCTGGGATCAGAATAGCCTCAACTGGGGGGCGCGCCAAGAGGTTCCCGGTCGTTCGTTCGGCCCCCGGGGAATCGTCTGGTCCATGGGCGTGCTGCCCGGATTGCCCTGGTTGCCCTGCTTCCGCGTCCGAGCGGCGGGGCGTCGGGCCGGGGGCCGCGGCGAGGGGAGCCACTCGTACACTGCGGCATGAGCCAACCCTCCTCCTCCCACGCCCTCTGGGGCGGGCGCTTCGCCTCCGGTCCCGATGCGCTCTTCCGGGCGATCAACGACTCGCTTCCCTTTGACTGGCGGCTGGCCCGGCAGGACATCGCGGGGTCGCGGGCGTGGGCGGCGGCGCTGGGGCGGGCCGGGGTGCTGACCGGGGATGAGGTCGCCCGCCTCGAGGGGGCGCTGACCGATCTGGAGGGCGAGGCGGCTGAGATGCCGCACCCGCCCATCGACTCGGGGGCGGAGGACGTGCACACGTGGGTGGAGCAGCGGCTGGTGGCGATGCTGGGGCCGCTGGGGAAGAAGCTGCACACGGGGCGGTCGCGGAACGACCAGGTGGCGACGGACCTGCGGCTTTGGACGCGGGGGGCGATCGGCGCGCGGATCGGGGAGGTGCGGGAACTGCAGCGGTCCCTGGTGCGCCTGGCCGAGCGCGAGATCGACACGCCGTTCCCGGGGTACACGCACATGCAGCGGGCGCAGCCGGTGCTGCTGGCGCACTGGGCGCTGGCGCACTTCGAGGCGTTCGAGCGGGACGCGGGGCGCCTGGCGGATGCGCGGCGGCGAGCCAACCAGTGCCCGCTGGGCTCGGCGGCGCTGGCGGGCACCGCCTACCCGATCGATCGCGCGGCGCTCGCGGCCGACCTGGGCTTCGACGCCCCCACCGCCAACAGCATGGATGCGGTGGCGGACCGGGATTTCGTGGCCGAGGCGCTGGGGGCGGCGGCGCTGTGCGCGACGCACCTCTCGAGGCTGGGGGAGGAGCTGATTCTGTATTCGAGCGGCGAGTTCGGGCTGGTGGAGATGGACGACGCGGTGACGAGCGGGTCGTCGATCATGCCGCAGAAGAAGAACCCGGATGCGTGCGAGCTGCTGCGGGGGAAGGCGGGCCGGATCATCGGCGTCCACGCGGGCTTCCTCGTGACGCTCAAGGGGCTGCCCTTCGCGTACAACAAGGACCTGCAGGAGGACAAGGAGCCGCTCTTCGAGGCGATGGACCAGCTGGGGCTGTGCCTGCGGATCGCGGCGCGGGTGATCGACGGGTGCACGTTCAGCCGCGAGCGGTGCCGGGCGGCGGCGCTTGGCGGGTTCGCGAACGCGACGGAGCTGGCCGACTACCTGGTGGAGCAGGGGGTGCCGTTCAGGGATGCGCACGAGCAGGTCGGGGCGCTGGTGCGTCTCGCGCTCTCGCGGGGCGTGACGCTGGAGGCGCTCTCGCTCGATGACATGCGGGTGCACGCCCCGGGCGCGAAACAGGAGGTGTATCCGCGACTCACGCTGGAAGCGACGCTCGCCAAGCGGGACGTGCTTGGGGGCACAGCGCCGGGGCGCGTGCGCGAGGCGGTGGCGGAGGCGAGGAGGCGCCTCGAGACGGCGTGATCGCAGGAGCGCGACGAGCGGCCCGAACGCGGGGTGATCTGCGGGGATCGGGCGGACCGGGCCCCCGGCGCCGGGAGCGCCGAGCGCGGGCGGCTACCGCGTCACCTCGCTCTCACGCTCGTCCGCGTCGAGTCGGCGGGCCTGGAGCTCGCGCCACTCGATCCTGTTCCCGGGATGGTGGGTTTGGAGCGCGACGTGCCCGCGATCGAAGCCGGTCACCTCGGCGTCGACCATCCGGACGCCGTTGATCCACGTCTGGATGCGGGCGCCCTCGATGCGCACGCGGTAGTCGAACCACGCGTTGTCACGGGTCAGGAGGCTCTCCCTGTAGCCGCGCTCGGGGTGCGCCTTGCCGTAGATGCAGCCGGTCCAGTTGTTGGGGTCGTGGTTGTCGACCTGCGCCTCGTAGCCGAGGGGCCAGGAGTCGGGGTTGTCGGGCGGCGGGGCGGCACGGGTGTAGAGGCCGCCGTTGCCGCGGGTGCTCACTCGGCAGTAGCCGCGGACCTCGACGGCGGCGTAGGTCTCGGGGCTGTAGACGTGGCCGGGTCCGTCCTGGCCGGTGAAGTTCACGGCGCCGATCTCGTCCTCGGCGGCGCTCCACCTGGCGTTGCCGCGAGTTTTCCAATTCCCCAGGTCGGTGGGCGCCTGGAGGATCGGCTCAAACCCGCCGGCGTCTGGATCGGGGGAGAGGTCCTTGATCTTGATGGTGCGGAAGCGGACGGGGTTGCCGTGGTCCTGCAGGGAGATGTAGCCGGTCGGGAGGCGGGCGTTGAGCGGGATGGGCTGGTCGGAGGCGCGGAAGAAGCCGCGCCCGTCGAGCTTCTGGGCCTGGTGGATGTGCTCGTCATTGAGCCAGACGTCGAGCGTGTCGCCGACGAGCCTGACGTGGTAGGTGTTCCACTCGCCGGCGGGATGCACGGCCTGGGACTTGGGCGCGATGGCGTTGTAGACGGCGCCGCAGTGGGAGAGCGAGGCGTGGGCGCCGGCGGAGTCGTAGATCTGGAGCTCCATTCCCGTGAAGGCGGGGTCGCCGGTGGCCGAGCCGCGGAGGCCCACGCCGGAGTTGCCCTTCTCGGGGACGTTGAAGTCGAGCTTGAGCTCGAAGTCGCGGTACATCCTCTCGGTGCGGAGCCACCAGCCGCCGTTGCCGGTGGTGTGGAGCTCGCCCTCCTTGACGAGCCAGGCGTCCATGTTGCCGCTGGTGATCCAGCCCTCGAGCGAGCGGCCATCGAAGAGCAGGACCCATCCGTCGGAGGATTCGTCTGGTGCAAGGGTGTTGTGCTGGGCGAGGACGGAGGCCGCGAGGGCGAGGGAGGCGAGGAATGGGGAGAGGCGCATGATGTGGCTCCGGAGGGAGTTCGCAATTTCAAACTTCGTATCTCGGATTTCGAATCTCGGGATCAGACGCGAATCCATTTCTGGTCGCTGTGGCTGCTCTCGACGGTGCGGTGGATGAACCTGACGCCGCGGGCGCCGTCGGCGACGCCGGGGAAGTCGAACTGCTCAGGGCCGTCAGCGCCGGCGTTGGCGCGGATGGCGTCGGCGGCGGCGCGGTAGACGTTGGCGAACGCCTCGATGAAGGCTTCGGGGTGGCCGGAGGGGATGCGTATGTTCCGTGCGGCGGATTCGCCCAGGTAGCCGTTGGCGCGGCGGTAGATCTGGTCGGGCTGGCCGAGGCGGTGGACGAGCAGGGCGTTTGGGTCTTCCTGATGCCAGGTGAGGCCGCCCCTGGTGCCCCAGACGCGGATGCGGAGGTCGTTCTCGCCGCCGACGCAGATCTGGGAGGCGAAGAGGATGCCCTTAGCGCCGGACTTGAAGCGGAGCAGGACGTTGGCGTCGTCGTCGAGTCGGCGTCCGGGGACGAAGGTGGTGAGGTCGGCGCAGAGGCTCTCGAGCTCGAGGCCGGTGATGTAGCTGGCGAGCTGCTCGCAGTGCGAGCCGATGTCGCCGATGCAGCCTCCGACGCCGGAGCGGGCGGGGTCGGTGCGCCAGTCGGCCTGCTTCTGGCCGGTTTGCTCGAGCTTCTCGGCGAGCCAGCCCTGGTTGTACTCGACGACGACCTTGCGGACCTCGCCCAGCTCGCCGGAGCGCACCATCTCGCGGGCCTGCTTGACGAGGGGGTAGCCCGAGTAGTTGTAGGTGACGGCGAAGACGACGTCGTTCTCGCGCACTGTGCGGGCGAGGCTTTCCGCTTGCTCGATCGTGTTGACCATCGGCTTGTCGAGGATCACGTGGAAGCCCGCGGCCGCGAAGGCTTTGGCGGGCTCGTAGTGGGCGTGGTTGGGGGTGACGATGGAGACGGCCTCGACGCGGTCGGAGGCGGGGCGGGCGAGCTCGCCGTCGAGCATGGCCTGCCAGGTGGGGTAGGAGCGGTCGGGGTCGAGGCCGAGCTCACGGCCGCTGGCGATGGACTTCTCGGGGGTCGAGGAGAGGGCGCCGGCGACGAAGGCGTAGCGATCGTCCAGCCGCGCGGCCATGCGGTGGACGGCGCCGATGAAGGCGCCCTGGCCGCCGCCGACCATGCCGAGGCGAATGCGCCTTTCGTGAGTTACGTCAGCCATTGCTCACTCCAGAAGAGATTTGACCACAGATGAACACAGATGAACACAGATGAAGCCAAGCTAGTCGAGGCGGGGGAGCAGTCGCTTCACTTGCACTCTGCGATGGAAGTTGAGCACGAGGCCGAGACCCAATCGTGTAGCCGAGAGATAATTCAAGCACTGGGCGATGTGGCCGTCGTCGATAGCCCGAGCCACCTTCAACTCCACGAGCAGCACGCCCTCCACAACGATGTCCGCGACATACTCACCCACTACAACGCCATCATACATCACGCTGAACCGCACTTGCTGTTGTACCGACAAGCCCGCCTTTCTCAATTCATGTACCAGAGCGTTTTCGTACACCTTCTCCGCGAAGCCGGCGCCAAGCGTGTTGTGCACGGCGTAAGCGCAGCCGATGACCTGCTCACTCAGGCGGTTCAGTCCTTCTGGTTCACATCTGTGTTCATCTGTGTTCATCTGTGGTCAAAGTCACTCTTCAAAGGCCGCGTCGAAGGCCCGGCCGGAGGGCTGGAAGTCGATGGAGCGGACGTAGTCGCAGCTCTCGCGGGCGCCGTGCTCGCGGTCCATGCCGGAGTCCTCCCACTCGACGCTGAGGGGGCCGCTGTAGCCGATGCGGTTGAGGGCGCGGATGATGTCCTCGAAGTTGACGTCGCCGCGCCCGACGGAGCGGAAGTCCCAGCCGCGACGGCGGTCGCCGAAGCCGAGGTGGCTGGAGAGGATGCCGCTGTCGCCGTCGAGGGTGGTCGCGGCGTCCTTCATGTGGACGTGGAAGATGCGGTCGGGGAAGCGGTCGATGAAGCGGGCGGGGTCCATGCCCTGCCAGATGAGGTGGCTGGGGTCGAAGTTGAAGCCGAAGGCGGGGTGGCGGCCGAGGGCCTCGAGGGCACGCTCGGCGGTGTAGATGTCGTAGGCGATCTCGCCGGGGTGGACCTCGAGGCCGAACTTCACCCCGAGCTCCTGGAAGGTGTCGAGGATGGGCCCCCACCGCTCGGCGAAGTCATCGAACCCCGCCTTGACATCCTTCTCTCCGGCCGGCGGGAAGAAGTACACCTTGTGCCAGATCGGCGAGCCGGTGAAGCCGTTGACGACCTTGACGCCGAGGTTGGCGGCGGCCTTGGCGGTGGTCCGCATCTCCTCGGCGGCCCGGCGGCGGACGCCCTCGGGATCGCCGTCGTCCCAGACGTGCGGCGGGAGGATCGCCTTGTGCCGCTCGTCGATGAGGTCGCAGACGGCCTGGCCCACGAGGTGGTTGGAGATCGCCCAGCACTTGAGGCCGTGCTTGGCGAGCAGGGCGTGGCGGCCGTCGCAGTAGGCCTTGTCCTTCGCTCCGCGCACCGGGTCGAAGTGGTCGCCCCAGCAGGCGAGCTCCAGGCCGTCGTAGCCGAAGTCGGCGGCCCTGGCGGCCATGGTGTCGAGGGTCAGGTCGGCCCACTGGCCGGTGAAGAGGGTTACTGATCGCGCCATCGCTCGCTCCTTGCTCTGCCGGTGCTCCCGCCTCCGCATCCAGATTAGCAGGGCGGGGCGGGTGTCGCGGGGCGTCTCCCGAGTCGGCGCGAGCGCCCTCGCGGCCCGGGGGTGAGGTGTCGGGAGCGGGGCACAATCGGTACGCTATGGCCATCCACTTTCCGGGAGTCGTGCCAATGAAAGGCCCAGTGCGTCTGCTCGCCGCGTGTCTCGCTCTCGTTGTCGCCGCGTCGGCCCGGGTGGGGCTCGCGCAGGAGGAGTTGCTCACGGCCGCGGAGCGAACGGACTACGCACAGACTTCGACGCACGAGGAGGTCATGACGTTCGCACGGCGCTTGGACGCGGGCTCCGAGCTGGTGCATCTCGGCGAGCTTGGGTTGAGCGCCGAGGGACGGAGCCTGCCGCTGCTCGTCGTCGCCGATCCCCCGGTCACCACGCCGGAGGAGGCGCGGGCCTCGGACAGGATGGTGGCGCTGCTCATCGGCAACATCCACGCGGGCGAGGTGTGCGGCAAGGAGGCGCTGCTCATGCTCGCGCGCGAGCTTGGCACGACGCCCGAGCATCCGCTGCTGGAGCAGTTCATCGTCTGCATCGCGCCGATCTACAACGCGGACGGGAACGAGCGCGTGGGGCCGGACAACCGCCCGGGTCAGGTCGGACCGGAGGAGATGGGGATCCGGGAGAACGCCGGGGGGCTCGATCTCAACCGCGACTTCATCAAGGCCGAGGCGCCGGAGACGCGGTCGCTGCTCCGGGCGTTCCGGCAGTGGGATCCGGATGTGTTCGTCGACACACACACGACCAACGGCTCGCACCACCGCTACGTGCTGACCTACTCGGGCCCGAAGCACCCCGGCGGGGACGTGGAGCTGCTGAAGTACGTGCGCGACACGATGCTGCCGCGGGTCGCCGGGGCGGTGCGCGAGGCCAAGGGGCACGACACGTTCACGTACGGCAATTTCCACAACGACCACACCCAGTGGACGACGTTCCCGGCGGCGCCGCGGTATGGGACGAATTACTTCGGTATGCGGAACCGGATCGCGGTGCTGACGGAGGCGTACAGCTATGCGCCGTTCAAGGACCGGGTGATCGCGACCCTGGACTTCTCGAGGGCGGTTCTGGAGGACGTGGGCGCGAACCGCGAGGCGGTCGAGGCGCTGTTCAAAGCGGCCGACGAGCGCGCTGCAAAGCGGTCGGAGGGGGAGGAGCCGACGCCGATCCGGACGACGCCGCTCGCGCTGCCGGAGAAGGCGGTGGCGAAGGGGTTCGTGGAGGCCGAGCAGGACGGGCGGATGGTGGCGACGGAGGAGCCCCAGGACTACGAGGTGGAGGTGCTCGACGACTTCGTCGGGCGGGTGTCGGTGGAGCGGCCGTGGGCGTACATCGTTCCCGCGGAGCGGGCCGACGTCGTGGAACTGCTTCAACGGCACGGGATCACGGTCGCGTTGATTCGCGAGGACGTGGAGGCGGACGTCGAGGCATATACGTTCGAGGAAGTCAGGCGGTCCGAGCGGGAATTTCAGGGGCACCGGATGGTGACGGCGGAGACCGTCTCCGACGGGCGCGCGCGGGCGATGGCGCCGGGCGATTACCTCGTCGGGGTCAACCAGAGGCTTGGGCACCTGGTCGTGGCGATGCTCGAGCCGGCGGCGGAGGACAGCCTCGTGACGTGGAACTTCTTCGATGCGTCGGCGGAGGCCGGGACGGAGTACCCGGTGTACCGCGTCACGTCCGAGGTGCCGATCCTGGCGACGGAGCTGCCGGCGCTCCCGGAGGACAGGGGGCCGAAGAAGCGGATCACGTACAAGGCACTCTACGAGTCGCGCGAGCGACCGGACCTCGGGGGGTCGCCGATGCGGGGCGTGGAGTGGAAGAGCGACGAGCAGTACACGGTGCGCCGCGGGGGCGAGACGTGGTTGGTCGAGGCCGCGACCGGGCGCTACGTCGAGCGGGTGGAGGGGGAGGACAACTCGAAGATCGTCGCGGCGGTCGCCGGGCTGGATTCGTTCGACGAGCGGGCGGCCGAACGGATCGGCGGCCGGCGTGGCTTCGCGGACACCTCGGGGGGGAACGCGATCTTCGAGCACGAGAACGACCTCTACGCGGTAGCGCTTGACGGGGCGTGGGCCCGCCGGCTGACGGCGACGCCCGAGCGAGAGGAGCTCAGCTCCCTGAGCCCGGACGGACGCTATGCGGCCTTCGTGCGCGGGCACGACCTCTACTCGGTCGAGGTCTCGACGGGGATCGAGCGGCGGCTGACAACGAGCGGGTCGGAGAAGGTACGGAACGGGAAGAACGCGTGGATCTATTTCGAGGAGATCTTCGGGCGCAACTGGCGGAGCTACTGGTGGGCGCCGGACAGCTCGGCGATCGCGTACATGGAGACGGACTCGACGGACGTGGACACGTTCGTGCTGGTGGACGACGCGGTCGAGCCGCAGGAGGTCGAATTCACGGAGTACCCCAAGCCGGGCCGGCCGAACCCGGAGGTGCGGCTGGGGATCGTGAGCGTCGCCGGGGCCGAGCCGGCGTTCGTGGACCTCTCCGGCTATACGGCGGGCTCGTTCATCTTCTCGAGCGTGGGATGGTGGCCGGACTCGTCGCGGGTCTACTTCACGATCCAGGACCGGGCGCAGCGCTGGCTGGATTTGTGCACGGCGGGCGCTCGCGGCGGAAAGCCGACAAAGCTGCTGCGCGACCAGACCGACGCGTGGATCGAGGCGCCGTCGTACTTCCACGTGTTCGAGGACGGGTCGTTTCTGCTCTCGAGCGAGCGCAGCGGATGGAACCACCTGTACCGCTACAACAAGGAGGCGCAGCTGCTGGGGCAGGTGACCGAGGGGCCGTGGGAGTTCCGCGGCGTGGAGCATCTCGATGAGGAGAACGGCGTCATCTATTTCAACTGCACGGCCGACTCGCCGATCGCGAGCAGTCTCTACGCGGTCAATCTCGACGGCTCCAACCCGCGTCGGCTCACGACCGAGCGTGGGTCGCACCGGGTGAGCATCAGCCCCGGGGCGAAGTACTTCGCGGACTTCTGGTCGAGCGTGGAGCGGCCCGACAGGGCGGTCCTCCGCGATGTGGAGGGCAATCCCGTGCGCACGCTCGACACCAACCCCGTCTTCGCGCTCGAGGACTGGGAGCTGGGGCGGGTCGAGCTGGTGAGCATCCCGGCGTCGCGCTCGAGCCAGGCCGAGGAGATCACGCTGGAGGGGATGCTGATCTACCCGCCGGACTTCGACCCGGCGAAGCGGTATCCGGTGTGGTACAGCACGTACGCCGGGCCGCACGCGCCGACGATCAATGACACGTGGTCGGGAGGGCGCACGGGCGATCACATGCTCGCGACGAGCGGGTTCATCGTGTTCAAGGGGGATCCCTACTCGGCGAGCGGGAAGGGGGCGCGGAGCGCGTGGACCGCGTACAGGCGGCTCGGCCAGCCGGAGATGGAGGACATCGGCGACATGATGAGCTGGCTGAAAGCCAAGCCGTTCATCGACGGCGGGCGCATCGGGATGTCGGGGTTCAGCTACGGCGGCTTCATGACGAGCTACGCTCTGACGCATTCGGAGCACTTCGCGGCGGGGATCGCGGGCGGCTCGGTGACCGACTGGCGGGACTACGACTCGATCTACACCGAGCGGTACATGGACACGCCGCAGGAGAACCCCGAGGGGTACGAGGCGACGAGCGTCGTCGCGGCGGCGAAGAACCTGCACGGGATGCTGATGGTGGTGCACGGCACGATGGACGACAACGTGCACGTGCAGAACTCGGTGAAGCTCGTCAAGGCGCTGCAGGACGCCGACAAGGACTTCGAGACGGCGTTCTACCCGCGCTTCCGGCACGGGATCTGGAACGACCACTACCGGCGGACGAACTACGAGTTCCAGATGAGGCTCGTCGAGATGGGCGAGACGCCGATCGAGGGCGAGTCCGAGGAGACCATCGCCGAGCCGGAGGAGCGGCCCCGTGCGGCGAGTGGGCGGCGGCGCGGACGCGACGGGGCGACGGCTAGTCCACGAGAGCGATCATCAGATCGTTGACGTTGGTGCCGGTGGGTCCGGTCCGCACGAGCGCGCCCGCGGCGTCAAGGGCGCGGTGACTGTCGTGGGTGCGGAGCGCATGGGCAGCATCGATGGCCGCGTCGCGCATGCGCGCCGCCATCGAGCCGTCCACGATGGCGCCCGCGGCGTCGGTCGGGCCGTCGCGTCCGTCGGTTGCAAGGCTCATGATGGTCACGCCGGCCGTTCCGGCGAGCTCGATCGCGGCCGCGAGGGCG
The DNA here is from genome assembly GCA_964435785.1 of uncultured Phycisphaeraceae bacterium. Lineage (GTDB taxonomy): Bacteria > Planctomycetota > Phycisphaerae > Phycisphaerales > UBA1924 > PNC22. The sequence goes on along the minus strand of CAYTAH010000037.1, from coordinate 29,744 downwards.
AGCTCCTGGTTGCGCCCGCCGCGGCCGGCGGCGTCGCCGACGGTGACAGTGGTCTCGCCCCCCCAGGCGATGCAGGCTCTCGTGCGGCCGGAGGCGCGGAAGGCGAGCGCGGCGAGGGCGAGTCTCCGGCCAACGTCGGCGGCCTCGCCCTCGACCAGCTCGCGGCGCTCGGCGAAGGCGTATCCGAGGCGCATCGCCTCGGCGCAGGCGGCGTCGAGCGCGAGGCGGTTGTTGCCGATAACGATGTTCTCGACCCGGGCCCAGAGTGGACTGTCAGGCTTGACCGTCTCGGGTTCTGTGCCCGCGACGCCGCGGCGGAGGAGGGCGGTGACGGCCGGCGCGGCGTTCAGCGCGCTCCGGCGCTCAAGCACTGCGAGGGCGTCGGCGAAGGTGGTCGGGTCGGGGGCGGTCGGTCCTGAGCCGATGACATCGAGGCGGTCGCCGGGGACGTCCGAGAGGATGAGCGTGACGATGCGCCCGGCCGGGCACGCGGCGGCGAGGCCGCCGCCCTTGAGAACTTCGCAGTGCTTGCGGACGGCGTTGAGCTCCTCGATGGGGGCGCCTGCGCGGAGGAGGGCGTCGGTGATCGCGGCGAGGTCGTCGAGGGTGAGCGGCGGGCGAGGGAGGCAGAGCATGGCCGAGGCGCCGCCGGAGAGCAGGACCAGGAGGATGTCGGAAGGACCGAGCGCCGCTGCGTGCGTGCGCGCGGCTCGTGCGGCGTCGACATTGCGGGGGGTAGGGACGGGGTGGTCGACCTCCAGCCTGCGGAGAGCCGGCCGGCCGGGAGGGGCCGGGGGGGGCGCCAGCACGAGGGCGCGCTCCGCTCCCAGGCGCGCGGCTGCGGCGTCGGCCATGGTGTGTCCGGCCTTTCCGACGGCGAGCAGGAGCGTCGGCGATCCTGGGAGATCGCGGGCGAGGGCGCGGTCCACCAGCGGGCCGGGGCTCGCGGCGCGGAGGATTCCGGGTATCATCGCCGCCAGTTCGGCTGGAGCGCCTCCAGTCATTGCAGGAGTCTACCAGTGGGCGCGCCCGAGCCAGGGCGCGGGGCATCCCGGAGGAACTCGCATGAGCCAGATCCCGCCCGTCACCGGTCACGTCGCGCTGACCCCTCATCGCGGAACGTTGATCCTGGTGCTCGGCATCCTTGGCATCGTCATCGCGTGCCTGCCCTTCGGCATTTTCGCGTGGGTGATGGGGAATGGGGATCTGCGCCGCATCAAGGTGGGCGAGATGGATCCGGACGGCAAGGGCATGACGACGGCGGGGATGATCTGCGGGATCGTCGGCACGGTGCTGTTCGCGCTGAACATCGTCTACTGGGTGTTCATCGTCCTGATCTTCGGGGGCGCGCTCGCCGCGGGCGCCGCCGGCGCGGGGGGCGGCGGCCTGCTGCCGGGGCTCCTGCCGACCTAGAACACGAGAAGGCCGAGCGCGATCCACGCCCCGGCGGCGATCATCACGATCGCGGTGTATCCGACGATGTCGCGCGCCTTGGCGCCGGTGATGGCCAGCAGAGGGAGCGCCCAGAAGGGCTGGAGCATGTTGGTGAGTTGGTCGCCGTAGGCGACGGCCATGACGATCTTGGCGGGATCGACCCCCGCGGCGACCGCGGCGTCCACGGCGATGGGGCCCTGGACGGCCCACTGCCCTCCGCCCGACGGGACGAAGAGATTGACCACGCTCGCGCTCGCGAGCGTAAAGAGCGGAAGGGTGGTCGGGCTCGAGTCCTCGGCGATCCTCTCGGCGAGCAAGGCCGTGAGGCCGCTTGCCTTCATCATGCCCATGATGCCGGCGTAGAGGGGGAACTGGAGGATGATGCCGGCGCAGCCGCGGGCGGCGTCCTCGACGGCCCGGACGTAGCGGGCCGGCGTTCCGTGGAGCGCGAGGCCGAGCAGGAGCATGGTCAGGTTCACGCTGTCGGGGCTGAGGGTGAGCAGGCCGGATGGATGCTCCTGACGGGGGATGTAGAACCGCCACGCCCACCAGGCGATGAGGACGACCAGGCAGATCGTCACGAGCGGCGAGTCCTCGAGCAGGCGGGGGATCAGGGGCTTGGCTTGCCGATCCGGGGCCTTGCGCGGCGGCGGGTCCGGCGCGGTGAAGCGGTCGGCGGGCTCGATATGCCGGGGGTCGCGCGGCGCGAGGAGTGAGATGAGGGCGGGCGTGAGCACCACAAGGCCGCAGGTGATGAAGAGGTTGAGCGGGCTGAAGAGCGTTCTGGAGAGATCGATGGGGGTGATGGGCGCGTCGGGGCCGAAGACCTCGGCGATGTCCTTGGCGGTGGTGACCTTGAGCGGCGCACTGCCCGAGAGGCCTCCATGCCAGACCATGAGGCCTGTGTAGCCGGCGGCGGCGAGCAGGGGGTAGTGTGCGGCCACGCCCTTGCGGGCCATCGCCAGGCCGACCCGCCTGGCCATGAGGGCGCCCGCGATCAGGCCGAGGCCCCAGTTCAGGACGGCGAGGGCGCAGGCGACGGCGGCGACCACCGCCGCGGCCTGGGCGCCGGAGCGGGGCAGCGCCGAGAGCCGGTCGAGCAGCGCGGAGACCGGGGCGCTCGCGGCGAGGGCGTGTCCGGTAACGAGGATGAGACACATCTGCATCGCGAAGGCGAGCAGCGACCAGACGCCTCCGGGTCCGCCCCACACGTCGACGAGCGAGGCGGGCGTGGTGTCCGTGAGGCCGAGGGCGAGGGCGAATGTGAGGAGGGTGAGGAGCACCGCGAGGACGAACGGGTCGGGGGCCGTCCTGCGGAAGGCGGCGTTGATGCGGAGGCCGAGGGCGCTGATGGTGCGGATCATCGGCGCAGCGTACAGAGACGGAGGCGTCCCGTCCGCGGCCGGCGCGGAGACTCAGCCCAGTGCGCGGCGGAGGCGGCGCACGGCGTCCTCCAGGGTCTCGCTTCGCTTGCAGAAGGCGAAACGGACGAGGCGGCGGCCCTCGTCCTTGTGCTCGTAGAAGACGCTGGGCGGGATCGCGGCGACGCGGGCCTCGGCGGTGAGCCACCGGCAGAGGGCGAAATCGTCGGCGAGGCCGAGGCGCGCGCTGACGGCGCTGTGGTCGGCCATGATGAAGTAGGTTCCCTCCGGCTCGATCACCTCGAAGCCGAGCGAGCCCAGCGCGTCGCAGAGAAAGCGGCGGCGGTCGGCGTAGTCGCGGAGGAGCGAGGCGATGTAGGGCTCGGTCTCGGGGCTGGAGAGGGCCGCGGCGGCGCCGTGCTGGAGGGGTGTCGCCGTGGCGAAGGTGAGGAACTGGTGGGCCGCGCGCACGCCGGCGGTGAGGTGCGGCGGCGCGATGGCCCAGCCGATCTTCCAGCCGGTGAGGCTGAAGGTCTTGCCGAGGCTCGAGCAGACGACGGTGCGGTCGGCCATGCCTGGGAGGTCCGCGATGGACAGGTGCGGGCGGGAGGGATCGAATGTGAGCCGCTCGTAGACCTCGTCGGCGATGACGATGGCGTCGTGCTCGATGCAGAGGGAGGCGATTTGCTGCAGCTCGGGACGGGTGAAGACCTTGCCGGTGGGGTTGTGGGGTGTGTTGAGGATGATCGCGCGGGTGCGCGGCGTGAAGGCGGCGCGGAGCTCGGACTCGTCGAAGACGAACCGGCCGCCGTCGGGGCGGAGGGGCACGCACACGGGGCGGGCGCCCGCGAGGGCGACGTCGGCGGGGTAGGCGTCGTAGAAGGGCTCGAAAACGATGACCTCGTCGCCGGGGTCGAGCAGGCCGAGGGTGCAGGCGGCCAGGGCCTCGGTGCATCCGCTGGTGACGGTGATCTCGGCGTGGGGATCGAGCGGACGACCGGCGCGGCGCCCCCACCAGGCCGCGATTGCCTCGTTGAGCGAGGGAACGCCGAGGGTGCGGGCGTATTGGTTGTGGCCGTCGCGCATCGCGCGTGCCGCGGCGGCCTTGACGAAGTCGGGTCCGTCGAAGTCGGGGTAGCCCTGCGAGAGGTTGATCGCGTCGTGCCGGGCCGCGAGGGCGGTCATCTCGGCGAAGATGGTCGTCCCGAAGGGCCTGAGGCGCTGGGCGATGCGCGGGATGGTCATGGGATCAGGGTACGTGCGGCGGCGGTGGGAGGCCGGGCGCGGGCGGGGGCGGGTCGTCGCTCAGCGACGGAGCTTCCCGGCGGGTGGGCCGTCAGCGGGGCGCGGCGCGGGGCTTCGCACGATCCTGTCGCCCGCGATGGCCCAGGCGGCGTCCCCCGGCGCCATCTCGGTGCAGCGGGCCCCTGTGAAGAGACTAAACGCGGGCAAGATGCCGACGTGCTCGCCGATATGGAAGCACGGCAGCCGGACGGCATCTCCGCCGCCCTCGAGCCGGGTCGCGGGATGGAGGTGTCCGGCCCAGGTGAAGCAGCCCGGCGTGCCGGGGCCGGGCACGTGGACGAAGCGGAAGGGGCCGTCGCGCAGCTCGCCGGGACAGACACGCAAGCGCCAGGGTTCCGCGACGAGGTCGTGGGCGCGGTCGTGGTTGCCCGGGACGAGCCAGATCTCGGCCTCGAGCGAGGCGCGCCACCGGGCCACGGTTTCGATGACCCGCGGGGTGGTGCCGAGCCGGGCGTGGAGCAGGTCGCCGACCACAACGACCCGCTCGGCCCCCCACTGCCGGGCGCAGCGGGCAAGGCGCTCCAGCGTCTCCTCGAGCACGCCGCCCGGGATGGCGATGCCGAGGGCGCCGAAGGCGTGCTCCTTGCCGAGGTGGAGGTCGGCGGCGATGAGGGTGCGGGCGCGCGGCCACCAGACGGCGCGCTGGGGCAGGAGGGCGACGGGCTCTCCGCCGGCGAGGATCGAGGGGGGCTCACGCAATCGCGCCCTCCTCCTCCCACGCGCGCTGCATCTTGTCGATCCGCTCGGCGAGGGACTCGTGCGAGAGGGTGGATCCGAAGCGGTCGGTCATGAGCGGGAAGGACAGGGGCGTCGGTCGCTCGAGGTGCGAGATCACGTGGCGGGCGTCGCCGAGGCGGGTCATCGTGCGGGCGAGACGCGAGCGCTCGAACTGCCGCTCGAGGACCTCGCGCCGGGACTGGTGGAGGAGCAGGTTGGCGGGATCGAACTGCTCAAAGACCTCGAAGATGAGGGAGCTGGAAGCGCTGACCTGGCGGGCGGACTTGGGAGCGCCGGGGTAGGTCTGGAACACGAGGCCGGCGACGCGGGCGACCTCGCGGAATTGGCGCTTGGCGAGCTCGGAGAGGTTGACGCTCTCCTCCGCGTCGGCGGCGAGATCGTCGAGCGTGAAGAGCGCGGGGGAGTAGAGCTCGGCGAAGGGGTAGCCGCGTTCGGCGAGGAGCTCGAAGCCGTAGTCGTTGGCGGTGAGGGTGAAGGTGGTCTTGGCGAGGCGTCCCAGCCGGAGGGCGGTGATCGCGGCGATGCCGCCGTGGACGAGCCGGCCGTCGAACGGGAAGACGAAGAGGTGGCCGCCCTCCCGCGACTCCATCATCTCGACAAGCACCTCGTCGGGGCCGGGGACGTGAGAGAGCGCGGCTTGGGCGCGGACGAGGGCCGCGACCGCCTCGAGCTCGGGTCCCTCGGCGGAGCGGCCCCGCTCGGGGTGGTTGACGATCTCGAGCGTGCGGCGGACGCCCGCGCCGAGGGACTCGGAGATGGGCAGTCGGGTGCCGGCCCAGTGGGGCGTGAAGCTGGTCTTGCCCCGCGCCGGGCGCACGTAGGCGACGAGGTCGTGGAGCATGACGAACTCGACGACCTTGCCCGCGAACATGAACTTCTGGCCTCGGGTGAGCTGGGCGACGAAGTACTCCTCGATCGAGCCGAGGGAGCGCCCGCCGATGTAGCGGATGGGGACGGTGGCCTCGGCGGTGATGGTGCCGACGTTGAGTCGGTGGAGGGCGGCGACGCGCTTGCTCTCGACGCGGGCGAGGCCCTGCTCGTCGAGGCTGACCTTGCGGAACTCGGGGTAGGCCGCGAGCGTGTCGCCGCCTCTAGTCACCAGCTCGAGCGTCCAGTCGAAGTCCTCCCGCGCGAGATCGGCGAAGCCTGCGGTGGTGCGGACCTCCTCGAAGAGCTCGTCGGGCCGGAATCCGCCGCCGAGGGCGCAGGTGACCATGTGCTGGGCGAGGACGTCGAGCGGGTGGGGCTGGACCTCGCGGGGCTCGATCGAGCCGCGGGCGACCGCCTCGCGCACCGCGGCGATCTCGATCAGCTCCATGGCGTGGGTGGGGACGCAGGTGACTCGGCAGGTCTCGCCGGGGCGGTGGCCGGAGCGGCCCGCACGCTGCATGAGGCGTGCGATCCCCTTGGGTGAGCCGATCTGGTAGACGCGCTCGACCGGGGAGAAGTCGACGCCGAGGTCGAGAGAGCTGGTGGCGACGCAGAACCTGATCGACCCGCTCTTGAGGCCGGCCTCGACGCGCTCGCGCTCGTCGCGGTCGATCGATCCGTGGTGGAGGGCGGTGATCGGCTCCCACTCCGGGCGCGATGCGAGCAGCGCGCCGTGCCAGAGCTCGGCCTGCGAGCGGGTGTTGGTGAAGAGCAGCGTGGATCTGGCGGGGTCGAGGGACTCGAGCACGCGCGGGAGCATGCGGAGGCCCATGTGCCCGGCCCAGGGCAGCTCGCGGCGCTCGCGCGGGATCAGCGTCTCGATCTCGACGGGGCGGTCGATGTCGCCGGAAACGATGACGGGGCGGGCGTCCATTCCGACGGCCGCCTGGGCGGCGTGCTCGAGGTTGCCGAGCGTGGCTGAGAGGGCCCATGTGCGCAGTCCGGGCGAGAAGCGGCGGATGCGGGCGAGGGCGAGCTCGACCTGCGTGCCTCGCTTGCCGGCGAGGAGCTCGTGCCACTCGTCGACGATGACGGCCCGCACGCCCGCGAAGCGCTGCGGGGCCTCGGGGTAGGTCAGCAGGAGCGAGAGGGACTCGGGGGTGGTGATGAGGATCTCGGGGAGGGTCTTGCGCTGGCGGGCGCGGACCGAGGAGGAGGTGTCGCCGGTTCGGCTCTCAACGGCGAAGGGGAGGCCGAGCTCCGCGACAGGCAGGCGGAGGGCGTGCTCGATGTCGCGGGAGACGGCGCGGAGTGGGGTGACGTAGAGGATCCGCAGGGCGCGGGAGGGGCGCCCCGGGCTGTCGGAGGCGATGAGCTCGGCCAGGGGTCCGAAGTAGGCGGCGTAGGTCTTGCCCGCGCCGGTGGGGACGGTGATCAGGCCGCTCTCTCCGTCGAGGTAGGCCCTCCAGGCGTCGGTCTGGAACGGGAAGGGGGACCAGCCGCGCGCGGCGAAGAAGCCGCCGAGGCGGGCGAGGCCTGGATGGGACGCCGTGGCGATCAAGGACCCTCCGTGGTTGGGCAGCGTAGGGGGCCGGGGGAGGCCGGCGGCGTGCGCCGGGGAGGCCGCCCTGGAATCGGCCCTCGTGCGGCGGGGGTACCGTCCTCTCGGCGGCCCGACGGGGGGTCGCGGCCGGCGGAGTGCGCGGGGAGGGCGGTGATGCGGGCGCTGGTCTGGTTCCGGAGCGATCTCCGCACCGGGGACAACGCGGCGCTCTCTCGGGCGACGCGCGAGGCGACGCGTGGTGTGGTCGCGGTGTTCGTCGTCTGCCCCGACCAGTGGCGCGAGCACGACTGGGCGGACGTTCGGGTGGACTTCGTGCTGCGGTGCGTGGCGACGCTCGGCGAGGATCTCGCGAAGCTGAACATTCCGCTCCGGGTCGTCACGACGCCGCGGTTCGGCGGCGCGGCTCGGGGGCTGCTCGCCCTCGCCGAATCGACGGGGTGCGACGCGATCTACTTCAACCGTGAGCTGGAGGTCAACGAGGCGCGGCGTGACGGGGCGGTGCGGGCGGCGTTCGAAGCGAGCGGGCGCGGGGTGCACGAGTTCGACGACGTGTGCATCCTGTCCCCGGGGTCGGTTCGGACCAACGAGGGGGGCTGGTACACGGTGTACACGCCGTTCCGCCGGAAGTTTGAGCGGGAGTACACCGACCGGGGCGGGGTCGTGCCGGGGGCGAGGCCGAGGGCGCAGCCCGAGACGCCGTGCGCACCGGACCCGATGCCCGAGCGCCTCGCGGGCTTCGCATCGTTGGCGAGGCCGGACCTCTGGCCGGCGGGCGAGCGCGCGGCCCGGGGGCGCCTGCGTGCGTTCATCCGCTCGCGGATCGGGTCCTACGCCGAGCGGCGAGACTCGCCGGCGGTGAACGGGACGAGCACCCTCTCACCGTATCTGGCGAGCGGAGTGCTCTCGGTGCGAGACTGCGTGCGCGCGGCCGTGGAGGCCAACGGCGGGAAGATCGGCGCCGGTGCGAAAGGGACCGCGGGGGCGTCGGCGTGGATCGGCGAGCTGGTGTGGCGGGAGTTCTACAAGCACCTGCTCGTGGCGTTTCCTCGCCTGTGCATGGGAACGAGCTTCCGGCGGGAGTACGACGACGTCGCCTGGAGCGACAACGAGGAGCACTTCGAGGCCTGGCGTCTGGGGCGGACGGGCGTGCCGATCGTGGACGCGGCGATGCGGCAGCTCGCGCAGACGGGGTGGATGCACAACCGCTGCCGCATGATCGCGGCGATGTTCCTCACGAAGAACCTCCTCATCGACTGGCGGCGAGGGGAGCGGCACTTCATGCGGCATCTCGTGGATGGAGATCTGGCGAGCAACAACGGCGGGTGGCAGTGGTCGGCCTCGACGGGCACGGACGCGGCCCCCTACTTCCGGGTGTTCAACCCCGTGAGCCAGTCGCGATCGCACGATCCGGACGCGGTGTTCATCCGCCGGCTCATCCCGGAGCTGGCGGGTGTTCCGGGAGCGGCGGCGCACGATCCGTCGGCGCTCCCGCCGGCGGCGCGCGCCCGGCTCGACTATCCCGCGCCGATCGTGGACCTGGGGGAGAGTCGGAGGCGCGCGGTCGAGGAGTTCGGCAGGGTCAGGGCTCGGGATCGCTAGAGGGACCGGGCACGACGCCGAGCAGCTCGCACGCCCGCCACGCGGCGGGCGACCAGGGCCCGGTGACGGTGATCTGCTCGAGGATGCGCCGCTGCGAGTCGGTCGTCACCGGCACGTCGGCGAACTTGAGCTCGTAGCCCTCGAGCGCGTCGCGCGCCTCCTCCCACGCCTTGTCACGCCGATCGCGCGCGGGCTCGTCCACCCAGCCGATCGCCTCCGCGAAGCGCTCGGGGTCGGGAGCGTGTGGGCCATGTCCTCGTACTCGAAGAGGCGGACGGCGAGCCCGTCCCGCTCCATGATGTGGCACGCGTTGGCGATGATGCGGTAGTTGTAGTCGAGCTCGCCGGTGACCGGTGCGATGCGGCGCTCGCGCAGGAGCCGCCACAGCCTCGCGTCGGGGCGCCTGTAGTTGGCGGGGACAAAGCTCCCGTCGCCGACGGGGATGTGCTCGTAGAGATCGAGGCCCACGATCGGGACGGCGCCGGCGAAGACGTCGGGGAAGCAGGCGGCCAGCGCCGAGCAGATGCGCCCGCCGCCGGAGATCCCCGCCGTGTAGACGCGGGACTCGTCGATGTGGAGCCGCTCGCGGGCCGTGGCCACGGCGTCGAGGGCGAGCTGGTGCCGGTCGGCGGTGGGACGGAGGTTGCCCGACTCGGCGGCGCCGATGAGGACGAGACCGAGCGCGTCGGCGGCGGGGACGAACGCCTCGGGCGGGCGGCCGTCGGGCGAGGCGCCGATCCACACGAGCAGGCCGGCGGGTGCGCGCGGGTGGTACCCGCGCGGCAGGCGCACGTAGAGCGTCTCCTCGGGGAGATATCGCTCGGTCGGCGGCAGATTGGTCCTCCTGCCGCCGGCGAGGCGCTCGCGGACTGTCGCCTCATCGAGGATGATCGGCGAGGCCCTGTAGGGAGGTGGCAGCGTCACCGTTTGGCCGAGCGGCAGGTCCGGGGGCAACTCGTCGAGCGGCCCGCTGTAGCCGCCGAGCGTGAGCAGGAGCGGGTCCAGATCATCCCCCCGAAACTCGCAGCAGACACCGATTGCTCCGTCGCGGTGCTCGCGGACGAGCGTGACGTTGTCGGCCGTGCGTGCGAACGAGAGCAGCCGCGACTGCGCACCGCTGCGCACGTGGATGTATCCGGCCGGCTCCAGCTCGGAAGGCCAGCCTATCTCCGGCGCGTTCCGCGAGATCATGGCGAGGCGCCGCCGGGTCGGTGTGTCGAGGACGGCCGCGAGGCCACGGATGCGGTTGATCATGGTGGACTGGTCGGACACGGCCTCGGGCCTGCGCGGCTCCCACGTGACGAGGATCTCCTCGGCGGGGGCTCCGTCGAAGTCGAGCGGGCCGGCGAGGGCGGGGGCGGGGCCGGCGCTCGCCGCGATGAGCAACCCCGATAGCCACCGGGACGGTCGGGCCATGGCGGGAGACGATACGCGTCCGGAGCCGAGGGGATGCTCGCGGGGGCGGTGGGGTGATGCGCCGGGTCTCACACGCGGATCGGCGCGGTGAACGCGCGGAGGGCCGGCAGGTACGATCCCCGCATGCCGGAACTTTCCATACGCGCGGCGGAGCGGTCCGACCTCTCCCTCATCCTCTCGCTGATCCGGGAGCTGGCCGAGTACGAGCGCGAGCCGGACGCGGTCGAGGCGACGGTCGAAGGCTTGGAGCGGCATCTCTTCGGGGAGGGATACGGGCGCGGGCCGGCCGCGGAGTGCGTGATCGGTGAGATCGACGGGCACTCGCAGGGGTTTGCGCTCTACTTCGTGAACTTCTCCACGTGGCGGGGACGACCGGGGCTGTACCTCGAGGACCTGTTCGTGCGTCCGGCCGCGCGGGGGCGCGGCCTGGGCAGGGCGCTGTTCCTGCACCTCGCCGCGCTCGCGGTCGAGCGTGGTTTCGGTCGGATGGAATGGGCGGTCCTGGATTGGAACACGCCGGCGATCGACTTCTACCGCGCGCTCGGGGCGCGGGCGATGGATGCATGGACGGTGTACCGGCTGACGGACGCCGAGCTGCGCCGGCTGGTCGGCTGAGACGCTGCCCGGCGGCCCCGCGATCGAGCCGATCCGCGGCCGGGCGAGGCGCGTCGCCGGCTCACCAAGGGTTCACGATCGCCATCACCTGCTGGTCGAAATCCGTGTACGCGCTGTAGCGCCCGCGAAGCCAGAGCAGGACGCGGCGTCCCTCGCCGTCCGCGGCGACGACGGGTCGCAGGTTGTCGGTGGATGAGTCGCGCGTGAGCGGCTCCCACGTCCACGTCTCGCCGCTGTCGGCGGTTGCGCCCTTGAAGAGCTCCCACTGCGCCTCGCCCGTGGCGCGCGAGACGAGCGGCGCTCCGGTGGCCGGGTCGGCGTTGGTCGAGATCACGACGGTCTCCGGGTCGAGCGGGTCGATGGCGGCCAGGCCGGTGTAGTCGTCCTCTCCCGGGTAGAGTCGCGTGCCGGCGAACGCCATCTCGTGGACTCGCCACGCGGCCCCGTCCCAGCGGGCGTAGCAGTACCGGTGGTCGTCGCCGCCCTGCCCGGGCGGCATCCCGGCTGAGCCAACCTGCACGCTGAAGAGGCCGACCGGGTGGGCGCGACGATCCATGCGGAGATCGACCACCCAGGGGACGCGGTCGGCGCTGCCCTCGAAGACCCGCGTCCCCGACTCCGGCGACGCCAGGCCCTGCGTGAGCGGCGCGATCGCTTCGCCGTCCGAGGCTCGGAGCGCCCCGTCGGCGTAGACGACGTGGTAGACGCTGTTGTCGAGGTCGCGTGGGTGGCCCGGGGTGTACAGGAGGTGGACGCGAGACTCTCCATCGGAGACGTAACGAACGTACGGGCGGTGGCGCTCCTGCGAGGGGACATCGATGACGGTGTTGCCCGCTCTCCAGGTCGCCGCGCCGTCGTCGCTGACGATGAGGGAGGGCTTCCAGGAGTCGTCGAGGCCTCGAAAGAAGCTGTAGATGCGCCCGCCCTCGCCGGGGAGCCGGAAGACGTTGGAGTACGTGACTCGGGAGGACTCGCTCGGGACGATCGGGGCGGAGGGGGTGACGTTTCCAGTCCTGAGGTCGACGATCGCCCCGTAGATCCGGCTCTCGTGCCCGTGCTTCGACCAGAGCGCCAGCACGCGGCCGCCGCCGAGATCGCAGAGGCCGGGCTGGTCGTGGTCGTCGCGCTCGAGCCGGTCGTGCAGCTCGAATCGCCGGATCCCCCCGGACTGAAGATCCATCGTCGTCAGCTCGATATCGCCCGCCCGTGCCGCATCGTCGGAGCCGGAAGCAACGGAGGCCGCGACGAGCGTCCCACCGACGATGATCGCTCTCTCGCCCCCGAACCAGCACCATCCGCCGTCGTCGTTGAGCACGAGCGACTCTCGCGCGATCCAGTCGAGGGGCGCGCCGCTGCGGGGCTCCGGGTGCGCCCACGCGCGGTAGGCGTCCTGCACCCGGGCCTCTTCGGGGCCGAAGCGGTGGAACAGGAATCGGTACTGGAAGGAGACGTTTCTGCTGGCCGGCACGACCATGCGCCCCCGTCGCGGCTCGCCCCCTTCGAAGTCGGAGAGGCCGAATGGGTTGGCGGCCACGAGGCCGTACTCGCGGGCGTGCCACCAGGTGGGGAATCGAGGGTTTGCGGGGTGGTCGAAGATCGCGACGCCGACGGGCGCGCCGTCGATCCGCCCGGAGTAGTCGATCCACGCGGCCCGCCTGCCCCAGACCGCCTTCCCCTCGACGCCCTCGCTGTTGCGGGCGAGGCCCGTCACCTCGGCGACGCCCGCCCCGGGGTCGGGCGCCAGACGCAGGGAGGGGTGGGTGCGGATCGCCATCGTCCCTTCCTTGGTGTCGCCGAAGACCAGCTCGCCGCCGGGCGGGGGCGAGACGCCCACGCGCACGTCGATCGTGCGGTCGCCGGAGAGCGTCTCGCCGAACGTGAGCGACTCCACGACGGTGACGCCCGTCGGCCCCTCGTCGGAATCGACGGAGAATGTGGAGGTGATGGTGCTGCCGACGGTGTGGGGGCCGTCGATGAGGGTCATCCGGCCTCGGTGCCAGACGTCCACGCCGTTGATGTCCCCGTGGGCCCACCAGAGGCCCGTGTGGTGCGGGTGGTCGTGGGCTTCGCCTGGGATGTTCTGGATCGGGAAGGCGCGTGTCATGCGCACCCCGCCGGGACCGTTCACGGGGGCGATGAAGGGATGGATCACGTCCTCATAGACGTACTCGGCGAACGGCTCTTCGCCCAGGGTGACGCGGACACTGCCCTCGAGCGGCTCGAGGCGGACGGGGCGGTCTCTCGTCGTGCCGGCCATCGGCTCGAATGCCTCACACGGGACCGGCACCACGTCCTCGGACCAGACGCGGATGTTGTCGATCCGCACCTCGTCGTCGAAGGTCCCGAAGCCGATGTGGCCGGAGCCGGGGGGCACGGCATCGCTCGTGAGGACCTGCTCGCCGTCGAGGAGAACGCGGACCGAGCCGGCCTCGGGGTCCACCTCGACCCGCAGTCTCCTCCATGCGTCGCGCCCCCAGTCCACGCCGCGGGTGCGATCGCTGCTGATCGCCGTGCGCGGCGCACCGTCCACGAGGAACACATGGTGGGCGTTCTCGTCGGCCTGGGAGCTGAGATGGGCGTAGCAGAAGTGCTCGGGGTCCTGGAAGGCGAAGACGAGGCACACGTCGCGGTGCCCGTACTCGCGCCCGGTCTGCATGACGTCGGCCTCGAGCACGAAGCTGCCGAACCTGAGCGGCCGGAGCATCGCGAGGTTGCGCGGCGATCGGTGCGCGGGCTCGTAGTCGCTGGGGGCGTGCTGCCAGAGGCTGCCCCGATCCAGCACCCAGGCGTCGGCGTCGGTACAGACGAACTCGGCGGGGGCGATCGGCCCGTCGAAGCCCTGGGCGTAAACCGGGTCGGCGGGTTGGGAGGTGGCGCGGATCGCGAGCGAGCCGGCGAGAGCGAGTGCGGTGAGCGGCGGCCGGAGCGGCGGGAGGTGCATCCCGGCACCCTACCCCGCCCGCCGTCTCTCTCGCAAGGCCGGGCCTCGGCGCGGCGGAGCGCAAAAAGCCGCACGCGGACGCCCGGGGGCGTCCGCGTGCTGGGAGTGGCGAGGGTGGGACTCGAACCCACGACCTGCGGGTTATGAATCCGCCGCTCTAAACCGGCTGAGCTACCTCGCCAGCGAGCGTGATCGTAGCACGCGGCCCGGGGCTGACAAGGCCCTTACCGGTCTCCGTCCGTGACCGGCTCGAGCCCGAATTCGAGCACGGCGTGCCCGTCGATCTCGAAGTGCTCGACGGTGATCTGCGCGAGGCGCTCCTCGGCGACCTCGAACTCGCCGGTGTTCGGCGTCGGTCCGTGCCAGGTCCAGTTCTCGATCACGGGCTCGCCGTCGACGAGCACGCGCACGCCGTCGTCGCTGAGCGTCCGCACCCTCCACTTGCCCGCGGGGAGACGGAGCTTGGCGGTGGCGATCATCCCGAAGTGGTCGGGCCCGGGCCCGGCCTGGGTGATGGCCTCGGAGATGTTCTGGTTCCTGGGGCCGCCGGAGCCATACGAGAACGAGAGCGAATCCACCTCCGCGCTCCGCGCCGCGGCCGACTCGGCCTCGGCCCGCCAGCCCTCGAGGTCCTCGCGGGGGTCGACGGTCCAGGGAAAGAACGTGGCTTTCCACTTCGTGACCACGAGCGTGTCGCGGAACACGGACTCGAATTCGCCTTCGCGGAGCGTGAGCACGTACGGGTGCACGCCGGCGGTGCCGAAGACATCGACGAGGCACGTGTCGCGCCCCTCCTGCCCGGGCTCACGGATGCGGAACTGCGCCGTCGGCCCGTTGAGCACGACATGGAACGCGGGGCTGATCTCGCCGAGCACCTCGTAGGTGTGGACGCCGCCGCCGGAGGAGGCGCGGCGGGCCAGGAGCGAGGAATGGTCCCAGGGGAAGTAGTCCCCCATGATGATGTTCTCTCGCCCGGCGAGGTGCGCGCGGGCGCCGACCGGCCTCGTCTCGCCGATCGCCTCGTACTCGGGCGGCTGGAAGAGCTCGGTGGTGACCATCACCTCCTCCGGCTCGGAGCCGGGCGTGGCCTCGACGATCTTGCCCACGCGCTCGAACTCGTTGCCGCCCATCCGGGTGCTCTCGCACTCGCGGAGCTGCACCGCGAGGACGTCCCCCTCGAAGCGGTTGCGCAGGATCTCGTTGTCGACGCAGGCCTTGTGGTTGGCCCGGGCCCACCCGGACTTGAGCAGCCCCTCGTCGTTGTCCCACCACAGGTGCACGCCGCACTTGTTCTCGCGGAAGATGTTGTCCTTGATGATGTTCCGCTCGCCGTGCTCGATGTTCACGCCGCCGCGCTCGAGCCCGTAGGCCATCTCGCCGTTGCCCTCGAAGAGGTTGCCGGCGATCAGGGTATCCTGGGAGTATCCGCCCCAGACGCCGCAGATGGCGTTCTTGACGAGGCGGTTGCCGATGAACCGGTTGCCGAAGCTGAAGGTGAGCTCGATGCCGTGCGCGGGTGCGTAGGAGAAGTCGTTGTTGATCAGGAGGTTGTCGTTGCACCCGGCGCGCTTGACGGAGAAGCCCTCGGGCCCGGGCACCTCGCCGAGGGCCTCGCGCCCGGCGAAGCCGAAGAAGCCGTCGCCGCCGTGGGTGGCGGAGTTCTCCGCGATGAGGTTCTCCGAGCACTGCTCGAAGAAGAGGATGCCGGCCGAGTCCTGCCCGCGGTTGTAGACGCCGTGCGAGTAGCCACGCACGCAGAAGTCGAGCGCGTTGCGGCTCACGACGTTGCGGCTGGATCGCCACATGGCCAGGCCCCACCCCGAGAGGAAGGAGCAGTCGTTGTCGTAGACCTTCGAGTCGTTGACACGGTCGATGATGATGCCGTTCTGCCGCCGGCGGGCGAGGCAGTTGTGGATCGTGACCCCGCTCGAGCGCTCGACATAGATGCCGGCGCCGTAGCGGTCCATCCACTCATGATCGTCGTTGTTGTGCGGCCAGAGCCAGTCTGAGCCGTCCTCGGCCTGCGGCGTGGACTTGAGGCGCATCGCGTAGCCGTCGGAGACGTCGGCCCCGTCGATCACCAGACCGTCGGCGTCGCTGGCCCAGATGCCGACCTTGAAGCCGTGCGTGCGGGGGTTCTTGAGTGTGACGCGCTTGTGCCCGTCGATGCGGATGCCCACGCCGGTCAGCGTCTCGTAGGGCGTGCCCTCCGGCGCTGCGGAGAGCGCCGACCCGCCCTCGAACTCGACGGTGATGCCGTCGGCGACGATGTGGATGACGCCGTCGCCGTCGGCGTCGGGGATCACCGCGCCCTGGGCGATCCGTATCCGGCACGACTTATCGATCCGGGTATTGTCCCGGCTGAGCGTGATTTCGGGGAGCTCGGGCTGCGCAGCGGCGCACCCCGCGCTGAGCGCGAGCAATGTCGGGAGGAGGGTGCGTTGTCTCATGGAGCCATCGTAGCGAACGAACCCACTCCCGCCCGGCGATCGGCGCAGGGAATTCGGCTCGAGGTCACGGCTTGCCGGAGTCTTCGTGCGCCCGCTACCCGTTGCCCTGGGGCCCGGCCGAGACGCGAGGTTGCTCGACGTGCTCGCCGTGCGCGACGCGGCGCTCGTCGCTGGCGCCGGGGAGACTCTGGGCCTGGCTCTCGGCGATCTCCCTGGGGCGCGGGGCGGGCTTGCTCGACTCGGTCTCGACCTCGTCGCCGATGTCCTTGAGACCCCTCTTGAACTCGACGATGCCCTTGCCGAGGCTGCGCCCGACTTCCGGCAGCCGCTTCCCGAACAGCAGCAGCCCGATGCCGAGGATGATGAGCCACTCCCACTGTCCGGGGAAGGAGATGGCGAGCGTCGTCGTATCCATGCTTGCTCCGTGCTGCGCTGGGTGCGCAGGTTGCTCTATCCAAGGGGCGGAGTCTCCCTGAGTCAAACCGCACAGACGCCAATCAGCCCTCGGAGAACTCCCCGAGCGCGGCCTCGGCCACGTTCAGGAGGAGCATCGCGACGGTCATCGGGCCGACGCCGCCGGGCACCGGGCTCAGCCACCCGGCGACCTCTCGAACCTCCTCGAAGCGGACGTCCCCCACCGTCAGCTTCCGGCCGTCGGGACCGTCGATCCTGTTCACTCCCACGTCGATCACGACCGCTCCGGGCTTGACCATCGACGCGCCCACCAGTCCGGGCACCCCGGCGGCGGCGACGAGCACGTCGGCCCCGCGGCACAGGGCCTCGAGCCCGTCCGTCCACTTGTTGCAGCTGATGACGGTCGCGTCGTGGCGCATGAGGATGACGGCGATCGGCTTGCCGACGACGTTGCCGGCGCCGACGACCACTGCCCGCTTGCCGCGCAGCTCGATCCCGGTCGACTCGATCATTTTGATCGTCGCCAGCGCCGTGCACGGAGCAAGGCTGGAGTGGCCGTAGACGATGTTCCCGATGTTCGCGGGGTTCACGCCCTCCACGTCCTTCTCGGGGGCGATGAGCCGCTGCACCCGGTACGGCTCTACGCCGTCGGGCAGGGGCAGGTGGAGCATGATCGCGCTGACGGCCTCGTCGTGGTTGAGCAGGAGGATCCGCCCGGCGATCTCGTCGAAGCCCGAGCCGGGGGGGAGCACGTGCAGGCGGTATTCCAGTCCGAGGCTCTCGCAGGTCTTGCGCTGGTTGTCCGCGTAGACGCGGGCGGCGTTGTCGCCCGACTCCACGAGCACCGCGTCGAGGCGCGCGGACCGGCCCAGCCGCCTCGCCTCGGCGAGCCGCTGCGCGATCCGCTCGCGGTGCTCGGCCGCGAGGGCTTTGCCGTCGATGATCGTGGCGCCCATCCGGCGGAGCATAGCCGCGGGCGGGGAGGGCGTGGCATCGTGTAGGATGTTCCGATGACCAAGGGGACGCGCACAACCGCGGGGGCGGGGGCTCGCATCGCCGAGCTTCGTGAGCTGCTGGAGCGGGCAAACCGGGCCTACTACGTCTACGCCGAGCCGATCATGCCGGACGCCGAGTTCGACCGGCTGCTGGCCGAGCTGACGCGCCTGGAGGCGGCCCATCCCGAGCTCGACGACCCCGACAGCCCCACCCACCGCGTCGGGGGCGCTCCGATCAAGGGGTTCGTCACCCGGGCGCACAGCCGGCCCATGCTCTCGATCGACAACACGTACTCGGAGGGCGATCTCCGGTCGTGGCACGCCCGCGTGCTCAAGGCCCTGGGGGCCGCCGACCGGCCGGGCCTCTTCGGCGGTGGTGGCCGGCTCGTCCTCGTCGCCGACGCCAAGATCGACGGCGTCGCGGTGAGCCTCCGCTACGAGCGGGGCAGGCTCGTGGGGGCCCTCACGCGGGGCGACGGGGTCACGGGCGACGACATCACCGCCAACGTCCGGACCATCCGCGCCGTCCCGCTCTCGCTCGCGGCCCGCGCCGGCCGGAGGCACGCCGAGGCGCCGGAGGTTCTGGAGGTCCGCGGCGAGATCTACATGCCGCTCGCCGAGTTCGCGCGGATCAACGCGGAGCGCGACGAGGCGGAGCTCGAGGCGTTCATGAACCCCCGCAACGCGACCGCCGGGACGCTCAAGCAGCTGGACCCGAAGATCGTGGCGCAGCGACGGCTTTCCTTCGTGGCGCACGGGCGCGGCGAGGTCTCGGAGGGGTTCGCCGAATCGCATTCGGGGTTTCTCGATCGCATCAGGGAGCTGGGCATCCCCGCGAGCCCGACGCTGGCCACGAGCGAGGACATCGACGCGATCCTGCGGGCGATCGAGGCGTACTCGAGCGCGAGGCACGAGCAGCCCTACGCCACCGACGGGGTCGTCGTCCGCGTGGACTCGTGGACGCTGCAGGACCGGCTCGGGGCGACGAGCAAGAGCCCTCGGTGGACGATCGCGTACAAGTATCCCGCCGAGCGGAAAGCGACGGTGCTGATTCGGGTGGATCACCAGGTCGGCAAGACGGGCAAGATCACGCCGAGGGCCGTGATGGAGCCGGTCGTGCTCGCCGGCACCACCGTCCAGCACGCGACGCTGCACAACTACGGCCAGGTGCGGAAGAAGGACATCCGCCTCGGCGACACGATCGAGGTGGAGAAGGCCGGCGAGATCATCCCCTACGTCGTGAGCGTCGTCGGCTCTAAGCGGCCGAAGGGGGCGAGGAAGATCGCCGCGCCCGAGGCGTGCCCGATCTGCAGGGGGCCGGTGGAGATCGAGCCCCCGGAGGCGGACCCGGCGCAGGGTGGCGACCCGGAGCTGGAGACGGCGCGGCGATGCGTGAACCCCGAGTGCCCCGCGCAGATCCGCGAGAAGCTGATCTGGTTCGCCGGGCGCAAGCAGATGGATATCGAGGGGCTGGGCGAGAAGACGATCGACCAGATCCGCGAGAGCGGCGCGATCCCGCTCGCTTCGTTCGCGGACGTGTTCCACCTGCGGGAGCATCGCGACAGGCTGCTCGGGCTCGAGCGCATGGGGGAGCGCTCGGTCGACAACCTTCTCGACGGGATCGATCGGGCGAAGGAGAGGACGCTCGCTCGCGTGCTGGGGTCGCTCGGCATCCGGCACGTGGGCGCCTCAAACGCAAAGCTCCTGGCCAAGCGGTTCAGAACGCTGGAGGACCTCCTCGGGGCGAGCGAGGCGGATCTCAACTCGATCGAGGGGTTCGGGCCGGTCCGGGCCCACACCGTGCACGAATATCTCCGGAGCGGGGCGGGGCGGCATACCTTCCACGCGCTGCGGAAGGCGGGGCTCGCGCTGGAGAACCCCGACTACCAGGACCGGTCGGTGAAGAAGAGCGGCACGTTCGCGGGCAAGAAGATCGTCCTGACCGGCTCGCTCGAGAGCTTCGAGCGGCAGGACCTCGCCGAGATCCTCGAGTCGCTGGGCGCGAAGGTGACGGGCTCGGTCTCGAAGAACACGGATCTGGTCATCGCCGGGGAGGCCGCGGGATCAAAGCTCGCCAAGGCCGAGGAGCTCGGTATCGAGGTCTGGGACGAGAAGACGCTGCTTGCCAATCTTCCCAATGAGGACCGCCTCTCGTGACTCAACTCCGCACTCGCCCCTCAAGACTCAGGATTCACGGCTCGAGACCTCCCCATGCACAACGTTGAGTACAAGGCGGAGCTGCGGGACATGGCGATGGCCCGGGCCGCGTGCCAGGCGGTCGGGGCGTCGTTCATCGCCGTGCTCCGGCAGACGGACACCTACTTCCGCGTCCCCTCGGGCCGTCTCAAGCGGCGGGAGTGTCCGGGCGAGCCGACCGAGTGGATCTTCTACGACCGCAGGGACGAGGCCCGCCCCCGCCTGAGCTGCTTCACGATCTACACCGACTCCCAGGCCCGGGAGCGGTTCGGCGTGAGCCCGCTGCCGGAGCTGGTCGTGGTCCGCAAGCGGCGCGAGCTGCACCTCCTCGAGAACGTGCGGATCCACCTCGACGAGGTGGAGGGCTTGGGGCAATTCATCGAGTTCGAGGCGCTGGTCTCGCCGGGCTTCCCCGTCGCCAAGTGCCACGCATCCGTCGATCGCCTCCGGGCGGCCTTCGGACCCGCGCTCGGCGAGCCGCTGAGCGTGAGCTACGCCGACCTGCTGATCCAGGAACGAGACGGGGCCGCGGGCAGGACGCGCTGATCGGGCTTCGGTGACCGGGCCTTTGGGGCCGGGACGTGGCGTCCGCCGATAGAGGCCGCATGTGCGGCATCCTCGGCATCGCCTCCACCGACCCCCTCTCGATCCCGGACCGGGAGGTTTGCCGCCTCCGTGATCTCATGGCCCACCGCGGCCCGGACGATGCGGGCCTATGGCGGGGCGGGAACGTCGTCCTGGCACACCGCCGCCTTG
>CAYTAH010000037.1:0-8990 GCA_964435785.1 uncultured Phycisphaeraceae bacterium | reverse complement strand
GACGATGCGGGCCTATGGCGGGGCGGGAACGTCGTCCTGGCACACCGCCGCCTTGCCGTGCTCGACACCTCCGGCGCCGGGCGGCAGCCGATGACGACGGCCGATGGTCGCTTCGTCATCGTGTACAACGGGGAGCTGTACAACGAGCACCGGCTCAGGCGCAGGCTCGAGCGTGAGGGCTACAGGCTCGCGAGCGGCTGCGACACCGAGACGCTGCTCGGCTGGCTGGCGACCCGGGGGGTTGACGGGCTGCGCGATCTCCGCGGCATGTTCGCTCTGGCCATCTTCGACACGCACGAGCAGCGGCTGACGCTCGCCCGCGACCCCCTCGGGATCAAGCCGCTCTACTGGTGGCGCGGGCGTGATCGCGGGGCAGCCCTGGTCCTCTTCGCCAGCGAGCCGGCGCCGATCCTCGAGCATCCGGCCGTGCCGCGTCGGCCGGACTGGGCGGGCGTCAGCGCCTACCTGACCACCATCCGCACCAGCCTCGGAGAGCGGACTCTCTTCGAGGGCGTGCGGGCGCTGCCGCCGGGGCGCGTGCTGACGTTCAGGATCGCCGGGGGCGACATGCGGGAGCAGTCCTTCGACCTGGGGCTCACGCGCATCGATCTGCCCACGGAGCGGGCGTCGCGCGTCGCGGAGACCGGCGCGGTTGTCCGCGGGTCGGTCGAGTCGCACCTGCGTGCGGACGTTCCGACGTGCTGCCTCCTCAGCGGCGGTCTCGATAGCGCCATCATCACGGGTGTCGCCTCGGGTTTCCGTCCCGGTCTTGCGACCTACTGCGCCGGCGCTCCCGGCGCGGAGCCCATCGACGGGGTTCCTCAATCGGAAGACTTCCGCTTTGCCCGAGACGCCGCCGCGGTGTTCGGGACTCTGCACCGCGAGGCGCACGTCGATGAGCCGCTCTTCCTCTCGCGATGGCGAGAGATGGTCTCCCGGTCGGGGCTGCCGCTCTCGACGCCCAACGAGGTGGCGATCAACGAGGTCGCGAGGCGCCTCCGGGCCGAGGGGCATGTCGTGACGCTCACCGGCGAGGGCGCCGACGAGATCTTCGGAGGCTATGACGAGTCTCTCCGCCTCGCGGCGGAGCACGTGGGCGCGGGGAATCGAGACCCAGGACGCTTCCAGCTCACGCACGCCGCGTGGTGTCCGCCCGACGCGAAGCCCTCGCTGCTCACCCGAGAGGTCCTGGGCGCGATCGAGGGCGACGAGTGGCTCACGAGCTTCTTCGCCAGCGAGTTCGGCCGGCTCGCCCGCGGCGATGACCCCGACACCATGCTCGCCGATCACCTCCGCTTCCAGAGGCGGGTGAACCTCTCCGGACTGCTGCTGCGGCTGGACTCGGCCACCATGCTCGAGTCCGTCGAGGGACGCACGCCCTTCGCCGACGCGTGCGTCGCCGCGTTCGCCGAGTCGCTTCCCATGAGCGACCGGTTCGTTCCGCCGGGGGGCGCGAAGCTCATTCTCCGGGAGGCGTTCGCCGCCCTCGTCCCCGGGGCGATCGCGTCGAGAGCCAAGGCGAGCTTCCCGATCCCCTTCCAGCGATGGGTGCGTCTCGCGGGCGGCTGGATCTCCGGATCGGCGTGGCTGAGAGAGGTGTTCCGCGCGGAGGTCCTGCAGCTGCTGGCCGAGCGTCCCCAGGCGTGCTGGCGTCTGGCCTGGCCCGCGGCCAACCTGGCGGTCTGGGCCGACCGGTGGTGGCCCGATCTCTCGGGCCGCCCCGGGACTCACTCGCTGGCCGCCGAGATCGCCCTGGGGGGGCCCTCCCCCGTGGTCAGCATCCAGTAGCCGACATCGATCCACCGGCCGTGCTTGTAGCCCACGGCGGGGAATGTCCCGACGTGACGCATGCCCAACGCTTCGTGCAGGCGCACGCTCGGCTTGTTCGGGAGCGCGATCCCGGCGATGATGGCGCGGTAGCCCAGCCCCGTAAGTCTCGGCATGAGCTCGCGATAGAGTGCTGCGCCGACTCCCCGCCCCTGGGCGTCAGGGCGGACGTAGACCCCGATCTCGCACGCCCAGTCGTACGCCTCGCGATCCTTCCATCGTGCGGCGCGGGCGTATCCGAGCACCGCATGATCGGGTTCAGCCGCGACCAGGAAGGGGAGGCGGTCGCCGGCCTCCAGCCAGGCATCGAGCTCCGTCGGCGCGTGCTCCCGGGTTCCGAAGTGCGCCACGCCCTCCCGGATCTCGCGGTTGACGATCTCCAGCACGCCGGGAAGGTCCGCCTGGGTCGCGGGACGCACCTGCATGGAGCGGAGTCTACGCGGCCGGTGGTTGACCGACGGCCCGGGACCCGCGATGCTCTCCGCATGCGCAGGCTTTCTGGAAGCGTTATCGGCGCGGGCGCCGTGGTCATCTTCTCGCTGCTGGGCGGGTGCGCGGCGACGGGTGACGCGCCGCGTCCGTCCGCGGCGCTGCCCGAGCGACCACGGGAGGCGGTGCGGATCTATAGCGCCGAAGGTATGCCCGCGGACTGGAGCCGCATGCTCGACTCGGTTGCGCAGGCGGACGTTGTTGTCATCGGCGAGTCTCACGGGCATCCACTCGGCCTCGAGGCCGCGGCGTGCCTGTGGGACGACCTGCTGGCGCGGCGTCCCGGCGCGGTCCTTCTCCTGGAGTTCTTCGAGCGGGACCAGCAGGTGGCGATCGACGACTATCTCGCCGGCGTGGTCGACGAGGGGGCCTTCCGGAAGGCGTCGGGGCGGACGTCGGGGAACTATCCCGCGGGGCACGAACGCATGGTGGAGTCGGCAAGGGAGGCCAAGCGACCGGTCATCGCGGCGAACGCGCCCCGGCGCTATGTGCGTCGGGCCTCACCCGATGGGTACCACGATCTGCTGACCCTGAGCGACGAGCAGCGCCGGCTGTTCGTCGCCCCCGACGAGCCGCTGGAGGGCCGGTACCGAGAGGAGTTCTTCGATCTGATGGGTGGGGACGGGCACGGCGTCGGCGGAGAGGGCGGGGAGATGCCCCCGGAGATGGTCGAGCGGATGTACCGGTCGCAGTTGATCTGGGACGCCACCATGGCCGACTCGGTCGTGCGAGCCGCGCTGGACGGGTATCGGCCGATCGTTCTCGTTGTCGGGCGCTTCCACGCCGATTTCGGCGGCGGCACCGTGCAGTTCATCCGGCAGGCCCGGCCGGACCTGGACATCCGAACGCTGAGCATGATCGCGACAGACGCCGGAGCGCTCGGGGAGGACGACCGGGGCCGGGCCGACTTCGTGCTCTACGTCGGGGCCGGGCCTGACGGGGAGTCCTGACGCGAGCCCGCGCCGAGCGGCGTCCGCTAGTATGGCGTCATGAACCGACGCCCCGCCTTCACACTTATCGAGCTGCTCGTCGTCATCGCGATCATCGCGCTCCTCATCGGCATTCTGCTCCCCGCGCTGGGCTCGGCGAGGAAGCAGGCGAAGGCGACGGTCTGCGGCTCGCGTCTCCAGCAGCTCGGTCTCGGAATCCAGATGTACCTCGGCGACTACGACGAGCGCCTGCCGCAGTACATGGTGCCGGGATACGACGGAGAGATGACGGTCGTCGGTGCGCTCTTCGGGGGCAAGAAGGGGCAACTGCCGTTCCTGGGCATCGACGAGGTCGGGGCGGAGCGCCGCCCGCTCAACGCGTATGTCATCAATCTCGATGTCCCGCCCGACGATGCGGACACCAATATCGAGCTCGAACCGTTCCAGTCCCCGCTGGACAGGGGCGCCGAGAACATCCCCTTCCCGGGCTTCGAGCGCACCGACTCGTTCTACGACCTCCTCGGCTCGAGCTTCACGCTGAACGATCACGCGCTCGATCACAATCCCTACGGGGACGACTACCCGACGCTCGTGCCTCGGGGCGGCGGGAGGATGCCTCCCGTGCACGACACCACCAAGACGTGGGTGCTGGGCGACCACCCGATCTACAACTTCGACGACGGGGGCAACCGGGTCAGCCGCTGGTACGACGAGCGGCTCGTCGAGGCGAGTCTCTGCTTTCTGGACGGCCATGTCGCCACCCGGATGAGCGTGCCCGAGGGCGAGGTGCAGACCACGCCGGACTACACATTCCTCCCGCAGCCGGACTGGCTCGAGCGCTTCGACTGACTCACTTGTCCTGCAGGCGGGCCGGGAGGTGGCTCTCGTTCTGACCGCCGCTGGGCGAGGTGTTCATATTGAGCCGGACGCGCTGCGTCGCGCGCCCCGGTGGCGTGGGCGTGACGAACCAGCCCCAGAACGCCGGGGCGCCATAGGAGCGGACCGTCGTCGGCGGATGGAAGTGGAACGCGATGGGCGCGATGTCGTCGAGCCTGTCGTGCGTGCCGAAGTACTTGAGGGGGCGGTTGTGGTAGTCCCGGGGCATGCGGTTCTGCTGCCTGCGCATCTGGACGATATCCACCGGCACCCACCCCATCGTGTGGTTCGCCTCGTCATAGACACAGAACTCGACCCAGATGCGGAACTCGCCCGCACCCTTGGTCTTCTTCAGATAGACCTGGTCGCCCTCCCCTTCCTTGTCGTACCCGATCACCAGGCGCGCCGGGATGCCCACGGCCCTGTAGACGGCGACCAAGAGGCAGGGGAGATCCACCTCCGTTCCCCGGCCGGTCGCCGCCACCTCGGCCGCCCCGGGCGTCTCGAAGCCCTTGAGCAGCCCGGTCACGTCGAAGACGAGACCTTCCCCGCTGACCTGGACGTGCTCGACCACTTTCCCCGCGAGGTACTTGGCGAGCACCACCGGCTTGACGTTCCTCGGGTCCTGTCCCTCCGTCCACTGCTGCACGAGCGCCGCGATCGGGCTGACGTCATAGCCCTCGCCCCGCGTATTGAAGTCCACGAACGTCTGGGGCTGGAAGCACGCCGCTGCCTCCGGCGGCCACGGACCGGTGGGCCAGTCGAGCTGGCTGGCGCCCGGGTCGTCGAAGACCGTCTCGTAGCACACCTGGGCCACTGAGACGTACAGCTCCAGCTCGCGCACCGTGTGCCGGCCCTCTTCCGCGGGTTGCACCTGCCACTGCGCTCGCCACGTGCCGCAGGGGAGCGGGCCGCCGCCGATCCCCTGCGAGAGGATCGTGACCTCGTCGGCGAGCACGCGGTCGCCGAGTTCTACTCGCCCCGAGACCGCAGGCACTTCCTGGTCCGCCGGTCCCCAGACCTCCAGGACGGAGGAGGCGGTCTCGGGAAGCACCGGGAAAACCACGGTGGCCGTCTCGAACTCGAACGTGTCGTGCTTGGGCACCTGCACTCCGTCCTGAGGCTCCAGCCACTGCGTGGCGCCGATGAAGACGTCCGTGGTGAGTGTCCAGCGCCGCGGCTTGACGCGCTTGATGTAGGGGCTGGGCTCGAGCGGGGGCTCGTCCGGCTGCGCCGCCGCGGGCGTGCCCGGAGGGGTCTGCTGGGCAGGCTGTGCCGGCTGCGTCGGCGTGCGGCGAGGCCGGCGCGACTGTGCCGAAGCCTCTGCGGAGGCGAGGGCCAGCGCGAGCCCCGCAGCGATGACCAGCGCACGCCGAACACTGACGGAAGCAAGCATCCCGATCTCCTTGTGCCTCGTCTGGCGCCCGGAGCGGTCCGGTCCGGGAGGAACGGAGGGTCAGACCCCGGACGGCCCGAGTTGTTCCCCCGCTCCAGATACCCGCGATTGCACGCTTCGGATGCATTATACATGCATGTCTAGAATGCCTCCTGGCCGCGCTCCGGGCTGGCGCTCGGCGCGGGCCACCCATCGGAGGGAGGCAGCCATGTCCGCGAGCACCACCGCATTCCGCACGGAGAAGGACTCCATGGGGCAGATGGAGGTTCCGTCGGATGTTCTCTACGGGGCGTCGACGCAGCGGGCGGTGCTCAACTTCCCCGTTTCGGGCAGGCCGGTGCCGAGCGAGGTGATCATCGCCTTCGCCATGCTGAAGGCCGCCGCCGCGGAGGTGAATCGTGACCTCGGGAAGCTCGACGCCAGGCGGGCCGAGGCGATCGTCGCGGCGTGCCGGCAGATCGAGGAGGGCCTGGCTTCGCGCGGCGGGCTCGCGCGCCATTTCCCCGTGGATATCTACCAGACGGGGTCTGGCACCAGCACGAACATGAACGCCAACGAGGTCATCGCGAACCTCGTCTGCGTGGCGAAGGGCTCGCCGATCGGCTCCTCGAAGGACGCGGCCTATCTGGAGAAGGGTGGGATCCACCCCAACGACCATGTCAACATGGGTCAGTCCTCCAACGACACCTTCCCCACCGCGATGAACGTCGCGATCGCGGTCGCGCTGCAGGACCGCCTTCTCCCGGCCCTGGGCAGGATGGCCGCTCAGCTCGAGCAGAAGGCGCGGGCGTGGGACCAGATCGTGAAGATCGGGCGCACCCACCTCCAGGACGCCACCCCCATCCGCCTCGGGCAGGAGTTCAGCGGGTATGCGGCCCAGATGCGCAAGGCCGAGGCGAGGGTGCGTCGCGCCATCGAGGGCCTCGGGGAACTCGCGCTCGGCGGCACGGCCGTCGGGACGGGCATCAACACGCACCGTCGGTTCGGCGCCCGCGTGGCCGAGCGCCTCGCGGAACGCACCGGAGTTCCCTTCCGTGAGGCGGAGAACCACTTCGAGGCGCAGCACGCGCGCGACTGCATCGTCGAGACCTCCGGGGTGCTTCGCACCGTGGCGGTGAGCCTGAGCAAGATCGCCGGCGACATACGGCTGATGGGTTGCGGCCCCCGCTGCGGCATCGGCGAGTTGAAGCTCCCGGCGGTGCAGCCGGGCTCGTCGATCATGCCCGGGAAGGTCAACCCCGTGATCTGTGAATCGGCGATCATGGTCTGCTGCCAGGTCATCGGGAACGACGCCGCGACGGCGACGGCGGGCCTCGGGGGCATCGGCGGCCTTCTCGATCTCGCGGTGGCGATGCCGGTCATGGCCGCGAACGTGCTGGACAGCGCGAAGCTGCTGGCCGGCGCCTGCGCGATGTTCACCGACAACCTGCTCGCCGATCTCGAGCCCGACGAGGAGCGGTGCCGAGCGCTCATCGAGGGAAGCCTGGCGATGTGCACGAGCCTCGCCCCGGTCGTGGGTTACGACAAGGCAGCGGCAATCGCCAAGCAGGCATTCGCCGAGGGCAAGACGGTGCGACAGCTCGCCCTCGAGCAGCACCTGCTGCCCAAGGGCGAGCTCGATCGCCTTCTCGAGCCGTTCAGCATGACCGAGCCCGAGGCGTGAGTCGATTACCGGGTTTGCCTGCTACTCGCCGGAGTCGGCCGCGGCCGTGGCGCGCTGCTCGCGGAGCGCCGCCAGGTCGGACGAGTGGGCGAAGTTCGCCGCCGCGGCGGAGACCTGCCCGCCGTCGAGGCGGTTGATCTTCATGACGACCGCCGACGACCATTGGCCGTCCTCGCCCTTGATGTGGTACTCGATGTTCCACGAGTCCGCCTCGTCCCGCCCGAAGATGGCGCGCACCTCGCGGTCGCCACCGGCCGCCGTGCCCGCCATCGACAATCGATCTTCCGCATCGTGTCCGTCCGGCTGCTCGCCCGGGGCGCATCGTGCGCGCAGGCCCGTCGAGGTGTCCCTCAGGGTGACGCTCTCATGCTTGTCATCGAACGAGAGCACGATCGCCCCCTCCACGGGCTTGCCGAAGGCGAAGCCCTCGTAGTAGAGCTCCAGGCGCGTGCCGTCCGCAGCCTTCTTCGCGGACATGCTCATCAGCGAGGTCGAGAGCGAGCCGTCGGGGCGTCGCACCTCAATCTGACCGTCCCATTCGCCCGCGAGGCTATCGGCGACCGACCGCGCCGAGAGGTCTCCCGCCTTGATCGCTCCCCGGTCCGCCCGGGCGGCCGCGGCCGGCCCCGCGCCGCCGGCGAGAACGAGAATGCCGAGGGCTGTGCGCCCGACGATAAGTCGTGCCTTCCGCATGGGTGCCTCCTTCACCGATCCCGTGCAGGCAACCCTGAACGAGCTCGTCGTGGGAAGCATGGGAAACGCCGCCGCTCCCGCCCGCCGACCGCGATGTCCACGTCGCGAGCCGGGCCCGGGCCGATGCGCCAGACACCCTGATCGACAGGGCTTCACGGTCCGAAAAGCGGTGTACCCGCCTCCACTCGCTTCGGAGCGACTCTGCGCGGCGGGACCGGTAAGCCCCGCCGGCCAGCGGCATGAGCGAGGAACGGCCATCTCCCGCCCTGCGGATCTGGGGCCGCGTCGAGCGGCTCGGGTTGCTCTGAGCGGGCCCCGACGCCCGGTCGTCCGAAACGCAGCGTCGTCGAGTTCGTGGGGCTCGGGTAGTGGGCGCAACAGGACTCGATCGCACGCCAGAATCCTCGAGGAATTCAGCAGTTTTGGATGAGGGGGGCAACAGTAGTGGCAACAACCGCGCCGGAAACGCTGCGGCGGACCTCGTCGCCGCCTGGATCGACGCCTGCCCGGTCCCAGTGTCGCCCGAGGCTCGTAGAGCCGTTCTGGCGGCTCTGAACGCTCCAGGCACTGGAGACGTGGCCGATCGACACTGAACTCGCCAGCGGCCGTCTCCCGCCGCGTGGCGGGGCGGTTGCTGGGCATTGGACGAAAGGAGAGTCGCACGCTGAACCCGAGACCCGTACAGCAGACCTGACTCGGCGCCTGCCGCCAGCTCGCGTCGATGAGGAGCAGAGCGACCAGCGGAACGCCCGCCGCGTCGCCGATGAGCGGCGCGACGTGCCGGACTCCTAGTCGGGGCCGCAGGCGGCTGAGCGGATCGGGGCAGACAACCAACCTGGCGGGGCGCTGCTGCGAGCGACGGCCCCGCCCGCTCTCGCCGCTGACCCCCGGTCGAACTGGCCAGCCCGGGGTCGGGAGCGGCAGCCTGTGGAGGGGGCAGCGGGCCAGCGGTGCATCCGCGCTCTGGCCGACGTGCGTCCGCTCCGGCGGTGCGTCGGCGACAGAGGGCCGCCGCGCTGGGGGGGGACTGGCCCGGGACCCGGCCCCGACCCCAGGCCCGGGGGGGCCTGGACCTATTCATAAACCCCCGCACACAAATCCGGCGCACGCCCCCAAA
>CAYTAH010000036.1:0-46622 GCA_964435785.1 uncultured Phycisphaeraceae bacterium | reverse complement strand
CGAAGCCAGGTCCGGAGATACGCCACCAAACCCCCTTAACTGAATGGCATTCCGCAAAGCCGAAGGCGGTGGCACAGTCGGGGGCTTTCGCTCCACGGAAGGCGAACAGATGCTCGATCCACCTCGGAGGCGCCAACATCGTAAAGCGATGTTGGTGACACAAGGGGCGGTCCACGCAGACAGAACGACGCCGTCTCTCAGTGGCACACCAAAAGAGGCGGTGCCACCCCGCCCTCTCCGCCCAGCGGCCCGCTGGACCTTTCTCACGACCCAGTCTTGGCCCGCTGGGTGATCCCGAGGATGGAGCCGCCCAGCTTCGAGCTGCCCTTCGAGGCGTAGTGCTTGGCGCTCTTCCACAGCGACGAGCCGACATTGCCCAGGAACTTACCGAAGGGTTGCAGCAGCGTGCCGCCCGGGATGATGCCCAGGCTCATCGCGACTGCGAACTCCGTGCCCGACTGCTCGCCCATCGCGTACAAGGCCGCGTCGCCCAGGTGACTCACGATGGGGATCGGCAGGTAGCTGGCGATGCTGGCTGTCACGACTCGCGCTGGTGCGCGCGGCTCAACTCGGCCATAACTACGTCGGCAGCCCAAAGCATGTATCCAGCCATTAAGATATCGTGGTCTTCCTGAAATCTACGCTTGAGCAACGCTTCACGAACCTCGCTGTAACGAATCGCAAACACTCGCAGTCGCTCGCTCAGGTCATCGGGCGTTCGGCCCGCGGAGAAATAGGACAGTGCGCCCGCCACCGAGTCAGTGAGCAGCTCGATCGCAATAACATCGTCTAGACCAACCGGTCGATGCCCGGCATCTCGTGATACCTGCCTGGTCAGCTCTGCGATGACAATCCACTCGTCCCGACGCATTGCATCTCTCCTAGTTCACGCCGTACGTAAGTATCTTTCTATCCTGGAGCGGCTGGCGGAAGCGCGGGCGGAGTTCCCGATCGCCGTCTACGCCTGGGTGCTCATGCCCGAGCACGTGCACCTGCTGGTGAAGCCGGGCGCTGGGCCGCTGAAGGAGCCGCTGGCGTCGCTGAAGACTTCCCTGGCCAAGCGGGTGATCGCGCGGTGGCGCGTGCTCGACGCCCCGATCCTGGAGAGGATCCGCACGGGCAGCGGGCGGTTGCGGTATTGGCAGAAAGGCGGCGGGCACGACCGGAACGTGCGTGACATCTACGAGTTCCGGAGAAAGGTGCGCTACATCCATCGCAATCCCGTGGAGCGGGGGCTGGTGGAGCTGCCGGAGGATTGGGCATGGTCGAGCGTGCGGTGGTGGATGGGAGAGCGCGACGGGGAGTTCCCGTGCGATCTGCCGCCGGGGGATGCGAGGATGTGGGACGCATGGAAGGGATTCAGGTGAATGAGCGGGGCGCACGCCGCAGGCACCGCCTTCGCAGAGCCGAAGGCGGTGGCACAAGGGCGGTCCACGCTCGGCCGAGAAGATCAGCCGCCGATGCGCGAGGCGATGTCAGAGACCATCTGCTCGAGCGAGTCGAGCGAGGTCTGCAGATCGGCGCTCAGCGACTCCCAGGTTGAGCTGTCGGCGTTCCGCAGCTCGGCCACCTTCGCCTCGACCGCGTCGTACTGCTCGCGCGCCCTCTCGAGGAGCGGTGTGACCGTGGTCTTGATCGGCTCGGCCGCGGCGTCGAGCCTGGTGCCGAGCTCCTCGAGCCTGGCCTCGATCTGCGTGAGTCGGTCCTCCGCCTCGGCGACCGCCTTGGCCTGCATCTCGTCGGCCTGCTCACCGATATTCTCGGCGGTCTCCTCGACCTGCTCGGCGGTCTCGTCCACGGTCTCGCCGACGGTCTCGGTGCCCTCGGCGGGCGCCGTGACCCGGTCGCTGCTGCCGGTGGTGCCCGAGGGCGTGGGCTCCTCCTCCTGCTCGCACGCGACAAGCAGGCCGGCGGCGAGAACACCCAGCACGAGGAAGCTCGTTCTCATGGTTGCACCCCTTTCTGGGGTGATTGTAGGGCGGATCACCCGCCCGAGACGCGGTCGACCTCGTCGAGGCTGGTGACGCCCTCGGCGGCGAGCTTCCAGCCCGACTGGGTGAGGGTCGTGAAGAGGCCCTGGTCAATGACCTTGCGCATGGCGTGGATGGACTGCTCGGTGAGGATGACGTCGCGGAGGTCGTCGTTGAACTCGAGCAGCTCGAAGAGTGCGCGCCGGCCGCGGTACCCGGTCTTGAGGCACGCCTGGCAGCCTGTGGCGGCGTAGACCTGCGACTTGCCGGCGAGGAAGCGGCCGATGCGCGTCGCCTGGCCGGGCGTGACGGGCACGGAGCGCTTGCAGTTGTCGCACAGCACGCGGAGCAGGCGCTGCGCCAGGATCAGCTCGAGCGAGTTGGCGACGAGGTAGGGCTCGACCTTGAGGTCGAGCAGGCGGAAGACGGCGGAGATGGTGTCCTTGGCGTGCAGCGTGGTGAAGACCAGGTGCCCGGTCATCGCCGCGCGCATCGCGGTGGTCGCGGTCTCCTCGTCGCGGATCTCGCCCAAGAGGATCACGTCGGGGTCCTGGCGGAGGCAGGAGCGGAGGAGCGAGGAGAAGGTGTTGCCGCGTCTCTCGTTGATGGGGATCTGGGTGCAGCCCTCGATCTGGTACTCGACGGGGTCTTCGATGGTGATGACGTTCTTCTTCTCGCGGTCGACGGCGCGGAGGCAGTTGTAGAGGGTGGTGGTCTTGCCCGAGCCGGTCGGGCCGCAGACGAGCAGCATGCCCTGGCTCTGATCGCACGTCTTGCGGATCCTCTCCTCCATGTAGGGCGCGAGCCCGAGCTCCCCGATCGAGTGGGGGATGCCGCGCTCGTCGAGCACGCGGACGACGAGCTTTGCGCCCTGCATGGTCGGCGTGAAGCTCGCGCGGTACTCGACGCGCCGGTCGGGGAAGCGGACGGAGAAGTGGCCGTCCAGGACGGCGTCGGCGGCGGCGGACTGCATCTGGCACGCGGTGCGCACGAGGCCGCCGGCGAGCTCGCCCACGCGCTTGGGGATGTCGGCGATCCAGACCATCTGTCCGTCCACGCGGATACGGACCTGCGTGATGTCGGTCTTGGGCTCGAGGTGGATGTCGGTCGCCCGGCTCTTGGCGGCGGTGAGCAGCATGAGGCGCACGGCGCGCGGGCCGTCGCCCAGCCCGGCGAGGGCGGCGGAGGCGTGCCCGTCGGCGAAGACCATCGAGATCTCGGGCGGCTCGGCGTCGCGCGGCGGCAGGCCGCGGAGCACGCGCTCGAGGTCGCCGGCCCAGTCGGGCTCGGGCGCGTGCGGCCGGTGGTTGCCGGCGGAGGTCTCGTCGCTGGCGTCGGCCTCGGCGGCGTCGGCGCCGATGGCCTCCTCGACGAGGAACTCGGTCTTGCCGATCTCGATCACGTCCCCCGGGGAGAGGGGCGACTCCTGGACGGGGATCCCGTTGAGCCGGGTGCCGTTGCGGGAGTTGAGATCGCGGACGCGGAAGCCGCCCGTTCCGTCGGACTCGATGAGGCAGTGCCTGCGGCTGGCCTTCTCGTCGGTGATGGGGACGGTGTTCGCGGGATGCCTCCCGATCGAGACGACGTCGGCCCCGAGCCGGATGGGGCGTGAATCCCTGCCGGTTTGTCGCAGTCGCAGGCGTGTCATGGGGCCTCGCTGTCCCGGTCGCGTGGGGGATCGTAACGCCTCCGCGGGCCCGGCGCATAGACTCTCCACCATGATCGATCTCCGCCAGCTCCGCGAGAACCCCGGGCCTTTCCGGGAGGGCGCCCGCAAGAAACGCATCGACGTCGATATCGACCGGCTGCTGGCCCTCGACGCCCAGCGGCGGGAGCTTGCGGCGGAGATCGAGCGGATGCGTGCGGACCAGAACCGCCTCGCGAAGGAGACCGGCCCGGAGATCGGGCGGCTCAGCGCCCTGCTCAGGCAGGCCGAGGGTGCCGAGCGGGACCGGCTGGTCGAGCAGATCGAGGCGCTGAAGGGCCGCCCGGCGATGCTCAAGACGGAGATCGCGGCGCTGGAGGAGCAGGTCCGGGACATCGAGCCGGCGCTGCGCGAGCTGGTGCTGCAGGTGCCGCTGCCGCCGGACGGGGACGTGCCCGTGGGGGCCTCGAGCGAAGACAACGTCGAGCTGCGCCGGTGGAGCCCCGGCTGGTTCGACCCGGCCCGGCCCTTCGAGGCGAACAAGGGCTTCGCCGCCAGGAGCCACATCGACCTCGCCCGCGACCTCCGCCTCGCCGACTTCGAGCGCGGCGTGAAGCTCGCGGGATCGCGGAGCTACCTGCTGACCGGCGATGGGGCGCGCCTGCACAACGCGGTGCTCCGCTACGCCATGGACTTCATCGTCCAGCGCGGCTTTGCGCCCGTGACGGTGCCGGTGCTCGTGCGCGAGGAGGCGATGGTGGGGACGGGGTTCTTCCCCGCGGGCCGAGAGCAGGCGTACCACATCGACGAGACGGCGAGGCAGGCCCCCGACGAGGAGGGCGCGCCCTCCGCCCGGAGCGCATCCGCGCCGGCCGCACGCGTCCCCGACGAGGATCGCACGGCCCAGAGCCGGGTCGGCGGCGGCCCGGCCCGCCCCGACACCTCGCGCGACCTCTTCCTCACCGGCACGGGCGAAGTCTCGCTGATGGGGATGCGGATGGAGGAGATTCTCGACGAGGCCGAGCTGCCGCTGAAGCTGTGCACGGTGAGCACGTGCTTCCGGCGCGAGGCGGGGGCCGCGGGGAAGGACACGGCGGGGTTCTTCCGCGTGCACCAGTTCGACAAGGTGGAGCAGGTGGTGATCTGCCGGGCGGACGAGGCGGAGAGCCGGCGCTGGCATAAGGAGATGATCGGGATCGTCGAGGAGTTCCTGAAGAGCCTCGAGATCCCCTACCGCCTGCTGCAATGCTGCACGGGGGACCTCGGGCCGAAGAACGCGGACATGATCGACGTCGAGAGCTGGATGCCGGGGCGGAAGAGCTACGGCGAGACGCACTCGGCGAGCCGGCTGTACGACTTCCAGTGCCGGCGGCTGAACATGCGGTATCGGCCGGGCGGCGAGGGGGGCAAGGGGGCGACGACGTTCTGCCACTCGCTGAACAACACGGTGGCGGCGAGCCCGCGGATCCTGATCCCGATCCTGGAGCTTTATCAGAATGCGGACGGGAGCGTGACTGTGCCGGCGGTGCTGCGGGGGTACATGAATGGCTCAGAGCGAATCGGATAAGGCAGTTCATCACAGAGGCACAGAGGGCACAGAGAAAGACAGGGTGGTGAGATGTCGGAAGCGGGAGCTACTCCGAAATCCGATGCCCTCTGCGGAACGATCTTCTTCCATTCCCTGCCGGTGTTGGCCTTGAGAGACATTGGTGAAGAGCACGTGACCCTCTACGGAAGCTATATTTTGCTGACGGAGGACGATGCGGTCGAAAGGTTCCTCGCGAATCCGGCCCTGCCAAACCCGCTCCGAGGGCGATTGCAGCCGAGCCAGCAGCAGGATTTCTCGACAAACAGCGCCTGGACACTGCATCTGAATACGGGCTCGATCCTCCCGATCACCGTACCCCGTATCGATTCTCGCCGGAAGACTGCGAGTTGGCAGCTCGCGCCCACGAGACGAGAGAACGCGACTTGAGTGTGCTCGCTCTCCTCTGTGCCCTCTGTGCCTCTGTGTTGAAACGCCCTGGTTCGGAACGTCCGCACTCGCTTCTGCGATGAACGCGTGGCGATCTTCGGCGAACCCGCTGGGATCGAGGAGCCCCCATGGGCACCGATCCGCCGGGGCCCGCCGCGGGAGAGGGCCAAAAGCGCAAAAAGGGAAAGCAAAAGGGCGTCCGAGAGGAGCAAAAGGACGCCCGAGAGAAGCAATCGGGCCCCCGAGAGGAGCAAAGGGACGCCCGAGAGGAGCAATCGGACGCCCGAGAGGAGCAATCGGAGGCCCGAGAGGAACAAAAGGGGGCCCGGGAGGAGCAATCCGTGCCCCGGCAGCCACGCCCCGGCGCCCCGTGGGTGGCATGGGCAACGCCCCGCCCCGCAGCGCCCGCGCATCCAAGATTGAGCAAGGGGCGTTGCCCGTGCGAAGCGCGCCGCGCGTGCCCACGGGCAAGGCGAGCGTGGATCCTCTCGACAGCTCGGATGCGACCGGCGGGCTCGCGTTGCCCATGCCACCCTCGTGAGTTACCCCGGTCCAATCAAAGCCCCTGCATGAGCAGGTAGAACAGCATGGCGGCGACGGCGAGTGTCCAGCCGAAGTGCAGGGGTCTCCGGGGCCGCGCGACGCGCATCCAGTTGATCGCGGCGATGGCTAAGCCAGCCCCGCAGGTGGTGAGTAGAACGACGGCCCACATCCGTTCAGCGTCGTTGCGGAACCCGTATCGCCACGCGCCGGTGACAATCGCGAGCGCGAAGAAGGCGCAGACGCCGCCTGCAAACGTCGTGACACAGGCGGCAACAATGCGCTGACGAAGAGTCCCCGCCCGTCGCCGCTCGGTCATTAGAGCGGCAGCATCAGTTCGCGTCGTGCCGCATTCGGGACAGCGGTCGGTGGTGATGGCACGGGTGTCATAACCGCAGCGCGGGCAGGGAACGTCCCACTGAGCGGGCGAAGTTGCGCCGTCGTCGTCGGGCATCAGCGCACCGCCAACTGCACGACCCAGAGCAGCCCGTCCAGCACAATCAAGCCGAAGCCCCCGGCGAGCGCCGCGAGCGCGAGGTCGACGAGGGGTGACCCGCCGGCACGCCGGAAGCTCACCCAAGCGCCGGACGCCAGAAGGACGAAACCGATGACCCGGGCGGAGTTCGCGAGGATGCCCGTCGGCATGCCGAACTCGTCAGTCGGGGAAAGGCTATGCGCGACCAGGAGGAGTGCGAGCGCTGCACAGACTGACGAAACGAACCAAGCGGTCGAGCGACGCGGCTTCGACCCGGAAAGAGCCATGAGGCATTGTAGTCGGGCCCCGCTCGCTCGCGCTCGGGGCTCGTAGAGGCATCCGGCGGAGCCGGAGAAGCCCTACGCTCCGATAAGCAGCCGCGCATCGGAGGGTCGCACCATGCAGCACACGCACCTCGGCCGCACGGGCCTCAAGGTCAGCCCCCTCTGCCTCGGGACGATGAACTTCGGGTGGAAGACGGAGGAGCCCGAGAGCTTCGCGATCATGGACCGGGCGCTGGAGCTGGGGATCAACTTCTTCGACACGGCGGACATGTACGGCTGGGGCGGGGAGCGGGGGGACACCGAGCGGATCATCGGGCGGTGGTGGAAGGATTCACCGGCGAAGCGCGACTCGGTGGTGCTGGCGACGAAGGTCTATCACGCGATGCCCGACAAGCACCCCGAGCCCAACCGCGGCACCATGGGATTGTCGGCCCGCAAAATCATCCGCCATTGCGAGGATTCGCTCGCGCGGCTCCAGACCGACTTCATCGACCTCTACCAGATGCACCACGTCGACCGCGCCTGCCCGTGGGACGAGATCTGGGAGGCGATGGAGACGCTCGTGCGACAGGGGAAGGTGATCTACGTGGGCTCCTCGAACTTCGCGGCGTGGGACATCGCGACGGCGAACCAGGTCGCGGCGCGGCGGCATCTCGTCGGGCTCGTGAGCGAGCAGTCGCTCTACAACCTGAAGGACCGGATGATCGAGCTGGAGGTCGTGCCCTGCTGCCGGCACTACGGCGTGGGGATCATCCCGTGGAGCCCGCTGGCGGGGGGGCTGCTCGGGGGCGTGCTCGGGAAGATCGAGGGCGCGCGGCGCGTGGACGAGAAGATGCGCGAGCGCGTCGAGAAGCTGCGCCCGCAGCTCGAGCGGTGGGAGTGGCTGTGCAAGGAGATGGGCGAGCACCCGGCCGATGTCGCCCTCGCGTGGCTGCTGGCGAACCCGGTGGTCACCGCGCCCATCATCGGCCCCCGCACGATGGACCAGCTCACCGGGTCGATGCGGGCGACGGAGATCCGCCTCGACGAGGGGGCGCTCAAGAAGCTGGACGAGATCTGGCCGGGCCCGGGCGGCGAGGCGCCGGTGGCGTACGCGTGGTGAGGCCATGGGACGCGTGATCGAGATCGTGACCGCCGACATCACCACGCTCGCCGTGGACGCGATCGTGAATGCCGCGAACCCGCGCCTGCTCGGGGGCGGCGGGGTGGATGGGGCGATCCATCGCGCGGCCGGTCCCGACCTGCTCGCGGCGTGCAGGGCCATCCCGGAGGTGCGTCCGGGCGTTCGCTGCCCGACGGGCGAGGCGCGGATCACGCCGGGCTTCGACCTGCCGGCGCGGCATGTGATCCACACGGTGGGGCCGGTGTGGTCGGGCGGGTCGGAGGGCGAGCCCGACCTGCTCGCCTCGTGCTACCGCGGGGCGCTCGCGCTGGCGGCGGAGCACGGGTGCGAGAGCGTCGCGTTCCCGGCGATCTCGTGCGGGGTGTACGGGTATCCGATAGTGGCTGCCGCGGAGATCGCGGTGCGCGAGGTTCGCGCGTTCGGCCGGGGCGAGGGCCTGCCGGGCCGGGTGCTGCTGTGCGCGTTCGGCTCCGAGATCGCGCGGGCGTACCGGGAGCTGCTGGGCGTCTCGCGGGCTGACTGATGCGTGGCTTGGGGCCGTGCCGGGCGCGGCGCACCTATGCTCCTGCGGTCCAAGCGCGGGGGCCCTCAATGCGCCACATCACGCTCATCACCACCGGCGGCACGATCGAGAAGACCTACGACGAGCAGACGGGCTCGCTCGAGAACCGTCACAGCGTCGTCGATCGCATGCTGCGCCGCCTGCGCCTGGAGGACACGGCGGTCAGCGTGGTGGAGCTGATGAGCAAGGACAGCCTGCTCATGGACGACAACGACCGGCACCGCATCGTGCAGACGGTGCGCATGCTCGGCGGCTCGCCCGAGTTCGAGACGCCGACGACGGGCGTGGTCATCCTCCACGGCACGGACTCGCTGGAGAAGACGGGGAACGCGATCCACGAGGGGCTGCCCAAGCCGCGGATCCCCATCGTCCTGACCGGGGCGATCCGGCCCTACGAGATGATCCGGAGCGACGCGCTGCAGAACCTGACCGAGGCGATTTTCGCGGCGGGCGTGCTCGAGCCGGGGGTCTACTGCGTGGCCCACGGCCGCGCGCTCAGTTTCCCCGGCGTGACGAAGGATCGAGAGCGCACGACGTTCGTGGCGTCCGCGCCTGGGAGCGCCGAGCGGTAGGGGCGGGCCGACCCGCGGCGTCCCGCGCGGCTCGTTCGTCGGTGACTTTCGCTTTGCCGGCGTGGCGGGGGCGGGCTCAGCCGGTGATGCCGGTGATGCGCACGCGGGTGTAGCGCTGGCGGTGGCCGGTCTTGCGCCGGTAGCCGGTCTTGGGCTTGAACTTGTAGATGTGGAGCTTCTCGCCCATGACGATCGGCTCGACGACCTCGGCCGCGACGCTCGCCCCGCTGACGTAGGGCTTGCCGACCTTCGCCTCGCCCCCGACGGGCCCGACCACGAGCACCTTGTCGAAGGTGATCAGCTCGCCGGAGGGCGCCTCGCCGCCCTTGAAGAGGTCGATCAGGATCTCCTCGCCCTGGGTGACCTTGCGCTGGCCGCCGGATTCCTCGATGATCGCGTACATGAGGCCGTTCCTTTCGTCCTCGCCGGGTCGGGGCGGGCCATGTGCCCGGGCTTGGTCGGGGCCCGGCCGGCGGAGGGCGAGAAGTCTAGGCCGATCGGCGCGCCGGGCCACCCCTCACCCGGGGCAGCCGCGCTCGCCGCCTCGATGGCTCGTCCCGGCGCTCCCCTTCGTCCCGAGGGGGACGCGCTTGGGCTCGCCCTCGCGCCGGGGGTAGGTCCGGGGTGTGGGGCGGACCTTCTCCAGGACCACCACGCGGCCGGTGGGCGTCTCGACGGTCCCGGCGTGCGCGGCGCCGAGCAGCTCCAGGGCCTTGGCCCCCTCGGCGAGCTCCTCGTCGGCCTTCTGCCCCTTGACCAGCAGCACGAGCCCGCCGAGGCGGGCGAAGGGCACGGTCAGTTCGGCCACGACGGCCAGGCGGCCGACGGCGCGGGCGGTCACGGCCTCGAACGCCTCGCGCATGCCGCCGGTCCGGGGCGCGTCGCTCCCTTCCCGCTCGCCGCGCTCCCGGCCGGCCCGCTCGGCCCGCTCCTGGCCAGCCCGCTCGGCCCGCTCCTGGCGGACGCGCGCGTTGGGGAGGCCGAGGGAGGCGATGGCGGCCCGGAGAAAGTCGGCCTTTTTGCCTGTGGCCTCGAGGAGGGTGAACTCCAGGTGCGGGCAGACGATCGCCAGGGGGAGGGCGGGGACGCCCCCGCCGGAGCCCACGTCGAGCACGCTCGCGCCCGCGGGGAGGTCGGCGAGCAGGGGCAGGAGCGTGAGGGCGTCGAGGATGTGCCTGTGCCACGCCTCGGGCGGGTCGGTGATGGCGGTGAGGTTGGTGCGGGTGTTGGCGTCGAGGAGGAGCGCGAGGAAGCGACCGAGCTTCTCGAGGTCTCCGGCGTCGAACTGGACGCCCAGATCGCCGGCCGCCGCGAGGAAGGAGTCCGGCGGTGTCAGCGGCGCGGGCGCGGGGTGGTCATCGGCCTGGTCGTGCATAGGGCTGCTGGCCGAGAGGGTAGCGCGGGGCGGGGTTGTAGGGGGTCAGCTCGCGGCGCATGGCGATGTTGAAGAGCAGGCCGGTCATGAGCCAGCAGGTGAGCATGCTGGAGCCGCCGTAGCTCACGAAGGGGAGGGTGACGCCGATGATGGGGAGCAGGCCGATGTTCATGCCCACGTTGACGACGACGTGTGCGGCGATGAAGGCGGCGATGCCGACGGCGGCGATCCTCCCGAAGCGGTCCTTGCACATGGCGGCGACCGCGAGCGCCCCGCCGAACCAGGCGAGGAACAGTCCGAGCA
This sequence comes from uncultured Phycisphaeraceae bacterium, assembly GCA_964435785.1. Lineage (GTDB taxonomy): Bacteria > Planctomycetota > Phycisphaerae > Phycisphaerales > UBA1924 > PNC22. The sequence continues at coordinate 35,798 of CAYTAH010000036.1, read as the reverse complement.
CGCCGAGGGCGCCGAGGACGCCGAAGCGTGCGGCGATGACGGAGAAGATCATGTCGTTGTGCGCCTCGGGGAGGCGGTTGAATCGCACGAGGGCCCTGGCCTTGGTGTCGTCCTGCCCGGTGAGCCCTCCGGCGCCGATGAGGCGCTGGGCGGTGAAGCTCTGGAAGTTGATGTCGTGCTCCCGGGAGCGGTCGCCCTCGATCTGCTGCACGAGGGCCTCGAAGCGCGCCTTCTGGTGGGGGAGCAGGAAGGGCCAGGCGACCGGCGCGGTCATGGCGGCGGCGGCGACGATGAGCGTCAGGTGGCGGAGGCGGGCCCCGGCGGTGACCAGCATGCCGAAGAGCGAGGGCACGAAGAGGCTGGCCGTGCCCAGGTCGGGCTGGAGGGTGATAAGCCCGACGGGGACCATCGTGAGCACGCCCGGGGGGATGAGGGCGAGGAGCGAGGCCGGCGGCTCGCGCTCGCGCAGGTAGAGCGCCATCGCGAGGACGTAGGCGATCTTGGCCGGCTCGCTGGGCTGGAGGTTGAACAGGGGGAGGTTGATCCACGCCCGGGCGCCGTTGATGGGCGCCACCAGCCAGGTCGGCACGCCCGGCACGAGCAGGAAGACCAGGAGCCCCAGGGCGATGAGGGCCAGGGGCCAGGCGATGTGCATGAAAAGCTTGTAGTGCGGCAGGGCGATGAGCACCGCGCCCAGGAGCCCGACGATCAGGAAGACGACCTGCTTCCAGGCCAGGGCCGAGAGGGCGAGCGGACCGCTCGGGCGGGGGTTGGTCGCCACATCGATCGCGTAGATCCCGACGAGGCTCAGCAGCGCGGCCGCGCCGAGGACGACCCAGCCCGCGTGCGCGAGACGGATCGTCGAGCGCACGGTGCGCACCGACGAGGAGCTGCCCTTGATGAGATCAGCGAAGGTGGACACAACGGCTCCGAAGGGATGAGGGATGAGGGGTGAGGGATGAGGGAGGAGGAGCGACGGTGAAGGAAACCGAGCAGCGCGGAGACGCGGCCGGTGCTCCGGCGCCGAGGATCATCTCATCCATCCTTCCGCCTTCATCCTTCACAAGTACCCTTCCTCGATGAGCGCGTGGATGATCTGGTTGGCGAGGGGTCCGGAGACCCGGCCGCCGGAGCCGGCGTACTCCATGATGACGCTGATGGCGTAGCGCGGGCGGTCGCCCTCGGGCCCGACGAGCACGGTGACCCAGGCGTGGTCGCCCTGGCGGGCGGGGATCGGGTCGCCCTCGCTGTCGAGGGGTGCGTCGGAGGGGATGAGCGGGGGCGCGGTCGCCGTGCCGGTCTTGCCCCAGACGTGGACGCCGGGGGCGTTGAAGATGCGCTCGCGTTTGCCCTCGATCGTGAGCCCGTGCGCGGTGCCGAAGCTCGTGTCGTTCACGACGCCGTCGAGCCCCTTGAGGGCGAGCTCGATGCCGCGCCGGTCGAAGCTCGTCTCGGTGATCTCCGGCGCAAGCCCGTCGTCGATCACCCGCGGCCGGATGTAGACGCCCATCCGCGCCAGCGTCGCGTAGGCGCTCGCCGCGTGCAGCGGTGTCCACGCGACCGGCCCCTGGCCGATGCCCATCAGCGTGGCGTCGAACTCCTGAAGGTCGGAGCCATCGTTGAGGTAGACCGCGCGTCCGTCCACCTCGTGCAGCATGCCGAAGCTCCCGGGGAACTCGGCGCCGATGCCCAGGTCCCAGCGCTCGCCCACGCCGAACTGGTGGAGCGTCTGCGCGATCGTGCGCGGGCCCATGCGCCGGCCCATGGTGTAGAAGAAGATGTTGCAGGAGACGGTGAGGGCGTTCACCGCGTCGAGGTCGTGCCCGTAGCGCGCGTTGTGCGTGCTCATGAGGAACTCCTCGCGGTAGATCCAGCAGCGCAGCATCTTCGGCCGGTCGGGGTAGAGGTGGCCGGTGCAGGCGATCCGCTCGCCCTCGCGGTAGTTGCCGTAGGTCATGGCCCCGGTGAGGATAAGCGCCTTGAGGATTGACCCCGGCGGGTAGGGCGCGGCGATCGCCCGGTTGATCAGCGGCTGGTTGATCTCGTCCTTGACGATCTCCTCCGGGCGCTCGCGCACCATCTCGCGCGAGAACTCGGGCGTGGAGACGAGCGCCAGCACGTCGCCGGAATCGACCTCGACCACCACCGCCGCGCCGTTGAGCGGCGTGCCCACGGGCATCTGGAGGTCGCGCCCCTGCCAGGGGTGGACCTGCGCCAGGCCGAAGCGGGGGTCGAGAATCGCCTGCACCCGCGCCTGGAGCGCGATGTCGAGCGTGAGGCGCACGTCCGCTCCCGGCTCGGGCGCGATCTCCTGCTGCTCCCCGGTGTCCAGCCGGTCGATCCGCAGGCCACGCAGGCCCCTGAGCTGCGCCTCGTGCGACCACTCCACGCCCGCCCGCCCCACGGCGTCGCCGGGCAGATATCGCCCGCGATCGCGCGGCTGGCCGTCGCGCCCCCGCACCTCGGCCCAGGCCTTGAGCCGGTCGTCGCCCTCGAGCTGCGCCCGGCGGCGGTCCACGTCCTCGGCGAGTGCCCGCCCGCCCATCCACCCCAGCACGTGCGCCGCGACGCCCTGGACGTCGAGGGTGAGGGGCTCCTCGCTTTTGAGCGGGCCGGGGAGGGCGGAGCGGTCGAGGGTCACGATGACCTTGTCGTGCGGGTACTCGCGCTCCTCGCTCCGGCGCACGACGAGCCCGGGCATCAGGGGGACCAGCTCCGCGTCGTCGGCGAGCGTGTCGTCGGGCCCGGCCGGCGCGAGCCCGTCGGGGCTGATACGGGCCTGGACCTCCTGCAAGCTGGTGAGCGCGAAGGCGACCTCGTCCGGGGCCGTGCCGAGCACGTGGGGCTGACGCTCCTCGGCCAGGGCCCCCTCGGACGCACGCTCCTCGAGCTGCGCGAGGAGCTCGGGCGTGAACTGCCGGCCGAGCTTGGCCTGCTCGATCACCTGCTGCCGGAAGCGCCTGCGCGAGATGGTCGTGGCGAGCGCGTCGACCCGCTCAAGGATCTCGCGCCGGCGCTGCTCGAGCACCGCCGGGTCGACGGCCATCGTCCGGGCGAGCCGCTCGAACATCGCCTCGACGTGCGTCCGGTAGATCGGCTCGAACCGGCCGACGAGCTCGCCCCGCTGCTCCTCGGTGAGCAGACCCCACGCGCGGGCGTAGAACCGCCGGGCGTGGTCGCGGGCGCGGGCGTGGGCCCACTCTCCCGAGAGCACGCCGTACTCGACGGCGACCTCGTAGCTCGGACGATTCTGGGCCAGCACCCGGCCCTGGCGGTCGAGGATGCGCCCGCGATAGGTGGGGATCCACTGCTCGCGGTAGAGCCGGCGCTCGGCCTCGGCGAGGCTCTCCTCGGCCCGGCCGACGCCGAGGCGCACGACCTGGGCCGTCATGGCGACCCCCGCGAGCGCGAAGGCCGCCATGAGGAGGAGCAGACGCCGCCGAAATGCCGCCCTGGGTGTCAGATTCCGTACCATGGCCGCGCCGGCCCTCCGTGGCCTCTCGTGCTCCGGCCCCTGCCGTGGGGCATGGTATGGATCGGCGGGCGAGTGGCCGGGGGATGAAGCGGGGAGACGGGAGGTTGTCGAATCGGGGCGGGGCGGCGGCGCTGGACCGTCGGACGGCCCGGGGGCGGGGGCGATTCAGCGCTTCCGGCTCGGCTCAGGGGCAGCCCTCGACCCAGTCGTTGAGGAAGGCGAGGAAGTCCCGGGTGTCGACCGTCCCGTCGCCGTTCCAGTCGGCGCTCGGCTCGCCGTCGGCCCACGCGTTGAGGAACTCGAGGACGTCCTGGGTGTTGACGACGCCGTCGCCGTTGATGTCGGGCGGGCAGGCGTCCAGGGGGCCGTAGCGGACGAACTCGTAGTACATCTCGCCGCCCTCCCAGCCCTGGTCGCCGAACATCAGGAAGGCGTCGGGGTTGTCCTTCGAGAGGTCCATCTCGAGCCTGAGCACGCCGTCGACGTAGAGCTTGCCGTGGTCCTCGAAGGCCTCGGCGCGGTAGGTGTGGAAGCCGTCGGTGGTGTCCATGGGGAAGGAGACGAACTCGAAGATGGAGCCGAGGATGACGCGGTCTGGATCGACGTCGATGCTCATGTTGTAGCCGGCCGCGTCCCTGGCGTAGATGCACGCGCCGCCCCAGCGCTGGGTATCGCTGGTAGCGTTGATCAGGTGCAGGCGGGCCTCCATGACGAAGCCCTCCTGGAAGTCGAACGTGCCCGTGGTGTTCTGCCAGACGAGCGCGTTCCACGGGTCGCCGGGGGGCATGGTGTTGACCCAGAGGGTGTCGTCCACGAACCCGCGCTGGAAGTGGTTGTCGCTGTTGTAGTAGCTCCAGCCGGTGCCGTTGTCCTCCGGGTACACCATGGAGTCGGCGTAGTACTCCACATCCCACTGGGCACGCAGCGTTGCGGGGAGGCACGCCAACACCGCGACGATCGCCACGCCGGCCGATGCGCTTCTGCTCAACATGATGGGACTCCTCTCTCTCGTGAAGGGCCGCCCCCGCCGGCGATCGCCGGGGTGGCGCGCCGTCACGCTCTGCGAGCATTCTACCGGGATTGGGCGGGCGGCGCGGGCCCCGCCACCGGCAAACGCAACCCGAAACCGGCTACTTTGCGCCCTTGTCCCGCGTGAGCTGGGCATAGGCGTTGTGGCTGTGGATCGACTCGTAGTTCTCCGAGTTGATCGTGTACCACGTCACGCGGTCGTCGTCGTCGAGGCGGCCGGCGAGGTCGCGGACGATGTCCTCGACGAACTTGGGGTTCTCGTAGGCCTTCTCGGTGACCCACTTCTCGTCGGGACGCTTGAGCACCGCGAAGACGGGCACGCTCGCGGCGGCCTCGAGGTGCTCGACGAGGTCCTCGATCCACATCATGCCGCTCGTGCGGACCGCGGCTTCGATGCGGCAGCGCTGGTTGTGCGCGCCGTACTGGGAGATCTCCTTCGAGCAGGGGCAGAGGCTCGCCGCGGGCGCGGCGACGGTCATGACGAAGTCGGTCTCCCCGTTGGCCGTGCACGCGAAGCGGACCTGAAAGTCCATCAGCCCGACCTGGCCGGTGACCGGGGCCGGCTTGGGAATGAAGTAGGTGAACTCGGCCTCGAAATGGGCTTCTTCGGCTTCCAGTCGCTTGCAGATCGCCCGCGTGATCTCGGGGATCCGCTCGGGGCAGACCGGCTCGCCCACGTGCTCGTTGAGCACCTCGAGAAACCGGCTCATGTGCGTGCCCTTCTGGTAGTGCGGGAGCGCGACGTACATATTGATCTTCGCCACCGTGGTCTGCTCGCCCCCGCCCCGGGTATGCAGGCGCATGGGATAGGTCACGTCCTTGACCCCGACCCGGTCGATCGCGACCCGCCTCTCGTCGGGCAGGGCCTGCACGTCCGGCATGGGGTCGTCGCGGCGATGGGTGCTCAAAGGGTTCCCCTTGGTGAATGCCGCCGGCATGTGCGCCTCCCGCCGCCGCCCGAGCCGAGTGGAGCCGAGGGCCCGGGGGCCTCGGTCGAGACGCGGGCGCCGCTGGGGGCGGGTCTCGGGGCGCCGCTCAGGAGGCGTCGGGGAAGCCTAGCGCGGCGCCGCTGCCCCGGGCGCGGGGGCGGGCTGGTGTCTGAACATCGAGACGAACCATGCCTCGCCGATAGGGATTCCGATGAATGCGCCGGCGGCCCAGTCGAGCGTCACTGGAGCGGCGATGCCGACGAGCTTGCCGGCGTAGAGGTCGTCTCTCACGCCCGCGCCGTGGAGGAGCATGGCCGCGACGGGCCCGACGGCCGCGAGCAGGGCGGCCCCGAGGAAGAAGGCCGAGGCGGGGGGCTGCTCTCCGAGCGCCTCGCCTGCGAGCCGCCCGATCGGGACGGCGACAATGCCGGTCATGGCGGCGGCGAAGATGGCCTGGCCCTTGAGCGAGTCCTGGGCCACCAGCCAGCACATGGCGGCGCCCACCGCCACGAAGATGGCGACCGCGCCGAGCCCGGCTGGCCGGGCGAACGCCCGGACGAGCGAGGCGGCCAGGGATTCGTGCTCGGCGCGCAGCCCTCGCGCGCCGCTGGGAGCGGAGGTGAGCCAGCGCGTCAGGGCGGGTGCGCCCGGGGGGAGGGGGTGCGCCGCGCCGTGCAGGCCGCGACCGAGTCCGGCCTGCCAGACGAGGGCGCCGATCGGCACGGCGAACATGCCGAAGGCCAGGCCCTCGATCGCGAGCGGGATGAGCGGCCCGGGGCCCTCCGCGCGTCTGAGGATCGCTTCGATGGTGGCGGTCTGCGAGGCCGCCCATGCCAGGACGATGCCCGCGGAGTTGAGCCCCGAGCGGCAGCCGTTGACCCTGGCCGCGAAGATCCCGACGCCGGCCGCGAAGACGAGCGTGACCGCCCCGGCGATCACGCCGAGGAGCGGGCTCGAGCCGACGATGAGGGTCGCGTCGCCGGAGCCGTCTGGCGCTCGCAGCATGCCGGTGAGTCGCCCCGCGATGGGCCCGAGGACAAAGAGGGCGAGCATCCAGGGCAGTTGCTTGAAGGCGGCCTTGAGCATGGGTGGCAGATCATTGCAGGCCCGTGTCGTGAATGCAAACAGTCGAGACCGAAGCCGGAGGATGCGGAGGGGAAGCAGAGGCGCAGCGACTCGGTTGGGGTCCCGCGAGCGCTGTGTCCCGTCCGCGACTCTGGGTTCGTATCTCGCGGATCGCTCACCGCGTGAGGGCGAGGATTCGGGCGATGCGCTTCTCCATCGGCGGGTGCGAGGCGAACATCGAGTCGAGGTTCTGGTGCGCCCGGCGCATCCTCCGCAGGGGGTTGGCGATGAACATGTGCGCCGTGCCGCGGTTGGCGGCCTCGACGAGCGGCTCCTCGTCGCCGGCGATGCGCGAGAGGGCGGAGGCGAGCCCCTCGGGGTTGCGCGTGAGCTCGACGGCGCCGGCGTCGGCGAGGTACTCGCGTTCGCGGCTGTAGGCCATCTGGATGAGCCTTGCGACCAGCGGAGCGAGAATCGCCAGGACGAGCGCGACGGCGAGCACGACCAGGATCGCCGCGCCGCCGCCCTTGCCGCTGCTGCTGCGCCGTCCGCCGCCCGATCGGCCGGAGCGCACGACGATCCGCCAGAACGCGTCGCACGCGAAGACGATGAGGCCGACCATCGTCGCCATGAGCATCGCGAAGCGGATGTCCAGGTGCCGGATGTGGGCCATCTCGTGGGCGACGACGGCCTGAAGCTCGTCGCGCGTGAGCTTCTCGCGCAGGCCCCTGGTCACCGCGACCACGCCGTGCTCGGGGTCGCGTCCGGTCGCGAAGGCGTTGAGGGCGGTGTCGTTGATCAGGTAGACGCGGGGCATGGGGAGGCCGGCGGCGAGGCGCATCTCGTCCACGACGTTGTAGAGCACCGGATCGTCCTGGGGCCCGATCTCGCGGGCGCCCATCATGCGCAGGATCGCGTTTGAGCCGCTGAACCAGCTCCAGGACGCGCCTAGGCCGCCGACGACCAGGGCCGCGCCAAGGCCGAGGATGGCGGAGGGGATGAGCTGCTCGGGGCTCGCGTCGCCCGTGGCGTAGGCCCCCGCGACGGCGCCCAGCGCTGTCCCGACGGCCCCGCCGAGGAGGAGCACGAGCACGATGAGCAGCGCGCTCTGGCGCTTGTTCCTGCGGATGAGGTCGTGGAAGGTGATCGTGCCGGGGTAGGCCCGGATCTCGCGTGCGATCCGCTCCGATCTGGCCTCGCTATCGATCACGCCGACTCCCCAGAATCAGAATTGGCCCGGCTTGCAGCGCGACAGAGTGGCGAGCGTCGAGAGGACCCCTCCGGGGTCCGGGACGGGTGATTCCGGTTGGTCTGACCGGGGGTGTCGGTCGCCGCGGCGACCTCCACCCCCGGCTACTCGAGATGAGCCCTCCGGGCTCAGCGCCGCTCGCAACCGGTTTCGAGCTTCGTCTCTGCGTCTCTTCGTCTCTCGTCCTTCCATCACGAGAACGACACCTTGGGCGCCTCGCGCTGCGCGGCGTCGGTCACGTTGAAGTACTCGCGCTTGGCGAAGTTGAAGAGCGCGGCGACGAGGTTGGTCGGGAATGTCTGCCGCTTCTCCTCGTAGCGGCCGACGCAGTCGTTGAAGTGCTGGCGGGAGAATCCGATCTTGTTCTCGGTGCTGGTCAGCTCCTCCTGGAGCTGGCGGAAGTTCGCGTCGGCCTTGAGCTGGGGGTAGGCCTCGGAGAGCGCGAAGAGCCGGCCGAGGGCCTGGCTGATCATGTTCTCGGCCTCGGCCTTCTGGGCGGCGTGCGCCGAGTCGGAGGTGATCGCCACCGCCTGCTGGCGCGCCTTGATGACCGCCTCGAGCGTTCCCTTCTCGTGCCCGGCGTAGCCCTTGACCGTCTCGACGAGGTTGGGGATCAGGTCGTAGCGGCGCTTGAGCTGCACGTCGATCTGCGCCCAGCCGTTGTCGCAGTCCACCTTCGCCCGCACCAGCCCGTTGTACATCACCATGATGATGAACACGAGGCCGACAAGGACGATGCCGACCGCGACGAGCCCGACCACCAATCCAATGCTCATGCCCATGATGAACCCTCCCCGTTCGAGCCGCACAGGAGCATACCCGGACGCGCCGCGCCGGGTCGGCGCCGAGCCGCGGAACCCTGTACCATGCTTCGGAACTCACCCGGCGCGGTTTCGGCGCCGGGTCCGGCGTGGTTCCCCCGCCGCCAGGGAGAGCGCCCGATGAGCAAGCCCGTCAACGCCCGCCGCGGCCCGACCTTCTTCGAGGATCTGCTGGCCGAGCTGCTCTGGCCGAAGCTCCTCCGCGCTGTCTCGCTCGCGGGGCGGCCCCAGCGGCTGCTGCTGGCCTTCTTCCTGGTCGTGATCGTCGGGGCGCTCGGGCAGATCCGCATGCCGTGGGCGGTGGAGGGCTCGCCGCCGTTCCTCGACGCGCTGGTCGGGGCGACGTCCCGCGCGTTCCAGCTGATCCTCAGCGGCCTCGCGGGCGCCGACCTCGGGGTCACGCTCGCCGGCTTCGCGGCCCTCGCCCACGACGTCCCTCGTCTGCTGGCGACGGGCTACCCGTTCGCCACCGTCCTGCTGGGGATCCCGATCCTGCTGGCGACGGCGGTGCTCGGCGGGGCGGTGTGCCGCTCGGTCGCGACCGAGTTCGGTCAGGAGATCGTCCACCCGTGGACGCGCACGCTCGCCTTCGCGGTCGCGCGCTGGCTGACGTTCGCGGGTGTGCTGCTGCTGCCGGCGATCGCCCTCGGCCTGATGGCCCTCCTCCTGGCGGTCGCGGGGCTGGCGTTCTGGGTGCCGGTGCTCGACCTGCTCGGCGCCCTGCTCTTCGGCGCCGCGCTGGTCGTCGGCCTCGGCGCGGCGCTCCTGCTGGTGCTGAGCGTCCTCGCGGCCCCGATGCTGCTCCCCGCGGGCGCGTGCGAGGGGACGGACGCGATCGACGCCGTGCAGCGGGCGATCGCGTACGCCTTCGCCCGGCCCCTGCGGCTGGCCTGGTACCTCATCGTCGCCGCCCTGATCGGGGTGCTGGCGGTGGGCGTGGTCTGGGGGCTTGCGGAGGGCGCCGACCGGTTCGCCCGCGCCGCCGCCGCGAGCTGGACGGGGCCGAGCGGGACGGCGGCGCTCACCGGCGAGTTCCCGCCCGATGCGGCGCTCGACGGCGCGGGCGATCCGCGCGAGCTGCGCGGCACCGCGGCGGGCGCGGCTCGCATCGTCAACCTCTGGTCGTCGATCCTGGCGACGCTCGTGGCGGCGTACGCGGTGAGCTACGTCCTCGCCGCGGGCACGCTGGTGTACCTCTTCATGCGCGAGGTGTGCGACGGGCAGCACCACACCGAGCTGTGGACGCCGGGGCTGGTCGAGTCGTCGCTGGAGGCGTCGATGCGCCGGACGGGGGAGACGGGCGCCCCGAGCGGCGTGCTTGACGACGAGGACGGTCCGGAGGATTGAGGCGTCGGATCGCAGTCGGCGGCCGAGATGGCGAATCTCGATTGCGAATCTCCGAGCGGAGATTCAGACCACTTCCATTCCCTCGCGTGACGTCCGCTCGGTATAGAGCGCTGAGAGCCGGCGCGTCATCTCCCCCACCGCTCCGTTGCCGATGACGCGCCCGTCCACCTTCGTCACGGCCGCGAGTTCGCCCATCGTGCCGGTGCAGAACACCTCGTCGGCGCGGTAGACCTCGGTCATGGAGATGGCGCGCTCGGCGGAGGGGATGCCCTCCGTCCGGCAGATCTCCAGCACGGTGGCGCGCGTAATGCCCTCGGGGCACGCGACGAGCCGGCTCGTCTCGACCATGCCGCCGGTGACGATGAAGACGTGCGTCGCGTTCGTCTCGGCGAGGAAGCCGCGGGTGTCGAGCATGACCGCGTCGTCGGCGCCGGCCGTGTTGGCCTCGATCTTCGCGAGGATCGACTGGATGAGGTTGCAGTGGTGGATCTTGGGGTCCAGGCAGTCGGGCGGGAAGCGGCGCACGCTGCTGGTGATCAGGGAGAGGCCTGCCCGCCCGTAGACCGGGGCCTTGTGCTCGGCGAGCACGATGAGCGTCGGCCCCGACTGGTTGAGGCGCGGGTCCATGCCGCTGGTGATCTTGACGCCCCGCGTCAGCGTGAGGCGGATGTGCACGCCGTCGCGCATGCCGTTCGCGGCCAGTGTCTTCCTGATCTCGCCGATGATCCGCTCGTTGCTCGGGATCTCCGCGAAGGCGAGGGCTTTCGCGCTCGAGCGGAGGCGCTCGAGGTGCTCGACGAGCTTGAAGATGCGCCCGTTGTAGAGGCGAAGCCCCTCCCAGACGGCGTCGCCGCCCTGCACGGCCGAGTCGAAGGGGCTGACGCCCGCCTTGTCTCGGTGAACCAGCTCGCCGTTGATATTGACCAGGAGGTCGCGGTTCTTCTCGTTGAATGTCTGCAGCATGGATCAGTATCCCTCGAACGCGGAGACGCGGAGAAGACGCGGAGGCACGGAGACGAGCGCCGAACGCAGACTACCGACGCTCTCCAGGGGTGATCGACGTTCATTCGATCAATGGCGGCCTTGGCGCACATCGTGTTCGTAGACCGCCTCTCTCCGTGCCTTCGGGTTCCCTCCGCCGCTCGGCGTACTGCCTCAAAGCCTGTGCGCGGCGAGCCGATCGTAGAGCACCCGGCACTCCTCGTACACGCCCATCAGCTCCCGCGGCACCTGGTCGTCCTTGGGCGTGTACGGCCCGAAGCCGGTGCTCCTCTCCACGCTTGCGTACCAGTGCGGGGCCCAGACGCCGTCCGTCTCGCGACGGCCGGGCGGCCAGCGGAGCATCGTCTCCTGAAAGTCGATGCCCACCGCTTCGCACAGGCGCGCCAGCACGGCGCGGGGGCTCTCGAGGATGTCGCGCGAGTCCACGACGGGGGGCACGCGCCCCGTCCGCGCCCGCTCGGCCTCGAACAGCTCGACCTGCTGCGGCAGGCCCAGCTCGGCCGCCGTGGGCCGCTCGACCACCTTGACGAAGCTCGTGATCACCTCGCGAGGATCGCGGATGAGGAAGCAGTTGGTCAGGCCGGCGATCCAGGCCCGGTCCATGCCGGGGAGCAGGTGGTGCGCCATGTGCTTCTGGTAGTAGACCCGCTTGCCGCCGGGCACGGGGCCGGTGAGCCCGGCGACCACCTTCGGCCAGTCGGTCTCGTGGTGGGCGATGACCTCCTCGCGCCCGGGGTGGGATGCCCCCGTCGCGAGCAGGTAGTGGGCGTAGAGCGGCTCGTCGACGACGGCGGTGTCGGAGCGGTTGCCGAACGAGCGCATCATGGCCGTGGAGATGTTGCGGGGGCCGGACCACATCGCCAAGCGAAGCACCGAAGCACCAGCCATGTTTGCGCGCACTCCTCAGCCCCGGAGGGGCGACTGTGTATAGCCACGGGTGGAGTCCCGACGTAGTCGGGGCGGAACCCGTGGTCAGCGTCGCCAGTGTACCTGGAGCCCCGGAGGGGCGGAGGGATTGGGAGCTACGGGAACGACGCGGGATCGAACACGATATCCGTCGTAGTGTTGAGCCTCGCCTTGGCTACATCATCCGGGAATAACCGATCAAATCTTGCGCTCCATTGATCGCTCAACATGGTGACGGCCTTCGCGGCGAGCAGTCGCACCCTCGGATCACCATCATTCAGCCGCCCGACGACCGCACGCCAAGAGGGCTCAACTGGGTAGTCGTGGTACCATGAATGGTTTACCCAAAAGGTCGCGAGCGTCCATAGCGCAGCCGCACGCACGGCCGGATCCGCATCATCAGCGGCTCGGATGAGGAGATTGATGCGCGCCTCGTTCGGCTCGTGGGAGTATGGCGGCAGCAGCGCCTGCGTGATCCGCCAACGCTCTGCGGTCGTTCCGAAGAGCACTCGCTCGGCTTCAGGCAACCAAGTCGCCTGATCCACGCACTCTGACTTCACCAACGCTTCCACAGCGGCCGCATTGACCGGTGGCTCCGCGTCACGAGTGACCATCTCGCGAAGGCGCACCCCGACCGCTTCCAGCTCGTGGCGCCCTTCCCCGGCTGCACACGCCGCTGCGAGCCGCACGCTTGCCTCAGTGCTTCGCGAGTGCTCCAGCCAATCCGCCAGTGCGGCCGGATCCCATTCAGCCAGGTAGAGGATTCCGTCGCCGGCCATGCTCACGGCCTGCTCATCAGGCGAACTGAGCGCGCAGTCCCAAATCAATGGAAGGGTCTGGGCATTAGCCTCTGCAAGGGGGGCCTGGAGCATGATGCTCGCATACGTCACGCATGTGACGGTCTTGGCGCGCCAAAGATCATTCATCAGCGAGGTTGACCCGAGACTATGCCACTCCCTGTACGCCGAGCGCCAGAAGACCGTTAGCCCGATGTCGCACTTAGCCTCCTGGGCCTGCGTCCAACCGCTGACCGACCGGTCCGCCAAGAGCCGCAGCACTCGCTCGATCAGCTTTGCATCACGGGAATCACCGGCTGGCTGCAGCAGAGACAAGGCGATGCTGAGCCGCGCAGGATCGGTGCTCCGCATGGCGATCGCTCGCATTCGATGGCTGTTCCATCGCCCCTGCCATCCCCAACCTTGGTCGAGACGCATGTCCATAAGGCCACTGAAAGGACTCGGAGACCGCTCATACCACGACGTCGGCAACCACTCCGCCCCCGCGATCAACACCGTCGTCGGCACCAGCCCCAACCACCCCTCCCGCAGTCCCCGCGGCACTGTCTGCCCGAACCACCCAATCAGCGCGAGCATCACCCCCACACGCATCGTCCATCTGCGCCGCCGCGCCCGATACAGCCGCCGCTCGCTCCCCGCATCATGCCCGCACTCGGGGCAGATAAGCACCGTCTCCCCCGCGGCCCCGCGCAGGCGACTCATGTCGTACCAGCACCTCGGACACCGCCTCCGCCCCCGCGCCGGCTCGCCCCGCCACCCCCACGCCGCGAGCGCGAGCCCGAAGGCCCCCACCCCCGCGAACACCGCGTGCAGCGGGTGGAGGCTCTCCGCGTCCAGCGGCGTCTCCCACGAGCGCACGACCAGGGCGAACGGCACGAGCACGACGCCGGCGACGATCGCCACCAGCCCGACGCACACCACTCCCTGCGCCGCCACCCTCTCCTGCAGGTCCTCCTCGCTCGCGGCCTCGAACTCGCAGCCCGGGCAGCGGCGCCCCTCCACGCCCAGCATCGAACCGCCACACTGCGGGCACACACGCGTCCCCGGCGCTCGGCCCGCCCGCGCCCCGCGCACGGCCACGCTGAGCCCCCACAGCCCGACGAACGCGCTGAGGAAGAAGAGCACCAGGTTGGCAGGGGGAAGTCCCACGCGTGCAGCCTATGGCTCCTCGAACTCGGTCTCGTCGAACACCACGCCGAAGGTGTCCATGGCCCTGGCCCGAGCGACAGCGTCCGGGTGGGCCTCGGCCTGCGCCGAGTCGTCCGCGGCAACAATCAGCACGACCGTCGCGGCGATCCGTCGCACGCGCTCGTCCTCGTCGTCGAGAAGCTCCGCCGCGAGCTCCATGGCGCTCTCCGGCGCTCCCCTGCCCCGGCCGACCTCACGCGGCATGGCCCAGATCGCCGCGGCCCGGACTACGGGCTCCGGGTCAGCGCACGCCTTGGCGAGAATGTCGTACGAGCACTGCGGCACGTCCCAGGCGGCGACAAGCGCCTCGGCAAAACGCGCACGGTGCTCGCGCGCTCCAAGGAACTCGGCCTCTACGGCCGCGGCCCAGCGTCCGGGCGGCACACTGCAGACGGTGAGCGCCTCCGCGGCCCGCAGCGCAACGTTGATGTCGCTGTCGCGAAGGAGCTCCATGAGCCGCTCACCGATGGGCCCTGCGGCCTGTCCGTTCCGGGCTACCGCGGCAGCGAGGGCGCGCGTGGCGCCGTCGGGGCTTCGCGACGCCTCCATCCACCACTCCAGCGCGCGGCCGTCGGCCTGAGTCATATCCCAGATCGTCCACGCACTAGAGTATGAAATGCGCCGGTCCGGAACCTGCGCGAGCCGCCACAGGGCAGCCCAGACCTCCGGGTGTGCAGAGCGGGCCGCCCCCGCGAGCGTGATCCCAAGCTCCGCGCGCGTGGCCGAGCTGTTCCGGAGCAACTCGGCGACGAGATCGCCGGGAATGTCGAGCGGGCGCAGCGGCTCGTCGGTCCGAATAGCCTGTTGCCGCGCCCACACTACCCCGCTCGCATAGTGTCGCACCGCGTCGATGACCAGGTCTGTTTCGGCCGCGGTCCATCCACTCTCGCCCGAGCTGAGCAGGAGCTCGCATACGCGCGAGATCGCGCCGGAGGCCACCTCCGAATCCTGGGTCTCTGCGAGGCGCAGAAGGAATGCAAGCCGCCGAGGGTCGCTCGTGTGCGCCAGCTCCGCGGCCGCACGCTTCTTCAGCCACTGCGCCTGCCAGCCGGGGAGCACATTTCTCTCGATCATCCGCGACTCCAACGAGCCGTTCGGCACGCGGCCGGCCTCGAGCCAGTCCATCGGCAGCCAACCGACCCCAGCGATGAGGACGGTTGTGGGCACCGCGCCTAGGGGGCCGACGCGGAGCATTCGCGGGACAACCTGTCCACACAGCCCCAGCAGCGCCACGGACACGCCCAGCCACGCGAGCCTCGTGCGGCGACGCGCCCGGTAGAGCCGGCGCGGGCTGCCCGCGTCGTGCCCGCATTCCGGGCACACGAGCGCCGCACTCGTCGCAATGCCCTCGGCCGGGAGCGTCGCGCTCATGTCGTACCAGCAGCTCGGGCAGCGCCTGCGCCCGCGCGACCGGTCGCCGCGCCAGGCCCACGCCGCCAGCACGATCCCGAACGCGCCCACGCCGGCGAACACCGCGTTGAGCGGGTGCACGCCGAGCCCTTGGTCGTTCCCGGTGCCCTCCCACGCCCTCACGTGCACCGCTACCGGGATCAAGACGATCCCTGCGCTCAGCGCGACCGCCCCGAGGCCCACGACGCGGAAATCCGCGCCGCGCCGGCGGAGCTCGTCCTCGTTCCCTGCCTCGAACGCGCACGCCGGACAGCGGCGACCCTCCACGCTTCGCATGTCCCTCGCGCACTCGGGACAGTGCCGGGAGCCCGCGTCCCTGCGCGCCCGCGCTCCGCGGACCAGGAGACTCGCGCCCCAGAGGACGACGAATGCGCTCAGGAAGAAGAGCACCAGGTTGGCAGGGGGAAGTCCCACCGCCCCAGTCTACCGGCTCAGAACCAGAGCCCGCGCACCGTTTCGCCGAGCGAGCGCACGTCGAGCGGGTCCAGCCGCTCGCCCGTGAGGCGGGGCATCCGGTGCTCCAGCCGCTCCACCGGTACGTCAGGGTGCTCGAGTCGGTCCGCGATTGCCAGGGCCGTGGCTCGACCCTGGGCGTCGAGCGCTCCGGCCCGCTCCCGCAGGAGCGGGGCGATGGCGGGGCCGAGCTGGTAGAGCGCGGGGGCGGCCACGATCGCGTCCCCCCCGAGGTCGTTGCTCTCCAGGTGGGGCAGCAGCACGCCCGCGGCTTCGGCCTCGTGCCCGGCGAGGCCCGCCCACGCGACGATCGCCGCGGCGACCAGCCGGCGGTGCGGGTCCTCGTCGCGCATGGCGGCGACGAGCTTCCCCTGCGCGGCCTGTGCGTGCAGGAGCAGGAACTCGGCCGCGTCGCTGCACTTGCGCAGGCGGAGATACCAGCCGAGCCCCTCCGGGCGCTGTCCGATATCCGCGATGCACGCGTCGAGCAGCGCGTGGGAAGGATCGCCCAAGCACCTGGCCCGCAGGATCGACGCCGCGAGCACGCGCCCCTGCACGTCGTCTCCCGAGAGCAACGCCTCGAGGGCCGGGCGCGAATGGGGCCAGAGCGTGTCGAGCATGTGCTCTGCGCGCTCTGCGTTCCGGTGGTGCTCGTCGGCGCGGAGATCGCCCGCCAAGCGCCAGGCAAGGAGCGACGCGTGCAGGCCCTTCACCTCGCCGTCGAGCACGCGCTCGTCGAGCTCGAACCGCACGCCCTTGCGCACTCGGTCGGTTCCCGGCTGGTCCATCGCCGCGAGCACCAGCGTGGGCAGGCCCGCGGCCCACCGCCCCCGCTGGTTCCAGGGCACGCCGAACCCCACCCAGAAGAGCCCAACGAGCGCCGCGCCGATGACGCCGATCCGCACCCGGCGCCCTGGGCGCAGGAGGGCTCCCTCGGCTCGCGAGCGCCCGCACTCGGGGCAGCGCACGACCCCGGCGTCGCGCGGCACGCCGCTGACGTCGTACCCGCAGCGGTCGCGCAGCACCAGTCGGCGCGGGTCGAGCCAGCCACGCCAGCCCGGGGCGTGGCCCGGGCAGAGGCGCCGCTCGCCGCGAGCCCGCCCCCACCATGCCCACACGAGCAGCACGAAACCCGCCCCGCCGCACCCGAGCGTCAGCCACCGCAGCGTCTCACCGAGCATGCGCGGCCTCCTTGCCTCGCACGCCTGTGCCCCGGCCCACGCGACCGAGCATTCCCCCAGGCTCGGCGCGAGCATACCGCGCTCCCGCCGGCGCACAAGGGAATCTCAGGCGCGTCCACCGGCCGATCGCTCAGCCGCGTCCCTCCAGCGCGGGCTCGGTTTCGGCCGCGCCGGGCGTATCGCCGTTCTCGGCGCCCCGCGCCTCCTCGTTCTCCATGCCCGCGACCAGGGGGCGGTCGATGGCCCCCATGGCCGGGCGGACCGAGAGCGGCTGCATCGGCACGGGGGTGGCGGCGTACTTCGGCACCCGCATGAGCAGGAGCAGGGGCAGCGTCAGGAGGCGCAGGCTCGAGGAGATCACGAAGAGGATGTGGTAGGAGACGATGCTGTCGCCGAGCGACTTGAGCAGGGCGGCCCCGACGAACGAGCCCGCCACGATGGCGATGGTGTTGCAGAAGTTGAAGAGGCTGAGGACGCTGGTCCGCTCGTTGGCGGGGATCGTCTCGAAGAGCAGGAGGAACGTCGCGATCTCGTAGCAGCCCCACGCCGCGCCTGTCAGGAGCTGGATCGTGAGGAGATACCAGAAGTTGTCCGACACCGACCACAGCGCGGCCGCGGGCACGAGCCCGAAGCCGCCGATGAAGAGCACGATCCGCGGGCCCTTGGCGTGGGCGAGCTTGCCGATGAAGGGCAGGACGATCGACCTGGACAGGAACGAGGCCGCGATCAGCACCATGTACTCGAAGTAGCCCATCTCCAGGCGCACGAGCATGTAGGGCGTGAAGAAGGGGCCGGAGATCTGCACGAAGGCCTGCACCGCGAGCATGTAGCCGAGCAGGCGGACATCGTGCCCGTGTCGCCAGCGCTTGACGAACTGCCCGGGCGTGACGACGCGGAAGTCGGCGGGGATCGGCTCCGGCTCGCGCTGGGCGGCGAGGCACCGGCTCGCGACGAGGCGCGACACGCCGGCGGTCATGAAGAGCAGCGCGAAGACGTCCACGCCGTGGGCGTTGCTGGGGTCGCTCTTGGCCGCGTGCAGCAGCAGCCCCGCCCCCACGAGCCCCATAACGGTCCCCACCTGGTTGATTCGGGTGCGCTGCGCGAAATAGCGTGCGCGTATGCGCGTGGGCACGAGCGTGGCGACCCATGTGTTCCAGGCCGGGCCCTGGGCGTAGTTCACCATCCAGTAGACGCTCACCACCAAGTAGAGCGCCCAGGCGGGCATCGTGCCGCGCCAGGCCGCGAACGCGAGCGGGAAGAAGGAGAGCGCCTGCACGGTCGCGCAGAGCACGACCCATTTCCTGAGCGAGCCGAGGGCGCGCACGGCCCGGGGTGTCACCAGCTGGAGCGTCCCCCCCACCACCAGCGGCACGGAGGCGATGAGCCCGGCCAGGATCTCCCCCAGGCCGAGGGCGACGGCGAAGGCCCCGAAGTACGCCTCGCCGCACCCGACCATGACGCAGTACAGCACCCCGTCCGTCGTCATCAGACGGAGGTCCCGGCGCGAGGAGTCCCTGGGAGAGCTGCCGTAGTTCACGGGTGCGGCGCGCATCGGACGCAAGCGTAGGAGCAGCCGGCGCACGCGCGCAATATCGGCCGGCCGCGCCCGTCGAACACGGCCGGCCGAGAAGGGATCCGGTCACACCGCGCAGAGGCTCAGTTGTCCTCCACGGCGTGGCCGATGTCGAACTTGTCGTCGCCGCCGGCCCAATAGATGTCGGTCCGCCAATCCCAGTTGGAGCCGGTGTAGAAGTGCCAGGTGAGCCGCTTGCCGACCTCGCCGGCGGCGAAGTCCTTGACCGTGGCGAGCGACCAGGTGCTCTCGCCGGGGCGGCGGTACATCATGCGGACGACAGGGCCCATGTGGTTGTTGGAGTACCCCTGGTAGGAGATCGGCGGGTGGGCGAGCCCGTAGGGGTTCTCCGGCTCGTAGTAGTCGATCGCGCAGACCGCGACCCGCGAGATGTAGCGGTCGATGTCGAACCAGCGCGAGCCCGCGTCGCCGCCGACGAAGTACTGGTAGAAGGTGTAGGCCTTGCCGTCGCCGGGGATGTAGTCGTACTTGTCGAAGAGGCTCGTGCTGTCGGGCACCTTGTTGAGACGGAAGGTGGGCGTGCCGCGGTCGTTGTAGTTGAAGGAGTTGATGTAGTTCTTGAAGTTCGCGTCGTTGCAGTTGCTGTAGCCGTTGAGGATGTCGTCGTCGCCGCCGTCGGAGTCCCCGATCATGCTCGCCCGCGCCCAGCCCTGCACGCTCGCCGGTCCGCCGAGGTCGCCGACGGACTGGTCGTCACGGAGAAGCCTGTCGGGCACCGGAGTTCCCGGGGGCGAGATCGCGAAGAACACCTCGGCCGCGCTCGAGTCCGGCCCCAGGCCCGGGACCGAGTCGAGCCCGCGCGCCCCCTCGGGCGCCTCCTCGAGCACCGCGACGACGCCCGGCGCGAGCTCGACGAAGTGGAGCACGACGCCCGAGTCGAGCGCGAGCGCCGAGACCACCCCGGCCCCGCCGAGGCGCAGCTCGCCGTCGCGCGGCATCTCGCTCCAGTCGATCGCCACCGCCTCGCCCGCGAGGGCGTTGGGGTCCTTCGCGAGCGAGAGGAACGCCACGAGATCGAAGCTGTCCACGTCGCCGCTGGAGTCCAGATCGCCGGCGAGATCGCCGCGGGCGATGTGCCCCTGGAGGATCAGCAAGTCCGCGGTGTCCAGGTTGCCCGAGCCGTCGTAATCGGGCGCCGTGTCCGTCTGGGCGAACGCCGGGATTCCCGCCGCGGCGATCACGGCCGCCGTCTTCCACATGTGCCGCTTCATTCCGTTGCTCCTTGTGATCGTGGCGCCTGTTGCGCCGTTTCCCCCGGATCACTGAGCGACCCGCGCGAGCCGGACTCACGCGCGCACGACGAAACATCGCCTCGAGCGCAGCGCATCACGGCGGCGCGCCGCGCCGGCGACACACCCCTCATGCATCCGTTATCTGCGAGGAGTGATGTTCAGCCCGACCCGCGCTGCCCGAGGCACGACGGGGAACACCGTCTCGCCCGTCTGGAGCATCCGCTCCACGTAGGGCCGGCACATGCCGCAGGCGTCGCAGCAGCCGGTCTCGCGGATCAGGCGGTCGAGATCGTTGCCCACGCGGAGCGCGATCTCCTTCAGCTCCGCGAAGGTGACGTTCTGACACACACACCGATCCACAAACGCCATCGGCTACCGGCCTCCAGCAGCGAAATCAAACAGGCTGTTGGCGTCCTCTTCACCGAACCAACCGAGCCCGATCTCCTCCGCCGGTGGATCGTACAGTCCGCTGGACCACGTGCGCGCCAGCTTCCGGATTTTCGTGTGACCATCGAGCCACGCGGCAACCGCGCTGCCCGAGCCGTGCCGAAAGTGGATCGATGGGTCCATGCGTGAGCCCGCGAATCCGACATGAAACGGCGGCTCCGCGAAGCTGTATTCGATGATGGCGTCGGGGGCGAGTGCGTCCGGGAACGCCGCATCCGCAAACACGACCGTGTTGTCCGGCTGCGCGAAGAGCGCGATCGCCGAGCCGGTCCGGTCGTCGCGCACGCGCCACAGGTCGGGGCCGGCAGAGGCCAATTCAACCCCCACGTATGCGTTGTTGTAGCCGTAGCCGCCCGCGGCCCTCTCGAATCCCTGCCCCGTCTCCGCAAGCCGGTCCAGCACGCCGATGAACGTGGGGCAGGCGCGCACGGCGCGCGAGGCGCCCGGGCCGCTCCCATCGCCGCTCAGGTACGGCGTCAGCGCGCCGCCTTCGGGGAGGAACGGCCCGCTCGGGTCGCGGCGCGATCCGTGCCAGCGCGTAAGGTTGGCGCGGTGGTCTGCTGCGCCGGGGGCGGCGCGATCGGCGTGATCGCCCGCGTAGAGCAGCAGCGCCGCCGCAAGCTGCCTCTGGTTCGACGCGCACACGCCCGTGCGCGCCGCCTCGCGGGCGCCGCCGAGCGAGGGGAGCAGCAGCGCAAGCAGCAGCGCCACGATCGCCACGACAACGAGCAGCTCGAGAAGCGTGAACCCGGCGCGCGGGCGTCCGGCCCGGCGCGACGCGGACGCGCGCGCCGGGCTCGCGCAGCCCGCGCGGGATTGGGCGTGCCGCTCGATCATCGCCGCCCCGTGCTCTGCACGGCGGCCCGGCGACCCCCCGCCGTCGCCCCGGGTCGCACGACGGCCACGGCGCACACCTCCGCGGACCGCTCGCCGAAGGGGCCGAAGAGGGCGTTGGTGGCGTTGGTGATGCGGATGAAGTCGAATCCCGGAAGGCCCGCGGGCGCACCCGTGGCCGGATCGACGGCCCACGCGATGTCGAACGCGTCGCCCCCGCCCGAGCCCGCGTCCACGCCCACCGTGAACGGATCGTCCGGCACGGTGTAGAACTCCTCCGGCGCCATCGAGCCGTCGTCCGCCACGTTGTCGCCGTCGAGATCGCCGAGCACGAGCGTCGGGGAGAGGTCGGCGTAGCCCCACACACCCTCGACCGTCGCGAACGGCCCGTTTGGATTCTCGAGCACGATCGCGCTCTCGAACGGATCGGCCGGCAGCCGGAAGCCCCACGTCTGCCACACCCCGTGCTCGCCCGGCGGCACCCACCACGAGAGGGCGGGCGGGTACGTGGGATCGGCGATGTCGTCGTCCCATGTCTGGCTCTGCCAGTGCTGGGCCGGCGCGCCGATGTGCGAGCCGGGCATCAGATACCAGGCGTCGTCGGCCAGCCCGTTGCCGTTGCGGTCCAGGCTGATCTCGATTGTCGCCGGCTCGCCCCAGCGCCGGTTGGGGTTGCCGCCCGACCAGAACGAGTTCCCGAACACGATGAAGTCCAGGCCCAACCGGTTCTTAGGGTCGTCGCGCACGGTTCGATCGAAGCCGAGCACGACGTAGCCCCCGAAGCCGCCGAGCGTGACGGCCTTGGTCTCGTCCCCGTCGTGCGTGCCTCTTCCCGCCGGCGCGCCCAGCGCCGCCGCGGGGTCGTTGAACCCGGCCTCCTGCACGAACTGCCCCGGCGCGGGGCGGTACTCGATCACCCGCGTCGCAAAGTCCGACTGGGCCGCCGCGGGGGCGCACGTGATGCACGCCGCGACGTGCACGAGGGGCGTGAGCCGTGCGCTACGCATGACGGCGCCTCCTCATCATGACGCCCGCGCACACCATCACGGCCGCCGTGCCGGGCCCCGGCGCCGTCGCGTACCACGTCGTCCCGTCGGTCACGCAGAGCTCCCCCGTCGCCCCGTTGTACGCCGCGCCGAAGTACCCAAGGCCGTCGCCGCGCGGGTCGAGCCTCTTGAGCTGCGCCGGATCGCCGCCGTCGATCGCCCCCATCCCGGCGATCGCATCGGCGATCGCGGACGCGTGGATGACGCCCATGTACCCCGCGTCGAATGCGCCGAAATCGCCCCCGCCGACCGCGAGGTTCCCGAACGCGTCGAACTCCAGCGCCCCCGCGCTCAGGACGTCGCCGATGAGCACGCCCCCCGACTCGAAGTCTGCCCCCGCCATCCACTCGGACGCGTCGAACGCCTTGATCCACCCCGTGCCCGAGCCGAAGCCGTCCTCGAACCCGTTGCCGGTGAACAGACGCCCCGCCGGGTCGAACGCGACGCCCGACGACGCCCCCGCGATGCCCGAGACGACCACGTCGTTCACAGGGATGTCGGGATCGCTGCGCGTGTCGAGCAACGACACGAACGCCGGCGCCCCGAAGTCGCCCGCGCTGAGGGCCAGGTGACGCTCGTCGAACCAGGCCGCGTCGTAGTGCCCGACACGAAAGTAGTCCGCCTTCTCGCCTTCTGTCAGCAGCGTCGGCGCATCCGGCGTGCCCAGCGCCGACACGTCGAACACCGCCACCGGCCTGCCGAACCCGCCCCCCACCGCGATGCGCGTCGCCCCCGGGCTCACCGTGAGGAAGGCCGGGTCCACCGCCCCGCCCATCGGCGCATCGAACACCGCCACCTCGTCGAAGACGGCCGTCCCGACCCCCGACTCGAGCCACACGCCGTTGCCCGTCACCATGACCAGGCGGCCGTCGGCCAGCGCAGCCCCCGAGACGCCGAACGAGCCGTCCCCCACCGGCGGCGTGTCGAAGACGCGGTAGGCGCGCCCGTACTCGTCGAACGCGTCCCCGAACGCCGATGGCGCGCCGACCACGGCGGCCGCGCAGGCCACGTGCACAGTTACGATCCTCTTCACGCGCGAGCCCTCGCTGCACCCCGTTCCGCGCGGGGCGGCTCCCTGCCTCGGGGCACTCGCGGGCTCGACGGGCGGGCGCACCCGGGAAGCGCGGGAGCGCCCGAACCCCGACGCCCTTTCATCGCGAGGGCCATCAGGTCGCGGGACGCGACGCGTCCCGGCTCTCGGCAGGTCTTCCGGCTCGGGGCCGCGGGCTCGGCCTTCCCACCGTCCGGGCGTGCGTCGCCCCGTCGGCAGTGGCCGCATGTGAGCCCGCGATCAGTGCCCCTCACGGCGGCGCGACCGCGGCGGAGTGGCCGCCCCAGGCGAGGCGGCTTCACCGCACTTCCCTCTTCGGCCCCTGCGGGCGCCGAGAGCGCCCACAGCCTATCCCGCCGCGCAACCCTGTCAACCGGCCCCGGCGCCACGCGAGGCCGCACATCGTGAGAACGGCCTCATCGACCGGGCGAACTTCCTGGGCCTGGTATCATGGGCACGGGGGAATCGCCATGTGTCGGAGACGCACGATGCCAGACGACCGGCTGCGCCAGCACCCCGCTGAGCGGTTCGCCCCGCCGGCGCACCTCTTTGATCTGCACGCCGAGGCGGAGGCCCTCCGGGGCGAGGGCCCTCCTTCGCGCCAGGGACACAGGCGGAAGACGCTCTACAAGCACGGCGACTCGACCACCGCGCTCTTCGTCTTCGAGCCCGGCGGCTCGCTGCCGCCCCACGCCGCGACCGGCACCGTCACGATCCTCGCGCTCGAGGGCGACCTGGAGGTCGATCACGACGGTCGATGCGAGGCTGTCCGTCCCGGGCAGCTCCTCGCGCTCGCGCCGGATGTGCCGCACGATGTGCGCGCACCGCGCGGCGCGGTGATGCTGCTGACGGTCCTGCTCGAGAACGGGCAGGCGCACTGAGCCCGTCCCGCCGGCGCAGACCGGACGTCGCCGCACGATTGATGATCGGGGTCTCGTCGCACGCCGCCGCTGTGCCGCCCCATCGCACACAAACCACGAGATTCACCCTGGGCACGATTTCGCACATTAGAAGGCGATGTGCGTGC
Source organism: uncultured Phycisphaeraceae bacterium (assembly GCA_964435785.1). Lineage (GTDB taxonomy): Bacteria > Planctomycetota > Phycisphaerae > Phycisphaerales > UBA1924 > PNC22. The sequence continues at coordinate 11,715 of CAYTAH010000036.1, read as the reverse complement.
GTACGTCGATGCGTTCTGGAATGCGTCTGCCCGCGACTCATCGCGGAAGAACCGGAGAGCGGCCGATAAGCCCGGCCACAGTCCGCCGATTTGCCCCCGACTTGGTGCGATCGGGACTCTCTGTGACACAAGAGTTGACAACGACGTTTCTATCCGCTATTGCTGCAAAGAATTCGCATCAGGCTCCGTCGCACACCCAATGAAGTCTCGCACGGGGGTGCGGTGTTCCTTGGGGGACCGACGGGGCGCACGAGGAAGGAAGAGAGATATGAGACTGTGCGTCTGCACCGTGGTGGCATTGTCGGCCGTCGGCGCCGCGACGGTCGCGGGGCCCATCACCCTCGAAGTCCGCGCCTCCTCGGCGCCGAACGCGTACGGATCGCCGAGCTGGAACGCGTACGTGGGCAACGCCCTGAACTCGCTCCGAAACAATCTCGGCAACGTTGGCGACCGCACCAGCGACCCGACCGCGTACGAGATCGCGCCCAATAACGTCGCCGCGGGCGAGTTCATGGTCACCAGCTTCAACAGCTGGCGCGGCGTGGCCAATCCCGGCGCCCCGTTCGCCGCGGAGTACGGCAACCGGATGCACTTCGGGCTCCACGCCTACGGCGACGGCGTCACGCAGTTCCGGCTGGTCGACCTCACCTTCGAGATCACCAGCAGCGATCCCTACAACGCGCTCGGCTACGCGGGCAACTTCCTCGGGCTCGATTACAGCGCCACTCGCCACGGCATCAACTGGGGACCCGACCGCATCAGGGGAACGGGCGACGACATCGTCTACACCTCCGGAAACGGGACCACGCTGGTGGACGAGCTCGTCTACGTCGGCGTCGGCAACGCCTTCTGGCCCCAGCCGGAGAACGGCCAGACCAATCAGGAGGCGATCGACGACGCCATCGCGTGGGTCTACTCCAACCCCGGTTTCATGATCACCGGTACGTACTGGATCAACGGCGACACCGGCTCGGACATCGTGACCTCCGTGATCCCCCTCCCCGGACCGGCCATGCTCGGCCTCGCGGGGCTGGCGGGCCTCGGGCTGAGCCGACGCCGGCTCGTGTGAGCGCCGCTCCTGCGGCCGCTCGATGGCGGATCGTGCCCGGGCGGGCGCTCACCCCCCTCGCCCCGCCCGGGCACGCCATCCACTGCTCCGGAAGAACTCGCCGGCGCGCCTTCAATGCGCCATGCCCACCGAACGCGAGAAGATGGTGGCCGGTGAGCTCTACCGGCCCGCGGACCCCGAGCTTGTCGAGATGCGGCTGCGGGCGCGCCGCCTCTGCCGAGAGTTCAACACGTCGGCCGAGCACGAAGTTGCGCGCCGCGCCTCGCTCCTGCGCGAGCTGTTCGGCAGCCTCGGCGAGCGGTTCGAGATCGAGCCCGAGTTCCGCTGCGACTACGGGTGGAACATCTCCGCCGGCGACAACCTCTTCATGAACTTCGGGTGCGTCGTGCTCGACGTGTGCCCCGTGACGTTCGGGCGCAACGTCTTCCTCGGCCCGGGCGTTCACGTCTACGCCGCCACCCACCCCGCCGACCCCGTCGAGCGCGCCAGCGGCCTGGAGTTCGGGCGCCCGGTCACGATCGGCGACGACGTGTGGATCGGCGGTCACGCGACCATCTGCCCCGGCGTGGCGATCGGGGACGGGGCGGTGATCGCCGCCGCGGCGGTTGTCACCCGGGATGTCCCCGCGCGGACAATCGCCGCGGGCAACCCGGCCCGTCCGCTGCGCAGGGTGTGAGGCGTAAGAGGCCTCGCACGCGGCGCCGACTACGATGCGTCGCGAGGGAGGACGTCTCGTGACGGACCAGGAGCTGGGCAACCCGGAGGTCGCGATCATCGGGGGCGGCGTCATCGGGGTCGCGTGCGCCCTGGAGCTCGCGCGGCGCGGCGTCGCCGTCACGGTACTCGAGCGCGACCGCGTCGGGCACGCGTGCTCATTCGGCAACGCGGGCTGGCTCACGCCCTCGCTCGCCAAGCCGCTCGCCGCCCCCGGGCAGGCGCGCAAGGCGCTGAAGTGGCTGCTGGACCCGGAGAGCCCGTTCTACATCCGGCCGCGCGCCGACCCGGCGCTCGCGGCTTGGCTGCTGGGGTTCGTGCGCGCGGGTCGGAGCCGCGAACGCTTCGCCCGCGGGCGGGCGGCGCTGATCGAGCTCTCGAACTGGAGCGTGGACGCGTGGGAGGCGCTGGCGGCCCGCGCCCCCCGGCCGTTTGGATTCGCGCGCTCCGGGCTGCTGGCGGTCTGCGAGACCGAAGAGGAGCTGCACGCGGTCCGCCGTGCCGCGGCCGCGACGGAGGCGCTCGGCGTGCCGTTTGAGGAGTGGACCGCGGAGGAGGTGCGGCATCGCGAGCCCGCCGTCCGGGGGCGCACGATCGGCGCGGTGCACTTCCCGCGCGACGCGCAGTGCGAGCCCTACGAGGCCGTGCGCGCGCTCGCCGAAGAGGCCGAGCGGGCGGGGGCGCGGCTCGTCGAGGACGCCGAGGTCGTCGGGGTGGAGCACGACGCGGGCGCGGTGCGGGCGATGCGCACGACGCGGGGGCGCGTGTCGGCGCGCGACTTCGTGCTCGCGGCCGGGGCGTGGTCCCGCTCGCTGGGTCGGGCGTTTCATCTGCGCATGCCGATCCTGGGGGCGAAGGGCTACACGCTCCTGTTTCGCCGCTCGGCGCCCCACCCCGCCCGGTCGATCCTGCTCGCGGAGCGCAAGATCGCCGTCAACCCGCACGCCGACGCGCTGCGCGTCTCGGGGACGCTCGAGCTGGTGGGCGAGGATCTCTCGATCAGCCCTCGGCGCGTCGAGGCGATCGCGCGCGCTGCGCGGGAGATGCTGGCGATCGACGAGCCGGACAGTTACGACCTCTGGCGGGGGCTGCGCCCGTGCACGCCGGACGGCATGCCCGCGATCGGACGGGCCGCCGGATACAGCAACCTCTGGGTCGCGACCGGACACCAGATGACCGGGCTCAAGACCGGGCCGGCGACGGGGCGGCTGCTGGCGGAGCTGATGTGCGGCGAGCGGCCGAGCTTCGACCCCGAGCCCTTCCGTGCGGACCGCTTCGTCCGGGCGTGATCGCCCGGCGAACGCTCCGTTCCACCGCCCCCACTGACCCGCTCTGCGAGGCGAAGCAGCCCTCGAACGCCCGTCCGCCGCCGTCGCGCTGCTGCCCAGGTTGCCGCGCTTGCCCGCTCTCGCAACCTGCCCGCCGGGGCCGCGGTGGGCTTGCCGAGCCCCGTCCGTTCCACCATACCATTGCTCCCACCGGAGGGGAGGAGCGAAGCAATGAAGTCAGTGATGCTGGTCGGGGTGGCGGTGCTCTCGTGCGCCGGGGCGAGCCTGAGCGCGCAGGTCGTCGAGCCCTTCTACGAGTGCGCGTACCGCTGGAAGGACCTGGGCACGCCGTCGGGCGTGCCGGCGCCGCTCGGCGGGCTGGTGTTCAAGGCGGGAGACCCCGACACGCTCATCATCGGCGGCAGCGCCAACAGCGCGAGCGGAAAGCTCTACGCGGTCCCCGTGACGCGCGACGCGGAGAACAACATCATCGCGTTCGGGGGGAGCGCCGAGTTCTTCGCCGAGGCCCCCAACATCGACGGCGGGCTCTGCTACGGGCCCGATGGCGTGCTCTTCTTCAGCCGCTACAACATGAACGAGCTGGGCCAGCTCAAGCCCGGCTCGACCGTCGCCGACCGCATCGTCAAGCTCTCGACCCTGGGCTTCAGCGCGTCCGTCGGCGCCTTCACGTTCGTGCCGCCCGGGTTCGCGGGCGAGGGCCGCTTCAAGGTCTTTCCCTACAACTCCGCGCGCTGGCACGACGCCACGGTCAGCCCCGACGGAAGCGGCACCTTCGACATCTCCGGCCCCCTGACGGACTACCTCCCGGGGGTCAACGGACCGGAGGGCATCGTCTACGTCGAGGCGGGCGCTTCGCTCTTCCCACGCGAAAGCATCCTCGTCAGCGAGTACAGCGCCAATGTCATCTCCTCGTTCGAGGTGGACGCCAACGGCGACCCCATCGCCAACACCCGGCGGGTCTTCATCAGCCAGCTCGGCGGCGCCGAGGGCGGCACGCGCGACCCGCTCACGGGCGACTTCCTCTTCTCTACCTTCAACGGGGGCAACAGGGTCATCGTCGTGACCGGCTTCGACCCCTTCTGCCCCGCCAACTACAACGCCGACTGCGTCGTCAACTCCCAGGACGTGATCGCCTTTCTCAACGACTGGGTCGCCGGCGACCCCAAGGCCGACTTCAACGAGGACGGGACCGTGAACACCCAGGACGTCATCGCCTTCCTCAACCGCTGGGTCGCCGGCTGCTGAGCCGGCATGCCGCGGCGGCGCGGGGGCGAGCCCGATCGATCGGCCGAGCTAAATATCTGCAAATAAACATCTTGCGGGTGTTGTCCTGGCCACGCCCCACGGCTGGCGTTCGCCTCTTGCACCGAACCGGGGGAATCCCGTATGCTGGAGGAGCGGGCGGTCGCCCGTGTACGAGGCCGCCCTTGGCGGGGCCGTGCCGCGCACGACCGCCGCCCGCCCGAGCGCCGAGAGGCGCGGAAGGAGAGAGGGATGATGACACGAGCAGTTGTGCGTTGCGCCGGAGCTGTCGTTCTCGCGGCCGCGGCGGGAGCGATCGCGGACACCTACGGCAACACCGACCCCTTCGAGATCCAATCGAGCCACTCGCCGAACTACGTGCTCGGAGTCCAAGTGTCGATCCCCGTGGACGACTTCCGGCTCGAGAGCTTCGGCATGATGTACGGGCACGAGGACTACGGCGACCCGGCCGACTCGAACGCGATCTTCGGGCTTTACAGCTCGGGCGGGGACGGCCTCCCCGACGCGCTCGTGGCCGTCACCGGCGAGACCTTCCTGAGCGCCCAGCAGACCTACGACAACATCGCGTTCACCAGCAACCCGATCGTCAACTCGGGCACCTACTGGATGATGGCGCTCTACCAGAGCCAGGCCAATCCGCGCATGAGCCTCCTCGACGGGAGCTCGCTCGTGGCGTACTGGTCCAACGACTACGGCAGCGGCATGCCCGCCAACTCCCCCGGCAACACCACCTACTCCGGCCAGAACTTCAACTACTGGGTCAACGGCACCGTGATCCCCGCGCCGGGCGCCCTCGCCATGGTCGGGCTCGCGGGTCTCCTGGCCGCGCGCAGGCGCCGATTCGCCTGAGGCCGCGCACCGCCCCGCCAACCCCCGACCCCGCTCCCGCTCGGAGCGGGGTCTTTCCTTTCCACTCGCTGGCACTCGCCCGCCCCTACTCGAACAGCTGCACCCTGTTGAGCACCGGCGAGAGCACCTGCCTCCACCCGGCCGTGTTGAGCGCGTCGTCCGACTGCTCGAGGAACGCGCTGTTCACCTCCGCGAACCTCGACCCGAACGCCTCCAGCAGGTCCGAACGCTCCTGGCCCGAAGTGCCGGCCAGCGTCTGATACGAGGCCGCCACCTCGTTCACCAGCGACTCGGCCCGCTCCACGAAGTCCATCACGCCGCGCAGGTCCCTGAGGTTGGCCAGCGAGCTCGTCAGCGACTCGAGATTCGCGATGTACGCGTTCGCCGCCTCCTTCACCGCCGGCGCGAGGCGCTCCATCGCGCTCTGCGCGCCCGCCAGGCCCCCCAGCCCGCCGGACTCGCACCCGCCGAGCGGCGCCATCGCCCCCAGCGCGAGCGCGGCCCCCACACCCAGACACGAGATCACCCTGCGTTTCATGTCGCCCTCCTCTGCACCCCCACCGACCATTGGTCCATAAGGCTAGCCGCCCCGACCGGCCCCCTCGATCGCGGGCGGCGCGCGCGCCTCATCGCTCGCCGAACCGCTCGAGGAACCGCCGCTCAGACTCGACGCTGCCCACCAGGATCATCTCCCGCCCGGCCCTGAGCTGCGTGTCCGGACGCGGGTTGATCTGGAGATCCCCCGCCTCGTCGCGCACCGCGACGACCGTGCACCCGGTCTGCTCGCGGACCCCCGAGGTCGCGAGCGTGCGCCCGTCCAGCTGCGCCGGCGTGGGCACGCGGAAGACATCGAGGCCCTCGGCGATGGTGATGATCCGCCCCCGCTCCAGCAGGTTGAAGATGTTGGCCGCGCCCATCGAGGCGTAGGAGAGGACGAAGTCGGCGCCCGCGCGGTGCATCGTCTCGGCGTTCCGATCGAGCGTGGCGCGGCTGATGATCTGGATCTCCGGCCGCACCGCCCGGCAGTAGATGGTCAGGTAGATATTGAGGCTGTCGTCGTGGGTGGTGATGAGCACCGCCGGGGCCTCGTGGAGGCCGGCCTTCCTCAGCACCTCCGGATCGCCCGCCTCGCCGATCACCGCCCGCGCGGGGTCGGGGATGTGGTCGGGCACGCGGTCCACGATGCGCCAGTCCACGCCCCTGGTCGTCAGCGCCGCCGCCGCGGCGCGCCCGACGCGCCCGCTCCCGATGATGAGCACCGGCATGCCCGAGACGTTGTAGATGGCGAAGTGCTCGTCGTAGGTGGCGAGCTGGCTCTCCGAGCCCGCCAGGAGGAGGATGGCCTTCTCGCCGACGAGCGTGTCGGGCGAGGCCGGACGGAACTGCCCTCGGTCCCACAGCCCGATCACGCTCACGCCCAGGTCGCTGAGGCGGTTCTCGCGGAGCGTCTTGCCCGCCAGCGGCGTGCGGTACGCGTTGGCCTCGGCGATGAGCAGCTCGTCCACCGCGCCCACCACGTGCGCCAGCGCGTCGCCCCCCACCATGCTCCGCGCGAGGGCCCTGCCCATCATCTCGCCCAGGTTGAACACGTGGGTCACGCCCGCCCGGCCCAGGATGTCCACCGATGTCGGCGTCGCGGCGGTGGCGACGACCGGCACCGCGGGCGCGACCTGCCGCACCGTGAACGCGATGTTGGTGTTGACGATGTCGCTCTCGGTGGCGACGACGAGGGCCGCCCGGTCGGCGCGCACGCGCCGGTAGGTTTCCACGTCGTCGAGGTGCCCGAGCACCACCCGCAGCCCGAGATCGTGCAGGCGCACGGCCTCGTCGAGATCCGGCACCAGCAGCACGTAGCCGTAGTCGAACTGCTCGAGCTTGCGGATGAGCGCGGCCGCGACGGGCTCGTGGTGGGTGAGCACGACGTGCCCACGGGTCTCGGCGGGCAGCTCGCGCGGCGCGCGCGCCGCGGTCTGCGCCTCCACCCAGGGCGCGTAGAAGAACTGGATGATCGTGAAGGGGAGGAGGATCAGCAGGAAGATCACGCCCGAGAGCAGGACCACGATCGAGAACACCCGCCCGAGATCGCCCTGGAACGTGATGTCCCCGAAGCCCAGCGTGGTCATCACCGTGAGCGTCCAGTAGAAGCCCGTGACCCAGCTGTGCTCCCGCCCCTCCCACATCATCACGTAGTGGAACAGCACGCTGTAGAGCGTCACCAGCCCGGCCAGCACGAGCATGAACCGCAGCAGCGCGCGGATGTTCCGCCTCGTGCTCCGCTGGGCCAGGAAGTGCATGACCTGTGCGGAGGCGTACTTCAAGGCCCCCCAGTGTACCTGCGGGCGGCCCCCACCACCGGCCGCGGACCGGTGAGGGCGTTGCTGGCGCGCCGGGCGCGAGCCGCCCCGCGTGGGCTCGGCGCGGCGCGGTAGGATGGCCCGGCGGCGCCGCGCTCCATCGCGTCGCGATCGAGCACCTCCTCGCGCAGGATCCGGCGCCCCGACAGGGGGTGCTCGTCAGTAGCCGAGGGTGGAGGTCGCGCACGCGACCGACACCCCCGGAACGCCGACCGTTGCGCCCGGCCGGGACCCCGGCAAGGGTCCTCTTTGGGTCCGCAGGCGCCCTGTGCAACCCTGCCCACGGCGGGGTTGTTTCATTAGGGAGCGCGAGGCTCGCCGCCGCGACGGTGCGGCGACCGCGGCACACCTCGCCGGGAAGGGGGAGCCCATGCGCCTCGCCCGAGTTCTGACGTCCGTCGCCATCTGCATCCCGGCCCTCGCCCAGACTCCCGAGCCGACCCCCGCTCGCGAAGCCGCCGATTCGACCGCGAAGCCCGCGCTCCCGCCCTACGCCGTCGTGCCCGCCGAACGCCCGTGGGAAGCCGCCCAAGCCGAGGTCCAGTCCAAGCTCCCGCCGGCCGAGCAGGGCTCGACATGGCCGAGCTTCACGAGCGCCGAAGCCGGGCTCATCCGACTCGGGCAGGGCCCGGCCGTGGTGTTCCACTCGCCCGGGCGCGCGGCGCTCGCGGCCGAGGTCGCCGCCCTCCTCGAGAAGCAGCTCCGTCTCCTCGCGCACGTCACGGCCCAGCCCGTGCGCGTGCTCCCGGTCGTGGTCGTCGGCGCCGAGGAGAGCCTGCCCCGCAGCTTCGGCTTCTGGGTGGATATCGACGGCGCGACGTGCTGGGTGCTGCACACCAGCGAGCGCTCGCTCCCACTGCGCGAGCAGGGGCACTTCTGGGCCGACGTCGGGCGCGCGTGGCTCTACCACGAGACGCTGCACGAGTGCTGCCACCACGGCGTGTGCTACGAGCTGCGGCTCATGCCGCACCGATGGTTCTGCGAAGGGCTCTCGGACTATCTCGGCGCGCTCGCCGCGCTCTGCTACGCGCCCGACGGCGACACCGCCCACGCCTCGCAGTGGATCGAGCCGTTGCGCAATACCATGAGCGCGATGGAGACGATCGACATCCTCGCGCCCGAGTCGTGGTGGGCGCCCGACGGCTCGCGCGCCGAGCACGAAACCGCCGCCTACGCCGCCGCGCAGTACTCCATGGCCCGCCTCGTCCACGAGCACGGCGACGCCTGGATCGCCCGCGTGTTCTCGCGACTCGCCGCGCAGCCCGGCCCGGACGCCGCGGAGCTGATCCGCATCGTCGAGGAAGAGAGCGGTGCCCGCGCCCTCGAGGAGCGCCTCAGAGCGGTCCCCCTCGCCGAAACGCTCGAATACCTCCAGCAGGGCGTGCGGCACGAGGAGTAGGTCCGCCGCGGTTCCCGTCCAGAGCCCGCCGGGTGGCATGGGCAAGCCGGCTCTGCGGCTTGCCCGTGCGGCATCCCCCACGCCAACGGCGTGACACAACCGGAGCCCAGGGCAGAGCGCAGCGCCGCCCTGGGTCGCCGTCGCCCCACCCTTCTGGCACGACCAAGCCCTGAAAGGGCGACACCTCACCCCAGCGGGGTGCTCTCGCATAGCCGGGGGTGGAGGCCGCGCAAGCGACCGACACCCCCGGACGCCGCCCCTTCGCGCGCCCGTGGCCCCGGCAGGGGTCCTCCTCGGGTCAGCGGGCGAGACAGCCCCCGCGATCATGGAGTCGGCTCTGGCAGAGCTTCAACCGGTCCGATCAGCGAGGTGCGACGCACGCTGCTCTCGCGCTCAAGAGCGGTATCGCGCCCGCGGAGAGGATCACGACGTCACGCCACAACTCACGCCGCGAGATTCCGCGGCGAGGCTCAGATCAGGGAGACGATGGAGGCACATTGGCGCCTCTCACCGGTGGCTCACAAGGCGTCTTTCTTGGCCCCGTTCCCGTTGGGTGGGGGCTGTACAGCGCTTCCGCCCTTCGGGGGCGGCAGCTTCATAGGGTCAAGGCGCTGTGCCGTCTGAGGCTGATAGCCCTTCTGACCCGACGGGCGGTATCCCTCGTTCACCGGACGAGGGGCGCTGCGCTCTTTCGAAGCCGTCCCTGTCATCACACGCTCCTTGGTCCTGAATCCACCCGGCGAAACTCGATCGTCGCGATCTCGTCGGCACGAATGAGTATACCGGCAGTGTCGGGCGCGGGCTGCCAGGGTCCGCCGTCGTTCGGTTGGAAGACCGCCTCGAGGTACAAGTCTCGCTCACCCGGCTCATCACCCGCGAACGACTCGCCGCCCCAGAAACCGTACACCATCGCTCCGTCGCGCAGGCGAACGATGACCCACGCGGGGGTGTCCTGGTCGAACTTGAAGTCCCAGGCAGTGGGTATGAACCTGTCCACATTGAAGCCGACTGCTGAGAGCACCCGCTTCACCACGGGGTGTCGGGACAACGTCGGCGCGAGCGCCCCCAGCATTACCGGCGAGGCGAAGAGTATGGTGAACACGAGCGCTGCGGTCGCTCGTGGGTGTTGGGATGCCCAGTCGCCTTGGATCATGAGAGCGATGAGCCAAGACCACAGTCCGTGGTTGACGCAACTCAGTGTGAGATACTGTAGCGTTAGGTCAGCAGCGGATCGTGACCGGCGTCGGAATGTCGCTGCGAGCACCGATGACAAGATGAAGCCAGGGACGAGAAATGCGATCGCGAGCAACACGGCGTTGAAGGTGTCGAAGTTCATTCGGACGGTCCCCCGTGGTTGTTGCGTTCGATGGGCGGCGCATGCCGCGGATCACCTGCGCTACTCGTACAGGAATTCGCTCTCCAGCCGCTGCGTCTTGCGATCGATGCACACCGCCGCGTTCCCCCCCTTCAGGATGGACGCCGTCCCGTACGCCCCGTTCTTCCGCACCGCGTAGAACGTCACGCTGAACCGCGGCCGGCCGTGCTCATCGAACATCCGCTTCTCCCGCGTCCGCTCGACGATGCGCCTGCACGCCTCGAGGCAGATGTCGGTCACGCTCCGCTCGGGCTCGCGGGCCATGGCCTCGACGATCCAGAACGCCCCCAGCGTGTGGATCACGCTCTCGCCCCGCCCCGTCGCCCCGGCCGAGCCCACCGCGTTGTCGCAGTAGAGGCCGCACCCGATCAGCGGCGAGTCGCCCACGCGCCCCGGCAGCTTCCACGCCAGGCCGCTGGTCGTCGTGCAGCACCCCACGTCGCCGTCGGCGTTGGCGGCCGAGCAGTGGATCGTGCCGTAGGTGAAGGGGAAGTCTTGAGTCTTGAGTCTTGAGTCTTGAGGAGGAGAGGCAATGGGCAATGGGGAATGGGCAATGGGGGAATCGCCGATGGGCGCTGCCTTTCCCTGCCGCCAGGGCTCGGGGAAGTTGATGATCTCGTTCCGGTCGAGCCACTTGTCCTCGTTGTTCAAATCCGCCCTCCACCGCAGCCACGCCTCGCGGCTGCCCTCCGTGTGCAGGTCCTCGTCCTTGAACCCAAGGCGCAGCGCAAACTTCTTCGCCCCCTCGCCCACGAGCAGCACGTGGTCAGTCCGGCGCAGAACTTCGAGCGCGACTGAGGCCGGGTTCTTGATCCCCTCGATCGCCGCGACCGCCCCCGCCTTGTGCAGCGGCCCGTCCATGCACGCCGAGTCGAGCTGGATCACGCCCTCCTCGTTCGGCAGCCCCCCGTAGCCGACGCTCATGTCGCGCGGGTCGTTCTCCACGATGTTCACGCCGCGCACGCACGCCTCGACCGGGCGCACGCCCTCGCTGAGCAGCCTGAACGCCCGCTCGACCGTGTTCTCCCCCTCGAACGCGTTCATCCCGTTGCCCGACGCGATCACGCACGGCCCCCGGTGCGCATCGCCCGGGCGCTCGCCCTGCGGCTGGGGCGCGCGCCCGTTCCCCGCGGCCCGGGCCGCGTGCCCGTCCACCCCGACCAGGAACCCGTCCCCCATCGCGTGCCCCCCCACCGCCGCCGTCGCCGCCGCGGCCGCCAGGAACTCCCGCCGATCGATGTTCTCGCTCATCGGCACAGTGTGCCAGAAACCCCGCCGGTTGTCACGGTAGCGCCGGGCGCCCTCCCCCCCCCCGGTGCTACTCTGGCGGCTGGCCCGCCAGTGCCCTCGCTCCTCACCCACTCACCCACTCACCCACTCACCCACTCACCCACTCACCCACT